>CAWJEG010000011.1:0-94817 GCA_963841845.1 uncultured Chloroflexia bacterium | reverse complement strand
CATCACCGATATCGTCAATATCGGCATCGGCGGTTCTGATCTGGGTCCAAAGATGGTATGCGAGGCATTAAAACCCTACGCCAGGCCGGATCTGAACGTCCATTTTGTGTCCAATGTGGACAGCACAGATCTGGTGGAAACCCTGAAAAATGTCAACCCGGAGACATGCCTGTTCCTGGTGGCCTCCAAGACCTTTACCACCCAGGAAACGATGACCAATGCATTATCGGCGCGGGCATGGCTGCTGGCGGCTGCAAAAGACGAGGAGGCCATTGCCAGGCACTTTGCTGCCATGTCAACCAACACGGAGGCGGTGAGCAAGTTTGGAATTGATACCCGGAATATGTTTGAGTTCTGGGATTGGGTTGGCGGGCGTTATTCTCTTTGGTCTGCGATCGGTCTATCGATTGCCCTGTACCTGGGGATGGAGCGTTTTGAAGAACTGCTGGAGGGGGCACACCAGGCTGACCTGCATTTCCGCACGGAGCCATTTGAACGCAATATCCCGGTGATCATGGCGCTGCTGGGTGTGTGGTACAACAACTTCTTCGGGGCGCATTCCCAAGCGATCCTGCCGTACGACCAGTACATGGTCCATTTTCCGGCTTACTTTCAGCAGGGAGACATGGAAAGCAACGGCAAGAGTGTCTCGAAGGAGGGTGAGTGGGTTGACTATTCAACAGGCCCGGTAATCTGGGGACAACCTGGCACGAACGGCCAACATGCCTTCTACCAGCTTATCCACCAGGGCACCCAGTTGATCCCGTGTGATTTCCTGGCTGCGGTTAACAGCCATAACCCGCTCGGCGAACATCACCCGATCCTGCTCTCCAATTACCTGGCACAGACAGAGGCGCTGATGAAGGGCAAGACGTTAGACGGAAGCCCGGGAGGAACTGACCGCCCAGGGATATTCTGGTGCACAATTGGAGACACTGGCAACGGCAAAGACTTTTCCCGGAAACAGGCCGACCAATTCGTTCCTTTATCCGTTGCTTACCCCAGAAGTGCTGGGCGCTTTGATCGCACTTTACGAGCACAAGATCTTTTCACAGGGGGTGATCTGGGGGATCAACTCTTTCGACCAGATGGGCGTGGAATTGGGCAAGCAGCTGGCCAAGAAAATTCTGCCGGAATTGGCGAATACGGATATGGTGATGACTCATGATGCTTCAACCAATGGACTGATCCAATTCATAAAGACCAAGCGGGAGTAATGGAAAGGATTGATTCCGATCCTTTGACCTGAGATAAAGGCGGCTCTGATATTTCAGAATTATCGGAAGGATCAAACGATAAAACAAGACAACCAGGCGTAGCTGGCAGGAATCAGTTAAAAACTCTACCAGATAATTGAAACTGGATTGGTTGAGGCGACCATGAGGCGCTGGAAAGACTTGTCTCATAAGGCGGGTGTTTTCCAATAATCTGCTCCAGACGGGCTTGGAAACAGGTGATAAGTTTTAGAGATGTTGGCATGGAATACCGGTCAATATTTTTGGTAAATCCGGCAAGGCGGGATTGACCATGCACAAAACTATTAATGGAAAGCTTGTCCACTCATGCAAAATGTTTAAAAACCTGATCAATCCTTGAAAAGCAATGCGGTGTGTCTCCAATTTGACATAAATTGCAGAACCAGAATGCTAAAATTAAGATGAATATAAAGTTTCCAAACAATCCTGCTGGAATATTATTTAGCCCTGGCAGCAGGTTGTTAAATCTTCTTAAATGGTAGGAATGATCCAAACCTGCAGAATGGCAATTCACTCCAGGCTGCAGGCACAGCTGCACCAATTAAATAAAAACCAAAGGATTAACACACTATAGACTGCTCCTGGCAGAAAGAGAGAAACAATGATGCCCGAATCCAATAATCCCCGTTGGAGCCTGGAAGATCTTCCATTTAACAGCCCCAGGCTCTTGACACTGCCCAATCGCAGCTGGAAAACCTGGTCCTGGATTTTGAAAAGCATCGGGATGACCTTTCCCCGGACCTCCCGGGGACTGACTTCCTTGACCTGCTAAAAATCCAGGAAAGTATTTATGACCTTGGCTCCAGGCTGGGTGCTTTTGCCTACCTGTCTTATGCAGAGGATACCCAGAATCCTGCCACGCTCAGCCTGCAGGGAAAGATTGACCAACTGCTAACCGGGGTTTTCAACCGGTTAATGTTTTTCAGCCTGTGGTTTAAGGCGCTTTCCGACGAGGAGGCGGGGAAATTCCTGGCAATTTCGGGGGATTTTAAGTATTATCTTGAATCCCTGCGCCGGTATAAGCCGCATACCCTGAGCGAGCCGGAAGAGAAAATAATCAACATCAAAGACCTCACGGGCAGCCAGGCCCTGGTCCAGGTTTACGAAATTATCACCAATGCCTTCAGCTTTCACCTTACTGTTGACGGCCAGGAAAAGGCGCTCACCCGTGATGGATTGAGCAAGTATTTCCATAATCCATCACCGGAAGTGCGTCTGGCTGCCTATTCGGAATTGTACCGGGTATACGGTGAGAATAAAACCGTTCTGGCACAAATATACGCCTACCTGGTACGGGACTTACGGGCTGAAGCGATTGATCTGCGCAATTATAAAAGCCCGATCGCTGTGCGTAATCTCAGCAATGACCTGCCGGATGCTGTTGTCGATACACTTCTGGAGGTTTGCCGCAAAAACACCGGGATATTCAAAAGGTATTTTAAATATAAAGCCAGAAAGCTGGGGATGAACCGGCTCAGGCGCTGCGACATTTATGCGCCCATCGCCAGGTCAGAAAAAACGTACGAATTTGACAGCGCTGTCAACCTGGTTTTGGATACCTTCCATCAGTTCTCACCTGTAGTGGAACAGGCGGCCAGGAAGGTGCTTGACCGTGCTCACCTGGATGCAGAGATCCGACCGGGAAAACGCGGCGGCGCTTTCTGCTACAGCGTGACCCCGAAGCTGATCCCCTGGGTGCTTACAAATTATACCGGGCAAATCCGTGATGTCACCACGATCGCCCATGAACTGGGACATGCCGTGCACGCCATCCTGGCTTGTGATCATTCCGTGCACACCTTTCACGCCTCCCTGCCCCTGGCAGAAACCGCCTCGGTATTTGCCGAAATGCTGGTCACCGACCGCCTGCTGAAGGAAGAGACTGAACCATCCGTGCAGCAGGACCTGCTGATGAGCATGCTGGATAACGCCTATGCCACGGTTCAGCGGCAAGCCTTCATTTCTATCTTTGAGAGGGAGGCTCATGAATTGATTGATGCAGGGAATACCAGCGAAGAACTGGCAGCACGCTACCTGACCATGCTTGACGAACAGTTCAAGGATGCTGTAGAAGTTCCGGATGAATTCGGCTGGGAATGGCTTAGCATTCCGCACATCTACCAATCCCCATTTTATACCTATGCCTACAGCTTTGGCCAGCTGCT
Source organism: uncultured Chloroflexia bacterium (assembly GCA_963841845.1). Taxonomy (GTDB): domain Bacteria; phylum Chloroflexota; class Anaerolineae; order Anaerolineales; family Anaerolineaceae; genus CAVVGZ01. Next base: position 91,396 of record CAWJEG010000011.1, on the reverse strand, counting down.
GGTTTTAGCGCTCTACCAGCAGTATATAAAGGATGGGGAGGCATTCATACCCCGTTATCTTAAATTGTTGTCCTATGGCGGTTCGGCAGAACCCAGGAATAATTTTACGAGAAGCCGGGATAGAAATCGAATCTGCAGATTTCTGGCAGGGCGGTTCTCTGTCCTTCAAAGCAGGCTTGACCAACTTGAGAGAAACCCCGGAGGTTTGCAATGACCAGTGCGCCAGCGGCGTTTTCCCCCAAACCTGCTTCTCCCTTTTCTGTCTTCCGCCACCGCAATTTCACCCTGATGTGGACGGGACAGCTGGTGGAAACGATTGGCTGTGCGCTGACCTCGCTGGCTGCTTCCATTCTTGTCTACCGTATAACCAACGGGTCGGCCTGGAGCGTGGGTCTGATGCTGATGGCCACGGCAGCGCCCAGCCTGCTGGTGGGGCTGGTGGCGGGGGTGTTTGTAGACCGCTACGACCGGCGCAAGATCATGATCACTGCCGACCTGATCCGGGCGGGGCTGGTTTGCCTGATCCCGTTGCTGGTACCGCAGGGTATCGCCTGGTTATACGTGATTGTCATTTTGACCTGCACGGTGGGGCAGTTCTTTGACCCGGCCTGGGAAAGCCTCCTGCCGGAGGTGGCGCCTGATGAAGAGCTGGCGGCGGCTAATTCGCTGATGGCAGTCAGCTCCTTTGGCTCCACCGCCATCGGCTTTGCCGCATCGGGACTGATTGCGGCAAAGTACCCGATTGAATATGCCTTTTACCTGAATGCTGTTTCTTACCTGTTCTCAGCTGGCTGTCTGCTGTTTCTGAAGATGCCCCGCATGAGTGAAGCGGCGAAGACCACTGTGGGTGTGGTATTTGAGATCTGAAATCCGGGATTGACTACCTGTTCAATAACCGGGTGCTGCGTTCGATTTTCGTGCTGGCCGTCCCCATCTCGGTCAGCTTTGGACTGGCCAACTCGCTGCTGCTGCCATTTGCCAACCGCGCCCTGCATGCCGGTGATTTTGAATACGGGCTGCAGGAAGGCCTGACCTCAGTCGGGTTTGTGGCAGCCAGCCTGTTGATGGCCGGCATCATGGAAAGGTGGCGGGAGGGGCAGTGGATGGTGGTTGGCCTGCTGGGGATGGGAGCGGCAACCGTGGTCTATTCCCAGATGAGCATCATTCCCCTGGCGATTGCCGTACAGATGCTTTCCGGATTCATGAATGCACCATTTGTTATTGCCCGCAGAACACTGGTGCAGCGCAACACGGAAAATGCCGTGCGCGGGCGGGTTTCCAGCGCATTCATGGTTTCATCGAATTTATTCTTCCTGATCGGCATGGGTCTGGCCGGGCTGGCGGATGTGATGGATGTGCGCCTGCTTTACCTGCTTGGCGGTGTTTTAACGCTGGTATGCGGTATCTGGGCGCTGACGCTGCCGGGAATCGGGCAGCCTGCTGCCGAATGGCGCAAGGCGCTGGCGCTGCTGCGCAGTGCGCCGGCTATGGCGGGTCCCGGGTTGGAAAGGGCGGTGCTGCCGTCTGATATGAGCCTGCTGGTCGGACTTGTTCCGACCCTGTCCGGGCTCAGCGCCCAGGAACGGGAGCAAATTATGACCCAGGGCCGCATGATTGAAGTGCAGGCGGGGACCAGGCTCACCAGGACAGGTGAAAAGGCAGACAGCGCCTTCTTTATCCTGGCCGGCAAGGCAGTGGCCGGTACTGCAGACAAGCAGAATGTTTACCACTCACTCTCGACCATGAACCGGGGAGATTTCTTTGGCGAAATTGCGGCGCTGACCGGTTCTCCCCGCACGGCGGACGTGGTGGCGGAAGAAGCCATACAGCTGCTGCAGGTCCCTGCTTCCACCCTGCAGATGATGATGGCACAGCCAGCTTTCAGCCAGCTGGTGATGGCACGTATGACCGAGCGGCTGGCGCGCACAAGCATCTACGACCTGCCGCGCCTGACCGGTGTGGATCCCCAGTCTGCACGTGAGCTGCGGGAAGATCCTGTCATATCCCCGGCGATGGAAACCTTACAGGCATCCTGATTGGAACAAGGAGCGTATATGTCAGAATCTCTTTCTGAATGGCAAAAACTGCAGCAGTCCGCTGAGCGGGCACGCCTGGTTGGAGATCAAGAACAGGCTGTTGTGCTGTACAAGCAGGCCTTGGACCAACCGGATATACCGTGGCAGGCTTATTCAGCGATGGCCCTGGCCTGCGCTGACAGCCAGGAAATGATTATAGAAACGGCTGCGATGGATGAGCTGCTGTCCAGGCTGGCTGAACAGGCGTTGCAGCGCAATGATTCTGCAACCAGGGCGGAACGTCCGCCAGACTGGCCGAAGCCCTGAGTAACGAGGGTGAATTGGAACGCGCCCTGGACCTGGCCAGAGGTGCTGTCGCTGAATCTGAAAAAACCGACCAACCCATGGTAAAAGTGGAAGCGCTTTTCTCGCTTGGTTATTGCCACACCTCCTTAATGGATTTTGACAAAGCACACGATAACCTGCAAATTATGCGGGCAATTGCTGACCCTGAAGACGCAATGCAGCAGCTGCTTGTATTGAGGTCAGAATGCGGCATTGCCCATACCCAGGGACGCTACCCGGCGGCGCGTGCGGCAGCCGAGAAGGGGCTGCACGCTGGCAAGATCCAGCGGAAATCGTTTTTATGAGGGGCGCTTTTACAATATGCTGCACATCACCACCAATGACCTGGCGATGAAAGGGGTATTCCTGGAACAGTCGCTGCAGTGCGCTGAGGCAGTAGGTGCCCTGACCCTTCAAAATACGGTTTTGATGAACTCCAGCGGTTGGTGGATGCTCAACGGATTATTCGAGCACGCTGATGAAAATGCCCGCCGGGCACTGCAAAGCAGCCGCAGCAAAGCATCCGATTCAGGGATCATGTTCTCCCTGCAATTCCTCGGGCAGGCACTCATGGAACAGGGAAAATTTGATGAGGCTGAGACCTGCCTGGAAGAAGCACTGCAAGTCACCCACAAGACCAAAAATCTGTGGCTGGAAGCCAGCATCCGTGCACTCCAGGCATTCAGCTGTCTATACCAGGACTGCCCACAGGACGCCCTGGCAGGCCTGCAGGAGTATACATGAACACCTTGAAAAAATGCCAGACCTGGTACATGCCGGCCTGATTACCCTGCAAGCATTCGCCACACGACAGACCGGGGACATGCTGGAGGCCAGGAACCTTGTTAAGAAGGCCGTCGGTCTGATCCGGGAGGAGGATTTCGGCAACATTGATATTCTTCCGGACGAAGTCCTGTGGTGGTGCTACCGCACCCTTGGCTCCAGAAGACCAGGGTGAAGGAACTCAAGCATTTCCGATGAACTGTGGCAGGTACTGGAAATGGGACGGCGGGCGATGATGACCCTGGTTGAGGGCATATCGGACGCCGGATTAAGGAGAGGGTACCTGCACAGGGTACGCTTCCGCCGGCTGCTGGTTTACGAATGGCTTAAGTGGGCAGATACACGGGCGAGCAAGGAGAAACTGGCAGCCTATACAGCCGTTATACAAAAGCCAGGGCGCCTGAAAGAGGTTTTCCGCAGGCTGCTTACGGTGGGCGTGCGTCTGAACGCCCAGCGCGACCCTGAGCCGCCTGCCGGAGCAGATCCTGGAGGAAGTGTCCGAATTAATCGGAGCGGAGCGCATTGCGTTAGTGCTGCTGGATGAGCAGGGCAGGCGCCGCATGGAAAAAACACTCCTGCCGCGCCCGGTTTACCCGGTGATGAGCGTGACCAGGCAGGAACCTGCTGATGAAAAGGTATTCCTGGATGAAATTTATCCCATTATCCAGGATGCCATGGATACCCGGCAGGGCTTTATCCTGCACGTCAATCCAGAAGGAAAATTGACCGAACAGCGCAGCCAGCTGGCGGTGCCTCTCATCAACCAATCGCGCCTGGTAGGAATCATTTATTGCGACCTGGCGGGCTGCTTCGGACGCTTTGACCCGGAAGATCTGGACCTGATGGGGGTGCTGGCTAACCAATCGGCCGTGGCGGTTGATAATGCGGACTGGTCCGCCACCCTGGAAGAAAAAGTTATTGAGCGTACGGCAGAGTTGGAGGAATCGAACACCAGCCTGGAGCAGCGCACGGCTGAGCTGACCATCATCAACCGGGTTCAGGAAGGGCTGGTCAGGCAGCTGGATTTCCAGGCGATCATTGACCTGGTCGGGGAGGAAATCCGGCGTACCTTTCCTCCGCCGCAGGAAAAGGCACAATTGTCATCGATTTTCATTGCCCTGTATGATCAAAGAACCAATTTCGTTCAGTTCCCATATTGGGTATCCGGTGCAGGTGAACAGATTATGGCTTCTCCCAGGGAACTCGGTCCTGGCCTGACCTCTGTGGTTATCAAAACCCGATTGCCGCTGTTATTAAACACAGCGGAAGAACAATCTGCCCATGGAGGCATTCTGGTTGTTTATGGTCCTGAGGATGACAGCCCTGATGAGAGTTCGCAATCCTGGCTTGGGGTACCCATCCTGATTGGCGAGCAGGTCAGCGGGGTAATCAGCCTGCAGGATCCCCGGGCGTATCTTTACAACGACTCGGATGTGCGTTTGCTGAGTACCCTGGCGGCGGGACTGGGCACCGCCCTGGAAAACGCCCGCCTGTTTAAAGAAACTCAGCGCCTGCTGCAGGAAACCGGCCAACGCAACAATGAACTGGCCATCCTCAACAGTGTGGGTGAAGCCATGGCAAGAACACTGGATGTAAAAACCATAACCCGCATTGTAGGCGACAAGGTGCGGGATATCTTTGGTGCGGACGGTGTGTCAATTTCCCTGCTGGATGAACAAACCCAATTAATCCAGAGCCTGTATGAATTTGACAAGGGAGAAGGCGGTTATGTCGATGACTACAAACCTTTCCCACTGGGTCAAGGACTGAGCTCAAAGGTGATTTTATCCAGGCAACCGCTGCTGGTTGGTACGGTGGAAGAGGCCATTGCCAATGGAGGCGTTTTTGATCCGGTCATGCTGGAGCAGGGTTCAGGTGTGACCTCGCAGAGCTGGCTCGGGGTACCGATCATCATCAACGACCGGGTAATCGGCCTGGTTATTCTCACGGATTACCGGAAAAATGCCTTCAACCACGACCATATGCGCCTGCTGCAGACGCTGTCATCCAATATGGGGGTAGCCATTGCCAACGCCCGGCTGTTCGAAGCCGAAGAGCAGCGTGTGGCGGAACTGCAGGTGATCAACACCATCCAGCAGGGGCTGGCGGCAGAGTTGGACTTCCAGACCATCATTGACCTGGTGGGAGACAAGCTGCGGGCGGTATTTTCCACGCCTGATTTGTCAATCGCCTGGTACGATGAATTAACTCAGATGGGACACACTCTTTACTATTATGAACATGGTGAGAGATTCTACATGAAGCCGTCACCGCTGCTGCCGGACGGAATCTATGCCAGGCTTTCGAAAAACCACCTTCCGCTGGTGTGGGGTACGAAAGACGAAGGCGATGCCATCTCTGCCGTTATCCCGGGTACGGATGCCAGTAAATCCGGCGTAATGGTTCCCATCATCAGCAGCGACCGCGTCATTGGCTGCATTACGGTGGAAAATTACGAGCAGGATTATGCCTATGGAGATGCCCAGCTGCGCCTGCTGACGACGGTGGCAGGTTCGCTGGGAGCCGCCCTGGAGAATGCACACCTGTTCCAGGAAACCCAGCGCCTTCTGGCAGAGACCGGGCAGCGTAATAACGAACTGGCCATCATCAACACCATCCAGCAGGGTCTGGCCGCCGAGCTGGATTTCCAGTCCATCGTGGACCTGGTGGGTGACAAACTGCGCCAGGTTTTCGAAGTTAAAGATATCGGGATCGGGTGGTTCGACGAAAAAACCAACCTGCTCCACCAACTTTATGTATATGAACATGGACAAAGATTAACCATTCCGCCATATCCGCCGGAACCCGGCGGGATATTTGAAACGATTTCCAGAACTCGCATGCCGCTTACGTTCAGCCCCGACCACAAACCGGAAGACTTGAATGTGTCTACTCTACCGGGTACAGACCAGGCGAAATCAATTGTGTCGGTGCCCATTATCAGCAGTGACCGGGTTCTTGGACTTCTTAACCTTGAAAATCACGAGAGCCAGGATGCATTTGGTGAGCCAGCGGTGCGATTGTTAACAACCATCGCTGCATCGCTTGGAACAGCCCTGGAAAATGCCCGTTTATTTGACGAGACCCAGCGCCTGCTGGCTGAAACGGAACAGCGCAGCAGTGAGCTGGTCATCCTGAACAGTGTTGGCGAAGCCATGGCCAAAACACTGGATGTGAAGACCATCACCCGCATCGTGGGCGATAAGGTGAAAGATATTTTTGATGCGGAAGTGGTGGGCATCAACCTGCTGGATGACCAGACCCAGCTTATTCACAGCCTGTATGAATTTGATAAGGGGGAAGGCGGGTATGCCCAATTCCGGGAACCTTTCCCGCTGGGTAAAGGGCTCAGCTCAAAGGTGATTTCCTCCCGGCAACCGCTTGTGTTTGGAACTCTGGATGATCAAATAGCCAACGGCGCTTATGTTGGTCCTGTCGGACAGGATCAAGGGTCCGTGGTATGGACACAGAGCTGGCTGGGAGTGCCGATTATCATCAATGATAAAGTAATCGGACTGGTCGTTTTAGCTGATTATAAACAGCATGCCTATAACCAGGACCATGTGCGTTTGCTGCAGACATTGTCTGCCAACATGGCGGTGGCAATTGCCAACGCGCGCCTGTTTGAGACAGAGCAGCAGCGCATCGCTGAACTGCAGGTGATCAACACCATCCAGCAGGGGCTGGCGGCTGAGCTGGACTTCCAGGCCATTGTTGACCTGGTGGGTGACAAGCTTCGTGAAGTATTCAGCACACCGGACATGGCTATTACCTGGTATGACGAAAAAAAACGTCTGGGTCATACCCTTTACTCCTATGAACACGGGGAACGGCTGTACATGGAGCCATCTCCGTTCATTCCTGATGGTGTATATGCAAAGCTTTCCAAGACACACCAGCCATTAATATGGAGGACAGAAGCGGAAGGCGATGCTATCTCACCGGTGATGCCCGGTACAGATGCCAGCAAATCCGGTGTTATGGTTCCTATCATCAGCAGCGACCGCGTTATAGGCTGCATCACGGTGGAAAATTATGAGCAGGAACACGCCTACGGGGAGTCGCAGCTGCGCCTGCTGACGACGGTAGCCGGTTCGCTGGGTGCTGCCCTGGAGAATGCCCATTTGTTCGAGGAAACCCAGCGCCTGCTGGAGGAAACCGGCCAGCGCAACAACGAACTTGCCATCCTCAACAGTGTGGGCGAAGCCATGGCAAAAACGCTGGATGTAAAGACCATCACCCGCATCGTGGGGGATAAGGTGAGAGATATTTTCGAGGTGGATTCCGTTTCGATCAGCCTCCTGGATGAACATCAACAAATGATCCGGAAGATTTTTGAGTTCGATAAAGGCGAAGGCGGTCATGTTGAAACCCGGGAAACCTTCCCATTAGGGAAGGGGTTGAGCTCAAAAATAATCTTATCCCGCCAGCCGCTCCTGTTTGGAAATATTGAAGAGCAGATGGCTGCCGGCGGGTATGCTCCGAATGAAGGATATGAAGACAGTTCCGGCGTCTTTACCCAGAGCTGGCTGGGTGTGCCGATCATTATCAATGATAAGGTGATCGGGCTGGTTGTGATCAGCAATTACCGGCAAAATGCCTTTAACCAGGACCATGTGCGCCTGCTGCAGACGCTTTCTACCAACATGGGTGTGGCGATTGCAAACGCCCATCTGTTTGAGGCTGAAGCTGAGCGGGTTGCCGAACTGCAGGTTGTAAACACGATCCAGAAGGGTCTGGCGGCTGAGCTGAATTTCCAGGCCATTATCGATTTGGTGGGGGATAAGCTGTGTGAGGTGTTTTCAATCCCCGATCTGAGCATTATGTGGTATGACGATAAAACCCGCCTTGGACACACCCTGTATTCTTACGAACATGGTGTCCGGCTCTACGCGGAAGCGATGCCGTTGCCTCACGGCGGGGTTTATGATAATTTATCCAGGACGCACCAGCCATTGGTATGGAACACCGAAGAGGAACTATTTAAAGTCGCATCTGTCGTTCCCGGGACGGATGCCAGTAAATCCGGTGCAATCATCCCGATCATCAGCAGCGACCGGGTCATTGGCTCCATTTCCCTGGATAATTTTGACAGAGAATTTGCCTTTGGCGAGGCACAGCTGCGCCTGCTGACGACAGTAGCCGGTTCGCTGGGTGCAGCCCTTGAGAACGCCCATCTTTTTGAGGAAACCCAGCGCCTGCTGGCTGAGACCGAGCAGCGCAATAACGAACTGGCCATCATCAACACCATCCAGCAGGGGCTGGCTGCCGAGCTGGATTTTCAATCCATCGTCGACCTGGTGGGGGAAAAACTGCGCCAGGTTTTCAATGTGAAAGATATTGGCATCACCTGGCACGAGAAAAATACCAACCTGATACATCTGCTTTATGCCTACGAACACGGTCAGCGGATAAAAGTTAATCCTTCTCCACCTAATCCTGGCGGGATTTATGAGACAATGGTTGAGAACCGGCAGCCGGTCGTTTTCAATACCATTGGGGACTTTCAGAAGCTTAATGTAACCATTGTTCCAGGCACGGACCAGTCAAAATCAGCAGTATATGTTCCCATTATCAGCAGCGACCGGGTGCTGGGTGACATCAGCCTGGAAAATTTTGAATGTGAAAATGCCTACGGCGAAGCCGAGGTGCGCTTATTAACGACCATTGCCGGCTCATTGGGTACTGCCCTGGAGAATGCCCGCCTGTTCAATGAGACGCAGCGGCTGCTGGAAGAAACCCGCCAGCGCAACAGCGAACTAGCCATCCTGAACAGCATCCAGCAGGGCCTGGCTTCGCGATTGGATTTTCAATCGATAGTTGACCTGGTGGGAGATAAGCTGCGCCAGGTGTTCAATGTTAATGATATCGGCATCGATTGGTTCGATGAAAAAAACACCCTGCTGCATGGCCTGTACGTGTACGAACACGGAAAACGCCTGGTTCTTGAACCAACGCTTCCAAAACCGGGTGGGATTTTTGAAACGCTGGTTAAGCAGCGCCAGCCGATTGTTTTCAAAACGCCGGCTGATCATGGTGAGATAAATATTGCCCTTGTACCCGGGACTGACCAGGCCAGGTCCTCAGTCTATGTACCCATCATCAGCAGCAACCGCGTGCTGGGTATCATCAACCTGGACAATTTTGAGCGCGAGAATGCCTACGGGGAGGCCGAAGTTCGTTTATTAACCACCATCGCCGGCTCGCTGGGCACCGCCCTGGAAAATGCCCGCTTATTTGATGAGACCCAGCGCCTGCTGGAAGAAACCAGCCAGCGCAGCAGCGAACTGGCCATCCTCAACAGCGTGAGTGAAGAAATGGCAAAAACGCTGGATGTGAAAACCATCACCCGCATCGTAGGCGACAAGGTGCATGAGATTTTTGAAACGGATGCTGCTTTTATATTCCTGCTGGATTCAGAGAACAACCTGATCCACTGCTATTACGGCTTTGATAAGGGCGAAGGAGGGTACATCGAGGACCTCGTACCTTTCCCGATAGGGACAGGCCTGAGCTCGAAGGTCATTCTAACCAGGCAGCCGCTCCTGCTGGGAACCATAGAGGAGCAAATTGCCAACGGGGCATATTATGACGAGGAGAACCTGGAGCAAAGTTCCGGCGTAAAAACGCAAAGCTGGCTGGGGGTGCCGATCATTGTCAGTGACAAGGTGTTAGGAGTTATCCACCTGTCCGATTACCGGCAAAATGCATACCACCAGGATCACCTGCGCCTGCTGCAGACACTAGCTTCAAACATGGGTGTAGCAGTTGCCAACGCCCATCTGTTTGAAGCGGAAGCTGAGCGTGTTGCCGAACTGCAGGTGGTGAACACCATTCAGCAGGGCCTGGCGGCTGAGCTGAATTTCCAGGCCATCATTGACCTGGTGGGTGAAAAACTGCGCGAAGTGTTTTCTGCGCCAGACCTGGCGATTACCTGGTACGATAACAAAGCCAAGATGGGGCATCCGCTTTATGTTTTTGATCACGGTGAACGGATTTATGATCAACCAGGTCCGCTGCATCCAGATGGTGTTTATGCAAAACTCAATAAAACCCGCCAGCCGCTGGTTTGGGGAACCGTGCAGGAAGGTAAAGTCATTGCGGGTACCGCTCCCGGTACGGAGGCAAGTAATTCCGGGGTGATGGTGCCCATTATCAGCAGCGACCTGTTGATTGGACGCATCACCGTGGAAAATTATCAGCAGGAACACGCCTATGGGGAGCCGCAGCTGCGACTGCTGACGACCGTGGCTGGCTCGCTTGGGGCAGCCCTGGAAAATGCCCGCCTGTTTGATGAGACCCAGCGCCTGCTTGAGGAGACCCGCCAGCGCAACGGCGAACTGGCCATCCTCAACAGCATCCAGCAGGGGCTGGCTGCCGAGCTGGATTTCCAGGCAATCGTGGACCTGGTAGGCGATAACCTGCGCCAGATATTCCAGGTGAATGATATTGGCATTGCCTGGCATGATGAAAAAGCCAATTTGATGGTCCAATTGTATGCCTATGAGCACGGGCAGCGCTTGTTCATTAACCCAGCCCCACCGCTTAAGGGGGGATTATTTGAGACCTTGACCACCCAGCGCCAGCCAATTGTATTCAATACGCCGGCTGATCATGGCGAGATAAATATTTCCCTTGTGCCGGGGACGGATCAATCCAAATCATCCGTCTATGTTCCCATCATCAGCAGCAACCGGGTGCTGGGCTCCATCTACCTGGATAATTTTGAGCGTGAGAATGCCTACGGTGAATCCGAGGTCCGCTTGTTAACCACCATTGCCGGCTCGCTGGGTACCGCCCTGGAGAATGCCCGCCTGTTTGACGAAACCCAGAGCCTGCTGGAGGAAACCCGGCAGCGCAACGATGAGCTGGCTATTATCAACACCATCCAGCAGGGGCTAGCTTCCAGCCTCGATTTCCAGGGTATTGTGGACCTGGTCGGGGATTCGCTGCGCAAGGTTTTCAGCACCGACGATTTCAGCGTGCGCTGGTTTGACGAGAAGACCAACCTGCTGCACCATCTCTACGAATATGACCACGGCAAGCGCCTGACGGTTGGTCCCCACCCGCCTCCTCCCAACAGCATCCTCAGCCGCATGCTGGTGAACCGCGGCGTTGTTTCCAGCCAGACAATGACCTTAGAGGAATGGTCGTCCATTCATGTATTACCTGGCACAGACCGCTCCAAGTCCTTTGTATACGTGCCAATTGTCAGTGCCGACCGCCTGATCGGCATGATTGGCACTGAAAATTACGAACGGGAGGATGCTTTTGGCGATGCAGAAACCCGGCTGCTGACCACCATCGCTGCTTCCCTGGGAACCGCCCTGGAGAATGCCCGCCTGTTTGACGAGACCCAGCGCCTCCTGCAGGAAACCGAGCAACGCAATGCCGAGCTGGCCATTATCAACAGTGTACAGGCTGCCCTGGCTGCCGAGCTGAATATCCAGGGCATCTATGACACGGTTGGCAATAAGATCCGCGAGATTTTTAACAGTGCCGATGTCACCATCCGTATCAACGATACCAGGAATAACCTGGAACATTTTCCGTATGTATACGAGAAAGGGGAACGAGTAAGCCCTTGAATCATGCCCACTCGAGGATAAAGGGATTGGTGCCCATGTTTACCGTACGCGTGAGACATTAGTGGTCAATGAAAACATGCTGGAGGCTGAGGAGAAATTCGGCAGCTACATTGTGCCTGGAACGCAGGCGGAGAAATCGGCCGTGTTTGTGCCCCTGGTGGTGGGTGACCAGGCGCGCGGCCTGGTATCGCTGAGCGATTTTGAGCGAGAGCATGCCTTCAGTGATTCCGACGTGCGCCTGCTGCAGACCCTGGTCAACAGCATGAGCGTGGCGCTGGAAAACGCCCGGTTGTTTGACGAGACCCAGCGCCTGCTTCAGGAAACAACCCAGCGCAACAATGAACTGGCTATTATCAACGATATCCAGAGAGGGCTGGCCTCCAAGCTGGACCTGCAGAGCATCATCGACCTGGTCGGCGAAAACGTGCGTAAAATATTTAGTGCGGACGGCACGGTTATCTCGCTGTATGATGCCGGTACGCGCATGCTGCACACCCTTTACAACATCCTGGGGGATTACCGCGACCATGAGAATATTCACCCGCTGGAACCCAGCCTGACTTCGCGGGTAATCGAAACCCGCCAGCCGCTGCTGATCGGCACCATGGAAGAGGCTATTGCGCTCGGGGCAATTGTTCAAAATATCGGCCCCGATGCTGCCGACCCGGACGAGCAGAACGCAAATTCAACGATGTTTGTACCGCTGTTGAGCGGCATGGATGTGACCGGAGTGATCAACGTCAGCCGCTTCAAAAAATATTCCTACACAGAAAATGACCTTCGTCTGCTGCAAACACTGGCATCCAGCCTGAGTGTGGCGCTGGAAAATGCAAGGCTCTTCAATGAAACCCAACGCCTGCTAAAAGAGACTGAACAACGCAATAACGAATTGGCGATTATTAACGAAATCCAGGACGGGCTGGTTTCCAAGCTTGATTTCCAGGCGATTGTGGACCTGGTAGGCGATAAACTGCGCCAGGTATTTAATTCTCCTGACCTGAGCATCTACTGGTACGATGATAAGGCAGATCTGCTCCATTATCTTTATACTTACGAACACGGGAAACGGTTGATAGTTGCCCCGGAACCAAATTTCCCGGGCAGCCTGGTTGATCTGATGCTTAAGACATAATCCAGCCTATTGTAAGCAATACCCTGGCGGAATATGAGCAGCTGGCAATCCCCTTGATTCCCGGGACAGATCAAAGCAAATCCATGGCATATGTCCCCATCATCAGCGGAGACCGCCTGATCGGTATGATCGGGATCGAAAACTACGAGCGTGAGAACGCATTTGGCGATGCGGAAGTTCGGTTGCTGAACACCATCGCCGCCTCGCTGGGCACAGCCCTCGAAAATGCCCACCTGTTCACGGAGACCCAGCGCCTGCTTCTGGAAACCGAACAGCGCAACCGGGAGCTGGCGATTATCAGCCGGGTTGGCCAGGCATTGGCAGGGCAACTGGACCCGCAGGGTATCTTCGAACTGGTTGGCGAAGAGCTGGGCACAGGTATTTGATGCCCAGGTGGTGGCAATCATCACCTATAACAAACTCGAAGATCTATTCCACTGGCGTTACTCGATTGAAAAGGGTCAGCGTCAATTCATCCCCGCAAGCCAGACCTTCCGGTTTTTCCGGGCACATCCTGAAAACCCGCCAACCGCTGTTAATTAATAGGAATCTTACTGCCAGTGCAGCTGAACTAGGTTCCACTGTGGTGGCCGGGGAAGCTCCGAAATCATACCTGGGAGTGCCGCTGGTGGCCGGGGGTGAGTTCACCGGTGTGATATCGCTGCAGAATATTGACCGGGAGGAGGCGTTTAGTGAGAATGACCTGAGCCTGCTGAGCACCCTGGCGCTGAACATGGGCGTTGCCCTGGAGAATGCCAGGTTATACCAGGAGACACAGCGCCACGCTGTTGAGATGGCTGCCCTGGCAGAAATTGGCAGCGATATTGCCTCCACGCATGAGATGGAACCTGTACTGGTGCGGCTGGCGGCCAAGACACGTGAATTACTGCAGGTGCGCGATATCAACCTGTTTTTGCTGCAACCGGATGGCCATACCCTCAGCCCAATCGTTGCCCTTGGAAAGTACACAGAGGAGACGCTTGCCCAACCCCTGCAGCTGGGTGAAGGGGTTACCGGTGACATCGCCAGGAGCGGCCTGGCGGAAATTGTCAATTACCCGGAAAGTGACCGGCGAGCCGTCCATATCATTGGCACTCCGCTGATTACTGATGAACTTGAATGCATTATGATCGCCCCGCTTATCTCCAGGGGGCGGGTGATCGGGGTGATGTCTGCTTACCGTGACCGCGAACAGGGACTTTTCACCCAGCTGGAACTGGATTTCCTGGTGAGCCTGGCAAGGCAGGCTGCCATTGCGATTGAAAGCGCCCGCCTTTATACAGAAACTGAACTGCGCGCCAGCCAGATGGCGACCCTGGCCGAGGTCGGCCGGGAAATTTCGGCCACACTTGAACTTCCAGCCGTGCTGGAAACCATTGCCGGACAGGCGCGTGAGCTGCTTTCTGCCGGGACGAGTGCCGTATACCTGCTGCAGCCGGATGATTTCACCTTGAAGGCTATTGTGGCCCTGGGGGATGTAGCGCCAGAAGTGCTGTCAGATATCTCCTACCTTGGACAGGGCATCATCGGAAATATCGTACAAAACGGCAGTGCGGAATTTGTCAATGATACTGCCCAGGATCCGCGCGGGGTGCATATCGAGGGCACCGAGAATATAGATGAGGGTGAAAAACTGCTGGTAGCTCCCCTGCTGGTCCAGGAACGTGCCATCGGTGCCCTGGCTGTATGGCGGGATCCAGAGGATGCCCCCTTTGACCAGGCTGAGCTGAGTTTCTCCATCGGGCTGGCACAGCAGGCAGCCGTGGCAATTGAAAATGCCCGCCTGTTTGAAAACGCCCAGGAAACCCAGCGCCGAATGGCGGATATCATCGACTTTCTGCCGGATGCCACCCTGGTAATTGACCGCCAGGGGAAAGTGATTGCCTGGAACCGGGCGATGGAAGAAATGACCGGGATCACAGCCGGGGAGATGCTGGGCAAGGGTGATTATGAATATGCCCTGCCCTTCTATGGTAGAACGGCAGCCCATCCTGGTTGACCTGGTGTTTGAATCCCGGGAAGAACTGGAACGAGAAATATGCCCATGATCCAGCGGCAGGGGTCCGTCCTGATCGGAGAAACCTATGTACCAGGATTACGGGGAGGGGCGCATTATTTGCTTGGCACTGCTTCGATACTGAGTGATTCGAAGGGCAATACTGTTGGTGCCATTGAGATCATCCGCGATATCAGCGACCGCAAGCGGGCAGAACAGGAACTGGAGCAAGCCAGGGTGGAGGCGGAAACGGCACGGCAACAAGCCGAGGACGCCAACCAGGCCAAGAGCGCCTTCCTGGCGATGATGAGCCACGAGATCCGCACCCCGATGAATGCTATCATCGGCATGAGCGGGCTGCTGATGGATACCCGGCTAAGCCAGGACCAGAAAGAGTTTGCCGAGACGATCCGCAGCAGCGGTGATGCGCTGCTGACGATTATCAACGACATCCTCGACTTCTCGAAAGTTGAGGCAGGGAAAATGTCCCTCGAGGAGCAGCCTTTCGACCTGGTGGAGTGTGTTGAAGCATCCCTGGACATCATGAAAGTCCGGGCGGCTGAAAAAGGCCTGGAACTGGCCTACCAGATCAATTCCGACGTGCCGCCTGCGCTTCTGGGTGATGTTACCCGCTTGCGCCAGGTGATGATCAACCTGCTGGGCAACGCGGTCAAGTTTACCGAATCCGGTGAAATTCTACTGACAGTGAGCCAGGAACAGGATAATCAATTGCATTTCACCGTCAGCGATACCGGCATTGGCATCCCGCCAGACCGGATTGAAATACTTTTTAAGCCTTTCACCCAGGCGGATGCCTCAACCAGCCGGCGGTATGGCGGTACGGGGCTGGGCCTGGCTTTGAGTAAGCGGCTGGTTGAAATGATGGGGGGCACGATGTGGGTCGAGAGCGAGGGCATCCCCGGCAAAGGCTCCACTTTCCACTTCACCATTCTTGCCCAGCCGGCGCCGGATTGGGCAGGCCGGCCGCATTACCAGGGCGACCAGCCATTCCTGCGGGGAAAACGGCTGCTGGTAGTGGATGACAACGCTACCAACCGGCGCATCCTGACGCTGCAAACCCAACGGTGGGGTATGATCACCCGGGCAGCGGCCGTGCCGGCTGAAGCGCTGGAATGGCTGAAACGCGGCGACCCGTTTGACCTGGCGATCCTGGATTTGCAGATGCCTGAAATGGATGGGATCGAACTTGGGAAAGAGATCCGCAAGCTTGAAGATAGCCTGGGGAGGGCGGTAAAGCTGCCGCTGGTATTATATACATCCCTGGGCGGACGCGAGTCAGCCAGGGATTCGCAGGATTTTTCGGCGATTCTCTCCAAACCACTGCGGCAATCTGCCCTGTTTGACCTGATGATGACAACATTTGCCGGGCAGGAGCAACCTGCCGGCCGGCCGGCAGTTGAACGGGCTGTCCTGGACAGCAGTATTGCTGAAAACCATCCGCTGCGAATCCTGCTGGCGGAAGACAACGTCGTCAACCAGAAGCTGGCATTGCGCCTGCTTTCCCAGATGGGCTACCGCGCAGATGTCGCCGCCAACGGACTGGAGGTTTTACAGGCGGTTGAGCGCCAGCCATATGATGTCATCCTTATGGACGTGCAGATGCCGGAAATGGACGGTTTGGAGGCTACCCGCCAGATTTGTGCCCGCATACCAGCCTCACAGCGGCCGCACATCATCGCCATGACTGCCAATGCCCTGCAGGGCGACCGGGAAATGTGCCTGGCAGCCGGCATGGACGATTACCTCAGCAAACCGATCCGGGTTGAGGAACTGGTCAGCGCCCTTGGCCGATCCCAATCCCGTATTACACCGAATCAATCTTAGACAGGAGTTTGAATGAACGCACAGGGTATTATCGATCAAGCAACATATACTGATCTCAAAGATGTCATGGGAGCGGATTTTATCGAAGAGCTGATTGACACATATTCCCTTGAAACGGAGGGGTTGATCAGGCAGCTTCGCGAGGCATTATGATGCCGGTGATGCGGCTACCTTTGGGAGATTGGCCCATTCGATTAAAAGCAGCAGTGCCAGCCTGGGTGCCCTGGCATTTTCCCAGCAGGCGCGTGAGCTGGAAATGCTGGGGAAGTCGGGCAGCCTGGCTGGGGCAGAACCATTGGTAGAACGGTTCTCCGCCGATTTTCTGATCGTTAAACAATCCCTGGAGGATCTTGAAACATGTGTCCTAAAATTGCACCAGGCCGGCTGCTGGTGGTGGATGATAACAAGGTCAACCGCCTGCTGCTCGGGCGCGGCCTGGAACAACAGGGCCATACAATAACCCTGGCAGAAAACGGCCGCCAGGCGCTGGAAATGCTTCACCAGAGCCAGTTTGACCTCCTGTTACTGGATATCCAGATGCCGGAGATGGATGGTTACCAGGTACTTGAAAAGCTCAATGCAGACCTGAGCTTGCGGGATATCCCTGTAATTGTCACCTCCGCCCTGGAAGAGCTGGACAGCGTAGTACGCTGCATCGAAATGGGCGCTGAAGACTATTTGATTAAACCTGTCAACCCGGTTCTGCTGCGGGCCAGGATCGGAGCCTGCCTGGAAAAGAAACGCCTGCGTGACCAGCAGCGTGATCTGATCCGCCGTTTTGCCACGGCTGAGGTTGCCCAGGACATGGAAGAATCCGGATTTGCTTTGGGAGGCCGCTTTGTAGAAGCGACAGCGATGTTCTCGGACATCCGCGGCTTCACCAGCCTGGCAGAATCACAATCCCCGGTGGATACCATAGAACTGCTAAACACTTATTACACACTGATGTTTGAAGCAATCAGCGGACAGGGAGGTGTGGTCAACCAGATGGTGGGCGACGGATTAATGGCGATCTTTGGCGCTCCATTGGAACTGCCCAACCACGGCGAACAGGCGGTAAGGGCTGCCCTGGAGATGATAGAGATGATCGACCTGTTTAACCTGGACCAGGCGTCCGCAGGCAAACCTGACATCCGCATCGGAATTGGCATCGCCAGCGGGCAGGTAATCGCGGGATACACCGGTACCCAGCGCCGGGCGACATATACCTGTGTGGGTAATACTGTTAACCTGGCAGCCCGCCTGGAGGCTTATACCAAGGTAGCCGGGGTGCCTATCCTGGTTGATGAATGTACCCGCCAATCACTGGGAGCTGAAATCCAGGTGGATAACCTGGGAGCGGTGCCGATTAAAGGGTTTAACCAGGAAGTAATCATTTATTCTGTACCCGTTGGGCAAAGAGGATGAGTGATCATTAAGCGTATTGTCCTGGTCTATACTATCGATTTTATCGGAATGATGCGGGCATTTTACTGATGATGCATAATTTAATGCCCTTATCCAGGCAATCGGCTTCGATTGAATTAATGAAAATTTTAAGAGACTCATGATGCACCCTGCTGGAGGACGAGGTTTGTTCCAGGCTGTGTAAAAAATTTCGGACATTTGCCGGTACCCCGCTGAAGAATGATGGTTTTACAATTGTAATTATTATGAGAGTGAAATAATGGATTCAAAATCGGATAGAACTGCAAAAATTATCCAATTCCTGGGAGGTTTACCCCTATTTGCCGGAGTCTGTAAAACCAATCTCGCCACAATAGCGAGGGAAAGCTATTTAAAAGCTGTTCCCAGAGGGACATTCCTTTTTTTTCGAGGTGATCCGGCTGATTCTGTCTTTCTGATCCTGGAAGGAGCTGTTGTCATCCATATCGAAAACCTGGATGGCCGTGAGCTTGTAATCAATGAGGTTGGAAAGGGGGACTGTTTTGGGGAACTTGGAATCCTGACCGGACAGCCGCATTCCGCCAATGCCGAAGCCATGGTGGACAGCGAGGTGCTTGTAATCCCCGGTTCCACATTTAAATTAATTTTGGAGCAGGAGCCAAGCCTGGCGCTGCGATTGCTTGAGATCACTGCCCTGCGCTTACAAAACAGCAGCCAGCGAGAAGAGGCACTGGCATTCCATGATGCCAGACAGCGGCTTGCACGTCTGCTTCTGCACCTTGACCAGCTGGCCACTGAACGGGGATACCTGACCTTTTCGCAAGAAGACTATGCCCAGCGGACCGGACTGACCCGCCAAACTGTTGCCACCATCCTTGGAGACTGGAGGCGCAGAGGCTGGCTGTTGACCGGGCGCGGCTATCTTGTTGTATTAAACCGGAAAGAATTGACCCAACTTATTCAAGGCATGGAATCCGGTCCGGTTGAATGAGACTGTGTCGTCAAGGTGACAGACTTTAAAATTAATACCTGCTATTATTGAATCAGATAAGGTAATGCGGGATAAGCAGCCTGAGCCGGAAGCGGTTACCGGATTGAATGTTACAGATCATCAATTAGGAGGAATAAAAATGAACCAGATTATGTTAGATACTACGCAGGGATTGCTCAAAAAGCTCACGGCTGTACGGATGACATTGAGCGATGACGAACGTGCCATTTTAGACCGGATGGTGTTGGGGACGCAGTTGGAGGTTGAAGCACACGGCATAGCCAGGGGTCCTGAGGAAAAGATCCAGAAGGAGACCGATGAAGTGATTGCCCACGGTATTGCCCGCGGACCAGAGGACATCCTGCTGAAAGAAGGCGCTGACGAAGTGATTGCCCACGGCATAGCCAGGGGTCCTGAGGAAAAGATCCAGAAGGAGACCGATGAAGTGATTGCCCACGGCATTGCCCGCGGACCGGAGGATATCCTGCTGAAAGAAGGCGCTGACGAAGTGATTGCCCACGGCATTGCCAGGGGTCCGGAAGACATCCTGCTGAAAGAAGGTGCTGACGAAGTGATTGCCCACGGCATTGCCCGCGGTCCGGAGGAAAAGATCCAGAAGGAAGCCGATGAAGTGATTGCCCACGGCATAGCCAGGGGTCCGGAGGAAAAGATCCAGAAGGACACCGATGAAGTGATTGCCCACGGCATTGCCCGCGGTCCGGAGGAAAAGATCCAGAAGGAAGTCGATGAAGTGATTGCCCACGGCATAGCCAGGGGTCCGGAGGAAAAGATCCAGAAGGAAGTTGATGAAGTGATTGCCCACGGCATTGCCCGCGGTCCGGAGGAAAAGATCCAGAAGGAAGCCGATGAAGTGATTGCCCATGGCATTGCCAGGGGTCCGGAGGAAAAGATTCAGAAGGAAGCCGATGAAGTAGTAGCCCATGCGATTCCAAAAGGACGGATTATCCCACAAACCGTCGTTCTAAAGATTGTTTTCGATCCTGAGATGGAGTCCTACCGGATCGTATTCTAAACAAATCCTTACCATGGCGGATTATCCGCAAAATGGAAATTCTGCAGTGAAATCCTGGCAGCGGCAGGGCACTGCAGAGTTTCCGCGATGAATGCACGCTGACGTTATGAAATTATGCAATTGGAGGTCGGACAACTGTGAGAGATTCCAACAGGACTGAGGACGTCACCCTGGCTGAACAGCTTGGGCGTATGGTGCAGGTGCTGGCATCCACCGGGAGGTCCATTCTGCCCGGTTCACCGGACTCACTGCTTCAATCAATTGTAGAAGCGGCGGCGAAAATTTTCGGGGCCGGGGCGGCATCGATTTTGCTGGTAAATGAACCCGAAGGTGTGCTGGAGTTTAAAGTGACCTGGGGGGCATCCGACCACGACCTGGTTGGAACAAAAATTCCCATCGATCAAGGAATTGCCGGCTATGTGGTCATGACCGGGCAGCCTATTGCGGTATCCAATGTTGAAGAGGACGCCCGCTTCAACATAAATTTTGCAAAAAGCACCGGTTATGTGCCCAGGTGTATCCTGGCCACTCCGCTTATTGCCGGGGAACGCATCCTGGGGGTTATGGAAGTGCTGGATAAAATTGAGGCTGTTTCCTTCGGCATGCAGGATATGGAGCTGCTGGGTATATTCGCCCACCAGGCGGCCCTGGCAATCGACCAGACACAAAGCCACGCGCATCTGGATGAAGCAATTGTGGAGGGACTGAAACAGGTAGCGCTTTCTAATCCAGATTTGAAATCCGACCAGCTCATTAAGGCGCTTGAATCAGTGCCGAACCCCGGGATTCAAAATAATCTTCTGGAGATAACTGACCTGCTCTATGAATTCAGCCTCCTGGGGGAAGAGGAACGCCGCACCTGCATTAAAATTCTGGCGGCATTCAGTGAGTATGGACGCACTCAGCGGCGTACCATTCGGGGAGCCAGGCACTGATGACAGAAGATGCTGCAGTTCCAGCTTATTCACAGCAATTCCTGCCTGAATCGATCCGTGAACTGACTTCGCTGGGTCCCATTGCAGAAATTAATGCCGATTGGGCATGGGGCGGCAGCACTGGCCGTGGTGTCAAGGTGGCGGTAGTGGACAGTGGAATTGAATTTGACCATCCGGCAGTCGGCGGTATGGTGCGCGGTGGCGTGGCAATTGAATTTGATGAAAATGCTGAGAATAACTTGCGCTATGATGCTGATGACCAGCCGATAGATGTGGCAGGGCATGGAACGGCATGCGCAGGGATCATCCACTCCCTGGCGCCTGAGGCGGAACTATACAGCGTCCGTGTCCTTGGAAAAAACATGGGCGGCAAGGCCATCCAGTTTGCAGGAGGGGTGGATTGGGCAGTGGAGAATGCCATGCATGTGGCTAATCTCAGCCTGAGTACCTCGCGCCAGGAATACTATGGATTATTCCATGAAATTGCTGATAACGCATATTTTAAAAATGTTGTATTGGTGTCAGCGGTAAACAACATCCCGGCGCCGAGCTATCCGTCGCTGTATTCCTCCGTAATATCCGTGGCTGCCCATGCCGGGCAGGATCCATTTACCTATTACTATAATCCACTACCTCCGGTTGAATTTGGTGCGCCGGGGATCGATGTACGGGTTGCCTGGAAAAACCGCCAGTATTGGACCACTACGGGGAACAGTTTTGCGGCCCCGCATATCACCGGCATCGTGGCATTAATTCGAGCCAAACACCCTGAGCTAACCACTTTCCAGGTGAAGACTGTACTGTGGGCGTGTGCTGCCAATGTCTACCGCCTGGAATCTGCCTGATCAGCAGCATATTATGATCTGATTTACAATTATTGAATGTCCTAAGAGGATTCTTTTGTGAACTAAGAACCGGGAATCCATGGGGTTATGTACTGATCCGCATCTTAATCCTGTCCATACAGATACCCAGGCATCATTGAATATACTCTTGAATGGCAGCCCTGCCCTTTCTGAGGGGCGCAGGTCTCACTTCAAATAAATAAAATCATAATTCACTAACTTTAATAGCCCCACCGGTTTGTGGTCCACACCAACCTCATTTCTTCTAGCAGTTTGATAAAGACGATTTTTATAAAATTCCGGCATGATCATTTGAACAGTACAAAACCTCAGGCAGGAATGGGCAGGTATTCCATTGGTTATTAAGATTTTGGGTTAGAATTTAATTTATCTTGAGTGGGTAATAACAAATTATTAGCGGCTCGGGGAATTAGTTGTGGTTTACAAAAATTTACCGCTTCAATTAACCAGTTTCATTGGACGCGAGCAGGAGATATTAGACGTCACAAACCTGTTATCCAGTTCGCACCTTGTCACTCTCACGGGTCCGGGCGGCAGCGGAAAGACACGGTTGGCGATCCAGATTGCCAATGCGGTTAGCGAGCCTTTTGTGGATGGCGTATGGCTGATAGACCTTGTTCCCCTACATGAGCCTGACCTTGTACCGCAGCTCGTTGCCCTGGCATTCGGCTTGCGGCCGAATTCTAACCAGTCTTTTCTGGAGTTATTGCAAGACTTTGTAAAAACCAAACATATCCTCCTGATACTGGACAATTGTGAACACCTGAGCGATGCCTGCGCCCACCTGGCACGGGGATTATTATCCCGGGAGCCTGAGCTGCGAATTCTGGCAACCAGCCGCCAACCCCTGGCGATTGCTGGTGAAACAATTTACCCGATCGCCGGACTGGCGTGGCCTTCTCCGGATAAGCACCTGGTTGATCATCCGCAAGACTTTATGCAATATGATGCCGTGCGTTTATTTGTTGAGCGGGCGCGCACAACCTCGCCAAAATTCAATATATCCCCAGAAAATGCCTGGTCAATGGTTGAGATATGCAGGCGATTGGACGGCTTGCCCCTGGCGCTCGAGCTTGCCAGTGCACGAATCAATGTTCTGACTCTCAATGAGATTACCGCACGCCTCAATGACCGTTTTAACCTGCTCACCTCCGGCCAGAAAATGGGATTTGAACCTCGCCACCAAACCCTTCGCGCGGCAATCGATTGGAGTTATTCTTTGCTTTCACCAGATGAGCAGGTTTTACTAAGACGTCTGGCTGTGTTTACAGCCGGCATCACCATTGATATGGCTGAAACGATATGCTGCGGCGAAGGACTTGCCGATGGACAAACCATTGAACTGCTCTCATCCCTGGTAGATAAATCGTTGATCATTGCAGAAACTGGCGGGCGTACCGAGGCGCGCTACCGGCTGCTGGACACGATTCGCGAATATGGCCTGGAGAAGCTTGACGAGGCAGGGGAGACGGCGCAGCTACGCCACCGCCACCTGGATATTTTCTTAATCCGGGCCGAAGAAGCTGCTCCAAAACTGGGGGAGGCTTACCAGCAGTTATGGCTGAACTGGCTGGAAAGTGAGCATGATAATCTGAGGGCTGCCCTGGCCTGGTCACTGGAAAGTAACCGGATCGAGGATGGTCTGCGTATTGCCACGGCACTGGTCCGATTTTGGGAGATTCGCGGTTATATATTAGAGGGTATAGGATGGTTTGAGCGCTTGCTGGATAAGGCTGATGAGAAAATCCACAAGGATGTCCGGGTAAATGCCCTTGTCTTTGCTTCATTTATGGCTTCATTCATTGGCAATGCCCAGGCCAGCCTGGCTTATGGGCGTGAAGCTGTAAAAATAGCAGAGGAGATCACTGACAAAGATGACCCGGTCATATCATTCGCCCTTGGAGGACTGGCTACCGGTGCGCGCACTGCCGGGGATTATCAAACAGCATTTACTATCCAGGAACAGATGATATCAACCCTGCGCGGTTCGGGAAATTCTTTTTATCTTGGCATGTCCTTACTTGCCCAGGGAGGGGTGGCGATTGAGCTGGGATGCTACGATGAAGCCCGTCTTTTCCTGGATGAGAGCCTGGCACTGGCAAGGAAGGATGGTGATGCTTTTCGCAGCGCACATGCACTTAACTCCCTGGGGGACCTGGCACGCTGTGAGAAGAATTATGTCGAGGCTGCCAGGGCTTATGGAGACAGTGCCATGCTGCTGCAGGAAATTGGTGCACAGCACGACCTGGCTTCCATTCTTACCAATTCGGGGCATACCCATATCCATTTGGGAGATGTCGGGCGCGCCTATACCATATTCAAAGAAAGTATGGAAATTAACCGGATTCAGCAAAACCGCAATGGGATGGTGGAATGCCTGATTGGATTCGCCGGTGTTGCCATTATTGGCGAACTTCCCGCCGCTGGTGTGCGCCTTGCTGACTGCTGCTTCAGCTTTGCAGGCAGCCCCCACGTTATGGTCCGCAGCTAAAATGGAATATGAACATTACCTTGCGCTTGCCGTTGCCAGGCTAACCGGGGCTGAATTTCTGGCAGAGCAGGCAGCAGGTCGCAGCATGAACCTTGAACAGGCCATAGAATACGGTCAGAAACTTCCCATCCATCAAGGGAAGAAGGCTACGGTGACCAATGAAATCCTGGACACTCTTACCGGACGCGAGCGCGAAATTGTGATGTTGATTTCACAGGGGAAATCGAACAACGAAATCGCAGATGAACTGGTAATAAGCAAGCGGACCGTCGAGAAGCATGCTGCCAATATCTTATCCAAATTGGGATTGACCAGCCGAAGCCAGGTTGTACGCTGGGCATTTGAACATGGAATCAACCAACCGCCCTTGTGACAATTTATCTTTTCTAAAGATCATAACGGCCAGGCAGGATGCCTGGCCGTTAGTGTTTTTGGACAAATCCGAAGTGACGATTCCAGGGATCAAGACCGGGTGTGTTCAAACCAATAAATACGTAAAAAGTACGTGATAATACCCATTACAAAAACGATAATAATAGTCATAATATAACCAAGGAAAGTAATTAAACCAATTTAGATATCCATGAGGAGTAATCAAAATGGTTAAACACGAAAAGAGTATCTTAATCCACCGCCCCATCGGGGAAGTCTTTGAATATATCAGCAACCTGGAGAATTCAATGGAGTGGCAGCCTGGTCTTTTAGAAGTAAAGCGGATAACCGAAGGCCCGCTCAGGGTTGGCACAGTCTATTCATCTGCACGGAAATTCCTGGGGCGAAAAATGGAAGCCAGCAATGAATTTGTCACCTATGAGCCAAATAAAAAAGTTGTCTTCACAGGCGCCTCCGGCCCCATGACTTTCCAAACTTCCTTTTCCTTCGAGGACACCGGTGAAGGCACAAGGCTGACCACGCTGATTGAAATGCAGCCGGGAGGTTTGTTAGGGCTGGCGGAAGGGCTCATCGCTTCAAATTTGAGGCAGGAGATGGATTCCAATGTTGCCATCCTTGAGGGCTTGATGGAAGCCCGGGAAGCTGCTGCTTCATCATAATCCAGGAGAAAACCCGTGGCTACCGCTCAAAACACCACTCCAATTAAGAGAATAATTGAAGAGGCATTCAACCAGGGCAACCTGGCTGCATTGGAGGAATTGTACTCCCCGGACCACATCAGCCATCCAGCCGGATGGTCGATCCGTGACAGGACAACCAGGGTTTAAGGTGGCTAGTCACGACATTCCGGACAGCTTTTCCCGATCTTCAATGCACGTTTATGGATGAGACAGGTGATGTTGATAAGTTTGCAGCATACTGGATCATGAGCGGCACTCACAAGGGAATGTTCCTTGGCAACCCTCCTACAGAAAAGCCATTCAAGGCACTGGGGATCATTTTTGCCCGGATCAAAAACGACCGGATTATAGAAGACTGGACCCTTGTCGACTTGATGGGCATCCTGCAGCAATTCGGGATCATCCCGCCGCTGAAAGGATATTAAATTTATTGCACAGCCCCATCCTGTCTTCTGCATCCGGCAATTCGATAAGTGAAATCAGCGATCACCAGGCTGCCAGCTGAGTGAACGCTGAAAGGGAGAAATCTCATGTATAAATGGTTTGTTTTTCTGCATTTGTTGGGGATTTTTGGATTTCTGACGGCTCACGGGGTATCGATCAGTGTTGCATTTGCACTGCGGCGTGAGCGTAACACGGATCGGATTCAAACGCTGTTGACTCTGTCCGGCAGCGCGATAGGGATTCTGAACTTATCCATTCTTCTCCTGCTCGGGACCGGGATAGCTGCAGGATTTATGGGGCAATGGTGGGGCAGGGGATGGATCTGGGTTTCCCTGGGACTGCTCCTTGCCATATCCATTTATATGGCGATAACCGCCTCGGGTTATTATGGCCAGGTTCGAAAGGCTGTCGGGATGGCATACCGGGGTGCCCCCAAGATGGAAGGACCTGGTGGCCCGGCCAGTCCTGAGGAGATTGATGTCCTGCTCAACAAATCAAAACCAATTGTACTTGCCATAATAGGTTTTGGCGGATTGGCAGTGATCACCTGGCTGATGCTGTTCAAGCCATTTTGATACGAATTTGAACATCCATTAACTTTAATGGGACGGATCCTTAGAGATCCAAGGCTGGTGAGTCTCGAAAAATTTAACAGGAATAAATCTTGAAATTTGGGATGATGAGAAATGAGAAAGCTATCCCGATTCATTTATTTTGGAGCAGCAGGTTTGTTTGTAACAGGGGTTACAATCCAGGTTTTTCTGGCTGGGATGACGGTTGTTTCCGGACAGATTAGCTGGGAGAGCCACATTGGTCTTGGGCATATGCTTGCTTTTCCCTTATTGATTATGCTTGTATGTATGTATACTGGCAGCATGCCCGGGCAAATGAAAAGGCTTACCTGGGTGCTCTTCGGGGTGTATGTCCTGCAGGCGGACATTGTCATCTTCCTGCGGGAACAAGCACCGCTAGTGTCTGCTCTGCACCCGGTCCTGGCACTGGTTGATTTTTCACTGGCTCTAGCCCTGGTGCAGCGTGGCTGGAGTCTTGCCGTGCAGGATCAAGCACCAAACAACCCCGAATCCGGATTAGAGACATAAACCTTTCCAGGAGTCTGGGTACCAGGACGATTAATCCGGGGAATTTGCATAAATGCGGGCTCAGGGTATAAAAAGCGTTAGGACCAACAACATGGATCAAATCCCACCCATTGTGCAACTATCAAAGGATCGTTATAATCTCTTGCCAAGCCTTTCCTGTGCCCTCCAGACCAATGGGGATTCTTAATTCTGTGGTGTCGGATAATTGTTCCTCCTTTTCTACCGAACTGGTGATCCAGCCGCATGGGTGACGCTGATACAAGCAACCCTGCAGAGCCATTGCGCAATTTCTCAGGAAAAATAATCTGGTACAACATGCATGAATGGATCAAGGTTCATACCTGGTTGTCCATACGTATAAATTGGTTCTCCAACCATCATTATGCAAAACATGAAATACAATCCCCCTCGATCCATACTTTAGCTATAATCTAGTTATATTTACGGCCTGGGAACAAATTATGCCTGAAAAAATCCTGGTAATTGAAGATGAAATCAGCCTGCGGGAAACGCTGGCTTATAACCTGGTGAAACAGGGCTACACTGGTAGAAACATCCGGTGATGGGTTGCATGGGTTACAACTTGCCAGGCAAATGTCCCCTGATCTGATCCTGCTGGACGTGATGCTGCCAGGAATGGATGGTTTTGAAATATGCCGGATCCTGCGCCAGGAGACGGATATTCCGATCCTGATGCTCACGGCACGTGTTGATGAAATTGACCGCGTGGTGGGTCTGGAATTGGGGGCAGATGATTATATTACCAAGCCATTCAGTATGCGGGAATTGCTGGCACGGGTCAAAACACGTCTGCGGGTGCTGAATCTGATGCGGGAGAAATCTACTCCACCTGAGACCGAGAAGGGTATGGTTTTCGGCAACCTGATTATTGATCTGGAGCGCCATGAAATAAGCATGGATGAAAAGGTACTGGAAATGCAGCCCAAGGAGTATGACCTTCTGGTTTATCTGGCTCAAAATGCACGGCGGGCGCTTTCCCGTGAACATCTGCTGGAAAATGTATGGGGGTGGGATTACACCGGGGAAACCCGCACCGTGGATGTACACATCCGCTGGCTGCGCGAGAAAATTGAGCCTGATCCGGGTCACCCGGTCCGTCTCATCACCGTGCGCGGCTCAGGATACCGTTTTGAAGGATAGATGATCATGTTTCGAACCATTCGCTGGCGGATAGCCATCCCATTTATACTATTGATCATTGCTATGATGGGTATTCTGGGGATTTACCTTTCGGATTTTATTGAAAATAACTATATAAATACCCTTGAGGAACAGATGCAAATCCAGGCACGCATGGCTGGAGAGGTGCTCAGGGATGAATGGGGAGGTGCTGATGACCTGGATGACCAGGCCAGACAGTTGGGGGAAATTCTTGGAGCACGGCTCACTCTTATTTCTCCGGATGGAGTGGTAATTGGAGAATCGGAGGAAGACCGCTTGACAATGGATAATCACAGCAACCGACCGGAAGTAATGGAAGCGCTGGCCCAAGGAACAGGGAGCAGTGTACGCTTCAGCCATACCGCTGGTTATGATACCCTGTATGTGGCTACCAGGTTGGATGCTGCGGATGATCCGCTGGGCGCAGTTCGGGTAGCTGTACCGCTCAAAGGTGTCCAGGAAGAAATTACTCAGCTGCAGAAAGTTTTATCCGGTACCACCCTGGTCATGGCAATTATCGCTGCCCTATTGGCAGCCTGGATAGCGGGATTTACATCCCGCCCAGTGCAACAATTAACCCGGGCTGTCGGACAAATGGCGAATGGAAAATTGGAAACCCAAACACTTCCGACCACCGTAGATGAGATTGGACAGTTGACAAAGGCCTTTAACAGCATGGCCCTCCAACTCAACTCCCAATTTAATGCCCTGGAAATGGAGCGGGGAAAACTTGCTGCCTTATTAGACCATATGGCTGATGGTGTCATCCTGGTGGATGAGATGGGAATTATCCGGCTGATGAATCCTTCTGCTGAACAGATGTTTGCGGTAAGCACAGAAAAGGCATGCGGGCATTCCCTTCCTGAAGTGCTGCGGCATCACCAGACCCATGAACTATGGAATAGCTGCCGAAGCACGAATTTACCGCAAGAAGCCAGATTCTCGTTTTCCAAGAACATGGTGGTACATGGTTCCGCACTGCCGCTCGAACCCTCCCTGCCTGGAAGCACGCTGCTGCTTTTTCAAGATATCACCCAGCAGCAAAAAATAGAGGATATGCGGCGTGATTTTATCAGCAATGTTTCGCACGAATTGCGGACACCGCTGGCATCTTTAAAAGCACTCAGCGAAACCCTGCGGGATGGTGCCATGGAAGATCCGCCGGCTGCCCGTCTGTTCCTGGAGCGTATGGAAACCGAGGTGGATGAGCTCAGCCAGCTGGTGAGCGAACTGCTGGAGCTGTCACGGATTGAATCCGGGCGGGTGCCGTTGAAGCTGGAACCTGTTGCTCCAAAAGAAATTGTTGCTGGCGGTTACGAACGATTAAACCTGCAGGCCCAGCGTGCCGGGCTGAACATGTCAATGGAATGCGGCGAGGAACTTCCCGCGGTGCTGGCTGATACAAGCCGCATGCAGCAGGTTATGGTGAATTTGCTGCACAATGCAATAAAATTTACTCCGGCTGGCGGACAGATCACTACCGGGGCATTCCTGCAGGGCGAACAGGTGGTGTTTTTTGTGCGGGATACCGGCATTGGGATTGCCCCGGCGGACCTACCGCGCATTTTCGAGCGTTTTTACAAGGCAGACCGCGCCCGCTCCGGAATTGGTACGGGATTGGGATTGGCCATTGTTCGCCACCAGGTGGAAGCGCACGGGGGAAAAATTTGGGTGGAGAGTGTATTAGAAAAAGGGAGCACCTTTTACATCACCTTGCCAACGGCATAATTTTATTAACCAAACGATAACAATCCCATAACCAAGCCTTTACCTGCCCTTGCTGGTTTCTTAACCATCCTCCATTATGATTACATAAAACAAAACTATTGGAGGAAAGAAAGAATGCAACGTAAATTATTTATTCTGGGGGCGTTAATCATCGTTTTATCAATGGTATTGAGTGCCTGTGCAACTGCTA
Source organism: uncultured Chloroflexia bacterium (assembly GCA_963841845.1). Lineage (GTDB taxonomy): Bacteria > Chloroflexota > Anaerolineae > Anaerolineales > Anaerolineaceae > CAVVGZ01. The sequence continues at coordinate 61,273 of CAWJEG010000011.1, read as the reverse complement.
CACCAGAAGCACCCGCTGAAGCAACTGAGATGCCGGCAGTTGTGGAAGCAAGCGCTGTACCGGCAGCAGTTGAAGCGACCGCGGCGCCTGCAGTAGAAGCCAAAGTAATGCTTCCTGACATTGATCCGGCCTCGGTAAGCGGCAGCATCATCTCCGCTGGAAGCTCGACTGTGTACCCACTGTCAGAACGGATGGGGGAACGGTTTGGTGAAGAAGGATTTGCCGGAGAACTGACGATTGACTCGATTGGATCCGGAGCCGGATTTGAAAGGTTCTGCACCACCGGTGAAACCGACATTGCCAATGCCAGCCGCGGTATCAAGGATGAGGAAGCGGAAGCCTGTACAGCCATTGGGCGGACGCCGATAGAATTCCGGGTTGGAACGGATGCCCTGGCGGTTGTGGTAAGCCAGGAAAACACCTTCCTGACGGATGTGACCCTGGAAGAGCTAGCCAAGATTTTCTCGAGTGATGCAGTGAAATGGTCGGACATCAATGCAGCCTACCCGAATGAAGACATCCTGCGCTTCAGCCCAGGCACAGACTCGGGAACATTTGACTACTTTGTGGAAGCTGTAATGATGCCGGTATACGGCAAGGAAAACGATACCGCCAAGAATGCGATCCTGAATGCGGGCAATACCCAGTTCAGCGAGGATGACAATGTGCTGGTACAGGGTGTGGAAGGCAGCCCGTATGCGATCGGATATTTTGGTTATGCATACTACGTGGAGAACACTGGCAAACTAAAGGCGCTGAATGTAAACGGTGTTGAGCCGAACGGGACGACAGCAGAAGACGGCACCTACAAACTGGCCCGCCCGCTGTTTATCTACTCGGATGCCAAGATCATGCAGGAAAAACCCCAGGTGGCAGCATTTATCAACTTCTACCTGACTTATGTCAACGAAGAGATTGATGCTGTTGGATACTTCCCTGCCAGCATGGAAGCGCTGGATGGCGCACGCCAGGCCTGGCTGGATGCCATGAAATAAGAAAAATTATAATTTACTACATGAAAAAACTTCTTACCAAACAGGCTTCCGAAACCCCAGCGGTTTCGGAAGCCTCGAAAAGGGGAATTATCAGCTGAATAAACGCAGCCGCCCAGGGGAAACCTTGATCCAGGGTTTCCTTATTATGTGCGGTGCAATCTCCATTTTAACCACCCTGGGCATTGTATATGAGCTGGGAAAAGAATCGATGCTGTTTTTTTCCAGCCCGGAAGTTGATTTTCTGGAGTTTTTCACGGGCAGCAGATGGCAGCCACAGATCGGGCAGTTTGGTATCCTGCCGCTACTAAGCGCCACAATCATGACCAGTGCGTTTGCCATGTTGATTTCCCTGCCGTTGGGCCTGGGAGGGGCTATCTATCTGAGTGAATACGCTTCCCCAAAGATGAGGAATACAATCAAGCCAATCCTGGAAGTTCTGGCAGGAATCCCCACTGTTGTTTATGGTTATTTTGCCTTGATGTTTATGACTCCGATGCTGCGTGGAATATTTGGAGACGATGCGGTTGAAATTTACAACACCGCATCAGCAGGCATCGTTATGGGAATCCTCATCCTCCCACTGATCGTTTCGATGTGCGAGGATGCTCTTTCCGCAGTACCGCGCTCCCTGCGTGAGGCAGCATACGGATTGGGGGCGACGAAAATGGAAACATCGGTAAGAATTGTTGTCCCTTCGGCGATATCAGGAATCACGGCGGCATTTCTGGTGGGTTTGTCGCGTGGAATCGGAGAAACCATGATTGTTGCCATTGCTGCCGGAGCCGGGCCCAACCTGACAGCCAATCCTTTCAGGGCTGCAGAAACCATGACAGGCCACATTGTGCGCATTTCCGGAGGAGATTTGAGCTACAACTCCATTGACTATAACAGCCTTTTTGCCATCGGTTTGCTGCTATTCGTGATTACCTTGATCATCAATCTCATGAGCCAGCAAATCGTGCGCCGTTTTCGGGAGAAGTACGGATGAAACCAGCGCTATTTATGACCCCCCAACTGGAATCCAATTTGCCTGCACGCCACCGCATTGGGGGTTTCTGGAAGGGAATTTTCCAATTTTCCACGATTATCGGCATCATTATGCTGGCCCTGCTGCTGATCACGATTATTAATAATGTGACCGGATATGTTGTTATAGGCAGTAAAGTTGACCCCCAGTCACTGGCGATCAATGGGGTGGCGCTGGAAGATATGTCAAAGGACGATCTTGTAACGGTGCTGGAGACGAATCTTTCGTCCGGAATGATCAGGCAGATGACGCGTGAAAACCCCCTTGAAGATCTCACTGAAGAAGAGCTGTATGCCATCGCCATAGAGAAGGTTGTGCAGCAGGAGATCTTAGCCAGCTGGAGCCTTATTGATTCCATAATCAATTCAGAAGAAATTCATGCCGAGGCGGCAGAAATGTATCCCGATGGAGAGCTGCAGTGGAAGACCTGGTTCACCCTGGATTTCATTCTATCCTCTGCATCCTCCGATCCCCTCAATGCTGGTGTGCGGACTGCCCTGCTTGGTTCCTTGCTTGTCATAATAATCACTATATTTGTTTCCCTGCCAATGGGGGTAGGCGCAGCGATTTACCTGGAGGAATATGCCAGTGATACCTGGATAAACCGCCTGATTAAGACCAATATTACCAACCTGGCCGGGGTGCCATCCATTATTTATGGCATGCTGGGTTTAGCAATTTTTGTGCGAGTCCTTCAACCCCTGACAAGCGGTGCAATGTTTGGAGTGGGCGACCCAGCAACAGCGAATGGGCGTACCATTCTCTCCGCCGGGCTCACGCTGGCACTGCTGATACTGCCTCTGATTATCATCAATGCCCAGGAAGCCATCCGGGCGGTGCCGGACTTACTGCGCCAGGCCAGTTATGGTGTTGGAGCAACGCGCTGGCAGACTATCTGGCACCATGTTTTACCGCATGCCATTCCGGGAATTCTCACGGGTGCGATTCTAGCGGTATCACGCGCTGTGGGTGAGACAGCACCCCTTGTGGTGGTGGGCGCAGCTACTTACATCAATTTTGATCCATCGAGTGTGTTTTCCAAGTTTACCATTCTGCCAATCCAGATTTACCAGTGGACCTCGCGCCCGCAAGCGGAATTCCGCCACCTTGCATCGGCAGCCATTTTACTCCTGCTGATCATGCTGCTCACGCTCAATGCAACGGCGATCCTATTACGAAACCGCTACCGTTCACAATTATAAGGAAGTTCGAATGCTTACGAGCACTGCATCGCTTATTCTAAATAATCACGTTCAAGAGACAACGACGATCAACCCTTCTTTTGCCATGCAAGCCAGGGACTTATCGGTCTATTATGGTAATTTCCGGGCGGTTAAGGATGTTAACCTTTCCATTGAAAGCCAAAAAATCACGGCAATCATCGGTCCATCCGGATGCGGGAAAAGTACCGTAATCCGAACCTTTAACCGCATGAATGAACTGGTTCCCACCGCCCGTACAGAGGGGGAGGTCTATTTCATGGGGCAAAATATCTATGCACCGAATATTGATCCGGTTGAGGTGCGCCGCCGCATCGGTATGGTATTCCAGAAACCAAACCCCTTCCCGCGCAGCATTTTTGAGAATGTCGCCTGGGGTGCCCGCATCAACGGCTTCAAGGAGGGTATTGGACAGCCCAGTATGCAGGAATGGGTGGAACAGTGCCTGCGGAAGGCAGCCCTGTGGGATGAGGTTTATGACAAGCTGGATCAAAGCGGATTATCCCTTTCCGGCGGGCAGCAGCAGCGCCTTTGCATTGCCAGGGCAATTGCTGTAAAACCCGAAGTGATCTTAATGGATGAACCGGCGTCAGCCCTGGACCCGATTGCCACTTTGAAAATTGAAGAGTTGATGCATGAACTGGCTGCGGAATACACCATCATAGTAGTCACCCACAATATGCAGCAGGCTGCCAGGGTCTCGGATTACACGGCATTCTTCAGCATGGATGAAGACCGGGCTGGAATTCTTGTGGAATATGATCAAACTAAGAAGATTTTTACCAACCCGCATGATCCGCGCACAGAAGGTTATATTACCGGTAGATATGGATAAGGGAACTAAAAATGGCATCGGTTTTATTAAGAGAGAATTATGACCAACTATTGCACAATCTGCTTGAACAGGTTCTGCTGTTAGGCAGCATGGTAGAAGATAATGTCCATTGTTCGGTAAATGCCTTCATCCAGCGCAACCATCATGTTGCCCGCCGGGTTATAGAATTGGACCAGAACATAAATGATAAGCGATATGCAATTGAGGACACCTGTGTCACTCTGATTGTTACCCAGCAGCCCATGGCCCGGGATGCGAGATTCATCATCGCTGTACTTGAAATTTCCACAGAATTGGAACGGATGGGGGATTATGCCAAGGGAATTGCCAAAATCACCCAATTAATGGGCGAGGACCCTGTTGATGCCACACTGCTGGCAGCCCTACAACAAATGGAAGAAATAGGGCTGCAAATGCTGCGGCGATCACTGGATGCGTTTTATCACAGGGATATCAAGGTTGCCCGTGAGATCCCTGCTATTGATGACAGGGTAGATAGGCTTTATAACAGAATTTATAACCACCTTGCCAATAGTATGATATACAACCAAACCAGCGATTGAAAATGCAAACTATGTTCTATGGGCAGCACACAACCTGGAACGGTTGGCAGACCGGGCAGGCAATATTTGTGAGCGGACGGTCTACATGGTGACGGGAGAATTGAAAGAGCTGGCAACAAACGAGGATTTTGGATAATAGGCAGTATCGTGCGGGGTGGTAAGACGATGCACATAAAGGACTTTGTTCAGCAGTTATTACAATGAAATGACGGATTCCGAGTTAGCAGATTTTTTTGAAGTGACAGAAGCAATCTTGAATCCGAATACTTTTCGTAATTACAGAGGAGGGCAGTTCTTTAAAAACACCCCTCAACGTATGTAATGTTCGTAATGTGATATTCGTCACTATAAAAACGAACAAAAATTGTTTACTATACAAACATAAACGAACGCCCCTTTCTAATATAAAATTAATATGAGCGTCCTTGCGCGGCAGAGGCAGATTGTAGAATATCTCCAGGAAAAGGGTCACATTTCCATTCAGGAAATTTGTGAGATGTTTCATGTCTCAGATATGACTGCCCGGCGCGACTTGAACGAATTGGATCGACAAGGTCTTTTACGTCGTACACATGGAGGAGCTCATTTAAATTTTGGACGTAGTTATGAACCCCCTCTTAATACCCGCGCAGCAAAGAATCAAGCAGCCAAGGAAGCCATCGGCCTCCAAGCAGCTAAAATGATACTTGATGGAGACAGCATTGCCCTGGATGTAGGTACTACCACTCTCGAAATTGTCAAAGGTTTAAGGGGATTGCAAAATCTGACCATTGTCACAGCTTCCCTACCCATAGCAAATCTGATCGTCACCACATTATCCCTGGAAGTGGATGTGCGCCTCATCCTGACGGGAGGAATTATCCGTCCACGCGAACTTTCCTGTGTGGGAGAATTTTCGACGCGTGTATACGAAGAACTGCACGTTGACAAAGCATTCATTGGTGTTGCCGGAATCAGCCTGAAAGATGGATTTACTGAATACAATCTTGAGGATACCGTATTAAAAAGAAAGCTCATCGGTTCAGCCCGAGAAAAAATTGTTGTTGCAGATGGAACGAAATTCGGTGTAACAACATTTATAAATATTGCGCCATTGACTGCTATAGATAGGATTGTTACCGATCAGAGCGCTCCCCTTGAAATAGTAGACCAGATTCGCAGGCTTGGAGTTGATGTGATCCTCACCGACCAGGTTTTTTAACCGAAAATTTATTAAGCGGAGATAACTAATGCAAGTCAATTTTGATCCTAACGCAAATATCCAGCGCAAAATTAAACCTCGTGATACCGAATCATACGTCATGTTTCGTTCCGTAATACCAAAACCTCCCAGTGAAGATGCCCACAAACGGCACATCTTGCGTTTTTATATAACCCGGAGCTTGCTAAAGCAAGGCGAGCAAAATATTTTTGTCTATCCAGAATTTCAATTAGGAGAAGACACCATCCAAGTGGATGTGATGGCGGTTTCAGCAAATAAACATGTCATTGCAATTTGCGAACCAGCATCAATAACCACAGATACAGAAAATATACTTGAGAAACTAAAGGATATTGAGAATATTGAAGTCATCGTTGTCCATTCTCAATTTGGCAATTCAGGAAACGTTGCGACCTTGTTTGAGCCGCAGATAGCATCAAAAAAATTCACCATCCTTGCCGTAGTTCCCCCTCCTTTTGATGATGTTTATGAATATGATATCTGGATGTTCGAAACAACTTTTCGTCAGGTATTCAGCCATGACCAATAATCCGCAAAGAAGTGTATCGTCCGGAAGGATATATAAAGTTGTTGTGTCATGTGGAACGGCAATAGCCACTTCCACGGTTGTTTCAATGAAAGTAAAAGAACTTCTCACTGAGCGTGGGTTAAAGATTCATACAATTCAATGCCGGGTGGTCGAAGTGCCGATGCTTGCCCCAGACGCAGACATAATTATCTCGACTGCTCAGGTGCCATTTGATATTAATATTCCGGTTGTGGACGGTCTACCATTTTTAACCGGCATTGGCGTAAAGGAGGTGATCGATAAAATAGTATCCCTGTTACAGGAGTAGCAATCAACCAGATAATTTATTAAAAATAAAAAAGGAGAAAAACATGGAAACGATTCAGGTAATCGGTAATTTTCTAACCGGTCTTGGGGCACCAGTTATGTTACCAATAGTAATTTTTATCCTTGGTATGGTCCTTGGGATGAAGTTCACGCGCGCATTAATTGCTGCACTGACGGTTGGAGTTGGGTTCATTGGTTTAAGTCTTGTTATTGGCTTGTTGTTTACAGCCCTTGGTCCTGCCACTGAAGCACTGGTTGCTCGCACCGGGTTGAACCTCATTTCACTGGATGTGGGTTGGGGAGTAGCGGCAGCAATCGCTTTTGGAACAACTGTCGGTGCGTTGATCATACCCTTGGCATTTGCAATAAATATCATCTTCCTATTGTTAAAATGGACCAAGACGTTGAATGTGGATATCTGGAATTTCTGGCACTTCGCATTCACAGGCTCTCTGGTTTACCTTGTGACGGGAGGGAATATACTCTGGGGACTTGTCGGGGCGTCCATTCATGCAATTCTTGCCCTGCTGCTGGCTGACCTGACTGCCAAGCGAGTTCAAGAATTTTTCAGGATCCCAGGTATATCTATCCCGCAAGGCTGGGCAATCACCAGTGTACCGATTATTTTGGGGTTGAATTGGGTTGTAGATAAGATCCCGGGTGTACGTGACATCCGTTGGGATGATGAAACCCTCCAGAATAAGCTGGGTGTGTTTGGTCAACCTATCCTCATGGGCTTCATGCTTGGGCTGCTCTTTGGGATCCTGGGATTTGGCCTTGATGTCACCAAAGTATTGATGGTTGCAGTTCAGATGGCTGCTGTGATGGTATTGATCCCCCGCATCATTGCGATCTTCATGGAAGGATTAACCCCATTATCAGAATCCGCCCGAGAATTCATGCAGAAGCGCTTTTCCGGTCGCGAGTTTTACATCGGCCTGGATTCTGCCATCCTGATTGGTCATCCTATCACAATCACAGCCGGGATAATCCTCATACCGATTACACTGATACTGGCAGCAATTCTACCTGGCAACACTACTCTGCCGGCTGCCGATCTTGCGGCCACGGCTTTCTTTGTAGCGATGGTGCCTCCGTTGACCCGCGGAAACCTGTTCCGCTCGATCCTCTATGGTACCATAATCATGATCGTGGTCCTCTACATTTCAAGTGCATTTTCCCCGCTATTCACTCAGGTTGCCAGCAATATTGGGTTTGCATTCCCAGAAGGTGCAGTCCAAATTACTGGCTTATCCGGTGGAAACTGGATAGCCTGGGTACTTACCACGATTGGGCAACTCATCTATGGAATTCCCCCAGGTGGTTATTAGGATATTAATTTGATTTCATTCCAGAGAAGGGATTGTAACAATCCCTTCTCTGGATGGTATTATTCCTTGTCAATAAATAACCAATGCTAACCATTCTTAAAGCCTTTATTTAAGGAGCATATATGGAACCACGAATGGAAATTGCTGGAAGAGTTGTGTGCAATTCACGCTGTCTCCGGGCGAGAGGATTCTATAACGGCGTTTATTCGTGATACCATCAAGCCTTTGGTTGATGAAGTATATGTGGATAATTTAGGTAATGTGGTAGGGATTCTCAAAGGCGCTACTTACCCGGATTTTAGATTGATGCTCCAGGCTCATATGGATGAAATTGGTAGTCATTGTTCGAAATATTACCAACGACGGTTACCTGCTGATTGAACGTATTGGAGGTGTGCCTGAGAAAACGCTTCTGGGTCAGCGCCTGGATCTAATGACGGATGACGGTCAACTAATTCCAGCCTATGTTGGTGCAAAATCTCATCATATCACCGGGGCAGATGAAAAATACAAGGTGCCCAATATCCACGAAATGTTCTTGGATATCGGGTTTACCAGCCGCGAAGAAGTGTTTAAAAGCAGGAATCCAGGTAGGCGATCCGTTGACATATCACCCAAATTATCATCGCTTTGGAGACGGGATGATTTGCTCCAAAGCACTCGATAACCGTGTCAGCGTTTTCATATTACTCCAAGCCCTGCAAGAGTTTTCAAAGAAACGTCCTCCATGCACAATGGTCTTCTCATTTACAGTATTGGAGGAATTCAGTATTAGAGGGTCTCTGCCTACTGTAACCGCCACGAAACCAAATGCGATTCTTTCCTTGGATATCACCCTTGCGACGGACACGCCAATTGATGATCCACTACAGCCCGTTGCTTTACGCCGAGGTCCTGCGATCAAAATGATGGATTTTCACGGGCGAGGTACTTTGGGTGGATTATTTTCCTCACCTAAATTTCGTCGTTTTATCGAATTGACAGCACGAACGGAAAATATTTCATTACAACGTGAAGTAATTGTGGGAGTGATTACAGATCCAGCTTTCCAGTTGTACTTAGACGATAAGGGTTATGTGATTGCGGCTATATCCATCCCACATCGTTATAGCCACGCACCCATTCAGATGTGCCACGAAACAGATATTGCAGAAACGATGCGATTGGTTACAGCTGTTGCTCGAACTATTACACCCCAGATAGACTTAACCCGCGGGTAATACTTTTATCAAAGAAGAGGTTAAAAATGAGTTGGTTAAATACCTTATTTAAGGTGAACAAGCCAATTATCGGAATGTGTCATCTCCACGCATTTCCTGGTGATCCCGGTTATGATCAGCAGAAGGGCATGGACCTGGATTTACGAGCAAGCTCGCCTTGATCTATTAGCCTTACAAGAAGGTGGTGTGGATGGCGTTCTTATCTCCAATGAATTCAGCCTGCCTTACCTTACCAAAATTGAGCCGATTACTACCATCTGTATGGCAGCAATCATTGCGGAACTCAAGCGAGATATCAAAATTCCGTATGGTGTCAATGTGCTTTGGGATCCCGCTGCTTCAATCGATTTAGCAATGGCCACTGGTGCGCAATTCGTACGCGAGATTTTCACCGGTGTATATGGGTCGGATTTTGGTCTTTGGAACACAAATGCCGGCGAGGTCGTCCGCCACCAGCATGCCATTGGTGCCAAGCATGTTCGATTATTTTTTAATATCGTACCTGAAGCTGCTGCATATCTTGGAAATCGTAATATTGCTGATATTGCCGCTTCAACAGTTTTCAATGCCCGTCCAGATGCTTTGTGTGTTTCCGGTCTTACAGCCGGTTCAGAAACATCGGCTCAGACATTGAAGTTGGTAAAGGATGCGGTACCCGATACTCCAATATTCGCTAATACAGGTGTGAGGCAGGAAAACGTGGAAGCGCAATTGTCAGTAGCGGACGGAGCAATAATTGGCACTGCATTCAAGAAAGAGCAATAATACCTGGAATTCTATAGAAACCGACCGGGTAAAAGCGCTTATGAATAAAGTAAAAGAATTCCGTGGGAAGTAATTTGAATCCCGTATATCATCCTCAATGGCATCTGCTCCTTTTCACCAATTGGGAGATACTCTTGTCGAACTCGAATCTGCCGGGGTGGATTCCATCCATTTTGATGTTGAGGATGGTTCTTTTGTTCCGCTTATGACATTGGGCACGAAAATCATCCAAGAACTTCGGCCAATGACCAGGTTACCTTTTGATGTGCACTTGATGATGGTCAATCCTGAGTGGCTGCTTTCAGATCTGGCGAGATGGGGTGTAAACAGTATCTCTGTACACTATGAAGCCTGCCCTTATCCACGCCGGGTTCTACGCCAGATCACATCACTCGGGCTTCAAGCAGGGCTCGCATTTAACCCTGCCACGCCCATACCCAATTTGGATTATCTTGTTCCGTATCTATCATTTATTGTCCTCTTAAGCACCGAGCCAGAAGGTTATGATTGCCCCTTCTTACCAGAAACCCTTGACAAGATGCGGAAAGGTAAACAGGAACAAACTCACCCTGGAATCAAGTGGGTGATGGACGGCGATATAAATTCTGGAAATATTGCGGAGGTAATTGCAGCGGGAGCAGATGAAGTGGTAATAGGCCGTGCGATTTTTAAAAATCACGATATTTCGGAAAATGTCCGCACGTTACGTGCAAACATTAATGTGAGACATTATCTACTATCTGCTCGATATATTTAAAACAGGTGCATTATGGCTTGTAGGGGGTAAGGCAATAAATTTACAAGCGGTGATTGATAGACGACTTACCAATCCCCTACTCCAGAGGGTGCATGTGTTCAACGGGTTTGCAGAGGAATATTAAATCGTCAGCACGTATATGTAAACGGGATTGCTTTCTCATACGTTTGCACCTTGTGTCCTCACATAGCCAAACCGTGAGACTGTCTCAATTGTCGCGAGATTGCATTGGTGTGCCCTGATCTCCAGTTTAATTTTGAACAAGTGGGCATAGACGGATCGGTCGTATATGATTGGATGTGAATATTAACTGTTGTTTGCCATAAAAGCGAAGGAAAAACAACCAGGGATGATCCGGCAAATTGATTCCCATTTTTCAAACAGCAAGGTTCCTCGGCAGAAATGGTTAATTGCCAAAAATGCACTGGCAATATTCTAACCTGGTACGAGGAGCTCTGAAGTAAATCATGTAGTAACTATTTCATCAAGATTACCTGTGCGATCGAGTTCGTATACAAGTCCAGCCGCAGCGCTTTGTCAAATTTGGCCGCGAAATTATTAGCTCACTATAAAATCCGCACCCGATAATAAAAATACATCAGCAGGATACAAGGAGTCATAAATTATGCCTCTTTACAATACTTGAATTGAGGGTCAAGTACGGCACTGATCAATATTCGGTCTGGTTTGGAAAAGGTTTGGAGATTTTGATCCGAACGTTAAGCCTAGTTTCTTAAGAACCAGATCAAGCTGAATGACGCATTTTGCTGGCAAGTGATGTTGGTCCAGTCTTTATGGATGGAAGACGTTTTCCATCAGTAAGGGACGTGATAGGCTGGATCTCCTTGTTGGAAATCGTCCCTTTTTTAGCAATTTATTATTATTGGAATCCGAAAAAGTCTTATCATTTTCAATTTGCGTGTCCCATTGTCCTGGGGAGTGATGAGAATAATCCTGCAGCATCCGATTTCCAAATTATTAGAAATTCTTCCCAAAAATCAACCGAATCCGGAAATATATATTTCCAAGCATGATACAATTTAAATAAGGATGAAAAATAATTCCTGTTAATAATTGTAAAATTTCTCTAGGAGGATTTGCATGGCATTCACACTCGATAGCACCCTTGGTCAAATAATTGATGACCCTCAGGCAAAGGCAGTATTGGAGCAGTATATTCCGGGAGTTTCCGCCAATCCGATGCTGGCCATGGCGAAAGGTATGTCTTTAAACATGGTCCTAGCCATGCCTCAGGCTGCCCAATATGGGATTACGAAGGATAAGGTAGAAACAGTTCTGGCAGAGATCAATAAAAAACTGTAAAGTTTAAATTGTTTTAGCGACCAAATATTTGTTTGCAAGCCTAGCTGGCACCTAAGCTGCCGGCCAGGCCTAAGTAATTATCTTTGTACCCAATCATGGGAGTACGTTGTTATTGTGTACATATTCCTGAATGGCTTCTTTTTAATTGGGTTATAAGTCAGCAAGCTAAAGAAAATGAACCCACTCTTCAATTCCCCGGGCTGCTGGTAGATCAAGAAAGGTGGCAAATTGATAATGGAAAATTTTCAGCCTGCCTTCCATGTCGGTGACAAGGTTATTCATTGGTCTTACGGGCCAGGGGAAATCATCCAAATGGATGCGAAGGAAATAAATGGGAAAACCATTCTATGTTACGTTGTCAAGGTTGGCGACCTGACCCTATGGGTACCGGAAGAAGACAACGGAGAAAGCTGCATCCGCCCGCTTACACGGCCTGAGGATTTTGAAAATGTTTTTAAAATTCTGGCTGCTCCCGGTGAACCGCTATCCAACGATATAATGGAACGTAAGAAGATCGTCCGCCAGCGCATGCGGGCTGGTACCCTTGAATCATTAAGCCAGGTAGTGCGTGATCTCACCTATCACAAGCGCAATGGAAAGATGACTGAAAATGACCGGGCTTTTTTAGAGCAAACCAGGAATTTATTGTTGGAGGAGTGGTGCCTGGTTTTGGCAGTACCAATGGACGAAGCAGAACAGGAATTGACCCGGCTGCTTGAAAATACATAACAATTGGTCATCGTTGTTCATGAATTTGCCGTTCATTTATCCTTGACAGAAATTTAGAATGGGTATAGAATGTAGTTGTAGGTTACCAGTAAGTTTACGTTGGAAGTGTTGACAGTAGCTCGTGGGTACACCCCACGGGTTTTTTTTAACGCTCGTTCCGATGAAACGACTGAAGTACCCGAAGATTAATTCTTTTTTTGTAGTAATTGCCAGAAGGAGGCAAATTAAATGTCTGAGCGTATCATCGGTACGGTAAAATGGTTCAATGGAAGTAAAGGTTATGGTTTTATTCAGCGCGATAATGGTGCGGATGTCTTTGTTCATTATTCAGCAATTAAGGGTGATGGATTCAAGAATCTTGAAGAAGGCCAGCGTGTTGAGTTCACCGTTGTGGAAGGCCAGAAAGGCCCCCAGGCCAGCGATGTAGTCCCGGCCTAATCATTCCTAAGAATGACATGATAAATTCCTGGCAGAATCCTGCCAGGAATTTTTTTACCAAAAAGCCATCGGTCCCAAGCAGCATATCTCACTGCTGGAGATTCTCGTACAGCCCCCTGGAACTCCGCAGGCGGTACACGCCATGTGATTAATCCAGCATATTAACGATTTTTACTTATTTGCCTGGAATTAGATGAGTATGCGTTCTCAACAATTGTTCATCCGGTGTCTTAACTCGGCACCCCTTCACCCTGATACAGAGACAGAACGAGTTTTAGCGCTGGTTGGCTTTCAGTGATGGACGGCTGACGAAGAGAACGACCGTTTTCTTTGAGTGACGACAGAGACCTGATCGCTTGATCTTTCCAGGCTCTCACAACATTGGGGAAACGCTCCTGGTGTGGTTTAGATAAAGGGATATCGTTGTGGTGTGGATTGATATGCGACCAATCCCCCTTTTTCTTCTAATAAGTATATGAAGTGGATCACTCACCTGGATGAGACGGCAGATCGAATAATTTTCATGTTCGGTTAGATTCTATATCGAATAAAGAAATTCCCGGATTTTACTCCAGGAATCTGGCTGACTGCTTGATATGGTATTGACGAAACTTATTTTTCTATTCCGTCATTTCTTAATGGCATAATGCGAGGAGGCTTTTTTGCCTGTTTACCCCAAGAGGAATCAAGTGCAGAAGCTGATCCACTTTTTGCTCATTCATGCCTTGCAGGTCAAGAAGTTGATCACGGGTTTTACCCAAATCCTCGCTGAATAGCAGTGCCAGGTCTGCCAGGGTGTTTATCTCATTGCGCTCAAAGATGACCTGGGTGTTGTAATCCAGCTTGGTTTTGCGAATTGGTGCCCGATCCAGGACAGGATCCACTGGAATGGTAAGCCCAATTTCGATATGGCTGATGCCGCCAACCGTAACAACCCCCAACTCTTCCTGGATGGTGATTTGCTCTCCAAATGCATTACGCAGGCTGATAACAAGCATGGACATAATCGATTTGGTATCATCCTGGAGACTTGCAAATCTGTTCCAACCATCCTGTGGATCAAAAATAATCTCAAATTTGAGCAACCGGTTGGTTTTGCTGGTTGGAGTCCTTGTCCAGCGGGGTGGGAGAATACTGTCGGGGTTTTTTAAGACTACGGTTTCAATCTCCTCCAGCCCCTTTCGGGCAACCCCTGAGAGGATCAATAATCCTTCCTTGCCAGCCTGGTTGAGGTAATCCAATAAATCTCCGCGAGTGTCAATCCCGGCATGGATCAGGGCGTTCTTTAATTTTGTGGAGAGCGGCAAATAGGTAATATGAATACGGTCGTGGTAACGTACCGGACCCTGATAAAACATAAAATTTCCATAACGGTTGCGGGAACGTTTGCGGTAACCCATTTGCGGATGGGGGACGAGCAGGGTTGTCTGTTGGAGGTTCTTGCTGCTGTTGATTAACTTTTCAAACAGGCGGATATGAGCGAGCTTACCGATCACTTTAAAGCCGATTCTATTTTTCAGATATTTTGGCGGTACTACCGGTCTGGGGTTCATGCCTATTTTGCCTCATGATATTTTGAAGGACAATTCATTCTCTGATCAGTTCAGTCTAGCAATACGTTGCAATATTAGTGCCAGAGATGATCACAGGCATTTTTAGAACATGATGATTTACTTAAAAGCGGTGCAGTGTCCTTTCCGGAGGTTCAGCCTTCCTGGTCCAGGTACTGGCGGATCATCAAGGCTGCAGTTGCGCCTTCCCCGGCCGCCGAAGCCGCCTGTTTGGTTGAATCTGCGCGCACATCTCCGGCAGCAAAAAGCCCGGGCATGGATGTCATGAGCGTTTTATCCGTCTCGATAAAACCGAATGAATTCGTTTTTATTTTGTCCTTGATAAAATCGGCGTTGGGAGACAACCCAATAAAGATAAAGACACCATCGTAATACCATTCGGTGAGTTTATGGGTAGTGCGGTCCTCCACAGCAATCCCTTCAAGCTTCCCATTACCCCGAAAACCTCTCACGAGATGGTTGGTGATCACTTTCATTTTGGAATTTCGGGCCACACTCTCCTGGAGAATGGGGCTGGCTTTCACCTGTGGAAGAAACTCAACGATGTCCACCTGATCTGCAAATTTAGAAATGAACAAGCCCTCTTGAAAACCGCTGTTACCTCCCCCGATGACAAGCACTTTTTTGTTTCGGTAAAATGCTGCGTCACATGTAGCGCAAAAATGGATATTAATTCCAATCAACTCTTCCTCACCGGGAACTCCCAAACGCCGATATTGGGCACCGGTTGCCAGGAGGGCTGCCTTGCACCCATAATCAGACCCGTCGGTGGTTGAAACAGACAGGTACTGTCCCTCCGGGCGAATATCAACAACGTCCTGGGCTTGTAAAATCTCTGTCCCAAACCGTCTTGCTTGTTTTACCAACCGCTCAGCAAAATCTGATCCACTGATCCCTTCGTAAAAACCCGGGAAATTTTCCATTGTCTGAGTCATGCTGACCTGACCGCCCAAACCACCCCTTTCTATCACCAGGGTATCCAACCGCTCGCGGGTGAGGAATATGGCCGCGGTCAAACCCGCCGGTCCGCTGCCGATAATAATGGCATCATAAAATCCACGCCTGGCTTTGACCGTCAGCCCAAGCTTGACTGCTAATTCTGCATTGCTTGGTTCAGATAAAATCGATCCGTCACCGCAAATAATGGTTGGAATGATGCGCATCCCATGATTGACTTTTTCAACGAATGCCATTGCTTGCGGGTCATTTTCAATATCGATATTGGTGTAAGGGATACGCTGTTCACCAAAAAATTTCTTTACCCGTTTGCAATCTGAACACCATTTTGTACTGTAAATAATGATGCCTTCATGTGCGTTGGTTGTCACCGGTCTCTCCGACTAAACGATTCATACACTCTATTCAATATTTAATTTTTTCAGGACTTCATTTAGAAGTGGTTCCACCATTAAGGTACCATCCGGAAAGATTAGAGTGGGGACTGAAAGATAACCATTTGCCAGCTCTTTTAACTCTTTCTCAAAGCGGGGGTCTCCTTCACGGATATCTCTCCATTCGTGGTTTACTTTCCTATCCTGGAGGGCTGAACGCATCCTGCGTGCGCCAGGACAATAGGAATGTCCATAAACTGCCAGTTTTTCGGGATTTATGTATTTCTCTGTATGATCCATATTTATAATGCCTTTCCAATTTTAATTATTTATTTTAGCAAATCCTGTTGATTACTTGACGTCCGTTATGCGTAGAATTTTACCTTTTTTCAGGAATCCAAGGGATACCAGCCCAAATAATAAATCCTCGATGCTGCCAGTTAATCTGCTTGTTCCTGTAATACCAACAATGTTACAATAAAAATTAGCTATTGATGAAATTTTGTATAACCAATCTGACGGACAATTAATCATTAATTGAAGCAGGTGATTTCGGACAGATAACCACTCGTGGCTGGATACCCGGGGTATCGTGCAACCCATAAACACCTGGCTTTATGATCCTTGCAAGGAGTACAGCTCCCCGAATCATACCGGGGATGCAGTCCGGGATGATATTACCGGCTTTTATATAGAATGACCTCAAATCCGGATATCCAGAGCACTTACCGGTCAGATTTATTACCACTACCCTTATCGAAATAATTGGAGCAGGCAAATATGGATGGCGGTAAACCTGAACAAATTCCACCCAGCCATATCCACATCAGTGCCAGCCTGGATGAATTGGCCTGCAATACTGCCGATTTCTTTGTAAGGGCGGTTAATACACCGGCGGAAGGGCACAGACAGCTGCTTGTAGCGCTTTCAGGGGGCAGTACTCCATACCCCGTATACCGCCTGCTTTCTAAACCGCCTTTCCGGGAGCAAATACCCTGGGAAAAGATGCATATATTTTGGGTGGATGAGCGGATGGTCCCAGCTAATCATGAAGAAAATAACTACTACCAGGCGAATAAACACTTATTATCCCTGGTTCCGCTGCAAAAACGGAATATCCACAGAGTAAAAAGCGAACAGCCGCCCCGCCAGGCAGCCAGGAATTATGCTGACCAGTTATCCCATTTCATCCGCCCAGGGAAGACACTACCGATATTTGATTTCATTTTCCTTGGTTTGGGAGAGGATGGACATACCGGTTCCCTTTTTCCAGGGAAATACCCCACCGAGGAAATGGAGGGTCCTGTGATTGCGGTCAGTGGAGATTACCAGGGACGTCCAGCCGGGAGGGTCACATTTACGCCATCCCTGATCAATGAGGCCAGGTTTATTTGCTTCCTGGTCAGCGGTAAGGAAAAGGCAGAGGCGGTGAAAAATGCGATCCAGGGGATTTTTGATCCCCAGCAGAATCCCGCCCAGAGGATAAAACCAGGCGACGGAGAAATTGTCTGGATGCTGGACGAGGACGCTGCATCCCGACTGGAGTTAAGAGGAGGCGCGGATTAGAGGTCGTAAATCAGGCATGGCAGCCAACAACAAAGCATCTGATCGATGTTATTCTTAAAGAAATCGATAGCCAGGGCAATCAAGGAGGCAGGATGAAAATCGGATTGGTAGGATTGGGGAAAATGGGTAGTAACATGGCAAAGCGCTTGATGCATTATGGTCATGCCGTTGTTGGTTATGCGCCAAGCGAGAAATCCAGGCTAGACCACTTTAATAATGGTGGAATTGAAGCCAGATCGCTTATGAATTTAGTTGAACAACTGGATCGTCCCCGGGTGGTGTGGGTGATGGTGCCTGCAGGAGATGTCACTGAACACACCATAATGGAGTTGGGCGGTATGCTGGATCCCGGCGATATCCTTATTGACGGCGGTAATTCGAACTATAAAGACTCTATTCGCCGGGCGGGGCTGGTGGGACAGAAGGGAATTCATTTTCTTGATGTTGGAACAAGCGGGGGTGTCTGGGGTTTAAGCGAAGGTTACAGTATTATGATCGGGGGGGAGGAGCTTATTGTTGAAAAAACCCGGCCAATTTTCGAAGCACTTGCTCCCGGACCGGAAACTGGATGGGGTCGAGTTGGCCCAAATGGTGCAGGCCATTTTGTAAAAATGATCCATAACGGTATTGAATACGGAATGATGGAGGCCTATGCAGAGGGATTTGAAATTCTGCATGCAAAAAAGGAGTTCGGATTAGACCTGGAGCAAATATCGGAAATCTGGCGGTTTGGTTCAGTGGTCCGTTCCTGGCTTCTGGATTTGATTGCCAGTGGTTTAAAAGAAGACCAGACCCTCCAAAATATCCAGCCGTGGGTTGCTGATTCGGGGGAAGGACGCTGGACTGTCCAGGAAGCAATTGATCTGGACATCCCTGCCCCGGTAATTACACTCGCCTTGCAGCGCCGGCTGCGTTCAAGACAGCAGGAACTATACGGCGATAAACTTCTGGCGGTGATCCGCAACCAATTTGGCGGACATGCCGTGAAAACCACAGACGAGACATCTTAAACAGGGGTATGCACATGTATATTAATGAGAATAACAGGAAACCAACGACAATCGTGATTTTTGGTGCATCCGGAGATTTGTCTCATCGAAAATTGATTCCCTCCTTATATAATTTACGACGTAAAGGGCGACTACCGGACGATGTAAATATCGTTGGTTTTGCCACAAGGCAGTGGACGAATGCTGAATTTCGCAAAACTGCCTCTGAGGGTGTCAAGCAGAATGAAACATTCACATTTGAAGAAAATGCCTGGGATTCCTTTGAAAAGCATCTCACCTATTTGCCGGGGGATTTCAGTAAAATTGAAAATTTTAAGAGGCTGCGGGATAGGTTGAAAACCATTGAAGGCGGACCCGCCAACCGACTATACTACCTGGCAGCTCCCCCAGATTTTTACGAACCGATTCTGCACAACCTGGGGGAGGTTGGATTGGTTAACGAGGAGGATGGCTGGCGCAGGGTGATTGTTGAAAAACCATACGGACATGATCTGGAATCCGCCCGCCTGCTTAATGCCGTGGTTCAAAAAATTCTACGGGAGGACCAGATCTATCGGATTGACCACTACCTTGGCAAAGAAACCGTCCAAAATATCCTGGTTTTCCGGTTTGCCAATACTATTTTCGAACCGTTGTGGAACCGTAATCTTATTGACCATGTACAGATCACTGTTGCGGAGACTGTCGGGGTAGGCCACCGACCCAAATATTACGACTCGGTTGGTGTGCTGCGGGACATGTTTCAAAACCATTTGTTCCAACTACTTACCCTTTTTTCAATGGAACCACCGGGATCTTACTCAGCGGAGGCTTTCCGCAATGAGCGGGTTAAGGTGCTGCAATCCATCCGTCCAGTCAGCCAGGATAATATCTGGAATCACCTTGTGGTGGGTCAATATGAAGGCTACGGTGGTGAAGAAGGGGTTGCAGTTGAATCGCGGACACCAACATTTGCGGCGGTCAAGTTTTACATCGACAATTGGCGCTGGCAGGGAGTGCCTTTCTATATCCGTTCGGGGAAGTATTTGACCCAGAAAACCACCGAAATAATTGTGCAATTTAAATGCCCACCCGTGGTAATGTTCCCGCTGCCGGATAATTACCAAATGTCTCCAAATATCCTCTCGCTTTGTTTGCAGCCTGATGAGGGAATTCACCTTGTTTTTGAAGTAAAGAAACCGGATACACCTGCAGAAATGCGCCCGGTTGACATGGAATTTCTCTATGCAGAAGACTTCGGCAAGCACGCAATCCCGGAAGCATATGAAAGGCTGCTATTGGATGCGTTGAATGGGGATCCTTCCTTGTTCATCCGCAGCGATTCAATTGAACTGGCCTGGGGTTTGATAGATCCATTCACACGGGCGGTTGAAGGTCAGGGCAACCCGCCGCTGCCTGCCTACCAAAAGGGCAGCTGGGGTCCGCCGGAATCCGACCGTTTTTTGGAAAAAGACGGGCGCGGCGTGGATCAATACCTGTGTAAAACAATAAATTATAAAGCAAGGGTGTTTTGAGCTGATTATTTAGGCTCAAAACACCCGATCTTCTCTAAATCTACCGTTCTAAATTCGGCAAAAGGAATTTTCCTTGTCAGGGATTTACGGGTTCTACTGTAATCATTCCATCAAGGATCATTTCGAGAGCCATTGTATGGCTGCATCTTCCACGAGACCGGAAAAAATCGCAATCGCAATTCCAGATACCGTTTTCGAATTCGATCGTGTGGAGGTTGTTTGCCCCATCCATTGTGACTTTAAAGTTAGAGAACTGAAAACGTTGGCGCTCCTCGGCGTAGCGCTTGGCTTTGTCAATTTTACCGATCATCCCATAGTCCATTTATTGCTCCTTTCAAATATTGGCAAGAGATAGAAACGAAATTAAAAGGCACGCGCTAAATAAAGGCGTGCCTTTTTCCTCTGGTTGATACGTAGACGCAGACAGCATGGAAATTTTTTATCAGTAAATCCTTTAACTATATAATAATCATTGCAGATAGGTATGTCAACTTAAAAGACTCTCATTTTGGCAATTTGGTGTTTTTTGTTATTCTATATTTTCAAAAACCCTGCCATAAATTTCTTTGATGAATGATCCCAACAGAATTGTACCAAGAATTTTCGGATGGCTGAAATACTGTGGAATATTTTTGAATATTAAATTAGGTTATTAAATTATATATGGAAACCAGATTGGAAGAAATATTCAAAAGTTCATCTACAGCAGGTACAAGAGGGGATGCTACCTAACGATATTGATTTCATGTTTTTTGGATTTGGCAGAGAATTTACCTATTTAAAAGGTACCTGGACACATCCAAGATATTCGGGCATAAAAGTATAAAAACCACCTCTTAAAATACGAGGGATGTGCTTCATACACATAATAAGAAATGTGTTTATCGAAGAACAGTAAGTTCGTCTAAATCCCTTGTATAGTTTGTAATATATTCAATTCCATCCGAAGTAACCGCTACGGTATCTGAATGGCGGAAGCCAGCAAATCCCGGAATGAATAAACAAGGTTCAACTGTCAGGCACATACCCGGTTTGATGATTGTATTGTCTCCTAAATCAAGGAATGGAATTTCGTGTCCTTCTGTTCCTATCCCATGTCCAATATGCGTTCGGGTCAGGTCATAAATTCTTTTTTCTTCCAGAAATTTATTTACCGCATTCTCAACTTCAGAACATTTCCTACCTGGACGTATTGCATCAAATGCAATTTGTTGCGCTTGTGTTGCAAGATCGAAATAGTACTTTTGCGCCTCTGATGGTTTTCCAACAATTATTGTCCGTTCCAGTTCGCTCATATACCCGCCGATTTCGGGAGCGGTTCCGGTTAATATGACATCCCCGTTTCGGATTCTGCGAGCGCCTGGGGATCGATGGTTACGGGATGTTTTCCAACCTGAAGTTATCCCCATGGATGTTCCGCGTCCCCCCATCGGTTCCCAATTTTCTCCCATGGCTGATGTTTCATATCTTGCCATATCCAAATCCGTTGACAGACAAATTTCTAATTCTGATAAACCGATATCAATGTTCTGTATGAGCAGGCCATGGATGACATTCCCATGGTAAGAACTTAACCGCATCGCGACCCTTATCAATATGGGGACTTTACGGAGTATTTCTTATTTTTTCCAGAATCAAGCCATCCTCTTTATCAAAATAATAAGCCGGCCAAACATCCACTTCCCTGTAACCAAGGCGGGTATAGAGGTGAATGGCATTTTGATTTGAGCGCCGGACGCATAAACGGATGCGTGATACCCCCATACCCTTTTCACATGCTTCCATCATGCTGCTGCCAATGCCTTGACCCTGGTAATCCGGCAGAACACAAATGGAGGTGATCCAGCCCAAATTTTGACCAGGCTTTGGATCCCCGGACACAAAACCCACCATTTGTTTTTCATCTACTGCCTTCAGGCGGACAACCCCCGGCAAAGACAATACGGCGATGAGATCCAGAAGAGGCCAGGCATCCTTTCCAAAGCATACTTGTTCAATCTTATGAAGTGCACCCAGGTCCCTAAGTTTGGCGTTTTGTAGTACCACCCTGTCAGGTTTACTCATTGTATCTATGTCCAGGGTCCCTGTCCTCTAGCAATCAGAATAGATTGATTTTTCGAAAAATACATTGATATCGTCAATAAATTGTATTTAAGGTTCTTATGCCAGGAGTCTATCCCGGGTTGGAGAAGTTTCCAATTAATCGATCAGCCTTTGCAAGACTATTACTCCTCAATGACCTCATGGCCGCCCTTGATAAAACCTTTCAAAAAGCTGGTGAATTCCATCGGGAAGATGAATTTCGTGGCCTGTTTATCACCCAAAGCTTTGAGGGTCTCAAAGTATTGCAGCGTCATGGTCTTCTGATCGATCTTAGCTGGCGGCTTCAAAAATCTTCTCCAGCGCCAGACCAAAGCCTTCCGCTCTTAGAAGTTGGGCCTGGCGTTCCCCTTCTGCTTTGAGGATTTCAGCCTGTTTCTGGCCCTGGGCTACGTTGATGGCTGCTTCGCGGGCACCGGTGGATTCGGTAACGACCGCGCGGCGGATCCGTTCGGCGGTTAACTGGCGGTTCATCGAATCCTGGACATCACGCGGAGGCAGTATTTCGCGGATTTCCACATTGGTTACTTTTACTCCCCAGCGTTCGGTTACCTCATCCAGCCTTGTGCGCAAAGCCTGGTTAATTTTCTCGCGCTGTGAAAGGACATCATCCAGCATAATACCACCGATAACGGCACGCAAGGTGGTTGTGGCGATACCCTGGGCAGCCATGCTCAAAATTGCCAACCTGCAAAACACTCTGCTCGGGATCGAACAACTTGAAATACCAGAGAAAATCGATTGAAATGGGTGCATTGTCCAATGTAATTGACGTCTGGGATGGAATTTCACGCACCTGTTCGCGCAGGTCTACCATGACTGGTCGATCGACAAGCGGGATCAGCAGAACCAGACCCGGTCCCTTGGGTCCAACACATCTTCCCAGTCTGAAAACAACCAGGCGCTGGTATTCGGGAACGATCCGTATTGCCGCATGCCAGGAAAGCAATTCCTATAAGGACAATCACCCCGACCAGACAGGGAATTGTTGGGAAATTTTCGGTAGACACTAGAGCCTCCTTATTCGGTTGTTTGAAAATAATTTGCCATTATCCGGTTAATTATTTTCCGGGTCAGCCATTTCTACGATTAAGACCAACCCATCACGGGCAATAACCCGGACATGGGCTCTTTCCGGGATTCTGTCCTGACTGCGCGCAGTCCAATTTTCTCCATCGATATAGACTGTCCCTTCCTGGAGTATTTCGGTCTCAGCCATACCGACCATGCCGATTAACCGCTCCATATCATGGACAGGCTTCCGGCTTGCCGCTTCCATTCCTTTTGTCCCGATAAACCACATGAAACCAACCGCGACTACTGAAACAAATACAGCCAGGATGGGATCAATTGCCAGGACACCATTAACCGGTTTAAATAAAAACAGGGAACCCACTATCAATGCAATGGTAGCGAGCGCCAGGTAGATGTGTTTCTGCGAATAACGCAAAGCAAGCAAGAATGGAATAACACCAATGATGAGGATAATTAAAGCCCAGGTGTTGGTTGGCAGGTAATAAATGCTGATACCAGCCAAAACAATTGCAAACAGAGCAATAAGTTCAATAAACCCGGTTCCGGGTGCGAACAATGCCAGGATAGCCATGAGAAAGCCGCCGACCAGGAGGACATATGCAACATTCGGGTTTAATAAGATTTCGATTGTCATATCATGCATGCCTAAGGTTATGTACTCTGTCCTTATATGATTATACAAGTATGAACAATAAAATACAATTTTTCCGGTTTTACCACGCTGATACACGACTCCCGAAGCAAGACCAAACCATAGGGCAGGAAAACTGGTCTTCCGGTTAGATGAGGTCATGGACCTGGATGGAAGCCTATGACAAGGCTAATATCCGTTCCATTGAAACGAGTTGTTTTTGATTACAGCACCTAAAATGAAATCACTGCATAACTTCATAAGTTCGCTTACAATAATGGGGATGAAAAATGTGTTCGATGAATTGATCCATAAATGGCCTTCACTATGGGGAAGCTGTTTGCTGGCTGCAGTAATTTTGGGAGCGAGTCTGTTTCCTGCATATGCCCAGGGTGAATTGGTGGTATTGATACGCCTTTTGAAAACCGACACCTTCCCGGCTATGCAGATATTCTTTGAGATTTATGATGCTGGTGGGAATTTTGTGCCGGATATATTGCCAGCAGATGTGAAATTGGTGGAAGATGGGGTTGACCGTTCCCTGGTAGAGCTCAAGCTTGTTGAGCCAGGTTTGCAGACGCTGGTAGCTATAAATACCTCTCCTGAGCTATCAGCATTAAGCGATGATGAGAGCTATATCGCAAAGGTGAAAAATTCGCTTCAAAACTGGGCAGGCGAACAACCTATAAATGGCCTCGATGATTTCAGCCTGGTTGATAACACCGGATTGAAGGTTATCCGTTCAACCAATATCCAGGAATGGGCGCAAGCGCTAGGTGCATACCAGCCAGAATTACAAACCTCTCAGCAGGGTTTAGCTTCGCTGAACATGGCATTGGATCTTGCGGTTGATCCAAATCCAAGGGAGAACATGAAACGCTCAATCCTTTATATCACCCCACCGCCACTAGCGGAACATGGGCTGGCATTGCCAAACCTAACCGACCGTGCGGTTCAACAAGGTGTTCAGATCAATGTATGGCTGGTTCCTTCGAATACCCAGGATTACCCACAGGGGGTAGAACTTCTGAAAAATATGGCCGAGGCTAGCGGTGGAAATTTTCTCCAACTATCCGCAGGAGAAGAACCGCCGAACATTAATGCTTATTTGCAGCCTTTGCGTTTCTTCTACCAGGGTGAATACCTGTCCGGGATTAATAACAGCGGAACCCATTCGGTTATATTGGAAGTGATCAATGATGGCATTCAAGCGGCCAGTAGTGCGTATTCGTTTTCCCTGGATGTATCACCTCCCAACCCGATCTTTCTTTCTCCTCCCACACAGGTTGTACGTTCGTGGGTCGAGGGAACAGACCTGGAAAATCCGTTACTAGAACCAGCGACAACCCCAATCCAGATTATGGTGGAATTCCAGGATGGTTATCCGCGCGATCTTGCGTCAACTGCCTTGTATGTTAATGGGGAAAAAGCAAATGAAAATATTACCCCGCCATTTGACCAGTTCACCTGGTCTCTGGATGGGATTTCAGAAACCGGTATTTACAATCTGCAGGTTGAAGCAATAGATATGCTTGGATTATCCCAGAAAAGTATTACCCACCCGGTAGATGTCATTGTTGAGCAAAAAGAGATAACATTTATTGAACGGATTGCTACGCAGGGAGTGCTGCCGATATTTGTTGGCATTTCCTTTGCGGGTGTGATTGTTGCCTCAATAATTTTTTTTGTAAGTGGGAAGACCTGGGGTGTAAGGAAAAATCAAAAAAATAAACCTCTTATTAAACAATCTGTAACCCAGCCAGCAGAGGCTTCAGTGAATGATTTTCCTCCCCGGACAAATCAAGGGCAAAGCCTGACCTGGCCGGTTCCAAAAGGCTCACAAAATGCCCCCGCCAGGTTGATCCCATTATCGGAGAACGGTACCCCGTTGGCTGAAAATGTTATCCTGGTTAATCGCAACCAGATCACCCTGGGAAGTGATCCCAAACAGGCGACTCATATCCTGAGGTCAAGCACTGTGCATGGACTGCACGCACGACTCATGCATAGTGAGCAGAACACGTATATTCTGTCTGATGCCGGCTCCATTGCCGGGACCTGGGTAAATTATGCGCCAGTTTCATTATCGGGCCAGGAACTTAAACACGGAGATATTATCCATATAGGACAATTCATGTTCCGTTTTGAACTTCGTACACCACCGACGGAGCCCCGGATAAAGGTTTACCCGATGAATGATGGGAAGTTCAAATGAAGAGCACAGACCAGGGACATTTGATCACAACCGCCATGACCGATCCGGGAATGAGCGGCAAAAACAATGAAGACCGATATTCCATTACAACTTACCAATCAGGTACCAGTGAGAAGACCCCTATATTGCTTGCCGTGCTTGCCGATGGTATTGGCGGCCATCGGGCTGGAGAAATCGCGGCTGATATTGTGGTTAACCAGGTAACCCAGTATATTGCCCAAAGCAGTGAAATCACCCCCCCCTCAACCCTGATTGAAGCTATGCATCTTGCCAGCCGGGAGGTCTATTCGGCGGCCGCCAAAGAAACAAGGCTTTATGGAATGGGAGCTACCTGTGTGTCTGTATTGATTATTGGAGATTGCCTGTACAGTGCAGCTGTAGGTGATTCCAGGATTTACCATATCCGTGGAAAATCTATCCAGCAAATCACGATAGACCATACCTGGGTGCGGGAAGCATTGGATAAGGGATTGTTACGACCTGAAGAGGTCTATAACCATCCCAATGCGCACGTGATCCGCCGGTATATGGGATCGCCAAATCCCCCCGATGTTGATGTTCGCTTGCGTCTTTCAAACAGTGAACGAGATGAGGAAATGCTAGGCAACCAGGGATATAAAATCAAGCCGAATGACAAAATCATCCTTTGCAGTGATGGCTTAACCGATCTGGTTGGTGATCATGAAATCCTTAAAGCATTTCAACAAAAGCCTATTCAGGATGCAGTGCCATATTTGATTAATCTAGCCAATCAACGCGGCGGATATGACAACATCACCATCATAGCCATTGAGGTTCCAGAAGGATTACGGGAAACAAAGAAGAAACGATCCTGGCGTTGGGGCACAGGAGGATTTGGTATCCCGGGAATTTCGCTCCTGGCGCTTGTACCCCGCCTTTATGTATGATAAAATCGGTAGGCGCAGGGAAGGAATGCGTCCCTGAGGAGGGATGGCCGAGTGGTTTAAGGCGCCTGTCTTGAAAACAGGTGTGGGGCAACTCACCGTGGGTTCGAATCCCTCTCCCTCCGCCTAAACATCCTTCTGGATGGTTAAATTTCAACCCGGGGAGGTGCCAGAGTGGACGAATGGGGCCGCCTGCTAAGTGGTTGTCGGGTGAAAACTCGACCGAGGGTTCGAATCCCTCCCTCCCCGCCTTTTTTTTAACCCGGATTTCCTAATAACCCGATTTTCCCACTGATTAACCGACCAGCTGTAAACCTTTAATACTGTTTACAGCCTGTCAAAGTTCGATACCATCCATAAGATCCACAAAAGCCGGCTCATATGATGTACCCCGTATATAGCGTCTCCCCTGTATCACCGGGGTGACACAATATTTATTCCCCATAGAAATCGGCGAGCCTAAATTATTAAGAGGTCGCTTTAAATTAATATAGGGAGCTACAAGGATCGCCTTTATCTCCAGGTGATGATTGGAATATCGCGCATCGTCAATAATCCTGGTTGGGCATCTTTTACACGATGGATGGCATTTACGGCTATCGCCCTGGTTGCAATATCGCCGTTGGTGCCATTCAGTTCAACAAGCATGTTTGGACTGCCTGTAATCCGGATAATATCCCCTTCCTTTTCCAAATCTAATGCTGCGATAAAGGTCAGTCTCAGGAATAATCCATTCTCATTATATCCTTGGGCTACCTGTTTGAGCCCGCACACCTGCCCAGGCTGGACGTTAATGGTACCGGAATTTATATTACCTTGGGCCTGGATTGGTTCTACCTCATCCGTATAATCAACCAGTTGCATGCCAAGCGTATCAAACACCATTGCGGTGGATTCTGGTAATCCTATATGGCCCATTTCGCCAGCTGCCATTTTGGCATAAAATGAGTCCACACTCATCCCGGAACCAATTTTCATTTGGAATGATCCCCGTCTTTTAGAGGCATTGATCCGGCGAGTGATATCGATTTGATTTACATGTTCGCAAATACCAGTCATCAGCAACGGCAGTGTATCCATCAAAAAGCCAGGATTCACTCCGGTCCCCAAAACAGTTTTGGCAGCCTGCTTTGCAAATGCATCCAATTCCTTTGCGTCCTTATAATGTCTTATCCACGGAAATGAAAGTTCCTCGGAAGTGGAAACTACATCCATGCCTGCATCCAGGATTTCCAGGATTTGTTTTTTAAACTGGCTGAAGGTTGAACTGGTGCTGTGAACGACAACGTCAGCTAATGTGCGTTGTAACGTACTTTTCAGGTCTTTGGTAACCGGGAATCCCAGAGGTTCCTGCAGGCCAATAACCTGGCCAGCATCCTTGTCTGCTTTGTGTGGGTCTAGATCAACTGCCCCAACCAACACAAGATGATTTTTTTCCAGGATCAACCTGGCAATTCTCCTGCCAATTTCTCCCATTCCATACTGGATTACCCGGATTTTTTCTGGCATTTTTCCTCGGATTTGATTCATTATCCCTTGAACATGTTTGTTGTTTCAACAACAATGGAATTAAAAGCAATTGTAGAGGTTTATGGGTTACCAATCAAGTCGTTTTTTCTATGTGTTGACATTTGCTCAGATAATTGACTTGTTTCGTGGGTGTAATCAATCTTATAATGACAGTAGTGGACCTTTAATTCAGTTTAAAGGAGTTAAAAATGAAAACACTGAAGTTTGGTTTTTTGTTCGTGTCCACATTACTCCTCCTTTTAAGCCCGGCGGCTTGCAGGACTGCCACCCCCATTGATGACTCAGAATCCCAAACAGACACCCAGACAGACATAATCAATCAATCCCCGCCCGTATCCCATCCGGCTGGTACCACCCTGTATGTCCGCCAAGATGGTGGTACAGCGGAACAATGCACCGGTATGACGGATGCTCCCTACCCGGGTTCCGGGACCGATCAAGCCTGTGCCTGGAACCATCCTTTCCTGGCGCTGCCGCCAGGTGGAACAGCGCGCATGCTTGGCGGCGATACGCTCATCATTGGGGCAGGATCCTACATGCTGGGTTACGGTGCACCGGGTGCGGAGAACTGCGAGAATGAAGGTTCGTATGAATGCAGCATGTCACCCATCCCCTCCGGCCCGGATGCAGCCCATCCCACCCGCATTTTGGGGGAGGGATGGGATAAGGGTTGCACGGCGCCGCCCGAACTATGGGGCAGCGGCCGCCCATTCCATATGATCGATTTGACCGGTTCAAACAATGTTGCGGTCGCCTGCCTAGAAATCACCGACCATTCCAGCTGCATCGAAGACCACCTGTCTACGACCGGCGGCTCACCCTACACCTGCCAGCGGGACACCCCGCCTTATGGCGACTGGGCTGCGGTAGGACTGTATGCCGAGGATTCGGCAAACGTGTTATTGAAGGATCTCAATATCCATGGGCTGGCAAACACTGCCATCCTGGCCGGCCGCCTTACAGACTGGACGGTGGAAAACGTGCGTTTGGTTGGCAACGGCCTGGCAGGGTGGAACTTTGACCTGGTTGGTGATGGATCCAATTCGGAAAATCATGGCACGTTGACCTTCCGGAACTGGAGGGTAGAATGGAACGGCTGTGGTGAAACGTATCCAGAAGAAGAGCATATCGCTTGCTGGGGCCAGGAAGCGGGTGGTTACGGGGATGGGGCTGGTTTTGGCGGCACCACAGGTGGCCACTATATCATCGAGGATTCCGCTTTCCTGTATAACACTTCCGACGGGCTGGATATGCTGTATGTACGCCTGCCGGATTCGTTTATAGAGATCCGCCGAACCATCTCTGCCAATAACGACGGCAACCAGATCAAGACATCCGGAGATGTCAGCATCGAAAATTCCATCATCGACAGCAACTGCGGGTACTTCCATGGCATGCCTTTCTGGAACAGTGACGATGACTGCCGTGCCAATGGTGATGCGCTGGCGATTTTCCTCAATCCCGGCGGCCAGGCCAGGGTGGTCAATTCCACCATCACCGGAAGCGGTAACTGCCTGCTGATATCAGGATGTGCTTTGGACCAGTCGTGCAAAGGGTCTGAGCAAGTGCTGATGATCAATGATATCTTCCAGGGCCAGAAAATTTTCTGGTCACCCGATGAGGATACCTGCTTTGCCTGGTACGATGACGAATCTTCCCTTCCCTTACCGGCCAATCCTTTTAATGTGGGGTTTTCCCTCATCACCGATGTGCGCTACGGAAACGTGGCTCCCTGCCCGGGTCAGGACAACCTGTGCGATGTGCCTTCCGGTCTTGTGAGCAGCGAGATCACTTCTTTTGATGCCCACCTGGCGGACGGCAGCCCGGCGGTTAATGCCGGGTCTGCCGGTGATGCACCGGCTGACGATTTCGACGGCAAATCACGAGATTCTCAACCGGACATCGGAGCGTATGAGCAGTAGGCGAGGATTTACCCGGTTGATATGAACCCGCCAAATTGTTGACACCAAGCCCTGGCTGCTAAAATGATGCTTTGTGTTGACTGGCAAGCGGCTCCCTTCAAAGAGACGTTCTGTTCGATAAATGGTTGAAGTTTTGCTGTATTTTTTGAATTGCCAAAAATGATCTTATTAAAAAAATTCTAAATAAACCACGAGCCATTTTCTTTTCTGGATTGCGCCTGCCGTGATTATTCCATTGGTGATTCCATCACGATTCACTCTTTGGATTATGCATTTGAGGTATAGCTGTAAGGTGAGAATTGTTGGGCGAAATTTATATAATGAAAAAATCCAGGCTGGAAAATAGCTTGTTCAGGCTTTAAACGGATTGAAGTCGGTATCCCGGTCGTAATAATCTTCCTGCTCTGCCTTTTTAAGTTTATTGACCGTCAGGTAGGTGAGGGGCGTCATCAACACCTCTACCCCAACTTTAAGGATATAGTTGGTTACGATCAGGCTTACGAAAAGCTCCCAGGGAAAAACGCCTGCCAGTGTAGCCACGAGAATGAAAATCGTTGTATCAACAGCCTGGCCGACGATGGTACTGCCTATTGTGCGCGTCCAGAGCCTTTTTCCGGCGCTACGGACTTTCATCCTGGCCAGGATAATCGAATTGCTGAATTCCCCGGCCAGGTAAGCAAGCAGGCTGGCGAGTACAATTCCCCCGGTACTGATACCGCCCAGGATGCTGTTATAGGCTTGCTGGCCGGCGTAATTTTCCCAGCTGGGATCACCTGGAAGGATGCGCACCAGCCAGAGAATAATTGTCGTCAGCAAGAGACAGGCAAAACCAACCCATATCACCCGCCGCGAACGTTTATATCCATAAACCTCTGTGAGGATATCCCCAAAAACATAACTGAGAGGGAATAAAATGGTACCCCCATCGAAAGCCAATGGCACACCCATCAATAATAAACCAGGATTGATGATCTTGGCGGATGAAGCGATGTTGCTGACAATTAATACGGTGACAAAAAATGCCATCACCAGGTCAAAATACCGGTAGGGTGTGTTTTTATCCTGGCCGCTTGTATTCATCTCTAAGTTCTTTGTTGCATCAGGAACCATACAGGTAGTATAACATTCCCGCAGATTTTGCTATTTATATTTTCCAGTTATTAACCTCTCATATTTGGGGAGCAATTTTTTCTT
The DNA here is from genome assembly GCA_963841845.1 of uncultured Chloroflexia bacterium. Lineage (GTDB taxonomy): Bacteria > Chloroflexota > Anaerolineae > Anaerolineales > Anaerolineaceae > CAVVGZ01. The sequence goes on along the minus strand of CAWJEG010000011.1, from coordinate 29,489 downwards.
CGGACATGGCAAGACGGGAGAAAATTCATTATCTATGCTCACCTGGTTTGTGAAATCCGAGAAATATGATGCGAAGTTTGCGATTAATCAATCAATCCCAAACAGATTTGAAGTAATCTATATATGGGAATGATAAAAACCAACTGTGATTAAACGTATGCGCTAGACAATTATGGAAGGAAGGTATCAAATGAAAGCAACACAGATTTTAATGGATGAACACAGGGTGATAGAACGGATGATATCCATATTAGTGGAGGCATCAGATGGCCTGGAAGCAGATGAAAATATCCCCCCATCCTTATTCCTGGATGCGGCCGATTTTATCCGCGGTTTTGCAGATGGCTGCCATCACCGTAAAGAAGAAGGAGTTCTCTTTAAAGCAATGGAGTCAGCGGGTGTGGCGGCAGATGCCGGTCCAATCGCTGTCATGCTCAGAGAACATGACCTTGGAAGACACTATACCAGGGGAATTCTATCTGCCGCACAGAAAATGGCTGGAGGGGAAAACTCAGCAAAAACTGAACTGCTTCAGAATTCCCGCAATTATGCCCAGCTGCTCACGCAGCATATCCAGAAAGAAGAGGCCATACTTTTTCCGATGGCGGATAGAATTATCCCCATGTCTCTGCAAGATCAGGTATTTGAAGATTTTGAAAAAGTTGAGCACGAGGAGACCGGTGAAGGAATTCACGAAAAATACCTGGCAATGATTGATAGACTGGATGCCTTGTTAAAAGATACCTGGAAAGAAATTGACTCACTTTTATGTCTAAAATGACGAGTAAAAGAACCCGTTGTAGGAATGAATATTTCCATAATAAGATAGATTAATCATCCAGAAAATCCGATTGATTTCATTGAACCAAACCTATCTGTCCGGCTTCAATGCAGAAAATATCAGGGATTGCTTTCAATCGCTCTTGATTTGAAACGTATCAAAATCCCGGGCAACCACGACATCTGGAAAGACTTTTTCCGCTTCGGCCTGAATATCTTTCTCCCGGTAACGGCGGGAAATGTGGGTAAGGAATAGCTTTTTAACCCCTGAGCGTTTTGCCAGTTCTGCAGCCTGCAGGGCAGTCAGGTGGGAAAATTCCTTCGCCATTTCCGCTTCCTCTTCCAGATATGTTGACTCAATCACCAGCCCGTCTGCTCCCTGGCAATACCGTTCAAGTCCTTCCGTGGAGCCAGCATCTCCGATCACTACCAGGCGCGTTCCCGGGCGGTACTCACCGAGTACAGATTCAGGATTGATTGTGCGCCCGTCAGGCAGCGTGACCTTGTTTCCATTAACCAGGTCACGCCTCCAGGGGCCAGGCGGAATATTCAACTGCTCGGCTTTTTCAATTAAGAATGGGTAGCGTCCCTTTTCATTAAATATGAACCCCAGTGAATCTGTAAACCGATGCACCACAGGAAAAGCCTCTACGGTTAAATCATCCGATTCAAAGAAGGTTCCCCCGGAGATCTGTTTCATTTCGATCGGCATGGGTGATTTTTTCGACCGCAGTACAACCCCGAAAATCAGGTCGGAGATCCTTTCCAGGGTGTTTTTTCCCCCGTAAATTTCCAGGCGGTCTATTGTCTCCCAACGGAGAAAAGTGGATAGCAGACCCCCCAGGCCGAGGATGTGATCCAGGTGACCGTGGGTAATCAGGATACGGTTGAGCCTTTTAAAACCGATGCCAGATTGGAGAAGCTGGCGCTGTGTCCCTTCACCGCAGTCTACAAGAAAGCGGACTTCGTCATGGCGGACAACAAGCGCAGGCAGATTGCGGTGGATGGAAGGGGCAGATGCAGATGTGCCGAGAAAAATGATTTCAAACAAAGTTGTTTCGAAGTCCTTTCGAGGATTGTGAACAATTGTACTCCATCTTGTCATTAAGCCTGCGGTTTACAAAGCACCATCATCTTTTTGGTGAAGAAGTGTAAAGGGCGATTAAAGCGATAAACGCCTGGGTGAGGGGGGCACCCAAGCGCTTATCTAATATATATTATCACAATATGATCGTGAATACAATATCCAAACCTTAAATTATTATAAGAGTTTTATATACAATATACAATTTTTTCAAATTTTCATAATAAATACTTATAACGCTATCTGGATTCAATCCAACAGGAAAGGTTTCATGGGTGCCCATTTTTCTTTCCAGACGATTGGTACCAAATGCTCTACAACTTCGGCTGGCATTGCTCCGGTCATAACCACCCTTACCTCCGGGGCAAGGTTGTAGATTGTGAACGGTATGATTAACTCAGCTGGCAGGGCATTTGCCTGGTTGAATTCGCCGACGGATTTTAACAGCTTGAGATGTTCATCCACAGGCAACAATTTCTCCAGTTTATCGACGGTAAAGCCGCTTTCCTCAATCAGTATATGGGGACGCCAAAGATATTGAAGATTCACAAGGCTTTTCCCAATGGTTTCCAGACAGGTTTGTTCACTGCCAGGAGCCAGGCAGCTTTCTATTCCCGCCTGGAGCGTATCAAGCAGGGAATCTATGGTATGGTGTTCAATCATCAGCCGGCTGTATGGAATATCCGGCAAGACCTTTCGCAATGCCGGGAAGAGTATTATGTTTTCAACCTGGTGATGGGCTCTAAATGAGGTCTTCAAGCTGGTCAGGAAATCCAGAAAACCGGTCTTAATAATTTCCTCAGGAAATCCATTCCGGGTGTACTGATCTGAATATTCTATTGATATTTTGAGCGCACGGGTGATGACCGCATGGATCGCACGCAAACTGACGGCTACATTGGGTTGGGTTGGGTTGGTCATATTATCCTCTTGAAAAAATCAATTGTTGTAAAAAAATCCGGCTGGTGTATAAATTATGATTTCATTATCTTATTACAAATCATAAACCTATGCTGGAAAGACAGTCCCTGGTTGTCCTACACATTATTTCAATAAAAACCTCCCTGATGCCGTTCCAGTCCACAGATGAGCAGGAGATATCTCGAGAATTATACCTGTCACGGAAGACAGCACCGAACCATTCAGGGTTGTGGGTGATGGATTCCGCCAGCGTTACAGGTTTACCAGCTGCTGAGGGATGGAACAGTTAGAATGATGATCAACAACCCAGAGGCAGCATCTGAATGAACAGGAGAGCACTGAAAGGCCAGGTTTCAATCCGCAGAATCTGCGATAAAACTGCTCAAATCCCCGGATAACTTCACCAGGGATGCTTTGTGCAGATACATCATGTGTCCAGCCTCATAATATGCCATGCGAATGTTCTTGCGGAGGTGTGCAGGGATTTCCAGGTGTTCAAAAGTATACTCGCTGGCAAGGTAGGGTGTCGCCAGGTCGTAATACCCGCTGCAGACGATGACTTTGAGGTGGGGATTCAGGATGAATGCTTTGCGCAATTCTTCCGCTGTATTAACGTACTTATTCTGAAAGGTATCATAACCCCAGGTTTCATGTACGGATGAAAGGATTTCGTAGGGCTGGTCAATTTCGAAGGATAAGTCGCGCCGCAGGTAATCGTACATCGCTGCTGTATATGGGCCGAGGACGGCGGCATAGCTCGGGTCGACCTCCGGATGTTCCCCCACCGAATCGCGGTCAAATCCGGTTAAGCGGCTGTCAAAACGGCCGATGGTGATGCCTTCCGAGCGGCGAAGCTCTTTGCAAAAACGGTTGATCTCGATTCGCAGGTTGCTGCGTTCGATATATTCCTGTGAAAGCCCGGTATATTGTGCAAGTTTTCGGGCGATTTGGATGCGTTCTTTTTCCTGAAGGCGGCTGCCTTTCATCAGTGCAAGGCAATACTCGTTATAAGCAAATGCTTGTGCTTCATCAAGCACCTGACTGAGGCTGTTTTGCTTCCTGCCCGCCAATTTGTTATGAAACCAGGCTGCCGCCGAATATGACGGCAAATAGAGGATATAAGGAAGATCGTTTCCAGGATCGAATTCGGCGGTGAGGAAATTGAGTATGGAAGAAACCAGCATAATCCCGTTGAGGTAAAACCCGCGGCGATCCTGCAGGTACTCTGCCAGGCCGGCGGCGCGGGTGGTACCGTAGGACTCGCCAATTAAAAACTTGGGCGAACTCCAGCGCTGGTTGCGGGTAGTCCAAAGGCGAATGAAATCACCTACGGATTCAATATCCTTCTTGACACTGTGGAATTGTTCCGGTTTTTCTTTGGGAACACTGCGGCTGTAACCAGTGCTGACCGGGTCAATAAATACCAGATCAGTCATCTCCAAAAGTGTGTATTCGTTATCTACCAGCTGATAAGGCGGCGGCAGGGCCCTGCCTTCTTCATCCATGCATACCCGCCTGGGCCCCAGGGCGCCAAGGTGCAGCCAGACAGAAGACGAGCCGGGACCTCCGTTGAACGAAAATGTGAGCGGCCGTTTGGCAGGATCCGCAGCATTGTTGAGGGTGTAGGCAACATAAAAGATGGAGGCTTTGGCTTTCTCCCCCTGGTCAAGATCAGGATCCTTCAAGACAATTGTGCCGGCAGTAGCGGTATATTCCAGCTTTTTGCCATTGAGAGTGATGGTGTGCTGTGTTTGCTGGCATTTTTCTTCGATAACCGGAGGGATATCCTTATTGGCTGTCCCTTTTTCGGCGATTTTTTCTTCCTGGACCATTGAATCCTCCTTGACTCAGTATGCACTTAATTTTAGCACTTCCTGGATATTTATTGCCCGGGGGAAGCCCCAGCACTTGAAAACCCGTTGTATCCCGGAAGCAAAAGGTTTCTGACCCAATCAGTCCCGGGTAGATATTAAAATGGGACTTGTTCTTCTATGGGGGGGTAAAAGAGACCGGGTAGAGTTATGTGCAATATTAATTGCACCCGGGCGGACAGATGGGATGTGGATTTGGGCTAATTTGACAATTTCAGATGGCAGAACTGAGTTGGATGGTCAGGTTTGAGGGGGCGTCTGCCAAGAAGCTGGCGGACTGTTTTCACTGCAGGTTAGGGACTGCCAAATGACAGCTGCTTTTGCTGTGGATGGACCTTGTGGTTATTTACCTGAATATAGGCTGTATTTTTTCCAGTGGTAATTTATTTTGAAAATCAGGCAGCTGCAGATGGCATGCCAACAGACCGGGCAGATAGTATTACAGCCGCGCTGGATGGTTTCGGGTGAGGTGGTTACAAGGATACAGGAACCGGCGGGTTTGGCAAATTATTTAGACGATGTATATGGGTGCATGCATTTTACATGCACCCTTTTTTCCCAGGGGCAAATCTATTCTATAATTTTGTCAAACTCATCCGCTCCAATTGCCGGCGATGTTTTAAACACAACTCCCAGTAATTTGGATAAATCAATGGAGGCTTTCATCGCTTGCTGGACGGTAGGAAACTCGGTTATAAGAAGCAAATCGGTTTCTCCCAGCAAAACATATACATACTTAAGCTCCCCGCCTGCCTTCTCGATTAATTCTGTAGCAGCGTGGGTGCGCTGCGGGCTGATTTCCTTGACCGAATCATATGAATAATCGCCAAACATTATAAAGGTACCCATGCTTACACCTCCCTGGAATTGTTGGATAGGACTGGTTTTGAACAACAAATCTGTTCTATTCAATGATCGGGCATGTGGTTGTAAAACAACGCTGCCCTCGACAAGGGGATGCGCAGCAGCACATGATGCAGGACGAACCCCTTCCCCGTGTGATGATTGTGCCTATACCTATTATATAATACTGCCCGGAAAAGAAAAACTGTTTTATAAGCCTGCGGCACGCTGGCCGTGTAATTCTGTTTTATGATCCGGTGCATTTTCCTGGTAGCGGAACGCCCCGCACCAGCAACAGATTGCCAGCCAGTACGGGTAATCCGTGGCTTTTTTACCCTCAAGGGCATGCCAGCAGTGCTGGCCGTTTGGCGCGGGCGGGCACTCACATTGGCGGCGTTTGTAAGCAGATTGCATGCATTAACGATAGCAGGAATCGCATCCAGCGGGTGGGTAAAGATCAGGGTAAACTATTGGCTGGAAGAGAGCGGGAATGGCTTTAATGACGAATCCCGGGAAAATAGCCCTCCAATCATTTAATAAACACTCACCAGCTCGACCCTGCCGTGGTCATTCAGGAAGACGATACGGGCTGAGGCGTCGACGCCCAGGAGCTGCTTGACCGCAGCGCGGTAGCGGCTGACCTGCGGCTTGTACTCCCTGAGCAGTTCTTCCCTGCGGGCCGGATTGTGGATGGGATCAGTCTTGAAATCCAGTATATGCCAGCGCTCCCCGCTGCAGTAGAGCAGGTCGATCTTCCCGAAGGCTGGTTTTTCCTTGTGCCTATATGTGTAGGGGATTTCAACAAAGCGCTCCCGGGCGGAGCTGATTTCCTGCCAGAGGGAATGCATCTGCAATCGTTCCAGCAATTGAACGGCGCGCTGCACGGCATCTTCACGCTGGCTTTCGGATGCCAGCCCGGCATTAAAGGATTCTGCCTGCAGCAGAGCCTCCAGCCGGGGATCGCCGGGAAAAAGCCAGGCGGCTATGGCCTGGTGGACCAGGCTCCCCAGCACAGTTCCGGGGACCTCCTTTTCCTGCAGCGATGCCCGCCAGAGGTGCGTTTCAAAAGCCAGTTCTTCCTCTTCATCTTCCGGCTGTTCCCCGAAACCATCTAGAGGAAGATACAGGGGGGCCAGGCTGCTTTCTGGAACAACAGCCTGCTCATTGGGCAAGGCCACTGGCGTTATGGCCAAGTCACCCGCAGCGCAAAAGACACGCAGGGGGAAACCTGCCGGGGAGAGGTGTTCAATGGCATCCCTACGGGCTTGCTGCAGACTGCCCGAATCCAACCTGGCCGCTTCCAAAAGGTCTCCAGCCCAGGCGCCGGCTGTGATTTCACCTTTTTGATTTTCTCCAGCATGGGCGCTGATAATCAGTTTGTGTTTCGCCCGAGTCATGGCCACGTAGAGCAGGCGCAGCTCCTCGGCGGCGTCCTGGTCCTTATCGATGTGTTTGGCCAGCCGGTAAAGCATGGGCGGCGGGTCCAGTTTAACCGTTACTCCAAGATCGCTGGAGAGATAAATATTCTCGCTGGAATTCCTGGTACCGCTGCCGGCATTGGCCAGCACAACCAGGCCGAATTCCAGACCCTTGGCCTTGTGAATGGTCATCAAGCGCACAGCGCCTTCAGCCTCAGAGGGGGCTTCACCCTGGCGGGCGCCGGCATCGTTGAGGGTCTGCAGCATCTCCAGGAAATCGCGCACAGTGACCTGCCGGCTGGCCTGAGCGTCCTCCAGCAGCTTGTCCAGGTTGCGCCAAAGACGCCCGCCCGCCCGGCTGGCCGCCCCTTCTAAGACAGCCCGGTCAGCGGTGGCCAGCATAGCGCGGTAATCAAGCACATCCACCACTTTTTTGAGCAGCTCTGCTACCGGTACCCGGTCCACCAGCGGCAGTAATGTACCGAGGATGCTTACGGCGCGCTGAGCGCCGAAGCGGTCGCTTTCGGACAAATAGGAGAGATCACCCTGCAGGACAGTCCAGAAAGGCTGTCCATCGCGGCGGAGAAGGTAGAGAGCCGCGTCGCTCAGTCCAATGGCAGGCGAACGCAGCAAGCCGGCGAAGGACAGGTCGTCGAGCGGGTCTGCCAGCCCCCGCAGGATGTTTAGCAGGTCGCGGATTTCGGGCCGGTCGTAGAATCCGCGACCGGCGACGGTGACAAAGGGGATGCCGGCTTCCTCCAGGGCTTCCTCGTAGACGGGGAAGCCGGTGGAGGAACGGAAGAGCAAAGCCACTTCATCCCATTTTTCTATCTGACCTTCGACCTTTAGTTGCAGCAGGCGGGCAGCCAGGGCGCGGGAGGCGACTGGACGGGCTGAATCGGTATCCGCTCCCAGCCCAAGGATGAACTCGACATGCGGGGAGAGGATGGCGGCGGGAGGATGCTTTTTTTCCGCCTCCATAGGTGAATAGGGCACGTAGTACGGCCGCCCGGCGTCCGGCTGGGTGCCGATCACAGCCCCGAGCAGTTCACCCATGCAATCCAGCAGAGGCTGGTGGGAGCGGTAGGTGTGGTCGAGATCGATGGCAAGACCGCCCTGGCGCAGAATGCGCTGCTGCTCTTCGCTGAAGACGGTCACATCTGCCCGGCGGAAGCGGTAGATGGACTGGCGCATGTCGCCGACGATGAAAAGGCTGCCAGGTTTCCCGGCCAGAGAGGTGACAATCTGACGCTGGCGCTGGTTGGTATCCTGGAACTCGTCCACCAAAATGGCTTGCAGCTCGGCTTGCCAGCGGGTACGGATGTGCGAATTTTCCAGCAGACGTCCGGTGAGGTGCTCCAGGTCGTCAAAATCGAGCGCCTGGCGGCCCTCCAGCAGGTTCAGGTAGGACTGCTGAACACGTTCAAAGGCATCTTTCAGCAGGGGCAGCAGCTGGTCAAAAAGGGCTTCGGTTTCCTCGGCCGGTTCGGAATCCCTGGGGTTTTCTCCACCGATCAATGGGTCAAGGAGCTCCTTGTAAGCCTGCCGAATTTCAGTGACGATTTCTTTGACGCTGGCTTTCTTACCGGATTTCAGGCTCATTTTTTCACGGCGAGCGCGGAAGAGGGTGCGCGCACAGGCAACGCAATCGCCGGCTGCCAGGGCTTTCTCGGCAGCAGACCAAAGTTGGAGTAGATCCACCACCATGCCGGCCAGATTGTCACCGGCATCCCGCACCAGTTCCTGCTCAGATCTACCCCGCAGATCGGCAATGTTCACGGCCAGGGAAGGGTGCTGCATGCGATCGTGCAGTTCCCGGGCAAGGCGCTGGCGGTTGTCCACCTGCACCCGGAAGAATTCAGCGGCTTCCAGGCGGCGGTTGAGCAGATCTTTCAGTATTTCGGTAAGGCTGGAGGTGGAAATATTCTCCAGCAGCGCCAGGAAACGCTCCTCCTGTACCAGCAGTTTGAGGGTATCATCTACAGCCTGGATGCGCAGGGCGGCGGTCAAGCCTTCGTCGAGCACTTCGAAGCGGGGGTCGATACCGGCTTCGGCAGGGTGGGCGCGCAGGATTTCGCTGCACAGGCTGTGGATCGTGCCGATGCGGGCGGAATCCATCCGGGCGGAGAGATCCGCCCACAGCTGGCGTTGCTCTTCTGAAACGGCGTCATCCTGCAGCTCGATCAACTTACCCCGCAGGCGCGAGCGCATCTCGCGGGCGGCCTTCCTGGTGAAGGTGATGGCGGCAGCCTGGCGGGGGGTGATGCCCTCTGCCAGCAGGCTGGCGTAGCGGGCTACCAGGGTGGATGTCTTGCCGCTGCCGGCCCCGGCGGTGACCACCACATCCCGGCCGTGCTCCAGGACAGCCGTGCGCTGCTTATCGTTGAGTTTGAAGTGATTAAAGATTTCCTGATGTTGAGATTCAGCCATGTTGTTATCCTGTTTAATATCCAGCCTGGTAGCGCCAGCACCACTGTACAGCCGGGCAGTAATCGGGACAGCCGCCGCGCGGCGGCTGGGGGCGGAAATCCCCTGCCCGGATACCGGCCAGGATGCGCCGCAAATGAGCGGTCAGGACGGTGTAGGTAACAGCCGGTCCTTTGAAGTCATCCTTTGCGTAGGTGGAGAGACGGAAGCTGCTGGGCTGGGCCTGGTTGATGATCCAGTAAAAGCCATCGCTGACTTCACCCAACTGGAGAGCCTGGCTGGCTGCCAGGGCATAAACCGGAAGCTGCAGCCGGCGGCCTTCAGTGAAATCCGACTTTGCCATGTGGGAGCCGCCGGTCTTGTAATCAATCACGCGGATGCTCCCATCGGCGTGCCGGTCGATGCGGTCGATAATGCCGTGCAGGCGAATGTTTTCCGTTCCCAGGTCAAGCTCAAGGACGGGGGCGCCGCGGATGCCGAATCTTTGTTCAAAGCGCAGCGGGGACCAGCCCAGGCTGTGCTCTTCCAGCATGTGGATGGTCTGGCGAAGGGTTTCGATATACTGGCCCTTCTCCACCTGCCAGAGCGGGGAGGGGCGAAAACCGTACGTATCCGGTGCAGTACGAAAGACACCGGCAGCCACATGGTCCAGGATATCCAGCAAAGCCTGCACGCCTGCGGCTGGGCCGGCTTCCTGGTAGGTAAGCTCCAGGATGCGGTGGTAGATGCTGCCCATCTGAGCGGCGTTTATGCCTAATTCGGGGGGCTGTTTTGGTTCCAGCTTCAGCATGCTGCTGACAAAGAATTTGTACGGGCAGGCGCTGTACTCCTCCAGGCGCGAGGCGCTCCAGCCCTGCTTGGGGGAGTAGCGGGCGGACAACTCGGACTGCAATTGTTCCAGGCTGCCCTCATACGGGCTGTTGCTGCCTTTAGCGCGCCGGGCGGTAAGGATGGTGCCTGCCTTTTCAAGGCCCTGCCAGCGGGCGGCCAGGTCTTCATCCCGGGGGTACTGCAGGGACTCCTGCTGGATACCCCAGAAGAGCAGCTCCTGCAGAGAGGCGGCTTCCTCCTGGGAGCGGGCTACCCCGGGCTGGATGCGAAGCAGGGCTTGATCCGCAAAGAGCTTGCGGACGGCCAGCCAGTAGGGGGAGGGTTCCCAGGCTTCGCCTTCTTCAGAGAGATAGGGGCGGGTGAGTAGGAGATGCTCATCGGCACGGGTAAAAGCCTGGTAGAAGATGCTGGCCTGCTGGCGGTCCAGCCTGGCATCCAGGCCAAGATCGCTGCGCAGCTCGCTCATCCAGGAAGGGGTCGGGATTTTCCACGGCAGGGAACTGGCCTTCTGACAGGCCGAGCAAGGCCACGGCTTTGAAGCGGGACGCACGTGCTTCGAGGATGCGCCCGACCAGCACAGCATCCTGGCGCGATGCAGCGGGCTCAAGCAGACGGGCGCCGTTGAGAGTGCCCTGCAGGTCGGTGAGGAACTGCGCATAGGCGATATTCTTTATACCAGCCACACTTTCGCTCAGCACCAACGCCCGCAGTGCTTCCCCCAGCGAGCGGCAGGCTTCCCGGTCGCGCCGGCTGGTGATGCGGTCGTAGAAATGCAGCTGCTCGAGCAGCTGCTCCAGCCAGGCTGTCCAGGCAGTAGTGGACTGGACGGCGGTGATTCCGTTGAACAGATCCCAGAAGGGAGCAAAGGCATTCCGCAGAGCAGGCAGGTCAATGCCGGCAGTCATGTTCTCACCCTGACGTTCCTCATCCAGGTCTTCATCAGCGGACGGGATGCTGCGTATGAGCCTCTCCCAGGCCTCCTGCCACTGCTCACGCCCGAAAACGATAATGGCCTGCCGGGAAACCATTTCCAGGTTTTCAACGTCTGCCGGGTTCAGTCCAAAATCGAAGTACGGGGAGCGCAGAGCTTTGATGAGCGGGCGGGTCTGGTAATCCCCGCCGGGCAGCCCCAGCAGGGTGAGCAGTGCCAGCATGGCGGGGGACTCTGCCAGGGAGTCGGGGTAGGAAAAGTGCACCCGCATACCGAACTCCTCGGCGGCGGCGCGCAGCAAGGGCTGGTAAATTTCCAGGCTGGCAGCGTAGATGGCGCAGGAATCCAGGGGAACGCCGCTGCGCAGATGCAGTCCCTTGATCCAGCGCAGGGCTTCACGGGCTTCCTCGGACGGCGACCTGGTTTCAAGCAGGAGCGGGGTGAGGGTTTCCATCTTCCGGTAACTACCCGGGTCGAGGACATGCGCCTGCAGGTGCAGGCTGTGCGGGGGCAGATGAGGCGGGGTGGTGAGTTCAACGACCTGCGGGGAGAGCGTTTGGAGGAGGGTCTCCATAACGGCCCGGGAGCGGCGGTGGACAGGGCGATTGGAATCCGGCTGGCCGGGCAGGGTGATCATCATATGGCCGGCCTGATCTGCGAGCAGTTTTAGAAACTGCAGGCGGACCCCGGTGAAGGAAGTAAAACCATCCACAACCACCAGCTGGATATCGGCAGCGGCAGCCGGGTGGCTTTCCAGCGCATCCACCGCCAGCCAGCCCTGCCCTTCCATATCCGTCCAGTTGAGCTGCTGCAGGCGGGCGAGGAAGCGGCTGTAAAGAATGGCGAGCTCGCCCCGGGCCGGGTCGGAATCCCGGGTATATTCCAGGAAGCGTTCAGGCCTTACCAGCGCCCCACGCAGCTCGGCAAAGGCGTCCTGCAGGGCGAGAATGAAGCCGGGTTTGTCCTGGATAGGGGCGTAGTGAAGCAGTTCCCCAGCCTGAAAGGCAGCGGCAATGGTCTCCTGCAGGAGACGGTGCTCCAGGGCGGGGGTGATGACCGGCACGAAGATACCGCAGCGCTCCAGGACTGCCCGGTAGAGATTGCCAAAGGTGCCAACGGATACTGCCAATACCACCACCGGACTCGGCCAGCCTGCGGCGGAAGTAGGCTGCTTTCTGGCTGTCCGGGACGATCACGCGGATGCCGGCCAGCGGCTGTTCTGCCTGCACCCGGCGGATGCGTTCGATGCAGGCCTGGGTTTTTCCTGAGGCGGGTGGTGCGATCAGCAATTCAACAGGCACTGGAGGTCTCCCTGGTAGGATTAGAATGCATATAGGTTCAGGATTTCAGTTCAAAAGCCTGGTAGCGGTCCAGAAACAACGGTTTAATCCTCTGCTCGAACAGCTGCCTGATATGGTCATCCATGGTGAAATAGATGACCTGCCAGCCGATATTTGCCAGGTCCGCCATCTCATCCACCAGCCATTCCCGGCGCTGCCAGTCGGAGTGCTGGAAAGCATCATCGAGGATGAGGAACATTTTGCGTTCCTTGAGCAGATGGGAGGCGATGCCAATCCGCAGCGCCAACAAGAGCTGTTCCTGGGCGCCGGTGCTGAGGCTGTCGAGCGGGAAGCGCTGGTACTCGCTGCAGGCGATGATTTCACTGCCTTCCAGTTCGATGCCGTTGTAGGAGTGGGTGATGGCCCGGATAGGTTCACGCATAAGCGGAGAGGCTAATGCCTGCGAGATGCTTTCATCTTCACGCTGGCGCATCCCGTTTATTACCTGGGTGATCAGGATTCCCGAGCCGATCTCGGCTTTGAGCTTCCTGGTCGCCTGGCTGGTTTCTTCCCTTTTATCACGCAAGTGATCGATCAGGTCATCCCAATCAGATGAGATGGCATCGGATGTTTGAAAGCATATATTCTGTTTTAATTCAACGAGTTTCTTTTCCTTCTCCTGCAAGGATTGCTGAATTACCTGTTTTTGCAGCTCAAACTTCTTGAGACCCTCAGGGTTGTATTGAATATTTGTCGGTTCAGAAATGTATTCTTCCGGCGGCACCTGGGTGGCGGCGAGCTCCCTACCCAGGTTTTCCGATTGCTGGACGAGCTGGTCACGCGTTTTTTGCAGATTACCGGTAATTCCTACAGGATCCTGTAAACCGATCTTTTTTCCAGTAAGGATTTCTAATTTAAATAACAGGTTTCTCCTTAGATCGGAAAGACTCTGCTTATTCTCATTTATTTGATCCTTGATAAAATTCAACCTCTGGAATAATGGGTTGAGAAATTCAAGGGTATTCTTCATAGAAGCAATCGAATGGGGAACCCTTCCGAATTTAGCCCCATACTCATCAAAAATCCGCTGCACCTCATCGTAATCCGCTTTACTCACCAGCCTGGAACGATACTGCAGAACTGCCAGGATAAAGAACAATATACCCAGCAAACCTGTCCCCAGAGATGCATAAGGAATATCCATGAAAGCAAAAATGATTGAGGCGATAACGCCGAGGATTGCCAGGATGGTGAAGAATAATCCTTCCTTCCCGGTGAACGCTGCCGGCCTTTTTTCACATTCATCAATGGCTGTCTTCAGCCACAGGAAATGCTCGCATTGCGGTTCCAGGGTAAGCAGTTCAGCCTGACCATCCTTGATGAGATCCAGTTTGCCCTCAATTTTTACAAGCAGGTTTTTAATTTCCTCCAGGTCTGCTATGGGAATATTGCGAATATTTTCTTCAATGCCCTTAATTTGGTCGCGACAATGTGAAGGCATATACTCTGCGGGCAATAATTTGTTCCGAAATTAAATTGTCCAGCTCTTGCAATTCGCTTTTTTGTTTCTTAATTTCTCCCAGGGAGAAGGCTTGATCAATTTCTTCCAGTAAGTCATCGATCTGCTTTAAACCACTGATCTCATTGGATAAATCCCGTATCTGACCGGTATGTTTCTTTCCGATGATCTGTCCGTTTTCCCAGGTACTTTCTTGAACCGTGGGTTTAATGTCTTTTAAAATCGAGTCAAGGATACGCTGGTCGGACAGGTAGTCCTTGAGCACATTTTTAGAGATTGACTGCTCCCCTCCGGAAAGGAAACTCAACTCCCCGCCCTTGACAACGCACAAGCGGGAGAGATCCACCGGTTTCTCCAAGTCAGCCTGAAATAGATAATCCTCCAGTTTTTTCCGTGATTTTGGCTCAAACCGCAAGATTTGACTGGATAGACCAGTGATATTGACCTGCCCAGAATCTGTCAAACTTCGTGTTTCTGGAGCATACCTGAACAGGGAACGCAGCAGGTACTCCACCAGGAAGGTTTTCCCCTGCTCGTTTCTTCCATAAATCAGGTTGACATCCTTAAACTGCCACTTGATCGACGCAATCGGGCCAAGGCCGTTGGCTGATAAACTTTCAATTTTAATTCTCATGTCTACCCCCTGTAGATCTGGTTCATTGCAGAGAGAATGATTTCGTCCCTGGTGGGTTCATCCTGGCTTTCAGGGAGGTACAACTCAAGAATGCGTTTCTGCACGGCGGAAGCAATCTCTGCGCGCATCACGTCATTGGAAATCCTGACTTTACTCAAATCGGGCGGCTCGATGAGTTTGATTTTATGCTGGCGAAGCAGTTCCACCACCAGGCTGGATAAACGATCGCGGTTGGTGGCGTATCCCTGAAGGTTGACACGGAGCGCGGACTTTCTTTTTCTGGTCATCGTCCAGCTTCCATGCAGAAATCTTATTAATTAAGATTTGGCTGACATAGGTCTCTTCGTCCTCCAACGGGAGCACCGTAATATATTCCTGAAAATAAATGATATCGGTTTCCACAGGGACACGCGCCGCATTGCCGGATGCTGTGTCGTAGATAAGGAATGAGCGCATGCCGGTCTCGGTTGGGTCCAACCCGCATGGAGATCCTGGATAATGAACTACCGCTGCGTCCATTCGGGCATGGATGTGTCCCAGGAATACTTTTTTGGGTTTATACAGCTGAATATCCCTGCCGGAAAGCGGCATATACAGACCGCCTTCGTAGGTATTCCTCAGGCGCGTGCTGGCAAGATTATCCCCGTGGGCAACCAGCACCCAGGCATCGGGTGTCAATGGATGCGGAAAGTCAGCAAGTGCTTCTCCAACCGATGTATTGGGTTGGTAAGGGAGGAAAAGGAATACGGCGTCGCCGGCAAATTCTACAAGTTGGGGTCTGGTTAAATAATGAATATTCTCAATTGTGAACGCCCCATCGGAGATGACGGGATCGTGATTGCCGGGAATGACGGTCGCCGATATCGAAGCATATTTCTGGTGATTGATTAACTTTTCAAACTCCCCGGGGTCCTTACATGAGGCGTCGAACAGATCGCCGGCGACGATTAAATTTTCAATTTTCCGGCTGACCAACTGGTCAAGGATATTTTCGAAGGCTCGATATCTTTCCGGATTCTTCTCCCGGCTGGTCAAATGGACGTCGGCAGTGATGGCAATTTTCAAATTAAGATCTCCTGAAGTATTTTTCCCGTCCTATGATAAGTGGATTATATATACAATAATGGTATTTTTGACGGCGTTTAAAGGATTGTTGGAAACCCTCATTGATCCAATTCTTGATCTTCCCCATCCCAATTGCGTAGTCTATATTGTCCATGATGCTGGCAAGCTGCAGTGAAATAGTGCTAATATATCTGGAACCCCCTTTTTATCCCTGTGTGATGCTGGTGATGCATTTTATTATACCTGTATGCGGGGAGGGTGGATTGCTGATTCTTACTGATTCTCACATGGTCCGGAGCGGAAAAATAGGCTGGCGACGCAAAGCCAGTCCCCGACCCCTACGGGGGAGTGGGGCGACGATAAGCTTTATGCATGAGGCAGATATATTTTGCTAATAACCCTGTGGCGTTGGGGCACGGGGTTTTTGATACGTCCGCAAAATCGTGAAATCCCCGTGCCCTTACAGGGAGAGGGACTCGAATGTCATCCCCTCAATGGGGACGCCCAACCTATGTTCATTTAAATAAAAAGTGCCCCAGGAGGGACTCGAACCCCCAACCTAAGCGTTAGGAGTGCTTCGCTCTATCCTTTGAGCTACTGGGGCAGTGCCCCAATTATAGCATTGAGGATTTCCATCTGCAAGCAAAAATGCGCACGGGCAGTTTCCGTCTGGATAACACCCCCATCACTACCCAATCACCCTGCAAGCAGCAGGCACCGTTTATACGGTTCGTGTGATGGGCTTTTGGACACGTGCGGTGCCCAATCAGGCGGTACCTTTTCCACCTTGTACGCCAAAAGCGTCCTATATGGATATGGAGTAATGTGCGGCTGCGATGACTAAAAGGAAACTGTCCGTGCTAATACCAATATAGCAATTTGTGGATTGGTTTGCAAGCATTTTCGGAAAGTCTTAACTTCCAGAAACACAGCTGGCTGCCACTTGATCCAGACGGTGAAGCCCTGATTCACAGGAGCTAATCCCAAAGGAGGACCACCCCCAGGATGATGAGCAGCATACCGCCAACTTTCACGGCACTCAATTGTTCCATTTTCATGACGACTGCCAGTCCAAGGGTTACCAGGGGATAGGCAGCAGTCATGGCCATGGCAATAGAAGCAGGTTTTGAGCGCAGGGCAAAAAACAGGAAAAGCATGGCTGCCATGGAGGAGATACTGGCCAGGATGGTCCAGGCAGCAGCTTGCGGATCGATACCGGCTCCAGGTGCCGCCTTTCTGCTCATGACATACCAGACCGGGATGAACAGGATGTATGGAATGGAATAAACCCATTGAACCGTGTAAGGATGGGTGCGGGTCACTGCCATCTTATCTGCAAAACCCCAGATACCCCATAAGATCGTCGCCAGCAGCAGGTAAAGGTCAGCCTTCATGATCACTCCTCATTGATGTCATACTTACCGGGTGGTTGTATTCCCTTCCTGGTGGAATCATTCGGTTAAATCCCTCGCACACCGGTTTTGAGCCAGACCCGGAATTCTATTTCTGCGAGAAGTACATCCTTAATTTTATCTAATTTTTGGTCCCATCACCGAAACTGGAAAACGAACATGGATGACAGGCAAGTTGATGGTTTGAACTGGAGTAAAATTAATGAATTCCCTGACCAGGGATAGGGTTTTAGAATTGAGAACCTTATCGTTATAGTTTAGATTCCTTGAAGGTATAATCGTCAAAATCCTGCATTAGCCCTGCATCAACCTGTTTTCGAATCAACCAATTCAACATAACGGAGATAGTCGAGGAGAGTTCATATGGTAGATTTTTTCATGGAAGCACAGGCAATCGGGCCACAAATCATTGGCTGGCGGCGTGATTTCCATCAACATCCCGAACTTGGATTTGAAGAAGTGCGCACGGCCGGAATTATTGCAGATCATTTGAAAAGTCTTGGCATCGAAACCCGGACGGGAGTCGGAAAAACCGGTGTGGTGGGCGTCCTAAGCGGAACAGGTGATGGTCCGACAATCATGCTGCGTTTTGATATCGATGCGCTGCCCATCCAGCAGGAATCTGACCTGGAGTACGCATCCGTATACCCGGGAAGGATGCACGGCTGCGGCCATGACGGCCACGCTGCCATAGGAATGGGGACTGCTTCCCTTCTTGCAAGAAATAAAGATGCCTTCAAGGGGAAGGTCTTATTTATTTTCCAACCCGCCGAAGAAACCACCAATGGGGCCCAGGCGATGGTGGATGACGGCGCACTGGATCCCATGCCGGATTTATGCTTTGGACTGCACCTCCACTCGCGCACACCCGCCGGTCACTGTTGAAGTTGAGGCGGGTCCGATTATGTCGGCAGCGGACACGTTCAAGCTGACAATTCACGGCAAAGGGGGACACGGCGCAGAACCGCAGGATACCATTGATCCGATCCTGACTGCTGCACAGATTATCAACAGCCTGCAGACGATTGTAAGCCGCAATGTGAATCCGCTGGATGTTGCCGTGGTTGGGGTTGGCAGCATTCACGCCGGGGACGCCGCCAATGTCATTCCGGATGTCTGCGAACTGACCGGAACCATCCGGACATATCTGCCAGTGACGCGTGATCTGGTTCACCGGCGGATTGGCGAGATCATCCAGGGCGTGGCAGCGATGAATGGGGCAACGGCGGAATTTGAACTGATCGATGGGGTCCCGGCAACGGTCAATGACCCTATGATAACCCGGGAATTGATAACCTTGCTGGAAAAAATCCTTGGAGCAGACAAAATTATAGGCAACCAGAGGTGCACGCCTTCAGAGGACATGTCGATATTCCTGCAGCTGGTGCCCGGCACGTATTTTGTACTTGGTGCCGGAGGACCGGATTACCCGCCGCATCACAGCCCGCAGTTCCGCTGGGATGACAGTGTTCTACCCCCTGGGGCGGCGATCATGGCCGGGATAGTGTGTCATTTCAGCCAGAAAGACCTGCCAATTCCCGGTTGAAAATTACCTGCTCCATCAGGCAGGAGTCCGGAAAGGGCTTAAACACCCATAAAAAACCGCATGGCAGGCATGGAAAAGCATCCAACTTGCTGGTATAATACCGCTATTAAGAATGGCTCATGCGGGAGTCGCCAAGTGGTAAGGCATCAGCCTTCCAAGCTGATATTCGCCGGTTCGAATCCGGTCTCCCGCTCTAATTTACGACTTTTTTGGGGCTGATTATTCCTGGTTGCTGCAAAGGGGATATCAGCCTGTTTCTTTTTTTGGAGGACTCACGGTGAGAAACTGGATTAATGTGTTCCTCATACTGGCGTTGGGTTTCCTTCTGACCTCTTTGTTGGGAAATATTGCACGCGCCCAGAACCAGGGGACAATTTCCCCGGGCTGGGCGCGCTTTATAAAAATTTTCTGGCTGGTTTATATCGGGACGGTCTATTTTATTGTCAACCGCTACCTGGGTTACTAAACCGGCCGGCTCCCGTTCTGCAGCGTGCTAATCCTGGGAAGCCTGCGGATTTTCTGATCCGGATTCCTCCACAGGACCCTCATCAGGCGCTTGCGCTTTTTCCCCTGTTTCTTCCGGCAGGGATTCCTCCCTGGGCATTTCCTGTGTGTCCTGCAGCTTTAACCCGGCCTTTTCCTCTATATCCTTTCGGTTATCTGCCCGGTCCAGTATCTCGAAGCCCTGCACCAGCATGGCAATCTGGGTGAACATCAACCAGATCAGCAGAGCGGTGATTGCGGCGGCGAGAACACGAAGAATGTTGGGCAAATTTTCTTCCAGGCTGGTTAAGGAGGCATCGAGCTGCGCCAGGATGGCGTGATAATCGGCAATGACCTTTGATGCATCCTCCAGGTTGGTTTGGATCTCGCTGATGGCTGTACCCAATTCCTCAATATCTGACTTAACCACACCGAGGTTTGTGGATGTATCTGCCATGTCATCCTGCACCTGTGCCAGGCTATCGGGCACCGATGTCAGGCTATCGCCGATTTCCTCGAAGCGCTGACCCAGGGGTGCGTCAGGTTCATAATCGATACCCACGAACGGAATTTTGCTCGCCATGCGCAGGAAATTATCCACCAGCTGGATACTCTTAGCCGCCGACATGATACTTTCCTGGGTTTGTTCAATTACCCCG
The DNA here is from genome assembly GCA_963841845.1 of uncultured Chloroflexia bacterium. Lineage (GTDB taxonomy): Bacteria > Chloroflexota > Anaerolineae > Anaerolineales > Anaerolineaceae > CAVVGZ01. The sequence continues at coordinate 9,785 of CAWJEG010000011.1, read as the reverse complement.
GCAATGTCTTCTCCTACAAGCCCTCCCACTGCCAGGGTGGCGATGGAGGTGTTCTCCACGGTATTGGCAAGGCCAGTCATCGTCTTTTCAATGGAACTGACAATTGTACTGGTTGTGGTCAGGGTATCATCGACCACGGTGAGCAGATCATCCGTGGCAGAAATTGTATCGTGCAGCATTGTGGTGGCGGATACAATACCCGGCTCCATCTGTGGAATACTGGTCCAGGTGAAATAAAGGCCGAATACACTGGCTGCCATGCCGAAAATTGCGGCGATGATGAGCAGGACGCCTATCGTACGGGAAAATAAAATTTTCATCAGGATAACTCCCTTCCGGTTAATTTAAGTTAATTTTACCCAGATTTCTTTTATGCATACCCGGTTTGGCGTGCGGGATGATGAGAACAATTTCCCGATTGGCAACTTATTTAATAATAAATAAATTGGAGTAAAATTGCCTTATTATTGCGCTGGCCATACTCAAGGAGATCCGAATGATCAAAATTAAACAGCCTGTTTTGCCTGCAATCATCATACTGGCGGCCATAGGAATCCTATCCTGCAAGGTGCAGCCGTTTTCTATTCCATTTTTGTCCACACCTGTCAGCCAGATTTTCGAAGAAGAAGGAAATGAAACCGGAACAATCCAGAGCTGGCAGGTCATGGACTCCGGGATAGAAGAGCTGGCCGGGACCTTTACCTATTCCAACGATTTCTATCCGGAGGTGTATGCCTACGAGCAGGCTGCCATGCTGCTGGATATGCATGGATTTGTGGAGCGCGACTTTGAATGGGAAATACCGGTAGAATCCCAGGTGATCGGCATGCTGGATCTTGATGCGGAAAATAATTCCGGTACCTACCGGCTGCAGCTGCCGGTGAAACCCAGGGGAACTTTCAATGATGTTGACCAGGACGGGCAAAAGGACAGCGGGGTGCAGATCTTTGCAGTGGAGTATGCCCCAAATATTGCCCAGGATCCTTTCTACCAGGGGGATGACCGCTATAAAGGCTGGCCGGGATACCTGGCCTCGGTCACCATTGACCGGGAAAACCAGGACGAGGTAAACGGCGGCAGGCTGCTCATCTGGGCGCCGGATGCAGACCAGCAGTTTCCTTCCGGGTTTGGCGCGGATGGGCTGCTATTTACAGCCGATGATCCGCAAGCAGGCGTGCCTGCCGGCTACAGCGTTGTGGACCTTGACCAGGATCCCTTCCTTTTCCTGCAGGATGCCAGTGTGGAGCTGACCCTCTACGAACCGGCAGATGCAGCGGTGAAGGACTTTTCCGGAATGAAATACAGCCAGGCTTTCGATGCCATGTTTGAGATCGTGCGCAAAGAATATGCTTTCAACGGCATCGAGGGAAAGCAGCCGGACTGGGACAAGCTGTACCAGGAAATTTCCCCCAAAGTGCAACAGGCTGAGAAGGATAAGAGCGCCGAGGATTTTTACCTGGCGCTGCATGAATTCACCATGAATTTTAAGGACGGGCATGTCGGCCTGGATGGCGGAGAAACCGGCAACCAGTATACAGCCGGCGTGATTTCCACCGGTTACGGTTTTGCCATCCGCGAACTGGATGACGGTAAAGTGATTGCCGTTTATGTCAGCCCGGGCAGCGCCGCGGACATGTTTGGCATCCAGGAGGGCACTGAAATAACCGAGTTCAACGGCGAGCCGATTGGTACAGCCATCGGAAACACCAGTGTGCTGGAACCGCAGTCGACGGACTTTGCCCTGCGCTACCAGCAGGCGCGCTACCTGCTGCGGGCGCCGCTTGGAACAACTGCCACGGTAACATTTTTGGACCCCGAATCGGGCGAATCACAGGAAGTGCCGCTGAAGGCGGTGGATGAGTATACCAGCTTCTCGGCGACCTCCATCTTCACCGGTTACGACCCGAATGTGCTGCCGGTGGAATATCAAATCCTGGATTCGGGGATCGGTTATGTACGGGTGAACTCGAACTATGATGACCTGAACCTGCTGAAGAGGCTTTTTGAAAGGGCATTGTTTATCTTTGAACAGAACCAGGTGGCGGGGATCATCATCGATATGCGCCTCAATTTCGGCGGCTCACCCATGGACCTGGCCGGTTTCCTGACCGATGAGAAAATTCCGCTGGGGCAGCTGGAATACTACAGCGACCAGACCGGGAATTTTGAAGCGGACGGGCCGCCAAGCAAACTGCTGCCGAGCACGAGACAGTTCAGCTTCCCTAAAATGGCGCTGCTGGTGGACCAGTCCTGCTTCAGCGCATGTGAAATTGAAGCCTACGCTTTCAGCCAGGTGCCGGGGATGGAGGTATTTGGGATATACCCGACGGCCGGGGTGGAGGCAGAAACTGCGCGTGGAAAATTCCTGCTGCCGGAAGATTTTTCACTGACGATACCCACCGGGCGCTTCACCCTGCCGGACGGCAGCATCTTCCTGGAAGGGGTAGGGGTGCAGCCCACGGTACGCATCCCGATCGATGCAGAAACGGTGCTCTCGACCGAGGACCTGGTGCTGCAGGAAGCGGAAGCGTATATTTTGAAGTAGCAGGACAGCCAAATGCTGGTTTGCTGTAGCTACTGCTAATCCAAAGTTAAAATTTTACCTGGTCTGACAAAGTAAGAATGTCCCCTTCATTGAGGGCATTCTTTTTTTTGCAGTGTTTTGAACCCTTTTCTCCAGGGGTGGTCAGGGCCTGGTTTATGTGCGGCCTCAATACATAGCACCCTTCAGCGGTGTGGTGGTGGAAGCGCAGATGTGCGGCACGCCGGTTATCACCACCGACTGGGGTGTATTCAACGAGACTGTATTACATGGGATAACTGGCTTTCGCTGCCGCACTTTCGCCGACTTCGTGTTCGCCGTGGAGAACATTCACGAGATCAGCTATCGCGATTGTAACGATTGGGCCGTGGAAAACTATTACATGGAGAGAGTGAAGTATAGGTACCAGGAGTACTACTCCAAGCTCTATGATCTATGGGGCAAGGGGTGGTACGAGGTGAGCGATAAGAGTCGCGATGATGAAAGGAATAGCAACCATTTAATTGTGTGGTTGGGTAAATTTATTTGAAAAAGATCATATTATATAATAGTGTCAGGCAAAAAAATATTAACATTATCAATAACATTTAAGAGGACATTGCTATATGAACACTGTAAAACTTTTCTGCTTATTATTTTTATTCGTCTTTCTCCTATCCTCCTGTACACAATCTGATAAATCTCAAGAGAAACCTTCTCCAAGCATGGATCAGGTAAATACCCAAGTGGCAGAGAGTATATACCTTACCCTTACGGCTTCGGCTCCTAGACTGACATCCACCCCACAAATAACCTCTACCCCCAAACCTACGGAAACAGCCATTCCATCTCCCACATTAATACCTGGATCCTACCATATCGCCATTATCCGTTGGGGATACGGTAGTCCTTGTTAATATACCAAATGAATTATTAAAGGATGGTTTAAAATCCATCGGTAACTAAAGAAATGACTTTGATTGATGTGAAGATTGGAGATGAGGCAAAATTGCTCGCCCAACAAAACCTGGACTGGATTAATTATGAAGAACCTATTGATGAGCAAGAATATCTAGCCGTTTATGTGCGGTTGAAATTGTTGAACAGTAAAGAAAATCTCGAGGTCGAAACCATCTATCCCTTTTGGGATCTTACTTTACGATATTCCGAAGGAGGGGATGATATTTGGTCAGTTTATCCTGCAGAAACACTTAATCAGGGATATCCACCAATAGAAGGGGAAGGATGGGTGTTCTATTTGATTAGAGAAGGACAAATACCACATTTATACTTTCAACCTGATCTTATGGTCGGTGAACAATTAGGAGTACGTTTGCATGGGGCGTATTTTAATCTCCAATAGTTGATAATTACAAATATTTTCCGTGCTTGAAATTATTCAATAAAATATTCACTAGAAAGATTTCTAATTCTTTTATCCTTTTCATATATCCCAAACACGAGAGGTAAGTCTAAATGATCTATGAAGGAAATCGAAGGGTATCGATAGTAATTGTTGGAGGACTTTTTCTAATTTTTGGTGTTGTAATTGGATTTTTTCTCGGGAGGATAAATGCTGACAATGCTATATCTTTCTCCCCAAAACTAACCCCTACCGCAACCGTTTCTCCAGAGCAAACATATGCCAAAGAAATGGTGCCAGCCCAGAAAAACTAGCATTCTTCATTAATGGTCCTATTACTGATTGGAACAATATTCTCAATTCGAAATCCAGTAGAGACGTGACCTATTCAGATTATTTGGTTTTTTACCCCGTTACATATCAATATACGAAACCTTCAGACCTTAGATCTTCTGAAGAATATGAAGTATTAATCCAGGCATTAGACAACGTAATAAATGCAGGCTTTGATCTTACATCTGAGCTGGGTGCACACACCCCACCACAAAGTATCAAAGTTGCTCATGACGAAGTATTCGCATGTGTACAGTATGAAATTGATCGTATGGATGGGATTAGAAATTTATTAGAGACAGGGGTCTACAATGAAATTCCATCGAAGTGTAGAGCATTTTCTTCAGCACTTGATAAAATACTTCTGTTTATCGTAGAAAATGGCCTAGAAGCTCCAAACATTGAAAACCCTGATTTACTATCATCACAATAGTAATCGCCAATTATTTGAGGTGATAGTTGAAAAATTTTTAATGTATTAATAGTTTGCTATAAGTACTTAGAAAAGCCTTGCATCTTGGGCAAATTGGTATAACTTCCCAGCCTGCTGAACGATCCTGCTGCCGGCTTTCTGCCAGATCCCGCTCAATCCTTGCATTTCAAAAATTGAGAATTCCCACTCATCATCCTTTGCCCATCTTACATTCACCCGATGGGAGCACTCGTAAACATCACCGGCTGGGATATTATGATAATAGTAATAGGCAAACGGGCGGTTATTCAAGTTTGGATGGATGAATTGTTTTTCCATGGTTAAAACCACGCCCAGGTGAAAACAGTAACCATCGTCAGCAGGGATAATAATTAAATCCCCAGCGCAGATTGATGCAAAATTTCGCAGCAGAAGACGATGTGTTTCTTCAATAGAATTAAATGAATATCCGTCTGGTGCAAGTCGTCCTTCACCAAAATGGTCCGGTCTCAAATCTCCTGTGTTAGGCCAACCTGCTCTGGCAATGCCTTTAGATAAACAAAATTCCCGGTAATTTATTGAGGTGCGAGGATACTTCGGGGGTTCTCCAGATACATAATCCTTCGTTGCAGGATTGTTGTGCAGAGTATTTCCATCCGAGGTGGTAAACCAACATTCCATATGTATCTCTCCCAAATATATTTACATCTTAGTGCGGTCATGAGTTTTTATTATTCCATTCTATATTAATAAAAGTACCCCTGTGGGATTACCACTCTTTGATTTGTGTAAGGGCCTATCGCGGCTCACCAGCTTTTGTATCTGCCCACTTCAAGAGAGACTGGGAAAAGCGAAGACTTAACTCGTCGTCGTGTCTCCCAACTATTTCAGATACCTCCTTGAAGGTAATAACATTATCGTATAGATGGGGGTTGTTCGGCTGTATGTAAATTATCTCTATCGCGTAATTATTCTTCGGAATTTCAAACCCCCAGTTATTTCCGAGAACTATAAAACTCATATCATGCAACATGGTAAGCAGGTGACGATATTTTTTCTTACTGTTCGTTGCTTTATATATCTTACGAACTCCTTCTAACAACTCAACCATTCCGGCTTGTTTTGCTCTCGCTAAATACTGGTCTTGTGCATCACGGCGAGATCCATCATCGGTCTTGAGTTCGACAAATATTATGGTGTCATGATTTTTTGCTTTGACCAGATAGTCAATCTTACAAGATTGATTGATATCAGTTTTTTCGGAAATTGTCCCAATCCGAATAGGGAATTCTGGTATCAAGCTTTCAATGACCAGGCCGAATTTATACTAAAGGATTTCGGCAAGGTAAATCGAAAAGAATATGTCGGCACGCCTTTCCAGCTGGTATGCCGGCAAATGCCGCCACATGTCCATGTTGCCAAAGATGTTGTTTATGTTTTTCAAATTAACTCGAATTAAAAGTTCAATGAAAATGTTTGACCATAAAAAAACCTAATAAGTTATTTTCATTTAAGCCTCTTCGTATATTACTTGACTGAGATAGCTCAGAATGAGATAAGGATCTATCTTATTAATTAATATGAATTATCAGTAGATCTCAGAAAGTTCACATGAAAGACCATCCAAATCGGGGAATAATGAAGAATGGGATATGCCTAATATCCTCAAATCCCTTATCATTGAAGTGATTGCACAATCTGAAATCACATATTTCTTTAGAATACGCTCTCCCAAATCCATTTCTTGCATAGGATTTTCAAATTGACCATGAATTGTAAATCTACTTATTTGGCTACTCATTCGTGGGTGTATATTGGTCGGATATATTGCAAATGGATAGGGAGTAGCCTGTGATTTTTTCGTCCAGGCTTTCTCGATATTCATGCTTGCTAGATTATCACAAATCTCATTCACTAATTCATAATTTCCTTGGCTTTTTACAATATCTCGAATTCTATAAAGATCATTGCCGATAAGTGAGCGATTTCTCTGACTGAACCAGGTCAACCCATAATCATCGTTTTTTATACTTGATGCTGTTTTACGGTTCAATTCGTCAGGATCCAGCATCCAAACTACTGCACCTTTTTCATGATTATTGAGGGCAAAATGAAGTGCTATTAATAAACCCCCGGTCCAATCCAGCAATCTAGTTGGCAAACCAACATGTTGGGCAAGAAATAGCCATTGGTCAGTGTTTTCTCTCGGTGGGATTTGGAGTAAGCCAAACGAAGGTGCTTTCATCCTAAAGTGCTGCAATAGTTTCAATTCATCGTGTTTACGACCATTTTCTAAGCGAAAAATCTTTGGAAGTAGGGGAGTATTAATATTATTTGGTTCACCACGAAACCAGGGCTTTGAAGTAGTCTCCCAGGCGGTGTAGTCCTTGAAAACTTGTTTGATTAGTTTGTGCAAGGAAGAAAATTCTTTATTAGCCATTATTAATCCTTTTCAAGAGAGTTATTGGTAAACCTAATCGTTAGATTATAAGAAATTGTTATTTCTTGCTAGACCTGAAGAATGAGGATTTAGAGTTGTATTGAAATAATATGTATGATTTATCGACTTCTGGGATATTGATGTACATGGAGATTTTATTACATACTAGCCCACCCTTATCTGATGATTTATCTGGCCCACTCTCACCAAGGCGTTGAAAGTCGCTCGATTACATCCCTTCTTGACAGCACCCTGGAACAAAGCTCCCACCGGTCTTTATATGGATCGATGCTTTCCTATATATCCCAACTTAAATATTTTTACCCCTTCAAGGTCATGTAGACTTTTTCCCCCCGGTTCCCTCTGTAGGTAATTAGAAACCAGACCCTAAACACTACTCTGATGAGGCGCAGCGAAATCCTAGGCTGTTGCCTGTCATGTTAGGATCATCATATCCGCGATAGCTTGATAAAGTGTCAAAAAATAGACTTCCCCATCCACCACCTCTAAGTGAACGTTTCCCTTCGGCATCAATTATTTCTCGACCTTCTTCAGCATCGTAAGGGTAAGGTAGGTAAAGGGAGCTTGTCCATTCCCAAACATTTCCAGCCATATCCATTAGGCCGTATTGACTTTTCCCTTGAGGGAAACTACCTACCGGCGCAGTTTCTTGATATCCGTCGGTAAAGTTAATGTTCTTCCAATCCATTGGACATAAGCTATCACAGATATTTGCAGCATTAATAATAAAGGTATTTCCCCAGGGATATTTATTCCCATCCGAACCACCAGATGCCTTTTCCCACTCTGCTTCTGAGGGTAATCGCCTTTCAGCCCATTTACAGTAATCTTGTGCTTGGTTCCAGTTTACATTAATAACTGGATGATTTGAGTATTGTACATCGTCATGAAAAGCACTACCTGAGAAGGATGTTGTCTTGCTTGGCGATTTACAGGAACCTTCCCCAACACATTTCGCATACATACCGTTAGTTACCTCGGTTTGATCCATCCAAAATCCTTGTAAATACACATCATGCTCAGGTTCTTCATCTCTAAACATTTCTATTTGGCAACTGTCTAGTAATGTTTCACACTCATCCAGTGTATTGCTCGCAGTACTCCCCATAGTGAAGACCCCCTCAGGAATAAACATTTCCACCATACCATCGATCTCTCGTGTACGCATTTCGCTTGAATATATATCTCTTGTGGCTGAGTTCGATGACGTTATTGATAAGGGGTTTTTCCCATTTACTCCCTCAGGTTCGATCTGGGTTGCACCAGTCCCAACCTTTGATGACGATGCACAACGAAAGCCGGTTTGACCTAGGATATAAGTTTCAAACTCATACCCAGGCTCATACTCCTTATCAACATAAAAGCTCCGATAAGTAATATCGGATTTACCACGTAACACATGACCATCCCCCGAGGCAGGTCCTAATGGATTTTTATAGGGTGAATATAAGTAATAATCTGTACCGTACCAATCCAATACCCACTCATCTACATTTCCACCCATATCATAAACGCCATATGGGCTTGCTCCATCTGGGAAGGATCCTACCTCGGTTGTATCGATTTTGTAGGTATCGAAAATTCCAAATTTTGGATTTGGTTCTTGGTTTCCCCAAGGGTGTGGACGTCCATCTGTTCCACGGGCTGCCTTCTCCCACTCTGCTTCAGTAGGTAGACTAACACCAACCCAACTACAGTAATCATTAGCTTGTTCCCATTTAATCCAAATCACCGGATAATTTGAATATTGTTCATTCTCATAATATAAAGTGGTTCCATAATAATTCCAAAAAGAATACGGCGTACCATCCCCCGGCTGCGACACAACTTCTATACATCTTATTAGTTACCTCAGTTTGGTCGATCCAATAGCCATCCAAATACACCTTATACGTTGGATTTGAGCCCATTTCAAATTCCCCCTCCGGCACATACACTTCTACCATCCCATCAGCTTCCCTGACATGCGTTAGAATAGGTAAATTCTCTGGAGTTGATGTAAAGGTAGGTGTTGAGGTCTTCCTTGGGGATGATATAGCAGCACTTGTTTTTTCCTTTTCAATAGCACGTCTTGTTCTCTCTGCTTGATTTGCCTTAACATCCATTACAGAAGGCTGCTCTTTCGTATCCCCTAATAACGACAACAATCCACAAGAAATCAATATCAGCAATAAGATGGCACCTAATGCAAAAAATATTCTTAATTGTGAGTGCTTATTATTTGGATCGCTAGCTTTTTTGCTTTCTTTCTGATTTGATGGTTTTTGCCTAGCTGCATAGTCGTTAGATTGTTGATTTGATTTATTTTGTCTGGATGCATAATCTGTTTTTTGTTGATTATTACTATAGTGCTGTTCAGGCTGTTTAGAGTATTGTAAGAATTCCCTTTCTTGATCATACCGGGCGCGTTTTATCGGATCTTTGAGGATTTCATATGCATCATTGATTTCCTGGAATTTACGTGTTGCATTTGGAGATTTATCAATACGGATGGTACATTAACGCCAGGCGTTTGTATGCGGCATCGATAATTTCCTTCTCTGCTGCTGGGTCAACCCGTAATATTTTATAGTAGTCTTTAGGCGCATTGGACATAGGCTAGTTCGTCTCAGGTGCAGGCATTTTATCTCCCCTCGTTAAAATTCTTATAACTGTATTTTATCTGATTTGCTAATTTCAATTTCCATAAATGGTA
>CAWJEG010000010.1:0-151718 GCA_963841845.1 uncultured Chloroflexia bacterium | reverse complement strand
CTGCACGTTGCGTAAAGATTTCATAAAGCCAGCGACCTGGAGACGGTGCGCCAGAAAGCGCTGCTGAGGGAGTTCAAGGAGTATGCCGACAGCAGCTGGGCGCCTGCGTCAGTTCCGCACCGAAGCGGTGCGGGCTGGATTTGCCGACTGCTTCAAGCGCCAGGACTACGCTACCATCATCCAGGTGGCAGAGCGGCTGCCGGAAGACGTTCTGCGCGAAGATCCGGATTTATTGATGTATTATGACAGCGCATTGTTGAGGAAGAAATAGAAGTGCAAGGAGATTTTATGGAAACATGGATAATCATTGAAGCAGTTGCAACTTCATTAAGCGCTTTGATTGCAGCAATAGCAATTTATCAAACTGTCAGATTGCAAAAGAAGCAAATGCTTCTTGAACAACGGCAATTTCTACTCCCTTTATGGACACAACTTCAGGGGCTAAATGAAATTGATCCACAAAAACCTGTCTGGATGGATGTAATCAAGGCAGTAAATATTCTTGAGTTGATTGCTGTCTCCTGGGAAGGACAACTAATTGACGAAAATATTATCAGGCGAATGTATAGCCATCTCTATATTAGAGATGTATCGATAACATTATGGATTGTAAAAATCCTCCCGACAATATTTCAAAAGATGGACGACAAATGCTATATGCTTCTCCGTCGGCAATAAGTCTTTATCACCTTTTAAAGACAGAACACACTGAAAAAGGGAAATTGAATCCAATTAAACTGAAGGAGAACACATCATGGATAAAATAGCTGAACAATTAGTAGATGCTTTTCTCGCTTCTAAACAAAATAAGTACACAAAGAGTTATAAATTAATCCAAAAAAATAAAGAACCCACCGGTGAAAATATACTTGTTTTAGTCATAAAAACAACTCCACAAGGTGAAAAAGCTATTAAGGAATTTTCGGTTGGTTTGCAAAAAGCAGTTGCTGGTCCCAAAGGGATGGCTTGTCCAATGTGTGGTGGATCAGGTAAGAGTTAATAACAATTATTAATTTAACCCAATTGATTATTAATTCTTTATTTTCCGCCCTACACCCACCCTCTCACCCTGGTCAGTGATCCGGACCGGCTGCTGGCAGGTGAAGCTGCTGTTTGAACTGAATAAGCGTGGCTTTCGGGTTATCCAGGAGGAGGATCCGGTGTACCTGCGCCATAGCCTGGAGGAGTACGCGTCCTTCTCATCGGAGCATCCCGTCATTTTAATCACCAGGCAAGAATCTTGAAGACCTGCCTTATGATCTTTACCAATCTTCCCCATCATGTAACGCTTTCACTGCACCAGTATTTTCCCAACCTGGCTTACCCGGTACTTCAAACCCTAAGCCCGGAGCAGGTTGATAAGCTGGATACCTGCTACCAACCCACCCAGATCCTGAGCCGGGGAAAAACGATACAGTACCTGTTGCAGGAAGTCTTTGGGGCCGATCCACAAATCCTGAGCCAGCCACATGAACTGATTGCCTGGCTGAGTGATTATCATCACAGCCAATCACCCCTGCCGGAGGCCTTGCTTAGGTCCAGTCTGCTTGACAATTTGAAACGTTTGCCTGTGTACCAGGAATGGGAGCATCGAAATGCTCTTCATTCGGGATCCGCAGGATTTTTCCAGACTTCCTCCAAACCCGCTGGAGGAAATCAGTGAACGATCCTTAGCGGGAAAGCCAACTCAAGAGAACGGGAGCGGATACCTGGTTGATTTTGCAGGCAATCCGCGCCTGCAGGACCTTGTGCCCGGATTGATTCACGGCGGGGTGATCCAACCGCTGCGAGTGGCTGAAAAATCCAATTTGGCCGCCTGGATTCTGCCTGGAGTAACCCTTGTTGATACCCGTCTTGCAGCGTGCCAGCCAGCTCCTTTCGGACATGGATCAGCAAGTCACTTAAGACCCTTAAATCAGAGACCCAGGCGCAAACCAGCTGGAAGATCATGGAACGAACTTGCCCGGGATTGGGCTAAAGCTTTGCAGCCTCCATCAAAACGCCGAACTACCCATTGATCAGGAAGAAAAACACACTTTTGGCCGGCTTGGTGCCGAGATTGACAGCCTTTTTCAAACCTGGCTTATTAAAAGCTACACGCCCCTTGGGGCACAGCGCCTGCCAGGCCGCACCATGTCCATCATATCCCTCATTACCTGGCCTACCTTTGTTCGCTTAATGGAATAGATAAGATCGTTCTCCTGGTGATCCGGATGGATTGTTCTCTGTCCGATTGGCAAGTCATTCAACCTGCCTTGGCCGATACGGCACCCTAATTGGCACATGCAAAACGATTCTTTGCTAGCCCAGATCCCCACGATCACCTCCATTTCCCGCTTTGCATTAATTTCCGGCCTGCGTCCGGCAGATTTTGTCAAATGAGGGGAGCATTGTACCGCAGGAGCGTGCCTGGCAATTGTTCTGGTCACAGAGAAGGTATTGCAGGGACGGCCTGCAAGCTGTTATCCCTTCCTACGACCGCGAAATTGATCAACAGCCCGAGACTGCAGGACCCACGGGTACAGTTCTGGTGCTTGATCGACGACACTACTGGATAAACTGGCCCACAATGCCACCCTCGGGGCAGCCGATCAGCAATCTTCCTTGAGGTTATGGCTGGACCCGGCGCATGACAGCAACTCACAGCCACTCGGAAAACTTGATTACAACTATCTGGACAAAGGCTATTTCGGTATTCATTGCCAGCGATCACGGTCATGTAGAAGCAACCGGGTTTGGCCAGCCGTCCGAAGGACTGCTAGCGCAAACCCGAGGTAAACGTGCCCGTCTTTACCAGGATCGTCTGGCAGCCGTCCAGGTTCAGACACATTTCCAGATACCATTTTATGGGAGCACGATGGACTCCTGCCAGGTCAGATGACCGCCCTAATGCCAGCGGGTCGAACAGCTTTCGCTCCCTGGGGAGAAGTTGTGGTCACCCACGGGGGAATCTCGATTGAAGAAGTAATTGTTCCTTTCGTTCAAATAGAAAAAGCGAGTACTTAATGGATAAAGGGATTCGGATTTAGCCGTACGATTCTCCTTGATTGGCTAGATGTAGCTGCGTCCCTAGCCTTCAGAATATTAACCAGCAGAAATCAGACAGCGATTGAGCTGAAACAATTTCGCCCTGATGCATGGGTCTGAAGCCCAACGAAAGACGATCGATGTCTTGTCGGCTATCTGGGTAAAAACAGAAAAGAGCGCTCCAGGTATTCGCCAGGAAGCCCTGGGTTTATTTCACACCTTATCTTCCTCCCAGGAACGATTGTGGCTGCACTACGGCATGGCATTAATCTGTTACCCCTTTTTCCGGAAGTGCACGGCAGCCATTGGCCAGATCAGCCGCACAGGAGAGATGGTTACCCGGAAGATGGTTAAAGACCGCATTGCTGGAGATTACGGGCACCTTGGCGGACTGGATCGCTCTGTGGAACGTGTATTGGCATCTCTTCTCGATTGGGGCATTCTCACACCGGGGGAAAAGAAAAATCAATATCACATACAATTAAAAAATTTTTCCTCTTCCAATGAGGTGCAGAGCTGGCTGTTGTGCTGTGCCCTGTTTGCCCACCCGTCCGAAGCGCTGCCGTTTAATGACCTGCTCCATCTTCCGGAACTTTTTCCATTCAACCTAACAATTGGCATCGATTATTTACGCAGGGATGCCCGGTTTGAGGTGAACCGTCAGGGGGGAGGGTTGGATATGGTCAGTGGTAGGATAGGGTTCCACTCGATATCTGGTTATGACAGCCCATCCATGGATTGACCGGAACATAGAAAAATAGTGGTTCTCCGTGCGGGTGGCGGGTACCTTATGCCGGGATTATGCCTGTGCCCGCCCAGCCGGAAGTTGCGGGCGGGATTGTTTTCATCTCTGTCCCGGTTATCCGGGTTGTATTCAATGGATAGGCGCACGCCCTGCCAGGAAAAGGCAGGATCTTCGACAGTTTAGTTTGTCATCGCTGCAGGTACGGTAAACCAGTCCTCCCTCCCCGAAAATCCCTCAAAACATACTCCTTTCACCTTTCAGCTTTCACCTCTTCCCCCATATAATAGAACATATATCCTATGGTCACCCCCGATCTCAATCTCGATTTCGATCTCAGCGACGGCGGCCTCCCCTTGCCACCCTGCCAGGATCAGGCAGGACCTACGGGAACTTGGAAGCCGAGGAGAGCGTCACCCTGCCGAAGGCAGGCAGGACTAGCTATACGTCGTCCACTCCCTTCGTCCGGGACTAGCCCTGCCAAATGAGGGCAGGACCTTCGGCTGTGCGTCGTCCCATAGGGGACTAGCTTCGCGTAGTCCACTCCCTTCGTCCGGGACTAGCCCTGCCAAATGAGGGCAGGACCTTCGGCTGTGCGTCGTCCCATAGGGGACTAGCCCTGCCACCCTGCCAGGGGAGGGCTGGAATTGTGCGAAAAAGTGGACACAGAAAATGTCTTGATCCAGTAAACTCAAAATAACAGGAGATCAGACATGGGTAACAAGAATTATAGAGAATATACACCGGAGTTCAAACAGGAAGCATTGGAACTCCTAAAGCGGGGCGACAAAAACTCAAGGCAGATTGAGCGGGAACTGGGGATGACCCCTGGGTTATTGCTCAAATGGCGGGATCGATATCAAATCGTGAAAACAGAAGGACAACCAGCGCAAATCGGGCCCAGTGATATGGAGGCAGCCAAGGCAGAAATACGTCGCTTACAGCGTGAATTATCAAACGTAGAGGAGGAAAGAGAGATCCTAAAAAAAGCGCTGAACATTTTCTCAAGAAAAAGCGGCTGAAGTATGGATTTATTGCAGCCCATGAGCAGGAATACTCGGTAAAGCGGATGTGCAAGGTACTGGGAGTACAACGAAGTGGTTATTATGCCTGGAAGAAGCGTCCGATGAGCCACAGAGAGGAAGCCAACCTCGAGCTATTGTCGAAAATCCGTGAGGCTTTTGAGATCAGCCGTCATACCTATGGCAGCTTGCGAATTCAGCATTATTGGCGTCGACAAGGGTATGCATTTTCGAGATATCGGATCGCCCGATTGATGAAAAAGGATCAATTGGTGCCTCTCAGGGTCCTCAAGTGGCATCCCCAGACCACCAAACAGCGGCCTGGAGCCAGAACAGCTCCCAACCTACTCAACCAGGAATTTGCCGCCTCCCGGCCAAACGAGAAATGGGTGGGGGATATCACCTATATTGATACAGCAGAAGGCTGGTTGTATTTTGCCTCACTACTTGATTTGTATTCCCGTCGGGTGGTGGGCTGGGCGATGGCTGATCGTATGGACACGGACCTGGTAAAGACAGCCTGGAAGATGGCTGTGATGCACCGGCAGCCACCAGCTCAGCTATTACACCACTCCGATCAGGGCAGCCAATATACCAGCGAGTCATACCTGAAACTGTTGGAAAATGCACTGTGTAAAATCAGCATGAGCGGCACAGGTAATTGTTATGATAATGCGGTCATGGAAAGTTTCCATGCTACGTTGAAAGGAGAATGTGCCTATAAACAATTTGAAACAAAAGCCAAAGCGCGAACGACCATCTTTGAATTCATCGAGGTTTGGTACAATCGCCAAAGGTTACATTCGTCTTTAGGCTACCTTAGCCCATTTGAATTTGAATCTTCAGGACATTAATCGTGTCCACTTTTTCTGTACCATTCCAGGCAGGACCTTCGGCTGCGCGTCGTCCACTCCCTTCGTCCGGGACTAGCCCTGCCAAATGAGGGCAGGACCTTCGGCTGCGCGTCGTCCCATCGGGGACTAGCTTCGCGTCGTCGGGCTGCTCCTCGCCCGGCCGCAGCGCGCCGCTGAGCTCATCGCCGGGCTGGATGTCGATGATTTTGAGCTCGATATTCACCGCTCCATCCGGAAGCTTGTCCTGTCGCGACAGCACAACAGGATTGCACCACAGGTCCTCTACCATAATGGCTCGCCCGTCACCCCGCAAGCCATTTACAATACCTTTGCCGCCACCAACCTCGCCCAGCGCTTCGAAAAGGCCGGCGGCATCCCCTACCTGAGATCCCACTGACCTCCCGGCATCCAGGTTCCGTTGAACACTTTTCCAGAAGCGCTGCTTTCCAGCAGCGGCAGCAGTAATCTGGTCAGAACCTGGTCAACATCCTCCAAAGAACGGGGTGCATGTGCCAGGTGGGAGCGCTGGATGAACGCACGCCATTGAACCTCTTTCTCAGTCGCAAAAGCCTTGTTAAGTCCAACGGGAATTTCTTGAGGGAGGATAGTGTTCCTCCGCTTGAATGTATGGGAGATTGCTTCCTGTAATTTTTGGCCGTCAAATACAAACTGATCTGCCAGGAGCCACAAATCATAAAAATCTTTCAACCTGCTGTTAACACTGCCGAGGAAAACCATAGCCTGAAATTTTTCTGCCACGACACTCTCCGGCGGATAACCCCGCAGGCGCGGTGCAGGCATGTCGAGGATAGCCGGATACAGCAGCCAGATCGGCGCCGGGTAGACGGAATCACCAAATCCAACATCAATCTGCAGCGGGATCCTGGCTTTACCCAGGTATCCAGTAAGGTTTACGCGGATTCCCTCATAATCTGCATCTTCTTTGATCCGTGAGCAAAGCACTGTCTGATCGTCAAATGTAATCCCGTCAGGCTGCACCTCCAGGGAACAAATTTCCCGGAATAGTCTCGCGGCTGCTTCCAGCTCATTGGTGGTAAATCCCAAAAAATCAATATCCCGGGTAGGGCGGTATTGTGATGCACCCCAGGCACGGAACATCAGGGCTCCCTTCAGGATGAATTTATCGGCATACCCAGATTTGGATAACCGGTAGAGAAAACGCTCAATCGTGTAATATTGGATGATTTCATTGAATGGCCGGTTTGTTCCACGGGCATTATTTAGGAGACGGTGGCGGATAGATGCCGGTTGATTTTTTACGTTGCTCACAACATTGCCTCCAGGTAAGGCTTGATGATCCGCTCCACACGGTCAATCCGGGCATAATAGAGCAGCCTTTCCACATTAAATCCTTCCGTTTTGCGGTATTCACGCAGCGCTTCAAGCGCTATATCCAGCCCGGTTTTGTTGCGGAATTTGAAGGAATCTGCCACGGTTTTCTCTACCCCATATATCTTTACCGGGATTCCCTCCAGTACGTGGGTGTCAATCCCGGCTGAATAAGCATTTTGAGACATCCAGAAAAGCCTGAGCGGTGGGTATTCAAGGCGGGGTTTTTCAGCATCGATAGGCAGGGCCACAAAAACCTGGCGGGGAATCTGGGTGGTCAGCCCGTGAAACATAAGCGCCGAAATCAGGCAGATTATTCCTTTGGGAATTCCCAAAGCCACCTGCACCAGGTCATTGTTTACACCGGGCTCCACATCAGCCAGCCGGTATATTCCCCGGCTCTCTCGGACGACAAGCCCGTTATCCTGCATCCGGTAGAGCGTTCGTGGAGAAATCCCAAGCCGGCTTGCCTGCTGCATGCGTAGGAAGCCATGGTGTTCCCTGAATAACTTTATCGCCCGGTCTACGGCATTTTCTGTCATTATTAATTGCCTGATATTAACTGGTATTAGTTATAAGTACAGTTAATATTATACATATGAATTTGATTTAATAAACCATTAACCTCGCTAAATTCCTCTCCGGATAGAAACCCTCCACCAAAATCCCCCCAAACATACTCCTTTCACCTCTCCCCCTCTATAATAGAACATACATCCTATGCCCGCCCCCGATCTCAACCTCGATTTCGATCTCAACGAATCCGGTGTCCCCTCCCACCCTGCCAACAGCTCTAGCTGCGCGTCGCAGGACCTGCACCAGGCAGGGCCTCCCATCTGCCGCCGCAGCTTCGACTGCATCTTCGTGGAGGTGACCTCCCATCCCTTTATCCGGGTGAACCGGGACGCCCGCATGCTCACCGCGAAGGTCCTGCCCGTACCTGGCAGGATAGCAGAGGCAGGAACCGCCATCTCCGCCATCCCCTTAAAGAAATGGCACGCGTGTCGGTTTTGGCGACGACGCGAAGCTAGTCCCCTTGTGGGACGCGCAGCCGAAGGTCCTGCCCTCACCTGGCAGGGTGGCAGGGCTAGCCCCTTTTGGGGTAATCCAGTCCGGCACCGCCCGCAGTCCATAATTTCTTATCAACGCAAATGGATTCGTTTGTTTTAAGTCACCCCCCCTGCCTGAACGATAACAGGTGTCGGTCAGTCCCTTCCTCCATCGCCGCTGGGACCAGCCCCTCCACGCAATTTGCAGGTCAACGTCCCTTACGCCGCAGCAGCGGCATTCCACAGGGCAGATTTCCAAATATCAAGGCATCATCCATACCCCGCAGCCCCGCATTTGTTATAATTTTCAAGCACACAACGATGCAGCATTTGAAAGGCAGCAAGGGGCTGCTTATCCCAGGAATGCTGCAAAACCATTTCAAGAAACAGGAGAATCTTATGGAACCAGTTAACCAACCGAAACCCGGGTGTGGATATGGCGATTACCTTCATCTATTTTAAGGACTTGCCGAAAGCGATGGATTTTTATGAGAATGTGATGGGATTTTCCCTGGCCATTGACCAGGGCTTTTGCAAGATTTACCAGGCGTCCGCCAATGGCTATGTCGGCCTGGTGGATGAAGCCCGCGGTTTTCATAAAGCCAGCGCCACAAAGCCCATCATCCTGTGCTACCGGGTCCCGGATGTGGATGCCTGGTACGAATTCATCAAGGCAAAAAAGGTGGAAATTTTCCGGGATATCAAGACCATCCCCGAAGAAAAAATCCGGGTATTCCTGATCCATGACCCGGAAGGGCATGTCGTTGAAATCCAGTCCGGGATATAAAGGGATGCGCATCCTGGTGAGTTTCGGCGGGAGGCTGTTTTTCACAGGAGGCCTATGAACAAGGTCGAACAGTATAAAATCCAACTACAGGGAATGCAGGATTGGGACGCCTACCTGCTGCAGGAATCCGCCCTGCCCGGGCCGCGTGCCAACCTGGAACTGCTGCAGGCGGTGGCTGACCTGGGCAGCGAGCAGCTTTTCCTGCGCTACCTGGCCATCACCCCCGAGATGGCCCCTTACGGGTCTGCAGAGGAATACCTGCCGGTGTGCGGGACAGCCGGGCTGGGCAGGCTGCTGGTCGAAGGCAAAACAGAATATTGGGCGGTGCTGCGCCGCCAGGCTTCAGATCCCCGCTGGCGGGTGCGCGAAGCCGTTGCCATTGCCCTGCAGCGCTGCGGCAGGCAGGATATGCCGCTTCTGCTGGCTGAAATGCACCGCTGGCGTGATGGAACTTTGCTTGAGCAGCGGGCAGTTGTGGCAGGCCTGTGTGAGCCCGCCCTTCTGGTTGACCCAATGAATGCCCGGGCGGTCCTGGCTGTGCTGGATGAAATCACCGCCGCCATATTAAGCATGACGGACCGCAGGGGGGATGATTTCCGGGTGCTGCGCCAGGCGTTAGGCTACGGCTGGAGCGTGGCTGCCGCGGCGCTGCCGGAGGATGGCAAAGCTTACCTGGAGAAGTGGTTCGCTTGCCCGGATAAGGATATCCGCTGGATCATGAAGGAGAACCTGAAAAAGAAGCGCCTGGCCAGGATGGATGCCGGGTGGGTTACGGAGTGGCTTTCGCATGGAGGCTGGTGGACGCTAATCGAAAGAAGAAAACAGCAGCCCCAGTAAATTGAATAATATGAATAATCCAAACAGGGAGGCCAGGATTATCCCGACCAAATTCCATCCGCCGGGTGATGCTCCGCCCTGCACCTTTTCCCCTTCCACCACCTGGCGGATTACCCGGATGGTATCGTTTGTCAGCTGCTCTTGTGAGCGCTGGCCAGACCCGAGGTAAATCCATTTCTCCTCAGCCAACGGCACCAGAATGCGTTCTCCACTAAACTGAGCCAGCCAGGTCCTCAGCGATTCCGGCGGGTTGGCTGCCAGGTTTACCGGCAGGACAGCCAGTTTTGTGGCGGAAACCGTATCATCCAGGCAGTCGCTTTCCAGGTTGCAGACGGCTGCTGGAAGGCGCGGCATCTGGCGCTGCAGCCTGCTAAGGAGCAGGGCTGAAAAATCCGCTCCTTCGCTCCCCTGGAAGATTAAGGTTGGAAAAATGGCTTGTTTTTGAACCTTGGTGGCGGCGATTAAACGATCATCCTTGCGCAGGATGTTCAAATGGTAAATCAGCCAGGTCACTGTCAGCCCAAGCAGCCAGACCCGGTGGGCAACCTCAATCCAGAAATCCTTGGGGATTCCTCCCAGCAGGCTGCTGATGATAAAATACAGCAGCCACCCCGCAGCAAACATGCCTCCGATTACCGTTGCAAACAGGATCAGATAAAGATAAGCCCTGCGTTCGGTTGACTGGCGGGCAAGGTTTCCCTTTTCCCCTGGCTGGCTGGCTTCTTCTTGCAGCGGCAGCCATGTCTTTAACCACAATGGCAGCCCGACCAGGATGGATGCAATGCCTCTCCCGATCTGGCCGCGTAAAATTTCACTGGCAGGGATATCTTCAAGCAGCATGATGATGATCGTATCCATTGCCAGCCATGTTCCAAAGTACACCGCAATGACCCCGATCAGGGACAGGATGGTCTTATACAATCGCTGCCGTTTAGCAGCAAGGTCCGGGTCGGATAACAGGGAGATTAATCCTGTCAGTTCACGGCCGTAGTAAGCCCATAAAGTGGAAAATGAGATTAAGACCGCCAGGGAATTTGCCTCCTGGCTGAGGAAACTACCCAGGCTATTTGGCTCACCAAGCAGCCAGCGCACCGCCCCGGTTATGATATTTGCCAGCGCCAAAACGGATGTGGTGGCTGCGACCAGGGTAATTAAGAACAGCAAACCCATGCGCAGCAGCGATTCTTTTTCCCCGGGCTCGGACACCGTGCGGCGGAAAACATCCCAGTGATAAAGCCAGATGGGTAACCCCACCAAAACCAGGGCAATTCCATTTCCCAACCAGGGTCCAAAGAGTACATTCACCTCTCCCGCCATGGAGAAGACAAACCGTAAAACCTGGTGCATTCCAGCCAGGGTCAGGATTAATCCATAGAGTATCCACACTGCCCGGTAAACCCGCCGTGTTTCGATCAGCTCCAGGTGAGGCGAGGCTGCCTCCTTCTGCAGGATTTTTCCAAAATAAAACCATGCCAGCAGATTGATGACGATGGCAATAAGGTTGTCATACAAATTTTGGTCAGAGCCAATCCACGCCAGATTGGAGGAAATCCCAAGCAGGGAGAGAATGGTACGGTCTGCTATGGCAAGCAGGTTCTGGAAAACGGGGATCAGCGTAGCCAGGCGCACCCCGTATAAAAAGACGGCTCGAATGAGGGATGTTTGTTCTTCTTCCTCGTGTTGGGCGTCTTTCTGGACTTTTGACCAGTGCAGCCAGAACACCGGCAGCCCGACCAGGACCAGCGATAAACCTCTGGCGAGCAGGTTCGTTCCGAATGTGCCCGAAAAGTTTTCGGTGTAGGTGCGCACGAGCTGGATCAGCCCCCAAAGCATCGCCTCCAGGCTGATGAATGTGACCAGGTAAAAATAAAGTCGGCGGACAGTTCGCATGCGGATTCCTTAAGTTTGCCTGCAGTAAGGCGCTTTCATCAGGTGTTTAGTTTCCCTGCTTGATTTGTTCTTCAGGGGTTGGGGGGTTAACCCAGTTCCAGTTCATGTAGGGGTAGGGCAGGTCTTTAATTTTCCATTCCCCGTCCTGGAGGACCAAAATTGCAGTGTATTCCGTCCTGAAGATATCGCCGAAAAGACCGCCCCCGGCCTGCAGTACGGTCACCGGAACGAGAGCCTCTTCCTTCACAATCTCTCCCTGGTCGGTTCTCAGGCTGGAATTGGATGCGTTGAGTTCCCCGGAGAGGAAGGCCCGCCGGAAGGTATCAAACTCCGGTTTCAATTTATTTTCAGCCAGGTAGCCATACGCTTTCTCATAATCCTCCTGCGCCAGGGCGAGCGCATAATTGTGGACGATATCATCCGGGTTGCTCCCGTCCCTGTAGCTTGGCACAGCCTGGCGTTGGAAATATAAACCCAGGGCGATCAGGATAATCAGTAGAATCCCTATCAGAATGGAGATTAAGAAACGGTCATTTTTCATAGGTCCAGCCCATATCTTTCAGAAATAGGTAAGTTAATTTCATTGTATGGGGAAAGGGTTAATTTTTCAAGCGGCAATAAATCCGGATTGGATAAGCGCAGGATTATAATACTCCCAACTTTGATGGATCATTCTCTGGAGAAATTGTTTTTCATGACGTTATCACCGCTCAACTGGCTGCTGGCTTTTTCCCCGATCCTGGTCATTCTTATCTTGATGTTGGGGTTCCATTGGAGTGGCAGCCGGGCAGGTGCGGCCAGTTGGTTGGCTGCGGTGGTTGTAGCATTAGCCTTTTTCGGTGCCAATCTTGATCTTTTAATCGTATCCCAGGCTAAATCTGTCCTGCTCACCCTGGATGTCCTGTATATCATCTGGATGGCATTGCTTTTTTTTCATGTTTCCAATGAGGCTGGCGCCATATCTGTCATTGGAGGGGCTCTAAGCCGGCTGACCGGAGACAAAACCATGCAGGGACTGCTGGTGGGGTGGGTATTTGCCTCGTTTCTGCAAGGTGTCGGTGGATTTGGAGTCCCAGTGGCTATCACGGCACCCCTGCTTGTAGGACTCGGTTTCAACCCGATCCAGGCGGTGGTCATGGCTTCAATTGGTACGGGTTGGTCAGTCAGTTTCGGGTCCATGGGTACCTCGTTCATGGTCACGAGTGCGCTCACCGGGCTGCCTCCGGAGATGCTTGCCCCGGATGCCGCATTGCTGTTGGGTTTGTCGGCAATTCCTTGCGGTGCCATGGTGGCTTTTGTCGCCGGGGGATGGCGCGGCCTGCGGCATACCTTACCCGCAGTGATCATCCTGGGAGCCGTAATGGGAACGGTGCAGTACCTGATTGCCGTCAATGGAGTCTGGGTGCTTGGAGCAGTTGGCGGTGGGATGGCAGGACTGCTGGCAGGGGTTGCCCTGACCCGCCTGCCGCTGTACCGGAATCATGATGAAAAACCGGCCAAATCTGACACCCCCGCCTGCCGGCAGTCCCTGTGGGTTGCGGTCTCGGGCTACCTGATCTTGATCCTGCTGGCCTTCACCGTAAACCTGATCCCGGAAGTAAAATTGATCATGAATCAGGCGACACTATCCATCCAATTCCCGCAAGTGATGACATCCACTGGCTGGGAGACGCCGGCAGAATTAGGCAGGCAGATCAGCATCTTCGTGCATCCTGGCGCCATCCTTTTATACACATCCCTGGCCGCCTTCCTGGTCTATAGTATTGCGGGTTGTTACCAGGCAGGAGCCCCACGCAAAATATTTAAGGGCATGACAGGCGGGGCAGTAAAATCCAGCCTGGGCATTGTCACCATGGTCGCCATGGCAACGATCATGTTTCATACAGGGATGACGAACCTTTTAGCGCTGGGTCTCAGTGAAGGTGTTGGTCCGGCGTTATATCCCCTGGTATCGCCATTTATTGGTGCATTGGGTGCATTTATCACCGGCAGCAACAACAACTCCAACGTACTCTTTGCGGTCCTCCAGCAGAATACGGCAGAACTGCTGGGGTTGAGTGTAACCATGATCCTGGCGGCCCAAACCACCGGCGGAGCCCTGGGAAGCATCATGGCACCCGCCAAGGTGATTGTCGGTTGCAGCACAGTGGGTCTTAGCGGAAAAGAAGGTAAAGTCATCCGGGAAATGCTGGTTTATGGGCTGCTGCTTATCGTTTTCAGTGCCATCATCACGTTATTATTGATTCAAATAGCTTAGTAATGAATCTGTCTGTGTAAGGTAGGGAAATGAAGAAAATTGTTTGTGAACCCGGATGGTTCGGGCTGCAGGGATTGGCGCTGCTTTTGTATATCTTGAGCCCACTATTTGCTTTCATCGCCTATCAGCAAGGAATTTTCATCATCACTGCCCTGTGTATTGCACTCCTTGGCCTGGCATTCATGATTACAATAACGAGCCGGTAGATTTGCGGCAGCTAGATTTGTTTGCCTGATCCAGGTTGCTCAAAAAAAACCTCCCCCAGAGGAAGAAATGGAGGAGGTCATTTTATTTAGTGGGAAAGGATGTCAGTTGTTGCTTGGGGCGATAGCAGTTTGTGAAATCATCTTTACCAGTTTTTCCATCTCTGGTAAATTCACTTCTTCCACCTGCCCGCTGTCGCAAAGGGTGGATATCTGCGGGTTAACTGGTAAACGGACGAAGACAGGGGCTCCCGATAGGTTGGCGATTTCTTCGGCGTGGCTTTCACCAAAGATGGAGAAAATTCTGCTGTCATCCGGGCATTGGAAATAGCTCATGTTTTCGACCAGGCCGATGATGGGAATATTTAACTGCTGGACCATACGTACCCCTTTGCGAACCACCATGGAAACCAGCTGCTGCGGGGTGGTTACCATCAGCACTCCGGTAAGCGGGATAGACTGCAGCACAGTCAGCGTAGCGTCCGAGGTTCCGGGTGGAAGGTCCACAATCAACGTATCGAGGCACCCCCAGATTGTCTGGTTCCAGAATTGGTTTATCGTCCCGGAAATGACCGGCCCCCGCCAGATTACAGGAACATCCTCTTCCTGGAGGAGCAGGTTAACCGAGACCACTTTGATCCCTGTTTTTGTCACAGAGGGTAAAATTCCCTGATCATTCCCGCGCAGCCCGCCCGGGGGAAGGCCAAAAAGCTTGGGAATACTTGGCCCGGTAAGGTCTGCATCCAGGATGCCCACTGTCTCTCCCTGTTTTTGCAGCGCGCTGGCCAGCATCGCCGAAACAGTGGATTTTCCAACCCCGCCTTTGCCGCTCATCACCGCAATTATCCGTCCGATCTGATTAAATTGAGCCAGTGAGGGCAGTTGGGGTTTATTCTTAATGAAGATTGCCCGTTTCTCTTCCTCGCTCAATTCTCCAAAGGTGATCTGCACATCTTTAACACCATCCACAGCCAGCAGGGCTTTGCGTGCCTCGCTGGATAACTGGTTTTTCAGCGGGCACTTGGGGGTGGTAAGAGCCAGCGTGAAAGAAACAATTCCATTTTTATCCAGGCTCAAATCACGTACCATGCCCAATTCGACGATATTCTTTCCAATTTCTGGGTCAATGACCTGCCGCAGGGCAGTCAACAATTTATCTTCTTGATTCATTTGAAATCCTTTAGGTTATAAATTCCCTTGAATTATACCCCACATGGGTGGTTCAAATTATATATTTAAGAGGATATTTGTCATCAATTAGAATTGATAATGTCATATGAGAAACCCATCTTGAATAATCTGCATATTTCGGGGATCGAAGGTTGTCTTATTCCGGGCTGATGATGCGCACTGCCCGCTCGTAGAAAAAATAGTCCCATGCCCAGTTGATGAGGACGATGATGCGGTTGCGAAATCCGATTAACTGCATGATGTGAACCCCAAGCCATGCCAGCCAGGCAAAAAATCCTGAAAAATTAAACCTGCCAAGCCTGGCAACTGCCTGGTTGCGGCCTATGGTTGCCATTGTACCCGGGTCTTTATAGCGGAAATTCGTGATATTTTCCCCCCGTATCAGCCCGATGAGATTCCTGGCAGCATGCCGCCCCTGCTGCATGGCAACAGGAGCTACCATTGGCAGGGGGCTGCCATCCTGTTCAAAGTAAACCGCATCCCCGATGGCGAAAACTTCTGCATACCCGGGGATCTGCAGGGTTGGCTGTACAAGGATGGTGCCGCCCCTTTCTTTTTTGACATCCATGCTGTCAAAAAGGGCAGCTGGTTTGATGCCCGCTGCCCAGATCAAGGTTCGTGCCGCTATTATTTCGCCATCCCTGAATGTTGCCGTTTCACCATCATAATCTGCAAGGGCTTTATGCAGGAGAACCTCAACATGCTTTTTATCCTGCAGAATTCTCCGGGTGGCTTCGCTCAGTTTGGCAGGCATTGCCGAAAGCAGTTTGTCCGTCATCTCCACCAGGATTACCCGTACAGTCTGATCGTTCAGGCCAGGGTAATCCTTGCGCAGCACGAGGTTAATTAATTCTGAGATGGCACCGGCACACTCTACGCCGGTGGGTCCGCCGCCGGCAATGATGAACGTGAGCAGCCTCTTGCGAATTTCCGGGTCAGTTTGCTGGTTGGCTAGCTCAAACAGGGACAGAATATGGTTGCGGATTCGCACCGCATCCTGTAAATTTTTTAATCCAAAAGCATGCTGTGCAACAGAGTCCAATCCGTAAAAGTTCGTACTGCCGCCGGCAGCCAGCACCAGGTAGTCATAAGGGATTATTCCCCGGCTTGTCTGCAGCCTTTTTTCATCCAGTTGAATCCCCTCCACATCGGCCAGGCAGAAATCGGCGTTTTTTTGATTGCGCAGGGTGGCTCGCAGGGGATAGGCAATTTCATTGGGGGATACACCGGCTGTCGCCACCTGGTACAGCAGCGGCTGAAAGAGGTGGTAGTTGTTGCGGTCAATCAGCGTGACCCTGACCGGAGCATTCTTCAACCCGCGCACCACCTGTAATCCCCCGAAACCCGCCCCTACGACAACAACATGGGGTTTTTGATCGGGCTGCATTAATCCTCCATGGCTTGTTCCAGGTCGGCAATGATATCTTCAGCATTTTCGATCCCGATGGAGAAACGTACCATCCCGTCGCTTATCCCGATTTTCTGACGTTCTTCCGGGGGAATATTCGAGTGGCTCATGCTGGCAGGGTGGGATACCCGCGAATCGACATCTCCCAGGCTCACCGCCAGGGTGCACACCCGCACCCGCTCCATCATTTTTACGCCGGCATTGAAACCGCCCTTCAGTTCAAAGGACATCATCGCACCGAACTGCAGCATTTGTGACCTGGCTAATTCATGATCCTGGTGGCTCTCAAGCCCGGGATAGAGAACCTTGGATACTTTGGGGTGACCTTCCAGGTAACGCGCAATCTGCATGGCATTCTCGCAGTGGCGCTGCATGCGGATCTCAAATGTCTTTAATCCGGTATTGGCCAGCCAGGCGTCAAACGGGCTTTCGGCTCCGCCCAGGGTGGATAGGTAATTGCGCAGGTCCCCATGCAGCCATTCCGTGTGCGGGGTCACCACGATGCCGCCGATGATCAAGCCGTGCCCGGATAAGTACTTGGTGGTGGAGTGCAGCACCACGTCCGCTCCCAGGGTCAGGGGCCGCTGGCAGTATGGTGTGGCAAAGGTGTTGTCAATCAACACCCAGGCCTGGTGGCGGTGGGCAATCCCGGCAACTGCTTTCAGGTCAACGATGGCCATGGTGGGATTGACCGGTGTTTCTGTGAAGGCAATTTTAGCATCGGGGTGTTTCCTGAATGCTTCTTCCCAAGCTTCCGGCGAGGTACTGTCCAGCCAGACGACATTGATTTTATATCGGGGAGCGATGTCGATAAGCAAATTATAAGTGCCGCTGTAGAGGTCTTTCTGGCTGATGATGGTATCCCCGGATTTTACCAGGCTCAAGATAGCACTGCTGATGGCTGCCATCCCGGAGGCAAAAACCTGTCCTCCAACAACCTCCTCTTCATGTTTTTGGGCCTGGCTGCGGATCAGGTCCAACCCTTCCAGGTAAGCGATTTTCCTGGCAAAGTGTGCCAGGTTCGGGTTTCCGGAACGCGTGTAAAAATACCCTGGCTTTTTGCGCTGCATGATATCAACCCCGCTCTGCACATTCTCAAAGTCAAAGGTTGAGGTCTGGTAAATCGGCATGACGTGAGCCAGGTGCGGGTTTTCACCTTCCCCCAGGTGAGTTACCAGTGTACTTAAACCATAATTGGAATCAATTTTGCCCATTGCTTGCTCCTGTTAGTGGATAAATTACCTTTCGTTTGATGGCTTCAATGCCGGGTTGGATAAAACCCCCGGGAAATTATATCCCATACTCCTGCCATAATGTTTGCGAAAGCGAGGCTGCTTCGTAAGGGGCATTAATTGTGATTATCCTGCCATGCGGCCAGCGTTTACAGGCAACCTCCAGCAGTACCGGCCGTACAACAACCAGTGCCAGGGTGAACAACCCGCTGTCAACAGCCTCCAATCCAGCGGTCAATCCCTGCCCCCTGAGCAGTTCCAGGGGACCTAATTCATCCACCACCAGCAGGTCACATGGAACGGCTTCTTCCAGGCCAGCATTTCCCCATTCCAGCGCCTGCGCATCGAAAGTCCAGTGGGCGGTGAGGATGCCTTCATCCCCGCTTTGCCTGAGGCGGGCAAGTTTACCCCGTCTGCCGCTGGCCAGGTTGATGACTTCAATGGCTGCCTTTTGACCCTTGATAAATAACGCCGGTGATAATACCCCGCCCACTTGCCATTTAACCCGGTGGGCATTTTCAGCCATCATGGAACAGAGCGTGGTTTTGCCGCTGCCGCTCTTCCCCGTTAGGAGGATCACATTCCCCGGGTATTGATTTACATCCAAAGCACCACCTTTTTTCCATCCAATTCCCTGACCCTGACGGGTACGTGATACGTCTCGCTCAAGGCCTCACTGGTAAGGATATGGTCAAGGGTTCCCCGATGCAGCACCATACCATCCCGCATTAATACGAGGTGGGTGCCGATCGCCGCAGCCACCTCCGGTTCATGGGTGGTCAGGAGCACTGTGACCCCTGAGGCGGCCAGCTCACCAAGCAATGTGATCAGCTTGATTTTGTTATTAAGGTCTAGGTGGGCAGTCGGTTCATCCAGGAGCAGGAAGCGCGGCTGCTGGGCCAGGGCTCTGGCCACAGTTACCAGCTGCTGTTCGCCGCCGCTTAAACTCGTAATGGACCGGTTGTATAAATCAGACATGCCCACCCTTTGCAGGGCTTCCATGGCAATCTGGCAGTCTCTATCCCCCGGCATCTCCAGGGGTTTGAGGTGGGGTGATCGTCCCAGTACGACATATTCCAGCAGCGAAAATTCAAACGGTATGTGCTCATTTTGCGGAACCAGGCCCAGCCACTGTCCCAGTTCCCGGCGGGTGTAGGATTGAAGCGCTTTTCCATCCAGTTTAATATCCCCGGCGAAGGGCTTTAGCCAACCCAATGCCAGGTAGAGCAGGGTTGTTTTTCCGCTGCCGTTGGGACCCAGGATCGCCGTAATTGTATTTTCTGCCACGGTCAGCGACAGGTTTTTGATGACCTGTTTCCCGCTGGGTGAATAGGCGAATTGGATATCTTCAAAACTAAGCAGGCAGTCCGTCATCGCTGCACCTTGATCTGGCGATTGACCATCAGAACGATAAAGGAAAGTGCCCCTATAAAGGAGGTCAGGATGCCAAGAGGGATTTCTCCGGCGAGCAGTGTGCGCGCCAGGTCATCACATATTACGGTGAAGATGCCGCCCATAACCATTGCCGCAGGAATGGAAAACTGCCCGCTGGTGCCGAATAAACGCCGCGCCAGGTGGGGTATGATCAGGCCAACCCAGGTTACCATTCCGGATATTGAAATCACGGCTGCTGTTGCACCTACAGCGGCAGCCAGCAGCAGGGTGCGTTCACGGGTAACGGCAACTCCCAGGGAAGAAGCCACCTCATCCTCCAGGGAGAGCAAATTTAAGCGCCAGCGCATGCGGTACATCACCACCAGGCCAACCAGCACCAGGGGCAGGATGCTTTGCAATTCTTTCCAGGACGCACCGCTCAGTCCTCCCAGCAGCCAGAAGGTAATCTCCGGGAGCTGGCTGAGTGGGTCAGCCAGGTATTTCAGCACCCCCAGTCCGGATGAGAAAAGTGCCGATACTGCAATTCCGGATAAAACCAGGCGCAGCACCCAGCCGCCGAAACGGACCCTGTGGGCGAGAAAGTAGGAAAATCCCAGGCCAAGCAGGGCGAATACTACCGCTGATCCTTGATTAAACCAGGCGGTACCACTTAAAAAGAGAATGCTTAAAGCCGCACCAAATGCCGCTCCCTGGGAAACACCCAGGAAACCCGGCTCAACCAGCGGGTTCCCGAATATCATCTGGAAAACTGCGCCCGCTGCCGAGATGGACATTCCCAGCAGCATGGCACTGAGCAGCCGCGGCAGGCGCAAATTGACCACAAGTTTCTGTGCCAGTTCATCCTCTAAGAAAAGAGACGGGGAAAGCATCTGCAGGCCCGGATAACGGCCGATAAACAGCGACAGAACCAGGATAACCAGAAGAAGAATCCATGCCAATGTCAATTTTCTCTGCAAGGGTAGTTTATTGGTCAGGATATCGTTACGGGGTGTGAGGCTGGATTCGATACCGGGTGGAGTCAGTTTATATCTCCTTGCAGGCGGGGAAGGATCGTCTCCCGGTAAATTTCCGGGCTGATTTTGTAGATATCCTCAAAAAAGTAGCGCATTTCCTCCTGGAGGTCGAAGTCGGCAAATTGTTCCGGGTGGGCCGTAGCGCCCAGCCACATCAATCCCAGCACCCAGCGCGGGTTGGATTGGTCCCAGCTGATGAAATCCTTGGGAAAGGCATATAGTTTGCCGTTCTTAACGGCAGTAAGTTCCTGCCATTGGGGATCGTTCTTTAAATTGGCAGTGATTTCTTCGGGATTGTTGAAGTATGCCACCAGGTAAATCTGCTCCGGATCCCAAACGGCTATCTGTTCAAAATTGACTTTTGTCCAGCCGTTTCCAAGTTGGGCTTCCTTCCAGACCGGTTCAGCCCCGGAGGTTTCCACCATCTGGGTTTGAATCCAGTTCATAGGCGGAACATTATAAGCAATGCTTCCATCTCGGTCATTGTAATAGATGAGCAGCGCCTTCGGTTTTTGTTCTGCCGGTACATCTTCCAACCGTTCCTGGACTTCATTCAAGTGCTGCTGGTAGTAGGCGATTAATTCTGCAGCCCTTTCTTCATTTTGGAAGAGGATCCCCAGGTTGGTTAAATCTCGTTCATACTGCTGCGGTGTCTCAAAATCGAGATATACCACTGGAATGCCAAGTGTCTCCAGGGATGTCCCCAGGCTTTCTGCCATGGAACTTTTTAATAAAACAAGGTCCGGATTATATGCTGCAACCTGTTCGGCACTTACCTCTGATTCCAGTACGGCTTTTTCAGCATAGGCTGGGTCAATCAGGCTTTCAAACTGGGCTGTGTCCTGGCTGGCTTTGCCCGTCACCACCAGGCGTTCGACTGCCTCAGGAAACAGGTATACGGCATCTCCAAGAATGGCCAGCGAACGCCCTGCCAGGGCAATGCGGCGGGGAGGTTCTTCCAGGGTAACGACCCTGTCGAGCGCATCCGTTAAGGTTATTGCTTCAGCAGGACTGGCCGGTGTCACTTCGGGCGTGGTGTTAATGGATTCCTGTTGTGTTATCGGGGTGGACGCCTGTCCCCCGCAGGCGGTGACCAGGCATAGGACCATCAGGGACAGGAATACGATTTTATATGCCGCTATTTGTCTTTTCATAATCTATCTCCTGCATGAGCTGATTTTGACAGGTATCCAGCCACTTAAGCATGGCATCTGTTTGCTGGATACGAAACTGGATAACAAGTTTTTCAAAGACTTGATCGTCATTCAATTTTGGATACGCCAGATCGAAGTCTTCCAGCCACTGCTTACAGGCTGAGCGCTGCCCCTCCAGTAAATTCATGACCGTCTTATGGCTGATGAAGCGCGCAAAATATAGCCGTGCCAGAAAATCCTGGCGCATTTCCCTCCCGTGTTGTACGGGGTGGCTGACCCACCGCAGGAAAACCTCTTTTCCAGCCGGGGTGAGCTGGTATTCCTTGCGGTCCGGCCTGGTCTCTGCCTGAACCCGCTGCCCTTCCAGCAGTCCTTCTCTTTCCAATTTGTCTAAATTGGCATATACCAGGCTCTGTTTGATACGCCAGATCATGCCAACGCCTTCCAGCCTGGCCAATTCTTTGTACAGGTCATAGCCGTGCATGCGCTGCCTGGAAAGCAGCCCAAGCAGGATGGTATCAATTGTCTGGAGTGCATGTTTTCTTTGCCGCATACTCATACCTTGAATACTCAATTATTGAATATTATAGTATAAAAAAACCTGCCTGGTCAACAGGTTTTAATATTCCCGTCTGTTCCTTTTTCAAGGATGAATTGCTGGCAAGGCAAGAACAACTAAGGCGGTGATTTTTCCCTAACCGGGTTTATGCTGGGGATGATTTTTTGCCCAGCTTTCGTCGTCCACCAGGGTTATCACCCGGAAAGCTTCCGCGTAACGCATTTCTTTACCTTGTGCGGTTTCAGCCCCCCATTCACGCATTCTCTCTTCCGGGTCCCAGTCCCCCATCTGGCTTTTATGGGCCCGGAGGGCATTGATTTTGATCTCTATCGTTTCATCGATGCTTTCATAGTGGTCATGTTGGAGAGTAGCCATGATGTAGACCTTGCGCGGTTTATGGGCTTGCAGCCCTTCTTTCTCCAAATCTGCAAAAAGCAGCGGCTGGCCGGCTGCTGGAAAGACTGCCTCCAGGCTTGCCAGTGCCGCGGCGCGGTGGTCGGGGTGGTTGATGTAGTCCTCGCTCATAAAGAATGCCGTAGGGTCTCCGCAAATTACTACTTCAGGGCGAAAACGGCGGATCTCACGCACCAGTTTCTTGCGTAATTCCAGGCTGGCTTCCAGCAGTCCATCCGGCTCACGCAGGAAGACCACTTCCTGGATACCGGCGATCTTTGCAGCAATTTTTGCCTCTTCCTCGCGGATGCGGGTCACCTCTTCACGGGTTAAACCGATGTCGTCGATTCCGACATCCCCGCTGGTGCACAGGATATAGGCGCAGCGCGACCCGGCTCTAGCCCAGCGTGCCATAGTCCCCGTACATAAAAATTCTGCATCATCCGGATGGGCAGTGATGGCAATTGCGCTTTCTGGAATGTAAGAATTGGATGTCATATTTATCTCCGCAGTGTTAGCCGTCAAGGGTTTGGTGATGGGCAGGGTGTCGCTGTCCTGTTTGACAGCCTTATTTTAATACCAACATGGAAAGAAGAGGGAAATTACTGAGTTGGTTTCAAAAAAATTGGAATTTTCTTGCTACACACTCAGGAAGACAGATAGCCAACCGCGTATTTATTGGATTGGAGATGTTGCGAATTGCAATTGTCCTCATATTCAACGAATATTGGGGCATCTCCTTCTGGTAACCTTGGCATTTGTGGATTTCTGCCATAATCAATTGGAGTTCCTTGATAACCTGAATCACCCCGCTATTTATTGGAAGAATTTAATCTACACCTTTCTGTTAAGCCGCAACCGTTTAACCAATGGAAAGTGATTAAATTAACCCATTAATATCTTTCCGTTTTAAAGAATATTCATGTGTAATACAAATTCAATGCATGGTTTCTTTTACCCTCAAATACTTTGCCTATCCAATCTGACAAAATAAAATCCTTCAGTCATTTTGTCGTCGTGATAAGCTGAGCATGGTATTACAATCAACGCATCCCATTTCAGTCTGGCACTTATGGTACCGGCAGTACTCCTGATACGCGCCCCCTTTGGCACAAAGTTTTACATTCCAAAAAAACTGCTATTAATTACTCTTATTAAAGCAGCTGACATATGGCTTCTCCCCTTTTACTTGTATATCAGAGCATTCTTGACACCATCTTGATTTGCGTGTGCATCAATGGCTTCTATCAACTGCTCAAAAGGATATTCTTTTGTTATAAATATATCCTCTGGGATTTCGTGCCTGTTAATCATATCGTTTGCTATTTGCACATGTTTCGGTGTGGTGTGAAAGAATCCTGTAATCGTAATTCCATCGTAATGAATACGATAGGTATCAACATTAATGCTTGTCCCCGGTTCACACCCACCAAATAAATTAACAAAACCGGCTTTTCGCACAATACCGATAGCATTCTCCCATGCTTTTGGGATCCCTGTGGCATCGATTACCGCATCAGCCCCTCGTCCATCAGGTGTTAGTGCCCGGATTTTGGCTACATGATCCTCTACTCCACCCAGGCTAACGGTTATGTCTGTTCCCAATTTTTTGGATATGTCTAACCTGGGCTTGGAAAAGTCTGCATGAATAACCCTTGCCCCTTTCTTTTTCATTAATAAGGCAATCATTAAACCAATGGGACCTGCCCCTAAGATCACCACTGTGTCATCAAATGAGATATTTGTCATATCTGCGCCATAAACTGCACATGAGAAGGGTTCAGTCAATGCTGCTGCTTTATACGAAACGTCATCCGGTATGTGAAAAAGGTTTATCTTAACAATGCGCCCGGGAACAGCACAGTACTCGGCATGTCCGCCTTTAATCCAGGCTTTATCTTCACACAACCCATCATTTCGGCCGCTTTTGCAAAAAAAACATCTTCCACAGGGAGCTGTATTGTGCGTAACAACCCTGTCTCCAACGGTGAATCCCGTGACATTTTTCCCAATCTCAACGATGTCCCCGGCAATTTCATGCCCAAAAAATTGCCCTGGTTTTACATTCGGGTGACCTCTCTTGTATGTTTTAACGTCGGTACCACAAGTCAGGGTTGCTCTCGTTTTAATCAACACACCATCATCATCAATTTCAGGAATGGGAACTTCCTCTATTCTTACATCATATGGTGCATACCAAATACCGGCCTTCATTAATTGATTTTTCATGTGAATCCTTTTAATATTGTTCCCTTATAAAATAAATAGGTATGTATTAATCCTATTTTTTATGCTTTTACCTGGATTACAAAACAATTATTCCGAAATTTTAAAAGAGTGGAACACTTTATCCCTTTAGATATCTGACATACCAAAAAAAGGAGCAGGACCATTATCCACGGCAACAATTGTACATTACCAAAGGTATATTTAGTGAAATTGACCGGACAGGGATTGGATGACTCATCTAAATAGAAACGCATGATGGGGAATGTGGACATCCGAATTGAGTCCGGGGACTTTCCAGGCTCAAAACCATAAGCACGCAGCGAGGAAAGGTCGGGTATGCAGTGAGCAGCAATTTGGATGAGCCCTTGGTTTAAATGGATGAGGCATTAGGTCTTCGGTATCGCTGAGAGAAGCAGAAGCCTACCTGGCGGGCATTTTTGGAAGGGTTGTTCAAACACGTCTTATGTGCTTGTGCAGTTGACTATCAGGGATGGTCATCGCCCTTTTTGGATTGAAAAAAATTGGTTGTCTTATTATTCCTTTTAGAGATACCTGCCAACAACGGACAACAGATACCCGCCAGTTACGATGATTTTAAAGGATTTTTTGGTTTTTTTCCTGCTTTTCAGGACCCCATTTTTGTGCCGACTTGCTTTGTATTGGTAAGGACAGCGCCTTCCAGGTTTGCCCCGCGCAGGTCGGCATAACTTAAATCAGCCCCGCTCAGATTGGCGCCAGTGAGGTCTGCATACTGCATTTCTGCCCCGCGCAGGTTGGCGTTTTGCAGGTTTGCCCCGCTCAGGACAGCAAAACCCAGGCGGGTATGCCAAAGGCTGGCACCCTCTAAATCGGCTCCTGAAAAATCCGCCTCCTGGACACGGGCAAAATTAAGTTTGACGCCCTGTAAATTTGCCCCTTTTAGGCTGGCAGTTTCCATGTTTGCCTGGCTTAAGTTTGCCCCGCTCAGGTTGGCACCATCCAGGATACAGGCTGAAAAATCCCAGAGGTTTAAATCAGCCCCGCTCAGATTACTGCCAGAAAAATTCAAATCCGCCTTTTCTCCCTTGCGGCGGGCTTCCAGTCTTTCCGATATCATTTTTAGCAGCTCTGCTTGTCCAGGATTTTCCATTTTTACCGCCGCCAGATAGAATAGCATACAATTGTTTGGATTACATGTATATTTTAATGCAATAAAAGAAAGAAATTGCCGTACCATTACTATCAATTCACCAAATTTATAGGTGATCCATTAAGGAATGCCTGGTATCTCTTGCAATCATTTCCCTGTCAGGCAGGATGACCACCAGGCTTCGATTCGGGAGGTAGGATATGCCGCCAGAAGCCACCTTTGTATTCCCCCACGGTTTTTTGTGGGGTACCGCCACTTCTGCATACCAGGTGGAGGGCAGCAGTACCAACAATAACTGGTATGCCTGGGAACAGGAATCCGGCAGAATCATCAACGGGGACCGCGCCGGACTGGCGTGCAACTGGTGGGGAGGGCGCTGGAAAGAGGACCTGGATCGTGCCGCAGAGACAGGCCAGAATGCCCACCGTCTCTCCATTGAATGGAGCCGCATCCAGCCGCAGCCAGGGTGCTGGGATGAAGCCGCCCTGGAAACCTACCGCAGGATTTTGCGGGGGATGTACGACCGCAAGCTGACACCCCTGGTAACCCTGCATCACTTTACCGATCCGCTCTGGTTTGCTGAAATGGGCGGCTGGGAAATGGATGATTCACCCGGGTTATTTGAAAAGTATGTGAGTAAGACGGTTGAGGCGCTGAAGGAATATACCAGCCTGTGGCTTACCATTAATGAGCCCAATGTCTATGTATATGGCGGGTACCTGGGAGGTGGTTTTCCCCCTGGTAAAAATGACTTGGGTAGCGCTTTCCGGGTTCTCACCAACCTTGTGCGTGCCCATGCAGCCGCATATCATGCCATTCACAAAATTCAGAAACAAGCCCGTGTGGGTACCTGCATCCATTACCGTGCATTCTGGCCGAAACGAAGCTGGTTTCCCCCGGATTCGATTGTGGCCAACCTGGTTTCCGGTAATTTTAATGATGCCTTCCCGGCCGCCTTGCAAACAGGCCGCCTGCGCTTCCTCACTAAATCAGTTCAGGTCAAAGAGGCTGCCGGGACCCAGGATTATTTTGGGTTGAATTATTACACGGGGGAACAGGTGGAGTTCGCACCTGCCGCCCGGACCGATTTCTTTCACCGGCGTTCATTTCCGGAAGGTGCTCTGGTCAGTCCGACAGGTTTTCTTGCCAACCTCCCTGGTGGTATTGGGGAAGCCCTCAAATGGGCAAAGAAATTCAACCTGCCGGTCCTGATCACCGAAAATGGTGTGGAAGATGATACCGATATCTTACGCCCGCGCTACATCATCGAACACCTGCATAAAATCTGGCGCAATTTAAACCACGATGTACAGGTCAAAGGGTATTTTTACTGGACGCTGGTGGATAACTTTGAGTGGGAGCGTGGATGGTCGCAGCGTTTTGGCTTATGGGGTTTAGGCGAAGGGCAGCAGCGCATCCGGCGACCCAGCGTGGATTTGTATGCTGAAATATGTACCAAAAATGCCCTTGATGCTGATATGGTCAGAAAATATGCCCCCCAGGTGTATGATCAGATCTATCCAGAGTGACACGATATACCCATTTGTCTGAATTTGTTGATCGTAAAAATTTCAAAGGGGAAGGGTCTAATCCGCTGAAATTTGAAAAACTTGTGATGTGGCGGAGTTTACTGTATCATTAATCTTGTGACAAGGATAGCTGAACACCTCTTCCTTAATTAATTTTTTATACATATTCAGGTAGTTATATCAAGAAAGGATTTTACTATGCCAACAGAACAACCAAAAAAGAAAAAAAGCTTATTCCAGAAAGCGATGGATGCCTTAACCAATCGTGATGAGAAGGAAGCAGCAGCAGCCGCTAAGCAGGCCGCTCATGATGCAGAATTAAAAGCTATGGCGGATGCCCAGGCTGCCAAGATGGCCAAAGAAAAAACTGAAGAAGAAGTCCAAAAGCAGCTTGAAGAAGAAGCCGCCAGGAAAAAAGAGCAGGCTCTGGCAGAGCAAAGGGCGGCAGAGGCGCGCCTCAAAGAAGCAGAGGAAGATCGCAAACGGGCTGAAATTAAAGTCCAGGCTGCTGCAGCAGCGCAGGCTGCGGCACAGACACCCAAGTTTATTGCCGAGCATACCGTGGCGGCAGATGAAACCCTCAGTCATATTGCCCTGAAGTATTACGGCAATGCAACCCGCCCTTATTGGGAAGTCATTCATGCCGCCAATATCGAAACCATTCCCAATGCCGGCATGATAAAACCCGGCCAGGTGCTCAATATCCCGGAATTACCCGAAGAGCTGAAAAAGGATTAGGGACTTAAACCGATGGCGAAGCCTAAAAGTGTCAATTTAGCCAATATGTTTGGTGCTGTAACCAGGGAATTGGCTGCCAATCGCCAGGATTTAAACCGATCGGATGACTATAATCACGATCACGGCGATAACATGGTGGAAATCTTCGACACCATCACCAAAGCGGTGAAGGCAAAGAAGACTGCTGAACCATCCGAACAACTTGCTTATGCAGCCGAAAGGCTCGGGCAGGGTTCCAGCAGTGCTTCTGCAAAGATCTATCAGCAAGGATTAGTCACCGCCTCCCAGGAGTTTAAAGGGAAAAAAGTAGATTCCGATAATTTAATGAGCCTGGTATCAACCCTGATGGGCGCCGAAAAACCCGCTAAACCGGCTGCTCAAACCGGCACATCCGACATGTTAGGATCCCTCCTGTCCGGGATGATGGGCGGGGGCGGCGGGCAGTCTGGAGATGGACCCGACCTTGCAGACCTGCTGGGCGGGGGACAAACCAGCAAGCCTGCCCCGCAGTCTGGCTCAACAGATATGTTAGGATCCCTGCTGTCCGGGATGATGGGCGGTGGTGCTGGCCAATCCGGAGGGGGACCTGACCTCGCTGACCTGCTGGGCGGCGGGCAAACCAGCAAACCTGCCCCGCAGTCTGGCTCAACCGATATGTTAGGATCCCTGCTGTCCGGGATGATGGGCGGCGGCGGGCAGTCTGGAGGCGGACCCGACCTTGCAGACCTGCTGGGCGGGGGACAAACGGGCAAGCCTTCCTCACAGTCCGGCTCATCCGACATGTTGGGGTCCCTGCTGTCAGGGATGATGGGCGGTGGCACCGCACAATCTGGCGGGAGTTCCCAAAAACCCGATTCCGGATTGGATGCTGCCGACTTGCTTACGGCGGCCATGGCTTATATGAAAGCCAAGCAGAAGGGACAGGGCACCGTTGAAGCGCTTCTAAATGCCTTCGTGGGTGCCACCCAGATGAGCGGATCGTCCCATCGCGAACAGTCATCCAAGATCGTCCTGAACACACTTTTAAAATTGCTTACAGGCGCTAAATAGTCCAATTGCAGCAATCTAAAAATCCCTGGCGCTCCGCCAGGGATTTACATTTTAACTTGAAATGGATTATTCTTCCCAGAACTCCGGCTGGTAATAAACCACCCCGTTTGAAAATCCCTGGGCGGCACCTTCTGCCAGCTCTGCCAGCATAAAAGCATCCTCCGGGACAGTTTCCTGGCAGCGAATTCCAAAAATCGAAGCTTTTTGGAATCCAAAACGGGGATAGTAATCCGGGTGACCCAGCACGATGACCAATGTCGTGTCCATCTTTTTACATTCAGATAATCCATACTCAATTAGCTGGCTGCCGATACCCTGCCTCTGGTAAGCAGGCAGGACGGCCATTGGTCCCAACCCGACCGCGCTGCTTTCTCCTCCAGGGGTAACGATCCGGATTGGTGTGAATAAGATATGCCCCACGATATTACCGTCCAGTTCTGCTACCAGGGAGAGGGTAACCGCGCCGCGGCTTGCGCAGTTTATTGACAATTTCTGCCTCCAGATTACTTTCAAAAGCCAAGGAGTTGACCTGGTATATGCCAGCAATATCTTGAGTTTGTTCCTGTCGTATAGGTACCATATTTCCTTCTATAGATCCTTGAACATATAGAGTTCGCCTCGTTGAAAGCCGCGCCCGGCGTAGTAATGATGGGTGCCGATGGCAGAGATCACCGCCAGCCTGTAAAAACCTTTCTGCCTGGCAATTTGCTCCGCCCTGGCAAGCAAAGCCGTCCCCAGGCCGCTGTGCTGCGCCGCCCCGGCTAATTCCTCACCCACCGGCAGCGACTGCCCGTAGATATGCACCTCACGGATAATGGCTGCCCCCCGCAGGTCTGCAAAATCGATCCAGCCTTTCGTTCGTAACGCTGGTGGCACATTTTCCACCGCTACCGGCAGGGACAGGCGCAGATAACCTGCCAATCCGCCTTCCGTAGTATCGAAGGATAAAAAATGCTCTTCCGCACAGGCAGCATCGTATACCCGGTCATTGAGCTGCAGGCTCTCTGCGCTGACCATCTTTTTCCGAACCTCTCGGCAGCGGATGCAGTGGCAGGATTGTCCGCGTTTTTTCAACTCTGCGCGCACATCTTCCCTGAGGCTGGTACGGCGGTTGCCTTCCACGACATGCGAAGAGGGAATATCACGGATAATCCGGTTAATGCGGCAGTACTCGGGGACACCGGGTTTAAGATCGGCGATGAGCTGGATCAGCTCCTCCGTGGGGTACGGCTGGTACGCTCCGCCTAGCCATGATTCATGCAGGGCAGTGTTTTCCAGCAGTTGGGTCGGGTAAATCTTGATTTCATCCGGGTTAAGACCCCAGCCCTGGCTGGCAGAAAGCCATAAACGCGAAAAATCCTCCCCATCGCTGGCTAAGGTTGCTCCCAGCATGTTGGGCATCCAGTGCAAGACAATCTTGAATCCGGCTGCCCGCAGCAGGGAGCAGGCCCTCAATGAATCGAGAACCGTATGGCCGCGCAGGTTGCGCTTTAAAATTGTATCGTCCAGGCTTTGAACCCCCATCTGTACCTTGGTAACACCCAGGCGGCGCAGCCAGGCCAGCTCTTCGGGATTTATTTCGTCCGGTCTGGTTTCAATCACCAGGCCGACGTTGCGGTGTGGGGCACTTTCATTGATCCCTTTGGCTTCTTCCAGGTCGGTGGAGTCCCGGTCGTTTAAAGCATCCAGGCAGCGCTGGACGAACCTGCTCTGGTATGTCCTGGGGTAAACCGACCAGGTTCCCCCCAGGATCAGCAGCTCAATTTTATCGGTTGGATGACCGACAGCGTTCAGCGCTTCCAGGCGTGAGCTCACCTGCAGGTAGGGGTCAAAATCGTTCTGAAAAGCACGCGCCGCTCCCGGTTCATCGGGAAAATAACTCTTGGGCATGCGCACATCATCCGGGCAAAAAATGCATTTTCCAGGGCAGGGATAGGGTTTGGTGAGCACCGTCACCACCGTCACTCCGGAAAGGGAGCGTACCGGTTTCATCCGGATGCGGCTCATCACGCCCTCATCCGCCTCCCATTCTCCGCTCTCCACCAGGTCCCGGTAAGCAGCCACCAGCACCTGCTTGCCGATGTAACCTCCCTCCGCCATGGGATGGCGCTGCATGGATTTGAGTACATCCATCCCGCCGCCCACATCTTCAAGGATCAGGCGTGCAAGTTCCAGCTTCTCCGGAGTTATTTTTTTGTTTTCGTACCAGCGGTCACGTTTCATTATTCTGTCCAGACAGACCAACCAGCTTCCTGCAAGTTGTTCTTGCAACCATGCCAACCTTATAATATAGGTATGCGCCCGGAAACAGCCGCCCGGTTGGTTGATCTCAATTTAGAATTTTACCAGAGCTTTGCTCCGGCCTTCGCAGTCACACGCCGGCGCATCCAGTCCGGTGTACGCCGCATTCTTGACCAGCTTCCTCCGGGTGGGGATTGGCTGGATATTGGCTGCGGCAGCGGTGCTTTGGCAGCCGAGTGGGCGCGCCGCCGGCCCACGGGCAGCTATCTTGGCGTGGATTTCAGTGATGAGCTGCTGGAAGAAGCCCGCCGCGCCCTTCCTCATCCTCTGCCAGGGAACCTGAAGGTGGACTTTTCAACTGCGAATTTGTTTGAGCCGGATTGGCCGGAAAAATTACCGCAGCAGTCCTTTAATGGTGTTCTGGCTTTTGCCGCCCTGCACCACCTGCCAGACGGGCAGCTGCGCACCCGGGTACTTCATCAGGTGCACTCCCTGCTCCTTCCAGGCAGTTTATTCATCCACTCCAACTGGCAGTTCCAGCACAGCCCGCGCCTGATGGCCCGCCGCCAGCCCTGGCAGACAATCGGCCTGGCAGAAGAGGATGTGGAAGCGGGAGATACCTTGCTTGACTGGCGTTACACCCTGCCGGGTGAGCCCGAACGGACAGGCTTGCGTTATGTGCACCTCTTTTCCCGCCCGGAGCTTGAAGAGTTGGCAGCACGAACGGGTTTTGATATCCTTGAAGAATTTGAGTCGGATGGGGAGGGCGGACGCCTGGGTTTATACCAGGTCTGGCGGGTCAAGTCCTCCGTCAAGTGATGATTGAACCCCTACCCATTTTTGGACGGCTAACCAAGTTATGATATTCCATTAATACTGAATCGGAGAAAAAAATGAACGGCAAAGAATTGAAAGAAATCTGGCACAGTGAAACTCCCAGTTTTGGGGCATTTGTTACCAGCACCGATCCAATGGTGTCTGCCATTGTATGCAATGTCGGTTTTGAATGGCTTATTCTGGATGCTGAACATGCCCCCTTCAACCCGGAAACGCTGCGCAGCCTGCTAGCTGTGATACGCTCCCGCGGAACGGTGCCGCTTATCCGTGTGGCGGATAACAATGCCGCCTTGATCAAGCAGGCCCTCGACCTGGGTGCCGAGGGGATCATGGTGCCGCTCCTGCAGACCGGGGAGGATGCCCGCCGGGCGGTGGCTGCCTGCCGCTATCCGCCGGATGGTGTGCGCGGCTTCAACCCGCGAGATGCCAGCAACTTCTTCTTTGAGACCGGGGAATATGTCCATACCATCAATGAACGCGTGGTTGTCATGCTGCAGGTGGAGCATTACCTGGCGGTGGAGAACCTGGATGATATCCTGGCTGTAGCGGGGGTGGACGCGATCTTCATCGGTCCAGCGGATTTGTCTTACTCCCTGGGTCATCCGCTGGAAATAACCCACTCCGATGTACAGGATGCCATCCAAATTGTCATCCGCAAGTGCAATGCTGCCCATATTCCGGTTGGCATCCTCGTGGCCGGCACGCTGGAAGATTATGCATCCTGGATTAAGCGCGGTCTGAATTTCATCATCCCTTATGTAGATTATGTGGGCATCACCCAGTCCGCTGCTGCTGCCCTGCATGGCATGCGCAAAGCCACCGGGGGCAGGTAGGCGATCGAGCAGCGTAAAATACTGCCAAAACCGTTGGTAATCATAGTTACCGGTGCGATTGATTTTTACCCAAATTGAAAATGGAATAATAAAACAGAGCATTTCCAGTGTGGGAAAAGGATCATTATTGGTTTAATTTAAAGAGGAAAATCTAAACCCGATACTTTCGCAGGGTAAACAGGATTTGGTGCCGCAAGTTATCCCACATGCAAGAGTCCTTGGATGCTTGGCTTACTCCGCCATGATGCAGAAACGGTAAAAATTGCCCTGCCGTCGCTCTGCTTATCGAAATGGGGAGGAATGACTGTGTGTTTCTTGACTGTATGTACAATTGTGCATATAATGGAATGAAAGGGACATAAATGGATCCTCGCTTGGAATGGGATTCACATAAAGAAATCATCAACCTGAAAAAACATGGGGTCTCTTTTACCGAAGCGGTAACCGCATTGGAGGATGAGTTGGCTTTAACCATTGAGAATATACATCCCGGAGAGAGGCGCTTTATCACCCTGGGATTGAGCGAGAAAGACCGGGTATTATTGGTTGTATACACCTACCGCGATGAAGCCATACGCATCATCTCAGCTCGCAAAGCGACTACTTCGGAAAGTAAAATGTATAAGGATCAGTCCTATGGATGAAGTAAATGATATGAAACCGGAATATGATTTTTCAAAAGGCAAACGCGGTGCGGTCATTCCCACGCCTGCAGGGAAGGAGCGTATTACTATCCGTCTCGATTCGGAAGTCCTGGATTGGTTCCGTAATCAGGTTAACGAACAGGGAGGCGGGAATTACCAGACCATGATCAACCAGGTCCTCAAGGATTATATCTACAGTCAGAATATCCCATTTATTGAGCTTGTGCGCAGCGTGGTACGGGAGGAACTGGCTCTTTATAAGGCGAAGTAAGCGATTGATCGTTCCCAGAGCGTGCATTCCTATGAGAAATCTAAAGCAAAACCCGTTCGGCATCTTTCATTTACACCATCTAAAAGGGATTCCTATCTAAGGAAAATATTATTCTGCTGTTTCCCTCCTGGAAATTCGGTCCATATTCTCAGGACTCTGGCAGCCTTGCATTCTCCGGCAGCGGCGAAACATAGGGCTGGTTCTTTGTTGCTTCTTCAAACTCCTCCCGGATGTCTTTCAGGTGAGCCGGATCACGGTACAGTTCGATTGCAGCCAGTGCCATGATTTTGGCGGCGTGCAGCATGCCCTTATGCCCGATGGAACTTCCGCTTCCAGCGACCACCCCCCAGGAATGCCCGGTTGCCTGCGAAGGATAGCACGCCGTGTGCAGCTCGTTTAGCGGAGTGATCCAGCTCACATCCGCCACATCGGTGGATCCGCCGCCCTGTTGCCCGTCCTTCTCCGGGGGATAATTTTCCCCCAGCAGGGCTTCGTCATAATACGCTTCCGGCAGCAGCAGTCGCGCAAAGTTGGCGCGCCGCACCTCCTCCGGGTAGGCCTGGTTGATCTCCCCGGCAAACTCCTTTTCTTGTTCGGTAAATTCCAGCGGGCCTATCTCCAGCATAACCTTGTACTGCAGTTCAGCCAGGTAGCGGTTATTCAGCAGGTTGTAGCATCCGGTGGTAAAGATCTCCTCCAGGTGCGTATCTGTCATCATCGCTGCCCCCTGGGCAATCCGCCGTACACGCTCGGTGACCCGCTCAACCTGTTTGCGGCCGGGAGCCCGCAGGAAGTACCACACCTCAGCTTCAGCCGGGACAATGTTGGGCAGGTCGCCTCCGTGAGAGATAACATAATGCATGCGCGTGGTGGTTTCCACGTGCTCACGCAGGTAGTTGACCCCCACGTTCATCAATTCCACCGCGTCCAGGGCGGAGCGTCCCAGGTGCGGACTGGAGCCGGCGTGGGCGGCTTCGCCGTAGAAGTGAAACCTGAGGTTGTTCATCGCATAGCTGCCTTCCAGGCTGGGGCAGTTTTTGGTGGAAGGATGGAAGTTAAATGCTGCGTCCAGGTCGTTAAACGCCCCGGCGCGCGCCATGTATACTTTCCCGATCAGAACTTCTTCCGCCGGGCAGCCGTAATAACGCACTGTCCCGCCGCTGCCGGTAGACTGCAGCCACTCTTTTACCGCAGCTGCTGCAG
Source organism: uncultured Chloroflexia bacterium (assembly GCA_963841845.1). Taxonomy (GTDB): domain Bacteria; phylum Chloroflexota; class Anaerolineae; order Anaerolineales; family Anaerolineaceae; genus CAVVGZ01. The sequence continues at coordinate 116,651 of CAWJEG010000010.1, read as the reverse complement.
CCAATCCGCCTGTACCAAGCAGGTTATGCCCGCAGCCGTGCCCCAATCCGCCAGCCAGGACCGGCTCTTTTACCGGCAAGCGCTTTTGGGAGAGGTTCTTAAGCGCGTCATACTCACCGATAAAGCCGATTACCGGTTTGCCACTCCCCCATGAGGCAGTGAAGGCTGTTTCCAGCCCGCCTGTGTTCCACTGGATTTCAAAACCCCTTCCTGCCAGGTAATCCGCCTGGATCCTGGAGGCATGCTTTTCCTTGAGGGCAATCTCCGGATTTTCCCAGATCGAATTGGCCATGTCAAGTAAATCCATTTTATTTTGCTCCAGCCACTGCAGGACTGCGCTTTTTTGGATCATGAGGAACTCCTTCAGCATTGGTTTTGGTTATTTTTCCCTGGACTGTACATGCATTCACATTTCATAATTATCTCAGAAAGTCTTGTAATAGTTTTTACACCATTTGGATAATGGCTGTTTTTGTTTATACAGGATTTATACCAACATCTAAATTGAATCGGATATTAAAAATTATCAGCTAACTCCAACAAAGCAGCCTGGCATAAATGTTGCAAGTTAAAATATTAAGTCATGAAGGAGAAGAAAATGGCATCCGTCATATATCTTACCATCGGGTTATTCAGCATGTTATTTTTTGCCTTTACCTTGGTTGGCCTGGTATCCATCCAATAATATCCCTGGATGGCTGAATGATCAGGTCCTTTTTCACTTTCTGATAGTACCCCATGTCCGGGTCCCCTTTTTGGGCAGATTTCCTGCCATGATTATTCAGATGTCAACGCTCTGGATCCTGCTGTTTTTCCAGCAAGCCCAATTTCGCGGCAATCCCTACAGACTGTGCCCGAGTACTGGCTCCGAAGCGGTTTTTCAGGGCTGCGACGTGCATCTTAACCGTGCGCGGTTTCAATCCCAACTGGTAAGCAATTTCCTTGGTGGTAAGCCCCTTGAACAATCCTTGCAGCACCTCTGCCTGGCGTGGACTCAGGTTCCTTGTATTGCAGGGAATTTCCGCCGCCACGCAAGGGTTTAATGGGATTTTCGCGATGATCAATACGCGGCGTCCCTGGCGAAGGGCATGCAGTTCCCCGTTACCTGCAGGCAGGCAGGAGGAATAAGGCTCGGGAAGTGTCCATTTTCCCAGGTCAACTGCCTGCATGATTTCCCCTGCATTAAGGGAGGATTCCAGCGAGACCAACGTATGGTCATCAGGCATAAAGATAATGGATGTCATCCTGTTCTCTCCCTAATTTGTGTATCGCAGTAATTGCTTCTTCTATGATATAGAATATATGTTCTATTATTTACCGCTTTATTCATTTGTCAAGGGGATGGAATGGGGTAAACCTTTCTACCCGTCCTTAATTGGCGTGTGGGTATGCTAAAATCAAACCACTTCAGAAATAAAAAACAGAATGGATCATCCCGGCATTATGACTGCAAAACAATCACATTTGATCTCAACAATCAGCCGTGCGGTGTTGATAATCGCCCTGGCTGGAGGGCTTCTGGCAGGATGTGGCGTATCTACACAAAATGAGGGCCAATCCCCACTTCCCGCTCCGCAGACGGTCTCATCGGGGACAGAGGAACAAGGCGAAAATCCGGACGGAGCTGCTGCACTCTCGCTTGCTACAGTGTATTTCACCGATCCGTACGGCGAGACCGGTTCGCAGCCAGACCGGGAGGTTGTGGCCGCCATTGATGCTGCTCAGGACTCCATCCAGGTTGCCATGTACAATTTCACCCTCGATAGTGTCACCGATGCACTGCTGCAAGCCCATCAGCGCGGAGTGAAGGTGCAGGTAGTCCTGGACAGCAATACCATGCAAAGTGTTCAAGCCCGGCGGTTGGTGGAATCTGGCATCCCGGTGGTTGGCGATAACCGGCGTGAATCCATGCATAACAAATTCCTGGTGATCGATCAGCAGCAGGTCTGGACAGGTTCTCTCAACATGACCTACGGGGGCACCTATCAGGACCATAACAATATCGTGCGCCTGGTTGATTCTCATGTCAATCAGGACTATACAACCGAATTTCTGGAAATGTTTGAAGGCGGATTCTTCGGGGCAGACAGCCCATCCAATACGCCCTTCCCAAGCATTGTTCATGGGGACACCATTTTGGAGGTATATTTTTCTCCCGATGATGGCGTGCTGGCTCAGATTGTACCCCTGCTTCAAGGAGCCCAGGAGAGCATCGATATTCTGGCTTTTTCTCTAACCTCCGACGAGCTGGCAGATGTATTGCTGCAAAAATCCAGCCAGGGGGTGGACGTGCGCGCTGTGTTTGATGACGAGCAGGTGGATTCCAACATCGGCGGGAAATACCAGGTTCTCCAGGATGCGGGGCTGGATGTCCGCCGGGATACGCTGGATGGCTTCATGCACCATAAAGTAATTGTGGTGGACAACCAGGTCGTCCTGTTTGGTTCCTACAATTTCAGCAACAACGCAGAGTATAAGAATGACGAAAACGTGGTTATTGTTTATGATCCGCACCTTGCGGGGGATTTTATACGGGAATTTGAACGGATTTACGAACGCGCAGTCCCCTGATATTGACATTGGTTAGCGTTAGTCCGACTATATTTTCAGGCAAATCGGTCCGGGTTACAAATGGCTGAAGGAATCCAGTACGCGGATATCCTGGCCAATTGATTTTTCTGAACACTCCTGCGGGACAGAAAAATATTGACATTCATTTGAAACAGGGGTAAACTTTTTGTGAAGAATAGAACAATCCTTCGGGGCAGGGTGAGGGAGCTTGTCTCCTGATTCCCGATCGGTGGTGATAACCCACGCGCATTGGTAAATGCATGATCCGGTGAAACTCCGGGGTCGACGGTATAGTCCGGAATAAAGAAGGTTGATCATTTGTTATGATCATATTGACCTCTAAGCCCCGAAAACATTCGTGTTTTCGGGTGTTTTTTAAGATTTATTGGTCATCCTCTTGAACTGCCCTGATGAAACCGTTGGGGCTGTTTTTCTTTAATAGTCTGGTTACCGACAGGATCATGGATACACTTAGAAAAAATTCTATAACCCAAAATGTACCTGCCTATCTGGGAAAAAGATTTGGGCGATGGCTGCTTCCAGTCTCTATCATTCTGACAATTGTGGTCTGGCAGGCGATTATTTCTTGGAATGAATTCCCGGCCTTCATATTGCCATCCCCGCGCTTGGTCCTGGTCCGTCTTACGCAGGCTGTTCTGGATGGCTCTTTGTTCCTGCATTCGGCAGTCACCCTGTTTGAAGTGCTCATCGGTTTGCTGATTGGTGGAACCCTAGCAACCATCCTGGGTTACATATTGGCTCGTTCCCGGCTGCTTGAAAAACTGGTTTCCCCCTACCTGGTTGCCAGTCAGGCTATTCCAATTGTTGCGATTGCCCCGCTGCTGGTGATCTGGTTTGGAGCAGGTATTACCTCCAAAATTCTGGTGTGCAGCCTGATTGTATTCTTTCCAATGCTGATTAATACCGTTGTTGGTCTGCGCGCTGTCCCGGAAAACCTGCGCGACCTGATGCTTTCCCTTAAAGCCACAAAGCGGCAGATCCTGCTTTACCTGGAAATCCCCTCGGCGATGCCAATCTTTCTGGGTGGGCTCCGCATCGGTGCCACTCTTGCCGTAGTGGGGGCTGTTGTCGGAGAATTTGTCGGCGCCAAATACGGTTTAGGATTTCTCATCAATGTTGGGCGCGGCCAGTATGATACTGCCCTTGTATTTGTTGCCATCCTCACCCTTGTTGCGATGGCACTTACCCTTTATGGCATTGTGATGCTGCTGGAGAAACGATTATTAAAGTGGCACAACCGGCAAACGATGGACGAACTTTAAGGTGAAACTTGTCTAACCATTATTTCATACATAGGAGCTGCTGAACATGACCAGGCTGGCATTTATCTGGAAAGTTGTTATCTCCCTGCTGTTATTGGCTGCATGTTCACCCGTACAGCCGTCCGAACCTGAAGCATTGACAAAAATCCGGCTGCCTGTCGGGTATATCCCCAATATCCAGTTTGCTCCCTTCTATGTTGCCATGGAAAAAGGCTATTTCCAGGAGGCAGGTCTGCAGGTGGAGCTGGATTACAGTTTTGAGACCGATGCCGTTGCCCTGGTTGGTGCTGGTGAGCTTCCCTTTGCGGTTGTTTCTGGAGAGCAGGTTCTTCTGGGACGCGGCCAGGGTTTGCCCGTTGTTTATGTGATGTCCTGGTACCAGGAGTACCCGGTAGGAGTGGTCGCCTTTGCGGAAAAAGGCATCCAAAAAATCAGCGACCTGGCCGGTAAAAAGGTCGGCATCCCTGGTTTATACGGAGCCAGTTACATCGGATTTCGAGCCCTGCTTGAAGCTGGCGGTTTGGCAGAAAGCGACGTCACCCTGGATGCAATCGGTTTTAATCAGGTTGAAGCCCTGGTAGCCGGCCAGGAAGATGCCGGTGTGATTTATGTCGCTAATGAACCGGTACAACTGGAGTCCCAGGGCTATGATATATCCGTTTTACGGGTTGCAGACGCAATGGAACTGGTTGGTAACGGACTGATCACCAATGAAACCCAGATGAAGCAAGATCCTGAACTGGTGAATAAAATGGTTGCAGCGACGATGAAGGGTATCGCCGACACCATGAAAAATCCCCAGGAAGCGTATGAGATTTCCAAGAAATACGTGGAAGGACTGGATACTGCAGACAGGAATGTTCAGTTAGAAATTTTAGAGACGTCAATCGGTCTTTATGGAAATATTGAAGAACTGGGCATTTCCAGGCGCAGCGCATGGGAGAATATGCAGGAAATCCTGCTTAAGATGAACCTGTTAAAGAATGACCTTGACCTGGATAAAGCCTTTACCAACCAGTATATTGGGGATTAGAGGAGTAAGCCTTGCGTAGCGGCCCTGTATTAGAGGTGCATAACCTCAGTATGACCTTCCCTCCGGAAAAACCCGAGAGCAGCGAAAGGAAAACTTCCGGGCTGCGCGCCCTGCGTGATGTGAGCTTTACTGTGGACCACCAGGAGTTTGTATGTGTGATTGGACCATCGGGGAGCGGAAAAAGCACACTCCTGCCGCGTTCTGGCGGGTTTGCTGGAACCAACCAGCGGGGAAGTCCTTTTTTGCCCGGAGGATGAAAATGGGTACGAGCCGCGCATCGGTCTGGTTTTTCAGCAAGCCAATCTCATGCCGTGGCGCACCGTGATCCAAAACATCACCCTTCCCCTGGAATTGATGGGTGTCGCTGCCGATCAGTCCGTCGCTAAGGCCCGGGAAATGATCGCCATGACCGGGCTTCAGGGGTTTGAAGACACCTGGCCAGAAGATCTATCCGGAGGTATGGCACAGAGAGTTGCACTCTCCCGGGCTCTGATTGCTGATCCGGATTTTCTGCTTCTGGATGAACCGTTCGGGGCTCTGGATGCATTAACCCGCGAACACATGGGCACAGAATTGCTGCATCTGTGGCAGGAGCGTCGAAAGACGGTCATTATGGTGACCCACTCGATTTCGGAGGCGCTTTTGCTGGCAGACCGGGTTCTGGTAATGAGTCAGCGTCCCGGGCGAATCCTGTTGGATATGCCGGTAGATCTGCCGCGCCCGCGCCTCGATGAGATGCGCTATACTCCCCGGTTTGGCACCATGGTCAGGTACCTGCGGGCTGCAATTGGATAATGGACTGTCTCCGCCTCCCATCACCTTGAATATTGACTTTGTACCTTAAGAATGATATATTCGTATTTGTATGTTAGCAGGTTCATTAGGGAAAGAAGCGTATCTCTGTACCGGTTTAGAACCTCTTGCTTAACAAATATTCAGGAAAGGAGGTTTTAAGCCATGGCAGAACGAGAGAAAGGCACCGTTAAGTGGTTCAACGGTTCAAAAGGTTTCGGTTTCATCGAGCGTGCATCCGGTGGTGATGTGTTTGTGCACTACAGTGCTATAACAGGTGATGGTTTCCGCAATCTGGAAGAAGGACAACAGGTCGAGTTTGTTGTTGTTCAGGGTCAAAAAGGCCCCCAGGCACAGGACGTCACCCTCCTGTAAGATTCAGAAATAGTAATCTCAAATGAGCAGTGAAAATTCTGCTCATTTTATATTTAATTCTGCATACGGTAAGTGGAATTGTGGTGATTTGAAAACCCTGACCTGCATGTAACTTGCCGCTAAAATGCCGGAGATCAAGTCGGATTCATATCAGTGGATGGATCCTTTAGCCCTCGGGATCCTGGATAGTCTTTTCTTGACTGTAACCGCTTAATAGGCTGCGGGCTGCCCCCTTCAAGGATTCCTGTCAGTTGTTTGATATTGGATAGACCAGTCTAATGGATAACCAGGTTATATTTATTAAACAGACCGGCATTTCTACATAAAGAAATTTCAAGTTAATTGCCAGGTCGATCACTCGGAAAGGATCAAGGTACATTACCTCTGTGTCATTCTTAAAAGTACAGTTCGGCGTGATTGGTGGAAAGAATTGGCAGGAATGCCTTATCGTGACCGGAAGGCATAACGGGGCAATTCTACTGCCAGGCTTGTGCACCAGCAGCATATGCAATTCCACGAAGTAGTATCCAAAGGTTTCTCGACACTTTCTTGTTTCTAGAAAACTTTGCGATAATTTTAATTAACTTTTTCCCCCGATATTCATGGTGTGCATTAAAGTATATCGATCCGGCGATTTGGATTTTTAGATTTTTGTGAGGACGAAAAATGGTTTGGATATCCTGGATTTTTGTAATCATACTGGGATTTGGGGTTGGATATTTTCTGGTTAATTACCTGACAATCCATCCATCGCAGATGAATCGTTACCTTGCAATAACTCTCCTTTGTTGTTTTGCCCTCCTTGCCCTCATTGCTGCCCGTTTTGACGGTATTCGGCTTCTATATACAGGCGTGGCAGCTTTGATAGGATTTGTAAGCGGGTATTTCTGGCAGACAAGAAGGGTCTTATACATAGAGGATAATCGCTTGGTACCGGAGATAATTCGCCAGAAGGACTACCCCGGCCTGGGACATACCTCGATCATTTACTTTACCCATGGGGAACCGGAAACCTACAATCCGATCGGTTGGCTGAATCAATTCCGCGAGTTTGATGAACAGGGTATCAAATTCGTTCCATTTTTTGCCAGGCCATTATTCATATAAAAACTGCGTGAATCATATCTGAGGGTTGGAACCAGCCATCATCGCCAAACGCACATACAGATGGCAAAACACCTGGAGGACGCTCTCCATCGACAGGGTTACCCGGATGTGAAAGTATATCTATCCTTTTTAGATGATGATCCGCGCCCGGATGCGGCTGTTATTCAAGCAATAAATGAAGGTGCCAGCCGGGTTGTTGTAACCGAAGTCTTTGTCTCCATATCCAACCACACCAGGGAAGGAACTGAGCTAATCGAGGCGCTGTCATTGGAAGAATACGGTATCCCCCTTGTCGTTACCGGACCATTGTGGGATTCAACAACGATGTATGAAATGTTCCTGGAGAAAGCAAATGCTGCCGTTGGATCCGGCGACCGCTCAAAAACCGGGGTTCTGCTGGTGGGGCATGGCCAGCCCGACGAGTGGGATGCTGAATGGCCTTCCGAAACAGAACATGAATTTGCTTTCCGGCATGGAATATTGGAAAAATTGATCGGGAACGGGTATGAAAAACAGAATGTTGGTCTGGCATGGATGGAATTTAAAGAGCCGCAGCCGGCAGAGAAGGTTGAAGAATTGGTGGCTGCCGGTGTCGAGAAAATCCTCTATTTTTCCGCCGCCATCAGCGCCGATTCCATCCATAGCCAGTATGATATCCCGAGACTCATACATAAAGCCAAAGTGCCGGAAGGATTGGAAATGGTGAACCTTGGTGCCTGGAATGACCACCCCTTAACCATTCAGGCCATCATGGAAAAAGTGGTTGCTGGGATGGATGCGTTTCAGGTAATTAGCCATTAATATGAATACCGGCAATTGAGAAGGTCATCCATAACCGGCTTAATGAGGATTACAGGGGAATGGCTGTTCCATGAAGATCATTTGCATCATCCGATGCCAGGAAAAGGATCACCCTGGCAAGTGAATCGGCCTTGGTCCATTTGCTGAAATCGGCTCCGGGCATTGCCTGGCGGTTGGAGGGTGTGTCAATGATCACCGGCAGCATGCAGTTGACATTCACGCCATGGGGCTTTAGCTCAGCAGACAGGCTTTCTGTCAGGCGGATCAATGCACTTTTAGAAGCGCTGTAAGCAGCATTTCCAGCACTTCCTTTCAATCCGGCAGCAGCGGCAACATGGATGATTTTCCCGGACTTTTGCTCAAGCATGGTCGGGATTACCGCCCGGCTGAGCACAAATGCTGTCCGGGCATTCAGGGACATCAATAAGTCCCATGTCTCCACCGGCGTTTCATGCACGCGGGTTCCACCCCTGAACCCTCCCGCTGTGTTGACCAGAATATCCAACCGGTTAAAATTTTCTCTTGTTCGTTCAACAATAATGGCTGAATGGAGGGGGTTATTCAAATCCATCTGATTAATCAAGAGCACCCGGCTGGTGTCCGTCCAGTCAGGATAGAGATTCCCCAGCCTGTGCTCCTGACGGTCGACCAGGGCTAATTTTGCACCCGAGTCCATAAACGCCCTGGCAGCAGCCTGTCCTAAAATCCCGGCCGCGCCACTGATCAGGACTACCTTCCCGGTGAAGTTATATTCCATAAAACCTCCTCACACAACATTCTCAAAAAATTTTACCCCAAACCACAGCCGGATAGGCGTGCCGGTTTATCCGGATTCGGATGAGAGGCCATGATCACTCTGGTAATATCGGATAACTGGAATCCATGTGCTTTTTATATCATTTATTCGAAACCTAGGCGAAATGATTTCTGTTAATATCGTTTTCGGATAGCTTGTTATAATCGCTCTATACCGGGTTTTCATCCCAATAAGGCGAGTTGAAGGAAGAAGGTAACCGTGCTCCAACTGATTGGTTTTGATGCCGATGATACCCTCTGGGAAAATGAGCATCTTTATCAACTGGCTGAGGAAAAATTCTTAGGACTGCTTTCCCCTTACCAGGATGCGGATTTCATCAGCCGTGCATTGTATGATATGGAAATGCGCAATATCACCATCTATGGTTATGGAATTAAATCATTTGCGCTTTCTATGATAGAGACTGCTTTGCTTGTCAGCAATAATACGGTCACTGCGCCAGAAATTCAGCACATCCTCGCTTTTATCCGGGAGATGCTCGAAGCAGAAGTGCAAATTATTGACTGTGTCGAAGATGTTTTAGCTACGCTCAAACATTCCTACGACCTTATGTTAATAACCAAAGGGGATGCCCTCGAGCAGAGTCGGAAAATTGACCGTTCGGGTTTGCGCCCATATTTCAAGTATGTGGAAATTGTCCATGACAAAAATCCGGCAGCATATGGTGAACTGCTGGAAAAACTAAGAATCACCCCTGTACAGTTTGTTATGGTAGGTAATTCCCTGCGTTCAGATATCCATCCGGTGGTAGCTATTGGTGGACAGGCAATCTATATTCCACACCATCTCACATGGGCCCATGAAAATGATATCCCCGGTGATCTTAAGGGGTTTCATTACCACCAGGTGGATGAGATACAGGAAGTTCCCAATATCCTTCGAAAGATCGATTTGGATTTGAAGGATTGATTCAAATCAATGACAAATAGGCCTTTAGTGAGATCTGCTCAACTCCGCAACTGGATAGGATTTAAATAGGTCAGGCACCAGTACTCGGGTTGCAGGGCTGATTTCCCGAATCATCTCATTAAACTGGTTTAAATCCACTCTTAGACGCAGAGGTAATGCCAGGCGGGGCAGCACAAAGTTAGGGCGCAGGGGTTTGGAAAGCGGCCGGAAAAAATTATCCCAGTGAGTCAGGACAATAGTGGTGGGTTTTATCTCCAGTATCATTTGTTCATATTGTTGTGGATGGAGATACGGAGTAGTCACTAGGATATCGCTGGGTTTCCCCGATGCAAACAATCCCGGATCGGTAAGAATGCTGGATTTTTCCACGCAGATACGATAACTGAATATTTGGTCCATCTTGTATTGTCCAGCTTTGAGTGGCGGCTCAGGGTTTCCGGTAATATTTCCTTGTTGAATTCCGGGAATGGGGATATGTTGGGATTTGCACACCTCAATCTGGAAATTACCCAGCTGGTGTTGATCTCCGCATTGAACCTCCCGAACCTGGGATTTGGGAATTTTGAAGATGCTCAATAACTTGCATGTGTTGGGTGAACCCAGGCACTCCGCTTTGGTGTTATGGAGGATTTCCGGTACATCCATGAAATGGTCAAAATGACAGTGGGTGACCAACACATAATTGCAGCAGGCAACCAGCTGCGCCGCCAGGGCTCGGTTTGGAGTAACATTTCCAAGAATATATTTTTGCAAAGAGATGCGTGTAAAATATGGATCCACCAGGAGAATCTGGTCATCCATTTTCAATTCAATACCTGCCACCCCCAACCATTTCAAGGTTGCTGTGTGTTTCAATTTCGCTTAGAGGTTGTAACCACCCCCCATAATATATTTTTCAAGGCTTTCAATGGTAGTCTCTTGATCATGGATCACACTCTTAACCACATCACCAATCGAAATGACCCCCACCAGTTTATCGTCCTGGATAACAGGTAAATGGCGAATGTGGCGGTCGGTCATTAATGCCATAACGACATTGGCTGTTTCATTGGGGCTGACAAAATATAACTTGGTGGTCATGACTCCCTTGAGCGGCGTATTATAATTGACGCGTTGTTTCGCATTTAAGCGGGCATAATCTCGTTCCGAAAAGATCCCGGCTACTTTTTTATCCTCACCCTCAAGGATCATTATGGCGCCTATTTGATTTTCAGCCATTAATTTCAGCGCTTCTCGGATAGTTGAATCTGGGTTTAACGCAAAAATCTCGTCCCCTTTTTGTTGCAGCATGGATCTCACCGTAATCATCATTCCTCCATTTATCAACGCTATTAAGAGTATTTTTCCTATACCTATATCATACAAAATTTTTCAATTTGAATCAACTAAATAAGGGTAACTTCATAATATAAATCTAAATTTCAATCAAAGTGGTGTGCCTTTACCTGTATTTTTGGAATCCACTCAAGATTTGATGCCTCCCCTGAGCTTTCATATCAGCGATGCGCTTTGACCATAAATGACAAAACAATTACAATTGAATCTATTCCAAAAATGTCGATCAGTGATAAGGTTGCACATTTTTGAATCAGGTTTTTGATGTTTGTTGGATTACGGGTAGATTATGGCGAAGATTTCGGAATTATTGGCAAAACAGAAGACATTCAGTTTTGAATTTTTCCCTCCCAAAACCGAAGTTGCCTCGGAGGAGCTGTTCAAAACCATCCAGGATCTCATCCCTCTGGAACCATCCTTCGTTACCATCACCTACGGGGCTGGTGGTTCCACCCGCCAGCTCACCCAGGACCTTGTCATTCGCCTGAAAAATGAAACTTGCAGCACAGTTGCTGCTCATCTCACTTGTGTCAACCACAGCAAGGCTGAAATCCTTTCCATCCTGGAAAAATACCATGATAATGGCATAGAAAATATCATGGCACTGCGCGGTGATCCGCCTGCCGGCCAAATGACTTTTATTCCCCATGAAGATGGTTTCGGATTCGCCACCGACCTGGTCGGATTCATAAAAAAGTACTGCCCGGAAATGTGTATTGGCGTTGCTGGTTATCCTGAAGGACATCCGGAGACACCCAACCGCCTCAAAGAGATCGATTTTTTGAAGGCCAAAGTAGATCAGGGGGCGGATTTCATTACTACCCAGTTGTTTTTTGACAACCGTGAATTTTATGATTTTTGCGAACGATGTGAATTGGCAGGCATACATTTGCCAGTAATTCCGGGGATTATGCCTATCATTTCCCGCAAGTCGATGATCCGTATTGCAGATACGGCACTGGGAGCAAAATATCCAGCCCGTTTTCAAAAAGCCCTTTCCCGTACCCAGGACGACGAACAATTTGCAAAGGTGGGTGCCCATTGGGCTACCCAGCAGGTACTGGATCTGTTGGATAAAGGTGTCCGGGGTATTCATTTCTATACTCTGAACAAATCCAGGACAACACTTCAGATTTATGATTCACTGGGCTTAACCAAATCCCCCATTCTTTCGACATGACCCCATTTTCAAATGGGTCTGTTTGGTGCCGGAGAAATTGAACAGTATGATCGAAAATAAAGATAAAGTTCTGGTGATGAAATTTGGGGGTACGTCAATTGGTTCGCTGGAGGCGATGACCCAGGCGATTCAAAACGTCAAGGAAACGCGCAAGGAATGGCCAAACCTGGTTGTAGTTGTCTCAGCCCTGAATGGTGTGACGGATATTTTAATTGATAGTGCCCGGAGGGCTGCCGAGGGGGATCAGCAGTTTTTCTATCAGGCTTCCCATGAGCTGCGTGAGCGTCATGAAAAAATCCTGACCCAATTGGTACCGGATCTGGCGCGTCAGATCCAGGTGAAACAGGATATTAACCACCTCATCTCCGATTTCAGTCATTTTTGCCAGGCGATTGCCGTGCTGGGCGAGGCTACCCCGCGTGCCATGGATGTTGTTGCCGGGTTGGGGGAGCGATTAAGTGTCCGCCTGATGGCTGCCGGGATGGAATCAAATGGATTATCCGCCCAATTTGTGGAAGGTTCACAGCTGATTGTTACAGATGACCATTTTACGGCCGCGCGCCCGGATATTAAGGCTACCAATACTCGCACAGTGGATACCCTCAAACCAATCCTTGCCCAGCGGCGAATTCCGGTCGTCACCGGGTTCATTGCGGCTACCCCGTCTGGAGTTGTAACCACCCTCGGGCGCGGCGGCAGTGATTATTCAGCTGCCTTGCTTGGGGTTGCCCTGGGGGCAGCCGAAGTCTGGATCTGGACCGATGTGGATGGGGTGATGACCGCAGATCCGCGCATTATCCCGGATGCCCAGACCATCCCGGAGCTCAGCTACAATGAAGTTGCCGAGCTGGCTTATTTTGGAGCGAAAGTCCTCCATCCAAAAACGATTCACCCGGTCATTGAAGCTGGAATACGATTGCGGGTGCTTAATACATTCAATCCCGCCCATCCCGGCACCCGCATCATTGCTGAACAGGTTTCCATTGAGAATGGTCCAATAAAAGCGGTCGCTGCGTTTCGGGGTTTAAAACTGGTCACGGTTCAAGGCAGAGGTATGCTGGGTGTACCCGGAGTGGCAGCCCGCATTTTTACCGCAGTTGCAACAACAGGGACAAGTGTTCCTTTGATTGCTGAGGCTGCCTCGGAACAATCCATTTGTTTCGCTGTACCTGTGGAGATTGCCCCCCGCGCTATTACAGCACTGCAGAAAGCTCTGGCAACCGAATTGGTCCTGGGGGATATCGATAGGATTTGGGCTACGGATGAGGTGGCAATTGTCAGTGTGCTCAGCCCCGGTACACGCCATAAACCGGGTATCTCGGCACTCATTTTTTCCGTTCTGGGGGAGGATCAGATTAATGTTTTAGCGATCTCCTATGGATCATCGGAGATTTCACTCAGCCTGGTAGTGGATGCCAGGGATGTACAAAAGGCACTTAAATCGCTTCATCGCCTGATTAACAAACCGCTTCAGGGAATGTGAGGATTTGATGGTTCCCTCATATTGCATACCCCTGAATTTCTTTAATGTTTAACTTAAGGACGTAAGCATATGCCAGTAATCGTACCGGATCAGCTTCCTGCAATTGAAATCCTGAAAAACGAGAATATTTTTGTCATGAAGGAAATGAGGGCTGAACATCAGGACATCCGCCCGCTGAAAATCGCCATCCTTAACCTCATGCCAACCAAGATAACCACAGAGACCCAGCTGCTGCGCCTGTTGGGCAACTCTCCGCTGCAAGTGGACATCACCTTCTTCTATACCAGCACCCACAGGGCAAAAAATGTATCCCAGGACCATTTACTTAATTTTTATAAGACTTTTGATGAAATAAGCCCTCTTAAGTATGATGGTTTGATTATCACCGGTGCTCCGGTTGAGCATATGCCTTTTGAAGAAGTGGATTACTGGAGTGAGCTGCAGGCGGTAATCGACTGGAGCTGTGAAAATGTCTTCTCCACCCTCTTTATCTGCTGGGGGGCACAGGCTGGCCTTTACCATCAATTTGGAATTCCAAAATATCCGCTCCCCGAGAAAATGTTCGGGGTCTTCCCCCATAAGATTTTACGGCAAAACCTGCCCCTTTTCCGCGGCTTTGATGACGTATTTTATGCCCCCCATTCCCGGCATACCGAAATCCGGCGGGAGGATATTCTGCAGGTACCTGAAGTGGAGCTGCTTTCATGTATCGGAAATAGCGGGCGTATACATCGTTGGCAGCCGGGATGGCCGCCAGATATATGTAACCGGGCATTCAGAGTATGATCCCCTGACCCTGAAAACAGAATATGATCGGGATATTAATAAGGGATTGCCGATAAATATCCCTGCCAACTATTTTCCCGGTGATGATCCTTCCCGGGAACCGGTTGTCCGCTGGCGGGGGCATTCCAACCTGCTCTATGTTAATTGGTTAAATTACTATGTTTACCAGGAAACGCCTTATGATGTGACTGAAATCCCGCATCATAAACCCTATATTGGTGATTGAGACTCTCCTTGCCAGATTAAAAATAAAAACATCCTCCTCTCAAATTGGGGAGGATTGAATTCAATTAATCCGGTGGACACCCAATTTATGGTGTATCTGGCGAGCCATGCGTTAATCCTTCAGATGTGTAGGCCTGGTGCAGTTTAACAGGCTCCGGACTTTTGCTCCTCAAGCGCAGGTTGAGCATTTCCACAAATACCGAAAAAACCATGGCAAAATAGATATACCCTTTTGGGATGTGCTGGTGCAGGCCTTCAACAATCAAGGTGAAGCCGATCATCAGAAGGAATGAGAGCGCCAGCATTTTTATCGTCGGGTGGTTATCCACAAACTTACTCAGGGCACCGGATGCCATAATCATAACCACGGCGGCGATCACTACGGCGGCGATCATGATGGCCAGTTGGTCCACCATACCCACAGCGGTAATCACCGAATCCAGTGAAAAGACCACATCCAGAATAAAAACCTGTAAGATTACATTTATAAAAGAAGGCTTTATGCGGACCGAGGCATGTCCTTCAATCCCCTCCAGTTTCTGGTGGATCTCCTGGGTGGCTTTTGCCAGGAGAAACAATCCGCCTGCGATAAGAATGAGATCCCGTCCTGAAATTTCAAATCCCGCGATTACGAACAAAGGTTCAGTCAAATGGATGACATAGGAAAGAGAAAGCAGCAGAAGAATTCGCGAGATGACCGCTACTGCCAGTCCGGTGCGCCGTGCCCTGGCCTGCTGATTTTCAGGCAATTTTCCAGCCAGAATTGAAATGAAGATAACATTATCGACACCAAGGACAATTTCCAGGGCAATCAGGGTTAATAAGGCGATCCAGATTTTTGGGTCAGATATCCAGTCCATTTTTGCTCCCAAAATTGAAAATATTTTGTATTAAGACGCAATTATCCCACAGGATATGAAAATTGAAACCAAACAGAACCCGCTGCGAATCATCCCGGGTGATAATCACGCAGGTATCCAGCCGGATAATGGAAGGATCTTCACGATTGTCATGTTTAATCACACCCCCGCCATGAGCAGGAGAGCACGGTTGGAATCGCGGGGATTTTGCCGGATGGTACAGGTGATTGGCTTATCCACGGGTTCTTCCGGAGTATGGTTTACAGCACCGCTGAGCGGCCTGCCAGAAAACCGCTTGAGAAAGCCCACTGCAGGTTATAACCTCCGCACGGCCCAACCGCGTCCAAAACCTCCCCTGCAAAGAAGACTCCCGGCACCAGCAGTGACTGCATACTGGCGGCATCCACCTCCCCGGGGTAGATCCCACCGGTGGATGCCTGGCTGTATTCGAATCCGCGCGTTCCCTTTACCTCGACCTTGAACCCGGCCAGGGTTTGCAGGATTCGCCTGACATTTATTTCTCCCAGTTCCTCTGCGCCCGCATCCATGGATACATTAAGGCTGGTGAAAATATGGTGGACCAATTTTGCCGGCAGGGCTGAACCAAGCAGGACGCTGAAGGCTATTGATTTTAAGTTCCGGTTTTCCTTCAGCATCGAAATATACTCTGCGTGGGGAAGTAGAAAATCTATCACCAGGTATAAATCCAGGTACGGATTCTGTGCAGCCAGGTGGCTGATATCCATCACCCCCGGTCCATTGATTCCCCAGTCTGTGAAAATGATGTTTCCGACTGTTTCCCCGAGCAGCTTCCTCCTGGCATACAGCTTCACCCCGGCATCCAGCCGGACCCCTTTCAGTTTTTGGATTGGCTTTCTGTCCGTCATAAGGGGTGCTAAAGCGGGAAAAATTGGCTGTAAGGTATGTCCCAACTGAGCCAGTATAGGAAAAAGGGTTCCTTTGGATCCTAATTCCGGGTAAGCCTTACCGCCGCTGGCTATGATAAGCCGGTCAAAGACGGTTGGAAAGATACCCGGATCTGATGAAAGGAAGAATCCATTTGGATCAGTCTGGATATCTGTCACCATGGTCCCAGGGTGAAGGTTTACCCGGGCAGCATTAAGATGGGCAAGAAGCAGGCTGACTACATTGGCAGCGGAATTGGAAATTGGATACACCCAGCCGTCATCGGTAGAGTATGTATAAATCCCCAGATCGTTCAAATAATCCATCAGGCAGTTCTGGTCAAATTTTTCCAACACCTTGCGCACAAAATCCGGTTTTGAACTGGAATAGCGGGTAATGATGAGATTGCGGTTGGTGATATTGCAGCGCCCGCTTCCGGTGACCAGCAGTTTTCGTCCAACCTGCGGGTTGGAATCTATTAAATGCACTACAGTATCACTTCGGGCTGCTTGCAGCGCAGCGAATATCCCGGCTGGACCGGCTCCGATAACCGCAATACTTTTCATCCACCCTCCTTAAAAGACCAGATCAAGGATAGTTTAGCATATTTATTGGCAGGATTTCTTGGATCATCTAATCACTGGGTCACGCACGGGGTTGACGGCAGCGGATGGAATAATTTGTTCCTCCTCAGCTATAATCTAATACACGCTGTATTTGGGCAGGACCCGCCTTATTTGTCTCATGTCAGCGCTTTGGCGCCGGGGCACATCCAGCGCCGAAAATACTGGATGGATAGGATAGAGTCACCATGTCTTCACCTTTCATTGGCCGGACACAGTACCGCTACCTGGCTTTGGGAGATTCATACACCATCGGCGAAGGAGTTTACAAAGAAGGCTGCTGGCCTCATCAGTTGGTGGAAGCGCTGCGCAGCGAGGGTTTGCCGCTGGCAGAGGCTGAAATCATTGCCAGGACAGGCTGGACAACCTCTGAACTGTTAGCGGCAATGGATGATAGGAATCCCCAGGGTCCTTTTGACATGGTCAGTCTGTTGATTGGAGTGAACAACCAGTTCCGCGGAAATTCCCGGGAGGATTTCCGGCGGGATTTGCACATATTTAATTAACCGGGCGGTTGACCTGGCCGGGGGTAACCCGGGACATGTCATGGTTTTATCCATCCCGGATTGGGGGCTCATGCCATTTGCAGAGGGAAGAAATCGTCAAAAAATCGGTCAGGAAATTGACCTGTTCAATGATATCGTAATTGAGCAGGCCAGGGATGCGCGGGTTGTTCTGGTGGATGTTACCCCCATCTCAAGGGAGGCTGAAAGGCGGTCAGAGTATGTGGCAGTGGATGGTTTGCACCCTTCGGCTGTCCAGTATGCGGATTGGATAAAAATTATCCTTCCTGAAGCACGGAAAATGCTGGAATAAAGGTTTTTAGGATGGTAATTTAGAATCTACCTGATTAATAATTATTTGCCGCAACAAATAAATTTCATGCCATAAAGAAAATGGGCCACATGACTGCATCGAGCAGGACAGTCTGCAGGCAAAATCCAATGGATCCCACAACCGCTAAAAGGTAAAAAAGACTGAGCTTTTTCGGCCGTGCCCGCAGCAGAAGATAAAGTAACCCCAGCGAACCGGCACCTGTAAGAACAAGTACGATGCGGATGAACATCCAGGTAAGGCTGCTCGGATGAGAAACCATTATCAGGGTCAGTGGTGTCCACAAGGCGGATGGAAAAAGAATCAAGGCGTAAAAGACCAGCAGCAGCCTGTTTTCCAGCTGCGCAGAAAAGCCGGTGGCACCCTCTGGCATCATGAATAGAAGGTATGTTGTATAGAAGAAATACCCTGCGACACCCCACACCATATTCGCCTGGTAGAATGGCATGAATCCCTCAGGAACTTCGCCCCACATGGCGCTCATCGTGTCAGCATTTTCCCGGATTACCAGGCCATAACTGCCCAGCACAAGCATGCCGCCCACTAGTATCAGGATGATTAATGACCTTTTATTTTTCATGTGATCTGACCTCCAATAATATTACCCCTTGTTCTTGCCGGCTGTGCAGCTTTGTAAATAGGTTGGTTTATATTTCCGGTCTTTATGATCGAATTGGCTGGTAAAATCCATTGATCAATTATCGAGACTGCTTTGAAAATTCAGATGTGTAGTATGATAGATATTGGTATTCGGATAGATCAGTCCGCATTGGTGTTCCTGTGCGAGCTTCCAAAGGATTGCAGGTTTTTTCTGGCAGCTGAGGATCCTGAAAATCCCCGTATCAATAAGATATCTTCAACAGATTTATATCAATTCAATTAATTAAATTGCCTTTAGGCACAATATCTTGTATAAAATATAGGTTGGTAAAAAATGTACCGTTTGCGCACGTAAATGACCATGCGCATTTCAGGAGAAAATAAAAATACGAATTTGGGAATTAATATGATGAATTCTCAATCCCCCGAATTCTATAAATGTAAGATAGCCTAAAATGCATTTGTTTTACTTCTTTATTATGGATTATCTTCCGCTTTCTTATGGATAGATTTTTACAAGCGAATATCCTCATTCTGATCCATAGTCTGCTGCAGGCAGCTCTTCTCATGGCAAAATGATGTAACTGGAATGACTGTTGATGGCAAATTTATTAGAGATAAATGACCTGACTGTAAAGTTCCAATCCACCGAAGGGATGGTTACCGCTGTTGATGAACTGAGTCTCTCAATGGAGCGGGGTGAAACGTTAGGTATCGTTGGTGAAAGCGGGTGTGGCAAATCGGTATCTGTCCTGGCAGTAATGGGGCTGATCCCTGATCCTCCGGGTAAGATTACAGATGGCACAATCAACTACCTTGGCAGGAATTTACGCAAGGTTTCTGATAGGGAAATGGAAAAAATTCGCGGCAATGAAATCGCCATGATTTTCCAGGAACCGATGACCGCATTAAATCCCATTATTACCTGTGGGGATCAAATTGCTGAACCGTTAATCATTCATAAGGGATATTCAAAAAAAGAAGCTCAAAAAGAAGCCCTGCAATTATTAAAACTTGTCGGGGTTCCCTCGCCGGAGCAAAAACTCCGTGAATATCCTCACCAGCTCTCCGGTGGATTGCGGCAGCGCATCGTTATTGCTATGGCTCTGTCTTGCAAGCCAAACCTCCTGATCGCAGATGAGCCAACTACCGCTCTGGATGCAACCATCCAGGCGCAAATATTGGAGCTGATGAAGGAATTGAAGAAGGAAATTAATGCCGGTGTCATTTTAATCAGCCATGATCTCGGAATTGTTGCAGAAACCTGTAACCGGGTCATTGTCATGTATACCGGACAGGTTGTGGAGGAAGCGGCGGTGGATGAAATATTCCATTTTCCCACACATCCCTATACGCTCGGTTTGCTGAAATCCATCCCGCGTATTACTCCTCAAAAATCACGCCTGAACGCCATCGAAGGGGTTGTCCCCAATCCTACCGATATGCCAAAAGGGTGTACATTTTGTCCACGCTGCTCCTTTGCAGACGAATTATGTGAAAATGAACGGCCTGCCCTCATTGAAATAAAACCAGGGCACCAGGTAAGATGCTGGCATTATAAAAAAGTAATCGGCGCCGGAGCAGCCTGATGGAAAAAGATGTACTGCTTGAAGTAAGGAATTTGAAGAAATATTTTGATGTAGAAAAGGGGCTTCTGACATTTGACAGGGCTAAGGTAAAAGCCGTGGATGATGTAAGTTTTAAAGTTCATGCAGGTGAAACATTTGGCCTGGTGGGAGAAAGCGGCTGCGGGAAGAGTACCCTGGGAAGAACGATCGTACGCTTGATGAAACCAACTGAAGGTCAAATTCTTCTCGAGGGTGTTGATATGGCTTCCTTGTCAAACAGGGAAATGAAAATTGCGAGGCGAAAAATCCAGATCATTTTTCAGGATCCTTCCGCTACCCTCAATCCCAGGAAAACCATTCGCGATTCGCTGATGGAACCATATATTGTGCATAATCTTTATAATTCTGAAGAGCGCCAAACCAGGATAAATGATCTCATAGAGAAGGTGGGAATCGCCAAATACCATTTAAACCGGTATCCCCATGAATTATCCGGCGGTCAAAAACAAAGGATTGGCGTTGCCAGGGCTCTGGCTCTCAATCCAAAATTGATTGTGTGTGATGAGCCTGTGTCGGCTCTCGATGTTTCCGTTCAGGCGCAGGTAATCAATTTACTCCAGGATCTCCAGGGAGAATTCGACCTCACCTATATCTTTATTTCCCATAATCTGAACGTGGTCTATCAGGTCAGTGACCGGGTCGGGGTTATGTACCTGGGAAAAATGGTGGAAATTGCCACGTATAGCCAGCTGTATGTAACCCCGTTGCATCCCTATACAGAAGCCTTGCTCTCGGCGTTTCCTCAAGTTGACGAAGAGACCAGGACCACCCGCATCATCCTGAAAGGGGATGTTCCCAGCCCGATAAATCCACCCGCCGGGTGTCGTTTTAATACCCGCTGCCCCAAGGTTTTTAACAGGTGTCCGGTGGAGGAACCTGTTTTGAAGAAAATTGAAGAAGGCCACTTTGTTGCCTGCCACCTCTATGATTAATTTTTTACAATGCATAAAAAAGGAGGAAGCGTATAAGATAAATGATAATAAATGAAACCAATTGTATAAAATGAAACCTTTAGGTACAGGTTTTCCCGGATAATTCTTTAATTAACTACGGAGGAAGAAATGAAAAGTTTGAAGTGGTTCCAAATATTTACTCTTCTAATTGTTATCTCCCTGGTACTGGCAGCCTGTGCGCCCCAGGTTTCTCAACCGATAGCCACACCACCGGCAGCTGAGGAAGTCGCCCCAACCGAACCACCGGCAGCTGAGGAGGCCGCCCCAACCGAACCACCAGCAGCTGCAGAAGTTGCTACCGAAGCTCCAGCCCCTGTAGAGGCTGCTGCACCAACCCAGGTTGTCATCGGTCTGGACCCGGATTACAGCACTTTTGACCCGGCCAGGACCTACGAGATGAACTCCCCAATAGTCCTCAATGCTGTTTATGACAGCTCTGATCCTGTTTGAAGGGGATATCACGAACCCGAAACCTGGAGCTGCCGATTCCTGGGAAATCTCAGCTGATGGCACGCAGTATACATTCAAACTGCACGAGGGCATTACCTTCACCAGCGGGAATCCGTTAACTTCTAAGGATGTTAAATGGAGTTTTGAGAGAGCGAAAAACCTTAAAGGGAATCCATCTTTCCTGCTTGCGGATATTGCCAGCATCGATACCCCGGACGATTACACAGTTGTGGTCAATCTTTCCAAGGGTGACGGCGCCTTCCTCTTTAAACTGACCAGCCAGCCATTTGCGATTCTGGACAGTGAGACCGTGAAAATGCATGGTGGTGTTGCCGACGAGACTGCAGCCACTGCAGACACAGCCAATACCTGGCTGGATTACCACTCTGAAGGCTCCGGGCCATTTATCCTGGAGAGCTATACCCCGGACTCCGAAGTAGTGCTGGTAAAGAATCCAAACTACTGGGGCAAACCAGCCATGGTTGATAAAGTCATCCTCAAGGATATGCCGGACTCGAACACCCAGATGCTGACCATGGCGAAGGGTGATATTGATATGGCTGCCAGCCTGAATGTTGACCAGATCAAACAGCTTGAAAGCGAACCCGATGTGGTCATCTCGCAATTTAAAACCCTTTCACAGATGTTCCTGATGGTAAACCAGGATCCAGCCATCGGTGGTCCATTATCCAACAAGGATGTTCAGAATGCGATCCGCTACGCTCTTGACTATAAAGGGATCCATGCTCTGATTGGTGAAGGGACGATCACCACGCCCGCCATGATCCAGGTTGGTTTCGTAGGTGCTCTGCCCGCCCTGGATGAAAACTTCACCGATCTGGATAAGGCAAAAGAGTTGCTGGCTGCTGCCGGATATCCGGATGGATTTGATACGGAATTGCAGACCATTACAAACTCCACCGAAGGTATCAAATGGGTCAGCCTGGCGCAAAAAGTCCAGGAAGATTTGAAGCAGGTAGGCATCAACATAGAAATCAAGACCACCGATTCCACCGTTGGTTATACAGCCTACCGTGCCGGTGAATGGAACTTTGCTATTAATGCCTGGGGCCCTGATTACATCGATTCCAATAACCAGCTGGCCTTCCTGCCCGGTGAATATGTCGGCAATCGCGCCAAATGGACGGTTGAAATGAACCCGACCCTTGCGGAACTCGGGCAGCAAGCGATCGTTGAGATTGATCAAACCAAGCGCGCTGAGCTGCTGGAAGAGATCCAGACGATTATGTCAACCGACAGCCCCTTTATCCCCCTGGCTCAATTCCCCAGGTGGATTGCAGCCAAAACTGGCTTGAAGGGAACCGAACACACCGACGCTTATCGAACTGATTTACGCCGGATATATTGGGAGTAAATTTCTCGCAAGTATATTTTTAACAATCAGGGTAAGGGGTTACTACCCCTTACCCTGATATCAATCTGCAATCATATTATTTATTATTCGGTTGGAATGGGAACGAGATTTATTTTGTAGTAGGATTTTTTTTCTGCTTTTTTGACTTTCTGGCATTTATTAAGGGAGATAAGCCGTTGGCGTTTCTTAAATTTGTATCACAGAGGTTAATATTCCTGGTAATCCTCCTTTTTGGGGTGGCTACGATTGTATTTTTCTTATCCAACCTGGTCCCCGCTGATCCGGTTGTGGCACATTTGAGCCAACGCAACCTGAACAACCCGGAAATTGTGGCAGCATTTAAACAGAAATGGGGTTTGGACCAACCCCTCCATGTTCAGTATTATGTCTACATGAAAAATCTCCTTCAGGGCGATCTGGGGATCTCCATCCGCACCTCCCAGCCTGTAATGGATGATATCATGCGCTATTTACCTGCCACATACGAGCTTGGTATTTTTGCGATGGTCATTGCGTCGTTTTTTGGGGTCCTTTTTGGCGTTGTATCCGCAGCCAAAAGGAATTCCAAGACAGATCAGGCTTTAAGAGCAGTATCGGTTACCGGTGTATCGGTTCCCTTATTCTGGTTGGCACTGGTAGCCCTGTATATTTTTTATTACAAATTAGACTGGCTGCCTGGCCCGGGACGTCTGTCCTCTGGCTTAACTGCCCCGACTCACGTCACCGGTTTATTCCTGGTCGATTCAGCCCTGGAAAGTAACTGGGTTGTTTTCATTGATGCCTTCAGGCATCTCATTTTACCGGCCGTCGTGCTGGCGGCGTTTTCAATGGGCCTGATTGCCAGGACATGCCGGTCCAGTCTTTTGGAAGTCCTTTCCGCAGATTACATAAAAACCGCCAAAGCGAAGGGACTGCCCGGATCGTATATTATGATGCGACATGCTTTGGGGAATGGATTGATCCCGGTTTTGACCGTGATTGGCCTGGGTTTGGGCAATCTGTTGGGCGGTATGGTACTGGCGGAGACCATATTTGCCTGGCCAGGGATTGGACAATATGCATACCAGTCCGTTACAAATTTGGATTTTCCCTCCATAACCGCCGTCGCTTTATTGATTGCATTTAATTATGTTTTGATAAATTTATTGGTGGATATATCCTATGGTGTTGTTGATCCGCGCGTGAGGTATAAATAATGAAGGCTGCACTTTCAATAAGGCCACTTAAGAAAATTGCCAGGTTGTACCGCACCAATTTACTGTTTGCAGTTGGCATCACGATTTGCCTGGGTTGGATTCTTGTGGCAATATTTGCTTTTCAGATTATCCCTTATGGTCCGATCGACCAGAATATGCTCCATCGATTTGAACCGCCCAGCAGCACCTATTGGTTCGGTACGGATGAATTCGGCAGGGACATTTTCAGCCGGGTGGTTGTAGGAAGCCGCATCTCTATTTTTGCAGGGTTTGTAACAGTTATTTTGTCCTCCATTATTGGATCGATTTATGGGGGAATAGCCGGTTATTTTGGCGATGTGGTCGATAATTCCATGATGAGAATATCGGAAATGGTGTTGTCATTCCCGGCAATTATTCTGGCAATGACCATAACCGCAGCCCTCGGTCCAAGTCTTTACAACACCCTCCTGGCGCTGGTCATTGTATCCTGGCCGATGTATGCACGTGTGATGCGCAGTGTGGTGATCACGGTTAAGGAAAATGAATACGTCCTTGCCTCTAAAGCCCTCGGAACGTCCCCCTTGCGTATTCTATCCAGTGAGATTTTGCCAAACACAATCGGATCCGTCCTGGTCATGGCGACTTTGGATGTGGGTAATGCCATCCTGAATTTCTCCGGGCTCAGTTTCCTGGGATTGGGGTCTCCCCCGCCAATCCCGGAATGGGGCGCCATGGTTGCAGACGGGATTCAAAACTTTGTGTACTGGTGGGTGACGGTCTGGCCGGGACTCGCCATATTGACCATGGCGATGGGTGCCAATTTCATCGGGGATGGCATCCGCGATTATCTTGATCCAAAACTGAGACGGGAATTTTAGTTTCCACCGGGAAAATACTTTACCACTAATTTCACTTGAAAGTTTATTCAATCATGGAGGATATCATGGATTATTCCAATCGCCTGCAAAAAGCCAGGGCTTTAATGACCGCGAACAATATTGATGCACTTTACCTGACCCCTTCAGGGGATCTTCAATACCTGACCGGGATCGCAGTTGTCCCTCCCAACCAGACACATCATCACCGGTCTGGTGACTGGCTGGATGGCGTATTGGTTACTCAGAGCGAAGCAGTGTATTTTGCACCCTGGATGATCCGCGAGTTTGCCTGGGGGCAAACCCAGGACAAACCCTATATCACCGCTGTCCAGGTGGTGGATGAGGGTCTGGATTACCAGGAGTATGCCTGCAATATCCTTGAAAAATTCAATATATCAAAAGCAGTAATGGCATTTCCAAAGCTGGCCATGGCTAAAACGGTGATGAATTTCCAGAAAGCATCTTCCGGGCTGCGCAGTGTTTGTACAGAGCTGTTTACCTGTGAAATGCGCATGATCAAGGAGCCGGAGGAAATTGAAATCATGCGCCAGGCTTCGCTGCTGACGGATGAAATCTTCCTTGAGGTTGTAAAAAAGATCAAGACCGGGATGACGGAACTGGACGTGGCGCAGGAAATTGATTACCTGGCGAAAGTTAAAGGGGCTGATTATATGTCCTTCCCCACCGATGTCATGCTGGAAGGACCGGGAGTTGTAAATTCGGGCGGTTCCGGATTGAATGTAATCCGTCACGGCTGCAACCTGGCATTTGATTTTGGAATGAAATATAAAGGGTACGCCTCGGATTTTGGGCGGACAATTTATATTGGTGAACCGCCTCAAAAATGGCAAAATGTTCACCGGCTTGTCATGGCTGCCCAGAGAACTGCTGTTGAACAAATGAAATCCGGGAAGATTACCGCCGTGGGATTGGACAGGATTGCCCGCGATGTGATCAAAGAAGGCGGGTACACCTGGGAATTCTTCCATCGATTAGGTCATTCGATTGGTGTGGATGTCCACGAATATCCCTACCTCAATGTTGGATATGATATCCCCCTTGTGGAAAACATGGTTTTCACTGTTGAACCGAGTGTCATGGTTAAAGAAGATATGCGCATCCGGGTGGAAGATGTTGTCAGGGTCACGCAGGATGGCGGGGATGTCTTCAACCAGGCAACCCACGAAATGATCGTCATCGAGTAAAACCCCGCCTTTCAAAGGAAGAACTCCCTGATAACGTTGCCCGAGCTGGGATGAGATAATTGGATGGAACATATCCCGCCGTTTCACCGTCTAACCAAAAACAGGAGGTGAGTGGTGCATATAAAAACATTCATTATCGGGATCATCTTGTTGGTCATGATCAGCCTGGCGGGATGTGATGGGTCGGATCAGGCAAGCGGAGGTATGATGAGTTCTGATGGTGTGCTCCAATCTGATAAAGAACGGGTATTGATCCCCCAAACCGAAACCGGTGATATCGAAACACTCGCCGCAGACAATACTGCTTTTGCATTGGATTTGTACCGGCAATTACACAACCAGGAAGAAAACTTGTTTTATTCCCCGTACAGTATCTCGGTTGCACTGGCGATGACCTATGCAGGAGCAGCTGGACAAACCGGTACAGAGATGGCCGAAACCATGCACTTTTCCCTTGACCAGGCCAGGCTTCATCCGGCCATGAATGCCCTTGATCTGGCGCTTGTTCGTAGTACAGATACAGAAACCCAAAAAGATGATTCTAAGTTCCAGTTGAACCTGGTGAATTCGTTGTGGGGTCAGCAGGGATACAACTTTCGCTCAGAATTTCTGGATATCCTTGCCGAAAACTATGGCGCTGGACTTCGTACCGAGGATTTTTCAGCCAATCCGGAAAAAAGCCGTAAAAACATCAACGACTGGGTGAGCGATGAAACGATGAAAAAGATTCAGGATCTGGTCCCGCAGGGGGTCATCAATTCCCTGACCCGCCTTGTCCTGGTGAATGCCATTTACTTCGATGGTTCCTGGGTGCTTCCATTCAAGGAATCGGATACGGTTGAGGAGGATTTTTATCCGCTGGCGGGGGGTACGGAGAAAGCGGAGATGATGCATCAAAAAGGGAGTTTTCTCTATGCTGCCGGGGATAATTTCCAGGCGGTGACACTGCCCTATCAGGACAGCAGCCTTTCGATGCTCATCCTTCTGCCTGCCAGGGGAGGGTTGGAGCAGTTTGAGGAGTCCTTCACGCCAGAATTGCTCTCGGAGATCATCGGCAACATGGGTACCAATCAAATTGACCTGCGCCTTCCCAGGTTCCATCTCGAACATGACCTTATGCTGGCAAAAACCCTTGCGGATATGGGCATGCCCCGGGCATTCAGCATGGATGCTGATTTTTCCGGTATGGACGGGACAAAAGATTTATATCTGCAGGATGTTGTGCATAAGGCCTTTGTGGATGTGGATGAAGCAGGGACCGAAGCTGCGGCTGCCACAGCTGCCATTGTAGGCCTGAAGTCGCTGCCGCCCCAGCAGGATGCAGTCGAGATGCGCGTTGACCGGCCCTTTGTATTTATGATCAGGGATTCCACCACTGGTACGGTACTGTTCATGGGGCGGGTAGCATCCCTGGACCAGTGACACGGGCCATTCTGCCAAATTATCAGCCGGCCTGGTGATTGGATTTCATCATCGGGCCGGCCTCTTTTAATACCCGATTTGTGTTCTTGATGGCAGTCCTTCCGCTATCGCTTTCCGCTTTATTCCTTACGCCAGTATTCCCCGCCGCCGCCCTGGCGCTCCATCAAACCAAACTCGACCAGTTCGCGCCGCAGCAGGGCATAATCCTCGTTATAGCGGGACAGGATCTCATTGACCTGTTTTTCAGTGTAGCGTTTGTCCATTTCGAAAGCTTTGACCACATATTTTAAGACAGCCTGCAGCTTTTTTTGCTGAAGAGGGATGGTTTTCAGGCTTCCATCCGCCAGGCTGTAGGTTTTAATCACTTTACGGTCATAGGCATCCATATCCACATCCAGCGCTATTGCTGGCAGGTTCTCTTTAATAATCAATCGTTTGGCCATAGATTCCAGGACACTACCCTCCAGACGATAGATATTGTAATAACTGTCGGGATGGGCGCTTACCAGGCCCGCATTGCTGAGTTTACCCAAATGATGAGAGACTGTGGATGGCTTAAGTTGGAGCATTTCCGCCATTTGTTCCACACTTAATTCCTGCTGTGCTAACAACCCGATAATTTTCAATCGGTTGGCGTCTGATAAGGCTTTGAAGAAAAGGAGTAGTTCTTGATTGGACTCTTCAATATTCATAGTGACCTCTATATAACTAATTCGAATAATATCGAATTATATTTTACAATCTGATGTGTGTTTTTGTCAATCCTTTCTACCCTGCCTTGGGAATGATTTTTTCTTGACAGTTGAAAAATCTCCGATATACTGACAGTTGGACTGTGCCCCCTGCTGTTGCAGGGTGAGTCCTCTCATTTAACGTATGAAATTACAGGAAAATAGATGTGGGATTATTAACCTTTTGGTAACGGGTTGACTGCTGGTATTTGGTTTATATGGGAGCGAAAAATTGATTATACAGGGATGGGAAAAATGAACGAAAGCATAGACAAAGAGACCTTCAATCACCTGGTAGACCTGGCAGCGTTTGAATTAAGCACAGAGGAGGCGGATTACCTGCTCCGTGAAATGAACAAACAGATCAACATTATTAAAGAGATGGCTGCTGTGTCAATTGATGAAGAGATCCTCCTGACCACCCATGGGATCACGTATACACCGGATATATCGCCGGGAATCCGTCCTGATGAATGCCAGCCTTCCGGTAAAGCTGCAAATATCCTTCAACAGGTGCCCCAATCACGGGATGGCTATATTATTGTCCCGGAAACCCCCCATACAGAACTGGAATAAACCATGGAATTGTGTGATCTTACCGCTTACGAAATTGTTGCATTGATTCGCCGCAAGGAAACCTGTGCCGTGGATGTCCTGGAATCAGTCCTGGGCCGTATTGAAAAAGTTGAGGGCTGTCATGGCAGCCTGGATGCCGGTCCGTTAAGTCCTCAGGATCGCCGGAAGGTCCATGCCTACCTTACCATGACAGGGGAGAGAGCCCGCTGCCAGGCGGAAGAAGTTGACCGAAAAATTGCCGTTGGTGAAAATCCAGGTTTACTTGCTGGAGTTCCATTTTCGGTAAAGGATATATTCTGCGTGGACGGAACCCTGACCACCGCTGCATCCAGGATTCTTGCGAATTTTATTTCTCCGTATACTGCAACACCGGTCAGCCGTATGGAAGCAGCCGGGGCTGTCATGCTGGGTAAAACCAACCTGGACGAGTTTGTTTTTGGCTCCTCGAGTGAGTCTTCTGCTTTCCAGCCCAGCCCGCGCAATCCATGGAGTCTGGACCGCGTCCCCGGGGGGTCCTCCGGAGGGAGTGCTGCTTCGGTTGCAGCCGGGGAAGCCGTGCTTTCGCTGGGTACCGATACGGCTGGATCGATTCGCCAGCCAGCCGCATTCTGCGGTGTTGTAGGTATGAAACCCACCTATGGGCGGGTTTCGCGTTATGGGATGATTGCATTTGCATCCTCACTGGATTGTCCCGGGCCGCTTGGCAGAGATGTGCGTGACACAGCCATGATGATGCAGGTCATCTCCGGGGCTGATCCCTGCGACAGCACAGCCGTGACAAAACCTGTACCGGATTATCTTGAAGGCCTGGACGGAAGTGTAAGGGGATTGCGCATTGGCCTTTCACCGGACTATTTCCAGATTACGTTTCCCGATCCGCAAAGCGGGGAATACATCCAGCAGCAGCTGCCGGGTTCCATATCAGAATCAGTCCGCAAGGCTGCTCAACTGCTGGCTTTGCAGGGCGCTGAAATCATTGAAGATATCCCCATGCCAAATACCCGTTACGGCATCCCGGCTTTCTTTGTCATCAGCCGCGTGGAGGCTGCTTCCAATCTTCACCGCTATGACGGGGTGAAGTTCGGTTACCGTACCTCGCAGGAGGTTTCCGATGTGCGCCAGATGTACAAGAAGACACGCCGCGAGGGATTCGGCCTCCAACCCAAACTCCGCATCCTGATGGGTATGTACGTCAGCGCTGCTCAGTACAGTGCCCAATATTACCAGCGCAGCCTTAGGCTGCGGGCGATGATCCGCCGTGATTTTGACCGGGCTTTCGATCCGCTTGGGAATTACCGGCTGGATGCACTGCTGACCCCGACCACACCTACCACGGCTTTTCCAATCAATGCTGTTTATGGCGATTCGGTTCTTATGCAGTATGCCGACCAGCTGACCGTACCAGCCAACCATGCCGGAATACCAGGATTGTCGCAGCCGGCCGGGTTGGACCAGGACGGGCTTCCCATCGGGATTCAACTTTTGGGCCCGGATTTTTCAGAAGCCACCCTGCTTCGCCTCGGACGCGCCTACGAGATGGCCAGTGCCGGAGAAGATTGGCGCAAGTCTAAACCGGGACTATTAAGCATCTAAAAATGGTTCTTCTTTCCGGGACTGTTTTACGGAAAAATGAATTCAGTACCTGTTTATCGAGGCAATGATTGAGTTATTAACTCACTGGTTTTGATATTCTATATAATTAACCTGATTTGATGAGGATTCATAGGATTATTACACAGGGTTACAAAAATGAACTTTGAAAACTTCTTAACATTGAGTCCAATTTATCAGGCATTAATTGCCACCATTTTCACCTGGGGAATGACCGCTGCCGGAGCCGGACTGGTTTTTTTCTTTCAGGAAATAAAAATGTCAATCCTGAATGCCACCCTGGGTTTTGCTGCCGGGGTGATGATTGCAGCCAGCTACTGGTCCTTATTGGCTCCTGCGATAGAATTATCTGGTGGCAGCTGGGTGCCGGCAACGATAGGTTTCCTTGCCGGTGGGGCATTCCTCTTTATAATTGATAGAATCCTTCCCCATATGCATTTGTATATGCCAAAAGGGGAGACAGAAGGTTTAACCACCACCTGGCACCGCAGCATCCTGTTGGTGCTGGCAATTACCCTGCATAATTTCCCCGAAGGTCTGGCGGTGGGGGTTGCTTTTGGAGCGGCGGCAGTTGGCATCCCTGAAGCTACGGTTGCAGGAGCGGTTGCCCTTGCCCTGGGTATCGGCATCCAGAATTTCCCGGAAGGACTGGCAGTCTCGGCACCCCTGCGCCGCGAAGGTTTGTCTGTTGGGAAAAGTTTCTGGTACGGGCAGCTTTCCGGGGTGGTCGAACCAATTGCTGGAGTTCTGGGAGCTGCGGCAGCCCTCTTGATGCGTCCGATCCTGCCCTATACCCTGGCCTTTGCTGCCGGGGCAATGATCTATGTGGTCATTGAGGAGCTGGTACCCGAGTCCCAGAATGGACACCAGAGTCACCTGGCTACCATTGGCACCATGCTGGGTTTTGCGGTGATGATGGTTCTGGATGTTGCCCTTGGGTGAAGCAGTACAAAGCCGTCTTTAACTAAAACTCTGGGAGATCACCCTTAATGCCCGCAAGGTGACCCACTTGCTTGGCTTTCCCTTTTCTTCAATATCCACCCATTTGTAGGAATTTTCCATCTTCCAGCGCCCGTTATCATCCTGTTTTTTTAACAGCATAAAGATGGCTGGTTGGAGGCGCGCGTCTTTTGCCATCCCAAGCCCACACAGAACTTCCAGGGTTTGTAAGACATCGCTGCTGTAGCCAACAGGCATCCCGAATTTAAACCAGGAGCTGTTTGGCTTCTGGTAATAACCCATCGGATAATCAGCTTGAGCCGGATCCCTGCTCAACAGAAACTCAACCCCGCTACGGATAGCCGAATCTACAACCTCATCCAGGTCTATTTGCGGCACTTTGCTCAGTGCCCACAGGCTCTTTACCGCACCCCACGCACAGGGCAGCTGATTATTATAGGCACACACAAATCCGGGGGCGCTGTTGCTGCTTTGATAATAGCGCACGGGCGAATCGGAAGCAGCGCAGGGGGCAATTCCATTTCCGGTGATGCTGCATGCCAGCCAGTGTAAGGCTTTTTGAAGCCGCTCATCCTGGTAACAACCGAGGTCAATTAATGCTGCCACCAGGTTGCCTTGCAGGCACTGTACCATACCAGACCGTGATCCGTCGTAACTGAACCCCCCTAAGTCCGAGCGCGTATGGTCAAGGACATAGTCACATGCCTGCTGGATACAGGCATCACTGCCGTCAGCCCCCAGCAAAGCCAGCTGGATCAGCCTCCAGGTTGTCCCCCGGTGTCTTGGACTGTAGCCGGGCCCTGGCTTGAACCAGTACCCATCAGGGTGCTGATCTGCCAGGATTTTAGGCACCGGGCCACAGTTCATCACCTCTTCCCGGGCAAAGACAACCTCAGGATCATGCTTGCCTTTTCCCAAAATATCCTTCAGAGCGAAATAACGCACTCCAGGATTGATTGGATCAGGTTCAAGTAGCCAGGACAATGCATCACCCTTTAATTGTTTCTGCCAGGGCATCGGCTGCTCCTTTCAGGATGGGTCAAAGATGAATAATAATTGGCTTAATTAATAGTATAGTGAGTGGAATGGAGAATTCAACCCCGAAAATTCACATCAACCAGATGGTGCAGTTGGAACCCTATATTTTCAGATACTCAATTACCATGTTTGAAAACCCATTTATATTCTGCGTAAAAGTATGGGAGAATTAAACGACTACCGCTCTCAATTTTGGAGGTGATATGACAGAAAATTCAAAAATTGTCCAATTTAAGACACTCCAGGGAAATCCTATCCAGGTAGGGGATAGGCTCATCACTCCCCAATCACAGGCATTAAAGATCAGGTTCAGCAGGTGGGGTTTTGTTTGGAACAGGCCGGTGGCAATACTTGTCGAACAGGAAGGGAATGTAAAGCGTATACCGGTGGTTGATATTACCCGTTGGATCGTTTGGGGGATATCAGGTAGTGTTCTAATCTTCTGGATATACAGTTTGATAAATAAATATCGTAAACAGGAAAGTTGAGGAAAAGATGATTAATGAGAATGAAATGGCAAACATGGTTGATAAAATTCAAGGCAAAACTAACGAAGTATTTGATAAGTTGATGTCTATTGCTGAGGTTGACAAGGTGTTTAGCCAGCCGGTTGT
This sequence comes from uncultured Chloroflexia bacterium, assembly GCA_963841845.1. Lineage (GTDB taxonomy): Bacteria > Chloroflexota > Anaerolineae > Anaerolineales > Anaerolineaceae > CAVVGZ01. Next base: position 83,512 of record CAWJEG010000010.1, on the reverse strand, counting down.
AAGCGGTGAATACACCGTCATTACCGCTGCCGAAGTTGGTGCTGGCATGGGAGTAGGTTTTGGTGTCGGATCAGGCATGGATGAAGAAAAGCCAAAAACCGAAGAGTCCAAAGAAGTAGGTGGATCCGGCGGTGGCGGAGGCGGAGGGGGTGGTTCATTCAGCCGGCCGGTGGCTGTCATTTCCATAAGTCCTCTGGGTGTTGAGGTAAAACCGGTCATCGATATTACAAAAATCGGCCTGGCTTTATTCACCGCCCTGGGAACTATGTTCATCATGTCTGCCAGGATGAGGAGATAGCGAAATAAGTTCACTGTGAAAACAGTCGAACATCTCAATAGATAAAAAAATCCATCTTTGTATCACTTATACCTTGCCGGGCTCATCCTTTCCGGCTGGTTTTGGATGGAAATGATTTGTGAAGGTTTATCCAACATTCGCTGTCAGGTATGAAAATACCTGGCAGCATTAATAATAAATCATTCAATCCGGGTGAAATCTCGCATTGGCTATTCTTTCCAGAATCGGATAAATTGGGTTGAACCTCTTTACCGGCCGATCAATCCATTGCCAAAAGGACCCCAGGGTATAACGACAGGATGACAATGTCTGGAATGACCGCTGTGAACAGCACACAAATTTATCCTTGTTGGATTACGGGCTATGAAGATGAATCCTGGTCGATTTAACATCTTCTTTCCAATCTTCCTTTTCGTATTATTGGTTGCAGCCGGATGTCAGATTCAAAACACCCCCCAGGGTCTGGATCAGGCTTTTCCCACGGAGCCCGCTTCCCCCGTTAAGCCGTTGGGGATCAAGCCAACAGCACCAGTTGTCCAGGAGCCATCTGTTCCCTCCCCGTTACTCCTGTGGATCGACCCCCGACTGCCTGCCGCACTGCTGGAGGAACTGCAGATACCGGAAAATACTTTGGCAACCGGGGATAAAAACAGCGCCCATTTACGTTTAACTTTGGGTGAGGGGAATACGGTAAGTCACTGGATTTATGCCCTGGTGGTTCCCTTCCCGACCATCCCGGATGATGTCTCGGCAGCAGATTTGCAAAATTTCTGGGCAAATGGAACCGGTGGCTTGTTCGGTGATCAGCCTTTATGGATGGATGAAGGGACCTATCAAACACTGAGCGCTTATTGGGGAGATGCCGCAGAAGGTGCGGTGGATATTGTCGAATCAGACCGCCTCCTGGAAGAAGCCTGGAACCTGCGATCTGCCTGGGCAGTCATCCCATTTGAAGAATTACAGCCACGCTGGAAAGTATTGAGTTTGGATGGGATTTCACCGCTCCATAATGACTTTAACCCTTCAGGTTATGCCCTGTCGGTACCCGTATCTTTAAACGGAGAGCCAGAAATCCTGGATGAATTTTCCAGCCATCAAAACAGGGTTGGTTTCAGCGCCATCCCTCCTGCCGGTAATCGTGATCCACAAAAGCTGACCGTGCTGGCCATGACCGGTGTAACCGCCATGGTGCGCGCCACCGCTCACGCAATGGAAAGGCAGGGAATCACCTATCCTGCTGAAGATATCCGCACCTGGCTGCGCCAGGCGGACATCACCCATATCAGTAATGAAGTCCCCTTTGCTGAAAATTGTGCATACCCAAATCCGCTGCAGGTGGGATTGTTTTTTTGCAGTAAACCAGACTATATCGGGCTGATGGAAGATGTTGGAACAGATATCGTTGAGCTGACCGGCGACCATTTCGCAGATTATGGTCCACAGGCGATGCTGTATACCCTGGATCTTTACCGGGAGCGCGGTTGGCCATACTACGGCGGCGGTGCCAACCTGGAGGAAGGCAGGCGCCCTATCATCCTGGAGCACAATGGCAACAAGCTGGCATTTATTGGCTGTAATGCCAAGGGCGGAGGTTTTGCTACGGCTTCAGAGGATACCCCGGGAGCGGTGTACTGCGATTACCCCTATATGCAGGCTGAAATCACGCATTTGCAGGCGGACGGTTATATCCCAATTGCAACCTTTCAACATTTTGAGTATTACACCTATGCTGCTGTGCCCCCCCAGCCGCGCGATTTTAAAGCGCTGAGTGATGCTGGCGCGGCAATCGTCAGCGGTTCGCAGGCGCACCACCCGCAAGCGATGGAGTTTTCCGGAGACTCATTCATCCATTACGGGTTGGGTAATCTTTTTTTTGACCAGTTTGACGTTTCCCTGGGAACACGCCAGGGATTTATAGACCGCCATATATTCTATAATGGAAAATATATCAGTACCGAATTATTGAGCATCCTTTTTATCGATTATGCCCGCCCGCGCCCGATGACGGAAGATGAACGCCGGCAGCTTCTCTCAGCTGTATTTTCTGCCAGCGGGTGGTAGCTGTGGTGATAGATGCGAGGTTTCTTATGAAAAAGACACCTGTTTATTTATTTTTGGTAATTATTCTGGTGCTAAGTGTGGCATCCTGCCAGATGCCAACCCCGGCTTCCCTGGCCGCCTTGATTCAGGACCAGGATTCTTCTGCTGACCCGCCGCAGCAGCCGGATCAGGGCTTACATCTGTACCGGCTCAATCCGCTGATGAAACCATGAATCAGGAAAGCCGCCAGGAATTCCATGATGGATTGATTCCTGCAGAACAGCTTGTTTTAGATAAGATGCCCGGGGCCACGGAATATGTTCTTGATATCACTCTTCCGGATGATCTGGAAAAGCTGGAAGGGCACCAGGCTGTTCGTTATACCAACCGGGAAGAAGTTGAATTAACAGAAATCTACTTCCGGCTGTTTACCAATACCAATGGGGGAAGCACACGAGTGTCCGGGGTAAAAGTGGATGGTGAAACTGTGCAGCCTGAGCTTCAATTCAATGAGAGTGCACTGATGGTGCCTCTGCCTGCTCCATTGATGCCCGGTGAGTCGTTGATGGTTGAAATGGATTTCCAGGTTGATATTCCCCGTGAAATGGGCGGAAATTACGGACTGTTCGGTTATTTTGACGGTGTATTGGTTTTGGATGAATTCTATCCAGTGATTCCGGTTTATGATTCAGGGGGTTGGAATGTGGAATCCCCGCCGCCCAATGCAGATATGCCTTTCAATGACGCCAGTTTTTATCAGGTGACCGTAAACGCTCCCCGTGAACTGCAGCTGGTAGCCAGCGGTGTGGAACGCAGCCGCCAGGATAAGGATGGCCGCCAGATGGTGACCTACATGGCTGGACCGGCGCGTGGTTTTTATATTGCCGGAAGCGAACAGTTCCTCCGCTCAAGCCGCCAGGTCGGTGATACCCTGGTAAATGTTTACACAACCTCTGGCCAGCAGCAGGATGATTTAATCCTGGATGTGGCTGAAGGCGCACTGCAGAGTTTTAAGGATCGTTTGGGGGTGTATCCATACCGCGAATTGGATATCGTCAGTACACCCATGCAGGCGCTTGGGATGGAGTATCCCGGGGTGGTTGCCATTTCCTCCGGTTTATTCAATGATCCGGGACGGGTAAATTATTTGGAATCGACCGTAGCCCATGAAATTGGACACCAGTGGTTTTTCAACATGGTTGGCAGTGACCAGGTTGACAATCCCTGGCTGGATGAGGCAATTGTCCAGTATATCACCTACCTCTATTACCAGGATTTGCGTGGTCCACAAGCCGCAGAAGGTTTTTCCTCAAGCTGGCGGGACCGCTGGGGGCGGGTTGATGAAGCGGATATTCCAATTGGACTGCCGGCATCACAGTACAGCGATATAGAATATTCGGCTGTTGTCTATGGCAGGGGGCCGATTTTCATCCAGGAGCTGTCAAAACGTATGGGTCAGGATCAGTTTGACACATTCTTAAAAGAATATTTTCTGCAAAACAAATGGGAAATTGGCACGCCGCAAGAATTTCAACAGTTGGCCGAAGAATCCTGCAGCTGCAGCCTGGCAGATTTATTTAATGAATGGGTATACCCGTGAAAGGGATGGGCTGTCTGGTGCAGAATATCCTGGCTAAATTTCTGGTTACAATTGAATAGAATAAGCCAATAAAAACCCACTATTTGTAATCATAGATCCTGTTATTTAGGTGTTCGAGCTAAAGCCGGGAATGGAATTAAAAAAAACCTGGGGCAGAACCAGGCGGGCCGGGAATCAATCAAAATCAACTGTGAACCAAATGGTGAGTTTGGGATCCACACTCGGGCTTTCCTTAATCCACCATAGCATTATCCATCAAAGAGGAATCCCCCCTGCCTGGTACGCTCTAAAAGATGACCTGCTTCCGTTGTATTTGATAGGAGGTGTCCCATGAACTATTTCTATAAAGCCGCACTGACAGTCCTGCTGTGCCTGCCCGTTTTTTTCTTGACAGCCTGCACCGCATCACAGCCGACCGCAGCGTCGCAGCCAGTTGAGGAAGACAATGGGCAGACCATTGCAGCCAGCGGTGTGATTGTCCCGGCCCGCTGGGTAACCATGAGTGTTTCGGATGCCGGAAATGTAGAATCGTTGAATACTTCAGAGGGGGAGCAGGTTGATGAGGGCGCTGTATTGCTGCAGCTTAGCGGGAGGGATATTCGCCAGGCTGAGGTCGCTGAGGCCGAGCTGGAACAATTAAAAGCCCGGCAGATTCTGGACGACCTTTACCAGAATAATGAGATTGATCGGGCAGCAGCCTACCAGATGGTGGTTCAGTACCAGCAGGAAATTGATGATGCCATTAAAAAACGCACCAACCAGGAATTTGAGCGCTCAGACCGGGACACACTGGATAAAGCCATGGCCGAATACCGCATGGCGGTAAAGAAGGTAAGTGACGCAGAGGAACAGTACGATACGGTCGATCATCTCCCTGCCGATGATGTTAACCGTAATGAAGTGCTCGTTGTCCTTTCCACTGCCAGGGAGGAACGCAGCAAGAAGCTTGTCCAGTTGAACTGGCTGCTTGGCCGCCCGGACGCCCTCGATATTGCCATTACCGAGGCGGATATCGCACTTGCCGATGCGCGCTTGCAGGATGCCGAACGCCGGTGGAATGAGCTGGCAGCAGGCCCTGACCCCGATAACCTGCTGTTAGCGCAGGCCCGCCTGAAAAATGCAGAGGACCAGCTGGCTTCTGCCAGGTCCCGTTTGGAGGACCTTGAATTAAAAGCTCCCTTTACGGGCACTGTCAGCCAGGTTGATGTGCGTGCCAATGAATGGGTCGATGCGGGACAACCCCTGCTTTTGTTGGCCGACCTTTCCACCTTGCAGGTCGAAACAACGGACCTGAATGAGATCGATGCCGCCCGGGTGCATCAAGGGGATGCCGCTGTAGTCACTTTTGACGCATTCCCCGGGACATCCCTGAAAGGGACCGTTACCCGCATTTCACCCAAATCATCCCAGACAACGGGTGTCAATTACACGGCAGTGATCCAGCTGGCCAGCATTCCGGACCGGCTGAGATGGGGAATGACCGCCTTTGTAGATATCCAACCGCAGCAATAGCAAATGGAGGGCTTGATGAATGATACCGGTCCACAATGGATGGTTGAAACCCGTGATTTGACCCGCATCTACGGGGATGGTGAGCAGATTTTTGCCCTCAACGGTGTAAACCTGATGGTTGCTCCGGGTGAACTGGTCACCGTTATGGGCCCCAGCGGCAGCGGTAAAAGCACCTTGCTCAATATGATCGGTGCCCTGGACCGGCCTACCCGGGGACAGGTTTTCGTTGATGGCAGGGACCTGGCCGCCATAAAAAATTATGATGATTTCAGGGGGCGCACCATTGGTTTTGTTTTTCAGCTGCACAACCTCCTGCCAACATTAACTGCCCGTGAAAATGTGGAAGTTCCACTGGCAGGGTATGCAGGCAGGCAGGAAAGAAAACGCCGCTCAGAAGAACTGATGGTGCTGGTTGGACTGCAGGACCGCATGAATCACCTCCCCAGCCAGCTTTCCGGTGGACAGCGCCAGCGCGCAGCTGTCGCCCGTGCATTGGCAAACAACCCTCCGTTAGTGCTGGCTGATGAACCCACCGGGTCCCTGGATACCACTGCCGGAGGTGAACTGATGGACCTTCTGCACCAGATAAACCGCTCCCATGGTACTACGTTCATGGTTGTTACCCACGATATTTCGGTTGCCCGCCAGACTCACCGTGTGGTGGTGATGTGTGACGGTAAGATTATCCGTGAGGACTTAATTGGGTCAGCACTCGAAGAGGATTTAAAGATGTGGCGTTTCTCGCACCTTGGTCAAAAAATAATCTCTGGCAGCCAGGAGGACCTGGATCCTTTGCCGGTAGATAAGGACCAGCTGGAAGCCCTGCGCCAGTTTCTAAAAAAGGCAGAATCGGCGGAAATGGCATGATTTTAGATCTGGGAGCCTGGTAATGATCTTCAAAAACCTGTTCCGCCGCAAAGGACGCACCCTGTTGACAATACTGGGTATTGCCATCGGCGTTGCCGCCATCATCAGCCTGGGCTCATTGGGTAAGGGGCTTGGAATCGGATACGACACCATGCTCTCTAACAGCAAATCGGACCTGATCTTAAGCCAGCCCGATTCTTTTGACATTTCTTACAGCTCGGTCGACGAAAACATCGGCGCTGAACTGCTGGCAATGCCCGAAGTTGAATCCGTCAGCGGCCTGATCCAGGGCTTTGTGCAGGCGGAAAACGTACCGTATTTCTTTGTGTTCGGTTACGATGAAAACAGCTATATCCTCAATCGATTTCAAATCATTGAGGGATTTGGATTAAATGACCGGCGCGTGGATCGTGTACGGGGAAAACCCATCCTGCTGGGATCAGCTGCGGCAGAATCTATGAAGAAATCCATCAATGATACCCTGCGGGTGACAGGCAGCATTTACCGGGTGATCGGGATTTATGAAACGGGAAACGCCCTGGAAGATGGCGGGGCAGTCCTGGGGCTTGCAGACGCTCAGGACCTGCTTGGCAAACCCCGCCAGGTCAACCTCTTCTACATCCAGCTGGAGGATTATGACCTGCGCCAGCGCCTGGAAACCCGGGTAGCCCGTCTGTGGCCGAACCTGCAGCTCACCACCTCCAGCGAGTACAGCAGCCAGCAGATTATGGATGATTCATTCCAGGCTTACACCTGGGTCATCGGGGGAATGGCGATTCTTCTGGGTGGCATCGGCATGCTGAATGCCCAACTCATGTCAGTACTGGAACGCACCCGGGAAATTGGTGTTCTCCGTTCCCTGGGTTGGGGGAAAAGGCGTATTATGTGGATGATCCTGGGCGAGTCGCTGGCAACTGGCCTGATCGGAGGCATTGTTGGGGTAGCCCTGGGATTTGCCAGCCTTCAACTCCTCGCTAATTATTTAAGTTCTTTTGGAGCATCAACACAAACTGTAGGCATAGGGCTGGTGGGTCAGGCCTTCCTTGTGGTTGTTTTGCTGGGGTTGGTAGGGGGTATCTACCCGGCTTGGCGAGCCTCCAGCCTGGAACCGGTTGAGGCCCTCCGCTATGAAGGCGGCAGCAGTGGAGAAAATGTGCGCCGGCTGCCGTTTGGCGGGATGGCAGTGCAGAGCCTCTGGCAGCGCACCACCCGCACCACCCTTACCCTGGCCGTGATCGGGCTGACGGTGGGCGGTATTATCCTGCTGGAGAGCATCGTGCGCTCTATGCTGTATGATTATATGACCATGATGAGCGGCAATGACGTGGAAATTATGGTACGTCAGGCTGATGTTTCTGATACCAGCCTGAGTGCAATTGATGAACGGGTTGGCGATAAGATCGCTGCCATGCCGGAGGTGCAAAGTGTGGGCGGGATGGTGATTTCGGCAGTGACCCTGCCGGAAGAGAACAGCTTTTTCCTTCTCCAGGGATATGAGCCTGGAGGATTCGCAAAGGAACATTTTAATGTTGTTGAAGGGCATTGGTTAAATGGAAACCGCCAGCTGGTGCTGGGCCGCATGATGGCAGAATCCCTGAATAAAAAAGTTGGCGACATGATCGAGTTGAGCGGTAACCGTTTCAAGGTGGTTGGAATCCTGGAATCGGGGGTCGGCTGGGAAGAGATGGGCGGGGTAATTACCCTGCGGGATGCTCAAAGTTTTGTTGGCCGGCCGCGCAAGGTGACCATTTATTCGGTCAACCTTTTTCAGCCATCCACCGCAGAAGGAGTGGTTGCAAGAATAAACCAGGAGAATCCGGATATCTATGCTGCGCTTTCCGGTGAATTCATGGGTGAGATGCCGGATATGAAAGCCATGGATGCCATGTTCTGGGCAATTTCCCTTCTCACTATCGTTGTAGGTGGTTTGGGGGTCATGAATACAATGTTAATGTCCGTGCTGGAACGCACCCGGGAAATCGGTGTGCTGCGGGCGCTGGGCTGGAGGCAGGGTATGGTCCTGGGAATGATCATAAGGGAATCCCTGCTCCTGGGAGTTTTTGGCGGATTGGTGGGTATCCTTGTGGCAATCCTTCTGGGACTGGTATTAAAAGTTATTCCCGTTTATGGTATTACCCTGACAACGGTCTGGGAATGGGATTTGTTTGTTCGGGCACTGTCGATTTCATTGCTGCTGGGACTGGCGGGAGGTCTCTACCCGGCATTGCGTGCCACCCGCCTGCCGCCTGTTGAAGCATTGCGTTATGAGTGAAAAGTGAAAACAGGGGAATGCCTCATGGTTAATCATAAGTTTTTATTGACAATTAATTGCACCCTTTCCAACTTTAGGAAGTCTTCCCTCCTGGCAGTAGGAATTGGATTTACTGTTCTGCTGGCAGCCTGCGGGACAACAGCTTCTCAGTCTGAATTAACTTCAGAACCGGCGGCAACACCCTACCTGCCAGTGATCAATGTAACCGGAAAAGTGGTGCCGTACACCTGGGTGCAGTTAAGCCCGGCAGCTTCCGGAAAAGTTACAGAACTTGCTGTGGAAGAAAACCAGGCAGTATCCGCAGGACAGGTGCTGCTCGTGCTGGAGGATATCCAGGATTTGCAGTCAAAGGTCTCTGCGGCTGAAGTCGAGGTGCTCCTTGCCCGGCAAGACCTGGAGCTGCTGTATGATAATGTGGACCTGGAGCGCGCCCAGGTTCAATCCGATCTGGTTAATGCACAGCATGAATTGGAAGAAGCTGTCAAGGCACGCTCGAAAAAAGATCTGCCGCGCACGGATCAAGACCGCCTTGACAAAGCCCTGGCAGAGTATTACATCTCATTAAACGGGGTCAAGACAGCGGAGGATGTATACTTCGATTATTATGATCTGGATGAAGAGCACCTGGCACGCAACCAGGCTTTGATTGACCTGGCTGAAGCCCGTGAAGATAGGGATGCCATGCTTGCAGCATTGAACTGGTACCTTGGCCAGCCCGGGGAACTTGAAATTGCCGGATCAGATGTCCGTGTTGGCCTTGCACAGGCAAATTTGCATGAGCTCGAGCGCAAATTGGTCGATCTTGAACAGGGACCGGATCCAGAATCACTCCGGCTGGCCGAGATGGTACTGACTGAAGCCCAGAAAAAATTGGATTCCGCTGATCGGATGAAAGCAGACCTGCAGTTGACCGCTCCCTTCAGCGGAATCATTAGCCGCTTGGATACCCGCCCTTTGGAGTGGGTTGATGCTGGACAGCCTGTCATCCTCCTGGCAGATCTCGGAAAATTTAAGGTGGAGACCTCAGACCTGAATGAAATCGATGTGGCTCGCATTGACGTGGGTAATGCAGCCCGGATTAACTTCGATGCCTTCCCCGATATGGTCATCCCAGGGCGGGTGGAGAAAATTGCCCTCAAATCAGCCCAGGGGTCGGGTGTGAATTACATCGTTGAGATTACTCTTTTAGAGCAGCCTCCCGGGCTTAAATGGGATATGACAGCTTTTGCAGATATTGAAGCCACACCGAAATAAGTGTCTGGTAGGCATGAACTCCCTTACAAAAGGCAGTAAATATTTTGCGTAAAAATCCGGACACCCTGGTTGACCCATGTATACAATCACTTTCATGCTGTTTGCATAAAGGAATCATCAATCACCTCAGCCTTCTGTATTCCTGGCAGGGCAGCCAACCCGAACCAAGACCAATCCTCCTGGCAGCCCATCAGGATTTAGTTTCAGCTGAATACCCGCAGGTATGAAGGCCGTGGAATAGCTGCTCAACCAGGCATGCATGGCGAAATATTGGTAAAAATGGTACAGTTCTTAATACAATTAATCCAGCAGTGGGATGATGTATCTTATGTATGGGTGATTGCAATCAAAGGATATATGGCTGGCATTTACTTGTGTGATTGTATGGAATTAATTGCGGGGATTTTGCCAGGTATCCAAATTTGTGGCATAAATTCTCATCCCAAAACCCGTACCGCGCCCTCCTGGTCTGCACCTGCAAGGAGTGGGCTGTTATGAGCACTGGCAGAGCGTATATCCTGCTTGCAATCTTTTTGTTGGGAGTTTTGGGCGGTTGTGACCAAATTGTGGCGGAAATAAAACCGACCGTCCGTTCTTTTGCCACGCTCACCCCCCGTGGATTACCAACTCTTCCTCCCACACCCACCCGGACACCGACGATTACCCCCCTCACCCCGGCAGTACAGGGTACTCCCGCCCCAATTCCTCAGGAAATCATCCGACCTGAAAATATCCAGCGCCTGGTGGCGTATGCGGATTGGGGGCGTGGTCTCGCCACGCAGGTTCGCTGGTCACCGTCTGGAAACCAATTTGCCGTAGCTGCTACAACCGGTATTTATCTTTATGATAAATCTGGCATTCTTAATACCGTATTTCAAACGGAAAATGCGGTGCGCAGTATTGCATATACAATGGATGGGTTGATGCTGGCGGGCGGGATGGATGATGGCCGCATCCTGGTCTGGAATCTTGCCAGCGCGGAAGTGGTTAGGGAACTGGTAATGCCTGCAGATATTATTCTTTCTGTAGCTTTGTCTCAGGATGGTACTTTGCTGGCTGCATCCGGATGGGAAAGTGGTATTTCAGTATGGTACCTGGATACCGGAACCCAACTCTCTACCAGTAATATCCATAATGCGGGTGTAAAAAGCCTGGCTTTCACCAGTGCCGGGGAAGAGCTGCTCTCGTGGGCGCGTACAGAACCGGTGTGGATTTCAGCCAGTGCAGATGGCAAACCCATACAAAATATTGCCATGCGCAAGGATGGACAGGGTTTCCGCCCGAAAATGGTGCGCTTTAGCCCGGATGGTGAGACAATCATGGCAGTATATGACCGCCAGGTGAGCCTTATCTCATCTGCCAGGGGAACTTTCTTGATCAGTATGTTTGATTTTAAAGGACCCCTGTCGGATGTTTCCCTTTCTCCGGATGGTGAAATTCTGGCGACAGCTGAACGCAGCGGGATACGCCTGTGGAACAGCCGCAGCGGTGTCCTGCTTCAAGACCTGGGGGCACTTCCCTCAGGGGATACGCGCATCTGGCTGGATTTTTCCCCGGATGGCAGCCGTCTCCTGGCAGTGGATAGCGGGATTCATATCTGGCAGTTGGGAGACGCACTCGCGCCTCCGCTGGAAATCCCGGGCGAATTTGCCTCCAATTATCATCTGGCCAGTCAGCCTGCCCGGGAAGGTTATCAAATAAATTCCATCCAGATGGATGGTTCTGCTGCCAGGATAGATCTGGCAAACGGTAATACGTCAGAACGACCTCAATCCCGCTTTGCTTCCGGGCAGCATTTCCACTGCTCTTGATGCGCAGCGGATGGCTTATGTCACCTCGGACAGTAAAATAGTTGTCAGGGATTATTCCAGTGAATTGGATTTGCTGGAAGTAAATTTACCCAAAAACGACACAACCATAAACGCATTATCTGCTGACGGAGAACTCCTGGCAATCCTTTCAGGGGATGGTCAGGTTGAAATTCATAATGTGACCGGCGGGGAGCTTCAATCTACATTTTCAATAGATGACAGCCCTCAAAAGGCAAAATTTTCGCCGGATGGCAGGCTGTTCCTGGTGCAGGCTTCGCAGGGGCTGCAGCTCTGGCAGTTGCAGCCGCCTCGCTTGATGGAAACATTTTCAGGATACCGTGGTGAGTTTTCTCAGGATGGAGCTCTCCTGGCCGTATCCACTGTGGATGGTCTGGACCAGCACATTAAGATCTGGAACACGAAGAACCAGGAAGAGCTTGCCGATATCACATCAAACGGGTTTTCCATGGCTTTCTCCCCGGCTAAAAATATGCTGGCAGTGGCGGGTGACAAAATAATCCTTTGGGGAATTCCCGGGGGAGAAAAACTGGCAGAGATCTCCCTGCAGGGTTTACCTCTCAACGGGGATGTTTTCTTTATGCCTGGCGGTGATGCGCTTGTATATGTAGGACTGGATGGGACGCTGCGGTTATGGGGCATCCAGTAGTGCGGGGACTTTACCTGCGAATCGTCTGGCGCATTACGTGCCGGTCGGTTGCTCCAAAACGGTATTTATAGGTTTCATTGCCGCGCATAAAATCAAACGCTTCATAATGGTTTTCATTCGCCCAGCGCAGTACGTAACCAAGCAGCACCCAGCCCGGTGAATATTCATTCATTGAATCATCAAAGCCGGAGTTGTATGCCCACAATCGTTTTTCATAATCAAAACACAGCATGCTGGCTGCTTTAATCCCGTTTATCTCCAGGAAAAACAACTTGAGGCAGTCCCTTTCAAATGCGCACGAAATAGTTTGCCCCATGGTCTGCCGCATCAGGTCGGTAAGGAATATTCTTTTCTCGGGATCCTTCTCCATTAAATTAAAGAAAGTGTCCATTTCTGCTGCCAGTGTATCGGCATCCTCAACATAGTACCAGCGTGGGGATAAATTCTCCTGTTCTTCAAGCCTGCGCATCTTGCGGCGGATTTCATGGCGTTGTTTTTTATCGATGTGGGCCAGGTACTGTTCCCAGTCTCCCGGCAGGAAAATGATGGGGGATTGTTTGTAAACCTCAGTGCTGCATGTCCAACCCTGCTTTTCGGCAGTACTCGCTAATATTTTAAGCGTGGGGGAAGAATCCAGGATGTTGTATAAATCGATCGTCTCCCATTGCGGCACCTGGTCACTCGCCAGGAAGATGAGCAGTTCCGATAAAAATAATTCTAAATCTTTTGCTTCAGCCAGAAAATCGAGGTAGTCGGAGATTTCAATACTGCCCACCAGCAGCAGAGCCGGTTTTCCTTCATGGTTGGGTGTATAGAATAAGGGTGCCGCCCCTATTAAAACACCATCCTTACGGCCGGTAATCAGCAGCAGCTCCGCGTCCAGCCACTCGCCCCCGCCGCAGGTATGCCACCACGAGGATAGATATTCATATCTCAGAAATGGCACATGGCTGGTTGAGCGGCTCAACAGTTCATTCCATTCCCCTTCCAGTTGTTCCGGAAATTCATTAAAAAGGGTTAATTCCAGCATAGGTAAATTGTAGTTTTCTCCCGGATTTTATATTTGGTTGAAATTGAATCACCATCCAGGTCACCCGCAAGGCATTATACACTTGAAATGGTTCATCTGTGCAGTCTATTTGCCTTGTGGTGCAGCCCACAATCTTATCCATTCATGCTTTTTAACCCCTTCAATTTCATATTGATCGCCTGGTCATGTTATGGGGAACACTACAGGTTAAAGGCGTGGTATGCACAAAGGTTGCCATCCTGGCTGATATGGTTAAGTAGGTTCTTTTCCCAGGCATTTATCCTGCCATGCTAGGATCGGATTGATGATTTTTGGCGGTGATTTCATCTTTCTAGGTCTTGGTTTTTTTAGTCAATGTTATGTGTTTTATAGGGTTTTATTGGCTTTTCAGATGGAATGAGCAGAAATTTTCAAATATCATTTTATTCACCACCGCGTACCAGGTGCCCTTTGGGGATTCGTTCTTCCAGGCTTGGGGGTAAGAGCATTGCTTGCTGTTGTTCATAGGGTTGTTTTTTCATACCCCTACTATATCAAAAGTATAAAGGCAGTCCCGGTCTTCCGGGACTGCCTGATAGTTACTGCTAACGATGCTGATGCAACGTTTTACTGCGGGGGCAGAAGCACTGCATCGATCACGTGAATGGTGCCATTGCTGGTGAAGATATCGGTGATGATAATTTGGGCCTCATTGGCCATGACCTTGTCCATGTCCTGGGTAAATTTCAATATTCTTACCCTGGACAGTGGGGATGGACTTCATTTCGAGGACTTTGTCAGCAGACAGGTTCTCGGCAGCGACATGGTAGAGCAGGATGTCGGTCAGGGCCGGGATATCTGCCAGTAAACCCTCAACGGTACCGGCGGGCAGCTTGGCGAAAGCGTCATCGGTGGGGGCGAAGACAGTGAAGGGACCTTCACCCTGCAGTGTTTCGACCAATCCGGCGGCTTCGAGGGCGGCTGCCAGGGTGGTAAAGCGGCCGTCAGCCACGGCAGTTTCGACGATATCCTTGTCGGGAGGCAGGAGCACCGTGTCGATGACATGGATCACTCCGTTGGAGGCCTGCACATCGGTAATCACGACCTGGGCATCATTGACCATGACCTTGTCGCCATCGACCGCAATTTTCACGTACGGGCCAAGGGCAGTTTCAGCGCTGGTCATTTCAACCACATCGGCGGCCACATATTCGCCGGGGACGACATGGTAGAGCAGGATGTCGGTCAGGGCCGGGATGTCAGCCAGGAGGGCTTCCACGGTACCGGCGGGCAGCTTGGCAAAAGCGTCATCGGTGGGGGCAGGTGGGGGCGAAGACAGTGAAGGGACCTTCACCCTGCAGTGTTTCAACCAGGCCGGCGGCTTCGAGGGCAGCTGCCAGGGTGGTGAAGCTGCCATTTGCCACGGCCACTTCCACAATATCCTGGGGCGGCAGCAGCACGGCGTCGATGACGTGAATGGTGCCGTTGCTGGTGAAGACATCGTTGACGATGATCTGGGCGTTATTGGCCATGACCTTGTCCATGTCCTGCGAGATGGTGATGTCCTCGCCCTGGACGGTGGGGATGGATTCCATCTCGAGCACCTTGGAGGCGGGCAGGTTCTCGCCGGCGACATGGTAGAGCAGGATGTCGGTCAGAGCCGGGATATCAGCCAGGAGGGCTTCCACGGTACCGGCAGGCAGCATGGCGAAGGCGTCATCGGTGGGGGCAAAGACGGTGAAGGGGCCTTCGCCCTTGCAGTGTTTCAACCAGCCGGCAGCTTCAAGGGCGGCAACCAGGGTGGTGAAGTTTTCGTTTGCATGCGGCAGTTTCAACGATATCTTTGTCGGGAGGCAGAAGCACCGTGTCGATGACGTGGATCACGCCGTTAGAGGCGGCTACGTCTGTTAGTACCACAATCAAAGCGTCATTGACCATGGCCTTGTCGCCGTCGAGCGAGAATTTGACATACTGGTTTTCCAGGGCGGTAGCGGCGTCTGGCATGGCAAGCACATCAGCGGCCATGTATTCACCGGGGACGACATGGTAGAGCAGTATGTTGGTGAGCTGGGGTATATCGGCCAGCAGGGCATCGACGGTACCGGCGGCAGCTTGGCGAAGGCATCATCAGTGGGGGCGAAGACGGTGAAGGGACCATCCCCGCTCAGGGTTTCGACCAGGCCGGCAGCTTCCACAGCGGCAACCAGGGTTGTAAAGCGCCCGTCGGCTGCGGCGATATCAACAATCGTTTGTGGGGGCACTTCGGTAGGCACTGCGGTTGGAGCGGGCATGGGGGTAGCGGAAGGTTCGGGAGCAGGCGGCTGAGTGGGCGCCTGGGTGGCTGCAGGAGCACAGGCAGCCAGGATAAGGGAAAGCACTAATAAAAGTGAAGCAAATCTGAAACGTTTTCATTATTCTCCTCTGTGTAAATTAGATATAGTTGATTAGATAAGTACATTATACGGTATATACATAACGTATGTCTATCGTTACAACGCGTGTTTGTATAACGTTTACGAAGCAGATGGTCGGGTAAGGGAGAATTACAACCGGGAATATCAGCCGCAGCATGATGGGAAGGAGCACTTCTGTAGATTGGTGTGGGAATTTATAATCACAGTCTCTTTAATTGCTGCTACCTGCTGCAGGTCATTTGACCCTCAACAGAAAATCCATGATCTGTGGGAAGATTCGGGTGACGGCATCCGGAAAAGGACAGAATAGTCACCTTAAATTACAAAATGGTTAAGCCCACGACCGCATAATTATTAAAGTCACCTTCTGTACTTTCCCCGGCACCAAAGAAAAATAAGAGGCTGCCCCACTTTTGGGACAGCCTCTTTATAATTTGAATAGTGGAATTTTGTGGAAAAATTAAGACTGTATCTCTTCCGCAGAACTTGTTGAGACTTTAGCGCTCTCCTCGGGTCCTTTTCTCTTTTCCTTTACATATTCATAAACCGCAGGCATCACCGAAATCAGGACGATGGCGATGATTACCAGGGAGAAATTCTCCTCCACGAATGGCAGCCTGCCAAAAAAGTAGCCGCCAAAAATAAATAGAGCTGTCCATACCAGTGCACCAACCACATTGTAAGTGAGAAAGTAGCCGTAGCTCATTTTTCCAACACCAGCCACAAATGGGGCGAAAGTGCGGATAATGGGAATAAAGCGCGCCAGAAAAATCGTTTTGCCGCCGTGTTTCTCGTAAAAGGCGTGTGTGCGGTCAAGGTATTCTTTTTTCAAAAACCGCACCTTACCGGAAAAAACGCGTGGCCCGATGAAATGGCCAATCCAATAATTGACCGTGTCCCCCAGGATGGCAGCAGCAGCCAGTATAAAAAACATCATAACCGGGTTGAGCTTGCTTACAACAGCGATGGCTCCTGCGGCAAATAGCAGGGAATCACCGGGTAAAAATGGGGTTACGACAAAACCCGTCTCCATAAAAATGACCACGAACAGGATCAGGTACGTCCAGATGCCGAACTGGCCGATAATCAGCGCCATGTATTCGTCCAGGTGCAGGACAAAATCCACGGCGAGGGAAATATACTCTGCAAAATCCATAACAACAATCCTTTTCTATTTGTGTCCAGAGCATTTCTAAAATGGTTGGGGAATGGGGTCAGGATGAATGATTCTTGATCACAAAGTCCCGTATGCTCTGTAAAATTACCAGCGTTTGTTTATACCACAAATACCCAAATCCGGCATCCTGAAATCACCCTCCCGGGTCTTGTTGTGCGGGGGTACAAAGCAGCCCTGGCCTGACCGCCGCACCGGTTACCGGATAGAATACATCCTCACCGCTCCAGGTGATATCTGCACACTCGTAATAAGGGTCAAAATTCATTTTCCCTTCATCCAGCAGGATGGCATCGAAGCGCTGCTGTTGGAATGCCTGGTTAAAATCCGCATCCAGTTTCCTGGCATACTCCGGTACACCGCTGCCGAAGTTGCCAAAAATTTCATCCAGAGCCACTTTGTGGGCGTAGGGTGTTTTCCCGGCAAAGAGGCCGTATGCGGTATGAAATGGGATAAAAACATCCCCCTCATAGGATTCTATAGTTTGAACCAGCCAGTCCCCCGCTGATTTATCCTGGGCTGTAGGGATATGCCTGGCGGGGTTGTAAACCAGCAGCCCGAATTGGACCAAAATCAGCGTATATACCAGGGCGAGCCATCCCCATTTTTCCTGGCTGGTTGAAAAGACCAGCATCTCATTTACCGCCAATCCAAACAGGATCGCCATACCGGCAAATGCTGGCAGCAATACATTCAAATAATTGCCGGCGTTCATCCTGGATCCCCATGAAAGGATGATCAAACTGCCGGCCAGAACCTCGATGGCGTAATCAGGCAGCGATACCCGGCTTTTAGCAGATTTTTGCCGCCAGTAAAACAGCAGCATACCTGCTGGAATTAACAATACCAGGATGGGCAGGTGGGAAAACAGGTCTTTGTAAAGATACTCCACCAGCAGGTGATACAGGTAATTTGACTCAACCCTGTGGGTTTGGAGAAGGTCAATGGTGTAATATTTATACCATCCCTGTGTCTGATAGATTTTCAATGAATATGCCGCTAACCAGCAGGACCAGCAGGGGAGTGATGATTAAATAGGTGCGTTTTAGGTTGGTGGCCAGCGAAAATACGGTCAGGATCAGGATAACCACCAGGGCAGTCTGTTTGGTGAAATAAGCCAGCGCCAGGCTGACTCCAGCCAGGAACAAAGTTCCATCCCTGTTCTGATAAATCAACCAGCCTGCCAGCAGCAGTAGGAACAGGAAAAGGCTGTCCACACGGGCAATATCAAACCATCCGCCTGAATATGGAAAAGCTGCTGCAAATAATCCTGCTGAAAGAACGGCAGGCAGGATATTTCCGGTTTTTGATTTCACCATCTGGTAGATCAGGTAAACGCTGCCGGTTGTGGCGAGCAGCGATACAGCCCGCAGGGCAAAAAAACCGAATCCGAAAAGTTTAATGAAAAGCGCCGAGAGATACAGGTATAAGGATGTATAGATGAAAGGAACATACTGGATGGATGGTTCTGTGTATAAGGGCTCTCCTGCCAGCACCCGGGCAGCTTGAACCAGGGAACCGCTCTCCATCCATTCCAGCTCGTACGGGTAGGCAATCCGTGAGATGGTAATATATCCGAACATGGCAATAAATAGAAAGGAGGCAATAACGATTAAATACCGCAAATATTTAATCCAGTCCCGTTCTGGCTTCTCCATCAAGCATATTGGATTTGGATTCCAGGGCTTTTTCCATGCCCTCAGTTACGTCCGGGGTTGAAAAAGCGCCGCACAGCCAGAAGAATTGCGCACAAAGTAGAAAAGCCCATGCCACCAGTGCGGCAAGCCGGTTTAGAATGAAGTAGAGTTGGGGTAAGTCGCTTTGCAGCGGGTCTGAATAGAGGATAATCAACCAGCCAAACAGGAGCATGCCTGCCCCGCATATCCCATATGATAAGGCAAATCCCTGTTTATTTTGGAAGAACCGCTCCAATTTTGTAACAACCTGGTCCAGCCAGACGTCATCTTTCCACGACTTGTATGCTAAAAATAAGAACAGGGAAACCAGCGCAGCGGTAAGAGCAGCAGTGGCCAGGCGTGAGAGGGAGTATCCAAACAAAAAACTGGCATCCAAATCGGATGGCGCTGATAAAAATGCCGCCAGGGCAGCCAATCCCTCAACCGCTGAAAGGAGAAAAAGTACTTTTAGGAGGACCTTTTTAGATACGCACATTCCTGGAAATAGCCAATCAATCCGTTAAATGATGACGCCGATAAACCTGACCAGACAACTATAATCGAGTTTTTGGGATAAATCAAATTCGACCAGGTTGGTTGTTTTGAATGCTTTGTCAGCGGATCAGGTGATCCAGTTGCTGAAATCCCAGTTGACCAGTGCTTGCGGCAGGTCCTTACGATGCTTCAAGCGCAGCTTGCTGAGCGCTTTGTAAAGGTGGGTTTTAACAGTCTCTGGAGAAATGGAAAGCCGGGAGCCGATTTCCTGGTTGTTATAATCTAAACACACCAGGGCCACTACTTCCTGCTCGCGCAGGGTGAGATTTTCCCAAAGCATGGCATAGTCTTCAAATGCCCAGGTCTGTGAAATTGCGAACCGCAGCAAGGTTTCCACCAGTGCTTCTTCCGAACACATGTGCTGCATGGCAATCTCCTTGACTGCCAGGATGACATCCTGGTCCAGGTGATAGGTGCGCGGCACCCGCCGGCCATGAATAGGAATTTGCAGGATTTCTCGAATCAAATTCATACACCTATTTTATAGATCATATGTTCTATTGTCAAGATGGTTTATAATCCAATCTTTGCTAACCACCCTTATCATCTAACAGGAATGAACCAGGGACATGGGTAAAATCCAAATTGATCAGATCATCCGGACCAATCGAAAATCATTTGCATTAATCATTCAAGCTGATGGAAAACTTGTAGTACGAGCCCCGCTCAGGGCATCCAACCGGCAAATTAATGCATTTGTTGATCAACATACCGGCTGGATACAACAAAAACAGGCTGTAGTGTCCTCCCGGAATATGAATAGTCCGGCAAAAACGTACCGTGACGGTGAAATGTTTCTGTTTCTGGGGCAGGAGTATCCATTAATCCTGGTTGATATCCAGAAGCAGCCCCTGCTCCTGGATGGATCGTTTAAATTGGCGGCAAGGGCACTACCCAAAGCCCAACTGGCGTTTTCTGGCTGGTATAGAAAGCAGGCTGCAGACATTATTTCTGCCAGGGTGGCTTATTACGTATCCCGGTACGGTTTTTCCTATGCTAAATTTGGGATTACAGGTGCGCGTACCAGATGGGGTTCATGCAGCCAGAAGGGGAGTCTGAATTTTAGTTGGCGGCTGGTGATGGCTCCGATGGAAATCATTGACTATGTAGTCGTGCATGAACTGGTTCATACCCGTCATCATAATCATTCCCGTGAATTCTGGAACGCCGTTGCTCAAATTATTCCGGATTACCGCCAGAGAAGATCCTGGCTCAAGGGAAATGGTTATCTGCTCACCCGGGATTAGTTTCGTAACTGCCGGAGAAAATGATACAAATCCAGGACGCGGTGCCTTACAGCACCTGTCCACCAAACACCCTGATAACACCCGTTAATTGTCCCGATGATGCTTACAGGTATATCGCGGGGCTGGAAAAATTATCTGATGTGTCAGGAACGTTTCTTATAACTCTGTGTCTGCTGTGTTAAGCGCCATTGGCGGACGATGCGGGTGAAGTTGGCGTTGGTCTGAATGAGGTGCGTGCTTTCCTTGACCTCCGCAGTATCAGAGGTGAGAGCAGCATGAATTTCATCCACCAATTCCTCGTTCAAGCCATCAGTTTCGATCCTCTCAATCCAATTCCCTTTTGTTTCATCTGGAAATGGCATATCTTCTATCAGTTTGACCAACTGTTTTTCTTCATGCGTGCCCTGGTGAGCCATCGTTCCTCCAAATTTTATTTCTGGTAAGGCATGCTTCCCTTGTCGTTTCAATAATAAACTACCAGAATGAATCCAGCTATTTTTTAATGGATTCTTTGGTCTGCTTTAAGCATATCACACCTTGCTCACCAGCACTGGTTTTGCATATTTCCCGCCTTGCGGATTTTGGCGCGATGATGCCTGCCGCATCAAAATATATCTCAGGGCTTAATCGCCCTCGTGGCGATCATGGTCGGCATATATTTTGAGAGCAGCATGTCAGGGGATTTGTCCTCGAAAAAACCGGTCAGGACAAAGCCTGCTTTCAACTGCCCGCCAATTTGAGAGTCCAGGCTGTGACCAAATTCAAGCGGCTCCCCTTTGGATAAGTATTCCTGCAGTTCATCATTTGTCCTGCTGGTTAGGTCAGAATATGGGATGGTATATCGGGCTTTAAGAAGGCCCTCTTTTTCTTCTGCATCAATATCGAAAACAAAGACAGCAGGATTTACAAAGCCGGAAAGCAGAATTCCACCCCTGCCCAGGACACGGAAGGCTTCATTCCACACCGGCTGGATGTCTGGTACAAATAAATTGGAAACAGGGTGAAAGACCACATCAAAGCTTTCATCCCCAAAGGCGGAAAGGTCACGCATATCCCCCTCAATGATCCGCATGGTCAGGTTCTCCCGCCTGGCCACCATCCGGTCACGGTCAAGTTGTGCAGGGGAATTGTCCAGGACAGTGACCTGGGCTCCGGCGGCAGCCAGCAGAGGGCCCTGCTGCCCGCCCGCTGAAGCCAGGCAAAGCACGTTTTTTCCTGCCAGCGGCTGGGGAAACCACTCCTCCGGTACCGGGATAAGCGGTGTTAATACAACATGCCAGCTGCCCTGCCTTGCGGCCTGGATGGATTCGGGGCTGACCGGCACGGTCCATTCGTTTCCAGACTGTACTTCCCGGTCCCAGGCATCCCGGTTATAGGCACGTATATTTAACTCTCCCGGCGGGATTTTATTGCTATCGCTATTTTCCATTTTCTATCCTTTGGTATGCGTATTGGCTGTCATTTTTAGATTTTCCGGCAGCCATACACCCGAATTGCTAAAATCGAGTAACAAAGTTATATCTATCACTGGAATCCGAATCCGGTTCACCCCATTCGTTTTTTATGGATTTCCAGCAAATCGGTCAGCAGGGCGTAACCGGTCTCAAGGCGGCCGGCACCTGCTCCAATCAGGGTGACCTCTCCCAGAAGCTCCGTGGTATACAGGATTGCATTGGTTGCTCCGTTCACCCTGGCCAGCGGGTGTTTGTTTGGCAGCGAAACGGGCGATACTGAGGCAGTAATGCCTGCTCCGCTCCTGCGGACGCTGCCAACCAGCTTCCAGGTTTCTCCCCTCTTGTGTGCATCCTCTATGTCCCCGGCAGTTAGCTGGGTGATTCCCTGGCGTTTTACATCCCCCATTTGCAGGGGATAGTCCATTAACAGGTTGGCCAGGATGACCACTTTTCCGGCTGCGTCAAAACCCTCCACGTCACCGGTAGGATCAGCTTCAGCAAATCCCAGTTTTTGTGCCTGGGCGAGGGATTCAGCATAGGATGCTCCCTGGGCCATCTCGGTCAGTATATAGTTGGTTGTACCATTGAAGATTCCCTCAATCTGCTGGATGCCGGCAGCCTTCAGGTACTGGCTGCCCAGGTGCAGGGCGGGAGTACCGCTCATTACCGTCCCTTCTACTCCCAGGTTAACCCCCTGTTCAGCAGCAATTCGGGCAAGCCGCTTGTAATGCAGGGCAACCGGGCCTTTATTGGTTGTCACCACATGTTTACCCAGTTCCAGCGCTTTCTGAATATGGCTGGTTGCCGGTTCACCGCTCTCCAAATTGGTATAACTCATTTCAACAATGACATCCGCCCGGCTTTTTTCAATTGTTTCCAGGGCGTCCCAACCCGGATGATCTGCGGCGACTTGATCTAAATTGCCGCAGTTCTGGATACTCGCAAGCAGTTCGTTTGGAGATAACCCTTCTGGATTGAAGACAGTCCCTTTGTTTGAATCGCATACTGCCGTGATGAATACCTCAATGCCAAATTGATCTGCCAGGATTATCTGGCGATCTCGCAGGATCTGGGCCAATCCTTGCCCCACGTTGCCAAAACCAATCAAAGCCAGGTGATATGGTTGCATGCCGGTTTTCCTTTCGACCTTTATAGTTGCCTTCATTTTAATCCATCCCGGGGGATTGGACCTTGTTAAAGCCCCCTGTTTTATCAGGTTGGGTTGGATTGGTCAGGGAGACCAAATCATTTAGATTAGGGTGATTTTGAATTTCAGTGATGCCTTTTTCTGCCATAAGGACAGATATACAGGCACATTCCACATACAGCCGGGAATCCTTGTTTTTCTTCCAGTTCATCCAGGTAGCGGTTGCAGAGATGGGCATCATAACGGACTGCCCGCGCCTCCCCATGGCGGAAGTTTTCCCCGGTGAAAGCTCCGGCCGGGCATATATCTACACATTGGCGGCAGTTCCCGCAGCGTTCTTCCAGTATTTCAGCCCTTGTTGGGAGAGGAGCATCGGTCAGGATGGTGGCCCAACGCACCCGCGGTCCTGCCTGTGGGGTAACGAGCAGGCATGACTTGCCAATCCAGCCCAGGCCTGACAGCCGGGCAACCATTTTGTGGGAAATCATCCCGCTGAGTTTTTCCATGTTTGTATGCTGAGAAGCGGCAACCGGGAAGGCGTGGAATCCAGCCGATTGAAGGATACTGCTGATTTGGGAGGCAGCCAGGTCCAGGCGCTCATTCACGATGGCATAGGCATGATGGCGGTAATTCAATCGAACGCTGTTTTCTTCCAATCTCTTTGGAAGCTGATCAACTACCGGGTGAAGCAGGGTTATCCCAATCGATAGTCCAAATGGGAAGGAAGCCATTAATTCCCCCCATTCAGCAGCTATCTCTGCCTGGTAAGGTGTTAGAGCGGCAGCACCAAAGAAATTGATCCCATGGGTATCGATTAGGTTATGAATGTCGCTTTCGTAGGAGCCGTTCGCTGACATAAGATTACGGATAGGAATTTCCTGTACCAGATATTATGGATAAACCCATTTTACAGACGATTGGGATTCTCTGCAAGCACAGCGGGATTGGATTCTATTGACGTGCATGATTGATATGAAAATGCATGGCTGGTTTGGCCATCCTTTACCGGGCAAGGTACAATAATGCTATACGGTTATGTTCAAGGAGGGTTCAAAATGGAATTGGTTACGGTTGAAATTGAAAAACCGGAAGATATCAACTTTATCCTCGGGCAGTCACATTTCATAAAAACAGTAGAAGATATCCACGAAATGCTGGTCACCCACCTCCCCGGAGTCAAGTTTGGGCTGGCTTTTTGTGAAGCGTCTGGAAAATGCCTCATCCGCTGGACGGGTACAGATGATGCGCTCATCGAGCTTGCCAAAAAAAATGCGCTGGCAATCAGCGCCGGACACAGCTTTATCCTCTTTTTAGGCTCCGGTTTTTATCCCATCAACATCCTCAATCCTCTAAAAATGATTCCGGAGGTTGCCAGTATTTACTGTGCTACGGCAAACCCTGCCACCGTAATCCTGGCAGATCTCGGAAGCAGCCGTGCCATCCTTGGGGTTGCCGATGGATCCAAACCTCTTGGAATTGAAGAGGAAAGTGATATCGCCTGGCGAAAAGGCTTTCTAAGGATGATCGGGTACAAATTGTAAAACAGGTACACCAGTCTTTGCCAATGTGGCATTTATATTGCAACAGTGCTATAAAATATAGTAGTGATTGATATTTTTGCCGGAATATAAGCCAAGGAGGAGTTGATATGAAGAGGCTGCTGTCATTGTTATTATTGGTTATGATCCTGATGGGAGGGTGTACACCGGGTATGGTTGAACCCACCTTTACCGATGCCCAGCTCGCAACTCGCGTGAACCAGATCCTTACATCCATGCCTACCAAAACTGCGGAGGTATCGGAAGCGCCAACCGAAGCCACGGATACAGGCACCGGGGGAGAGGCAACCCTGGCGGCGGAGACAGAGCTTCCGGCTGCTCCCGCCACGGAGACCCCGGCACAACCTGCCACGGAGACCCCGGCTGAGATCTCAACAGAAACACCGGGTTTGCCTGGTGAAACCCCAACGGAATCCGCACAGCCAACACTGACTGTCACACAATCGGAAGGGGTGACACAGACAGAAACCCCTACAGCCACGCTACCACCCGCGCCAACAGGTACATTGCCTGTTACGGATCCCCGCCTTTCCCTTGGCACCCCTACCACCATGGACCCCATGGATAATGCAAATACATGGAACTGGCCCATTGGATCCAGCGAATATACTTCAATGTCATTCTCTGCTGGTAAAATGCTGCTCACCGGTTTGACCGATGTTCCAGGCTGGCGCCTGCCAATCCTCACCTATACCGATGATAAGTATATTGAAATGAAAGCCCAGGCCCAGGTGTGCTCAGGCACAGATAACTATGGCATCATCTTTAATATCCCGGTATTTGACGAAGCGGATCGCGGCTATCTTTTTGCTGTTTCCTGTGATGGAAAATACCAGTTACGGGAGTGGGATGGCAAATATGATGAAGATGGAAAGTCCACGACGTTGATCGCATGGAAGGCCAATTCTGCCATCATAACAGGACAGGATAACGACAACCGCCTGGGGGTAATGATTAAAGGCAATCAGTTCAGCCTGTATGTTAATGGCATCCTCTTGGAGCAATTTTCCGATTCGACATATCAGGATGGCTACTTTGGTGTATTTGTGAATCCTGACAATACCACGAAATTAACCATCGAAGTGGATGAGATGAGCCTCTGGAATTTAAATTAGCGCCTTGGTTTCAAATTACAAGCCATTAATAACTGCCCCCATTCCAGCGGGGGCAGTTTTTTTAATGTTGTAGGGTTTAGGGATACCGGTTTTACAGGTCTTTAAAATCAACCAGCCCATAACGCAGGGCAGCCAGTACTGCCTGGGTGCGGTCTGCTACCCCCAGTTTGGCAAAAATGGCGCTGGTATAGTTGCGCACCGTTCCCTCAGAAAGAAAAAGCTGTTCGGCAATATCAGCGTTGCTGTAACCGTGTGTCAGGAGCTGTAACACTTCCTTCTCACGTTCACTCAAATCGATGGTGGTAGGTATGGGTGCAAGAGGGCTTGGCTGGTTGATATTCAACAGGAGCTTACGTGCAACGGCAGGATCAATATAGGATTGCCCCTGAACGGTTCCTTTTACCGCTTTTTGCAGTTCTTCCCCTGGCGTGTCTTTAAGTAAATACCCTGCTGCCCCGCTGCGAATCGCGTCAAAGAGCCATTCATCATCTTCATAGGTGGTCAACACCAGAACTGGAATATCCGGATATTTCTCCCTGATTTTTCGGGTGGCCTGGATACCATTCATACCGGCCATCTTAAGATCCATCAATACCAGGTCCGGTTTTTGCAGTGCGATCAAATCAAGCGCTTCCAACCCATCGTGGGCAGCCGCAATCACTTCAATCTGCGGATCAGAATCGAGGATCTTCCGTAGTCCCTCACAGACAATTTCCTGGTCATCACAAACAAGCACCTTAATCATACGGATTCTCCTTTCGGAAGAGGATGGTTGTACCACCATCCGGGGAGCTTGAGAACTGCAGGGTAGCGCCAGCAATAGCTGCCCTCTCTTTCATCCCCTGAATTCCCAGGCCATTTTCCCTGGTTTCATCGGCGTATTCGAATCCTTTCCCATCGTCCCGGATCGTTAATTCAAGCGTATTCCCCTCCATTCCCAGGCAGACAGACACAAATGTTGCCTGTGCGTGGCGGATGATGTTTTCAAAGGCTTCCTGGGTGATGCGGTATATGGTTTGTTCAAGTTGGGGAGGTATATTTCTCAGGTCATCATTAAACTGATAATCAAGAACCAGGTTACCTCGTCCGGCAGCTGAACTTGCCACATTGTAAATGGCCAGCTTTAATCCGAGGTCGTCCAACTGGGTCGCACGCAGGTCCTTTAATGCCCGGCGGGTTTCAGTCAGTCCTTCTCGGGTTGTCTTCAATGCCCGTTCCAGCATTCCTGAGGCTTCACCATCCCTTGGGATAAGCACAGTTTTCATGGCTTCCAGCTGCACAGCCAGTCCGCTCAATGTATGGGCCAGGGTGTCATGCAGTTCCCGCGCCAGCCTGTTGCGTTCCCGGCTGATTGCCAGCTGTTCGACCGTGTTTGCATAAAGGCTCAGTTTAATATTCGCCTCGGTGAGGGATTTTCGCTGCTGGCGCAGGGTTTTTACCAGTTGATTAACCATGTAACCAACCACAAAAAAGGATACCGTCCGGATCACCACCACCCCAAGGATGGGGATGCTTTGCAGGTGCAGGCTGTTGGCAATCATTAAAGCCGAAGAGATATCATAAAGTCCGGTTCCAATACAAAATAACGCCAGGATTTTTAAATCATACTGCCAGGCAATAAGCACAAGGGGGACGAAAAGGGCCGGGATCAGTTGGTAGGCGCTGAAAATCAAATTTACAGGCTCGCCGGGTGCCTGCATTAACAGGTAAAAGCTGTTACTGATGAGCGGTGTAACCGTGGCTGCTGCTAAAGCAATTGGCAGATACCAGTTTCTCAGCTTGTGCTGCAGCCATGGAAGTGAAAGATAGATAAACAACAGGATCGATGCCAGGAAAGAAAAAGATTCACGGTATTGGAATTCCTCTGGAAAAGATACCGGGTAATTCGTCTTAATGTAACTCACCAGCAGGATAAATCCGGCCTGGGCGGCTACAAAAAGCCTGAATATTTTTATTACCCCTGGCTCAATCGGAGTTTTCATCTTTATTTCATCTTACCATAACCAATATTTGCGAATCGTCATTCATAGGCAAGCACCTCTCGAATCGTCATGCGCGTGGCGTTTCGTGCCGGTATTACACTGGCAAGGATGGATAGAATGATCACCACTCCCAGCCATATAATAAACCCCTGGATTGTGAAGGCAAAAATACCTTTTGACTTAAAAATCGCCAGTGAAATAATGTTGGAAAGTATATTGGTGATGGGAAAGGACAATAGAGCGCCCAGGATATAGCTGATAATGCCAATGATCAGGCCTTCAACAATTACAAGGCGGAGCACAATCCAGTCATAGGCGCCAATTGCGCGCAATATTCCAATTTCGCGGGTTCGTTCCAGGACATTCATGCTCAATGTCCCTGCCAGCCCAATGCTGCCAACCAGGGCTGTCAGCAGGGCCAGGATGAGCAAAACAACAATCAGGACTTCGATGTAGTCCTTAACTGTATCCAGGGTTAGGCTTCCTGCTTCCACCAGTTCAACCTGGAAACCTTCTTCTTTCAGGTAGGAATCCATTTGGGAACTGATTGATTTCTGGAAGGAGATATCATGGTTGCTGGTGGCGATTCGGTATACGGCTGCCTGGCCGGGGATGTTCAAATATTGGGCGAGATATTCATAGTTGGTATATGCGAAGAGATTATCTGCACCGGTAAATTGGAAGATCCCAACTACCAGCCAATCATCTTCTTTGCCATTGATTTTTAATCGCAGGGTGCTGCCTGGATGTACATCCGGGAAGTCGCCCCAGATATTTTCATTGACCGTTATTGCTTTTTGATCGTCCGGCAGCAGCCAGCGCCCTTCCAGGAGCAGCGGATCCACCAGTTCGCTGGTGGATGGGGGTGCAAATACATAAATATTTTCGGCAGTTGATCCATCCTCATTAAGGATTTCTCCGTTGGCAAACATCCAGCCTTCAATATGGCTGATGCCGGGAATTTGTTCCAGTGCCTGGGTAATCGTTTCGGTCCGGTAAAGGCGGTCAAAGGAAAGGTTCACATCAGCCAGAAAGTAACGCATGGTTCGTTCCATCTGCAGGTTGAGGGCTACCTGCACATTGAACACGGCAATAAAAATTGCCCCTCCCAGGCTCAGGGTAAAGAGCGTCAGCGCCAGGCGCTTTTTTTTACGGAAAGTATTGCGCAGCGAAATCAGCAGGATCCGTGAAATCCCCCGCATCCGCCCCAATACCCGCTCAATGGCGCCTTCTTTTACAATCTCTTCCCCATTGCTGCTTCCGGTGAAAGCCTGGTGGATGGTAACTTTTGCACCGTGAATCACCGGATTGAGTCCAGCCAGGAGTGTTACCAGGATTGCTACAACAATTTGAAGAATGATGGAAATTGGAACCATGCGGAATCCCTGCAGGGAGAAACCGATGAAACCTGTTGCATAATCGGAGAGCCAGTAGGCAGCCAGAACTCCGAGCGGAATGGAAATTGCCAGTGCACTGAGCGCAAATATTAATATCAGCATGACGTACATGCGGATGATATCGTAATTGCGTGCCCCGGTCAGTTTCATGACCCCGATCTGCCGCATCTGCTGATTCATCAATGCGGATAATGTATTTGCGATTAAAGATCCGCTTAAAAAGACAATTAATATCCCCATCACCAGCAGAACACCCAGCAAAGCCTCGATAATAGCTCCCATTGGATGCTGGTTCCTCTGCAGTATTTCTGTCCGGTAAACCTTGCGTCCCCCCTTATTGAGCTTATCTTCTAATAAATTGCTGACCTGTTGAATATGGGCTTTATCGTTTTTATCCCCGTTCACCGTGACGTACAGCTGGTTAAAATTTTCCGGATAATGCAGCCATTCCAGGGTGTCCAGGGTGATGTACCCGCGTACATTACCCACCAGGTTCCCGGTTCCGGAGGTTTCATCCCGGATGGAGCCCATAACGGGTATCTGGCGCAATGTCCCGTCGCCCAGTTCAATTTCCAGCTGGTCACCCAAATTCAGGTTCCTGGCGTCTGATTTTTTGTTGTCTTCCAGGAATATCTGGTTGTCACCCAGCTGGCCTGATCCGGCGGTATCAACCAGTTTGTTAATGCGTATATCCGAAAAGTCCTCTACTGCAATTAAATCAAGGCTGTACCACTCACCCTCTTCGGTGCGCGTGCGCACAGTGATCTCGCGCCTGCCCTGTGCATCCTGGATTTCCGGCATGCGCTGGATGGTTTCTTCAAGTTCATAATCAAATGGATCGGTAACCAGTTTAATGTTGGCCGGATTGGCTGCTGCATAGCTGGCGTCCATATCCTCCGAGATGATGACGTGAGACCCTGCTATCATCCCCAGCGCAAATACCCCGATGGCTATGGAGATAATCACCAGCAGGGAGCGGGCTTTATCATCCCATAAATCCCTGATTACCTTACGCCAGCTTGGTTTGATCATGATCCACGGATTTCTTTTGGAATAATATTTCCCGGACAGCGATGTTTTCCCGCAGTCTTTCCTGTGCTGTTTTCTGGAGCGTATTCTGCATACTGGTTGATTGCGTATGCAAGGTATTATAGGTTTCCTGGTTCAGGGAAATGACCTCAACGGGTTCCTGTGTATCAGCCAGGATGGTGGCCACGGCGGGTTCCTGCCGGATAAGCTCGATTTCTCCAAAATAGGATCCGGGCTGCAGGCAGGTAATAAATACATTGCTCCCGTCTGAACGTTCCACGTGCACACGCGCCTGCCCTGAAGTGACAATGTAAAGTTGATGATTGTTTTGTCCCTGCCGGATGATTGGTTCTCCCGGTTTATATTTATGATAGCTGAGCTGGTGGGTAGCCTGTAAAAGCTGGGAGTGATTAAGCATTGGAAAAGCCCGCGAAAGTGCCGGATGGATGATTTCTCCATCTGAAATCAGCATCGTCCGGTTGGTCCGGCGGGTAATGGCTGGATCATGGGTGACCATCACAATGGTTTTTCCCTGTTCAACCAGTTTTTCAAAAATCCCGATCACAGATTCTGCGGTTTTTGAATCGAGGTTGCCCGTGGGCTCATCTGCAATGATAAAAGGCGGGTCATTTGCCATGGCACGCGCAACTGCCGCAGCCTGCTGCTGTCCGCCGGATACCGCTACCGGCATTTGATGGGCAAATTCAGCCAATCCCACCATTCCCAGCAGATCCATTGCCCGTGATATCCGTTCAGCAGGCGTGTAAAGGTTGGCGATATCCATTGGCAGCATGGTATTTTCAAGAAGGGAAAGCATGGGGAGCAGCTGGTAAAACTGGAAGATGATTCCCAGGTTACGCCCCCGCCATTTCGCCATATTGCTTTCGTTCAGGCTGTGGATATCCACATTATTGATGATGACTTTACCCGCTGTTGGCCGGTCGATACCCGTGATCATGTTAACAATCGTGGATTTTCCGCTTCCGGATTTTCCAACCAGGCTGACAAATTCCCCCTGGTAAAAATCCGCGTTGATCCCTTTAAGTACCGTCACATCCCCGGCAGCTGTCTTGTAGGTTTTTACGATCCTGCGCATCTGCAGGGCAGCAGTGTCGTCACCCTCCGGACGGTAAAGGATAGGACGCTGCGGTACCCTGGCAGGTTTGGCGGGGATTGAGATTATCCACCGGGAAGAGCATCCTTTCGGAAGATTTCCTCTACGATTTCGCCATCAGAAATATGCAGAATATGGTCGGCTCTTTCGGATAGGGATGGATCATGAGAAACAATCACAACAGTTTTTCCATTTTCTGCCATCTTCTCAAACAATTGAAAGACCACCTCAGCTGTCACAGAATCCAGGTTGCCGGTTGGTTCGTCGGCAATGATAAAGGTCGGATTATTCGCCAGCGCCCGGGCTATGGCTGCCCTCTGGTGCTGTCCGCCGGAAATGGCTGACGGGAGTTTGTTGGCGTGATCTTGAAGTTCCACTTCTTCCAGAAGATGCAGCGCCCATTCCTCGCTCACCTTGGGCTGGTAGCGGCCGCAGAATTCCATCGGCAGCAAAATATTTTCAAGCAGGGTGAGTTTAGGAAGCAGCTGGAAGGATTGGTAGACGACCCCCATATTTTGTCCCCGCCATTGCGCCATCTGGTTTTCATTCAGGGTGTGGATGGCTGTCCCGTTTATCCAGATTTCTCCGGATGTCAGGTGGTCTACCCCGGTGATCATATTGACCAGGGTGGACTTTCCGGCGCCTGATTTTCCGATAATCCCGATGAAATTACCCTCCTGAAACGCTGTGTTGATGCCCTTAAGCGCCGGGTAATCACCAGCCGCAGTATGGTATTTTTTCCATACGTTGGCCAGTTTTATCTGGGATGGTTGTTTTTCCGGCTCCTCCCGGGTTTCAGGACCAGATCCATTTTTGGTCTGGGTCGAATGGCTGGACTGCATTAATTAAGTTTCCTTCAATATAGTACGTCTTAGTTTCCAGTTGATTATAGTAAACATAGCCGATCTTAAGATTTTTGTGTAGATGGTTGCAGTCACAAGAAGATATGACCGCAGTCATATCCCTGGTAAATTTGGGCAGGGATATTTTCTTGCTGGAGGCAACCAGAAAAAATACTGACAGGCGTATCATCCAGCCTGTCAGTCAGATTGTACAACCCCTACAAAATTTTTGAGGGATGATTATTTTTCCGGGAAGAGAAGCCCTTCCAACTGGTCCATATCCTGGATCATGGTATTCAAATCGGTTTCGGTTACTTTCGGGTCTCCTGCCAGGTTATTAATAGCCCGTTCCAGGCGCACATCCAGAAGTAAAGCCAATTCTTTATCGGTGGCGCTGACGGATTCCAGGATTTTATCCAGATCAACCTGCGCATCCAGCAATGCCAGCCGGGCGGAAGCACCCTCTTTCTTAACCAGCTCATAGCGTGCAGAATTGATATTGCTCATCACCTTTAAGAATAACACCTGGTTGGTGGATTGAAGCAGGTCATCCTGGCTTTTCTGCAGCTCTGTTTTTGTGTCTGCCAGTTCGCTTTGCGCAGTTGCCAGGTTGCTTTCGATCTGGGTATATTTTTCCTGGACGGTTTGCAGCTCTGTCTGGGTGCTGTCTAATGCCTGCCTGACAGGCTGGTGAACCAGCACAAAAACCAGGATGGCTCCCGCAGCAACCAGGACAAGCCCAATAATGACCCACTGCAGCAACCGGCGGAAGAAACGTGCTACACCTGATTCTTCCTTTTGCACGGGAAGCTTTTCCTCTTCGATCACGGGAGGCAGTACCTCTTCTTCGGCAGCAGGCTCTTCCTCTTTTTCCGCCGGGGGCACTTCCGCTTCCTCCCCGGGTGCTTGGGCTTCTGCTTGCGTTTGGGGCTGTTCCGCTTCGGCTTCACCCTCACCTTCGGCACCGGTTAAAGCATCTTCCTGGGATTGCGGCAGGGGTTGTACTTCTCCAGGTTGAGGTTCCAGGATGGGTTCAAGCGCACCTTCTGCGGAATTTTCTTCATTCTTGTTTTCTTCGCTGTCCGGCGAAGGATAGGGTTGGTTTATGTCCATCTTTACTCCTTTTACTTTTTAAATCAGGATCATCCAATTGATTTTATCACGCACTGCTCCCGGATTATGCGAATGGATTCTAAAAGAGAACCTTATTAAATCCCCTTTTTCAACCGTCAATAAACCGGAAAGCCAGACCGTAGTTGCGAAAAATGGCTCTTTTCCCCCTTGAAGGCCTGCTCATCGACCAGCTTTTTGGGTTTTGGAGCTGGTAGATCGCTCATGAATGTTTCCTCAGAAAATTCTTGATGTAATAATTATTTTTAAGATTGAATCGCATTTGCATGGTTTGGATAATCAAGTGTTTCTTGCAGTATGTTATGCCTATTGGGTTTAGTTATATGGCAGAAATGCAGCGTATCAGTCATCTGTATAATTGATAGTTAGCCTGTCCCTTGCAAAGTATAAAAATCGGAGAATAATATGTTACGTTCAATTATGGGATTTGATTGGAAAAAGTCCAAAGCGCATTGGTTATTGTTAAGCAAATTTCTCTATCCCCAAAATCCAGACGATTTCTCAAAATCTGATATTTGGGAGAGTGTTCTTGGTGAAAAACCTTCTCAATCCATCAAGAGATTTTTAGATGAAGGTTTAATTGCAGTTGCAGATTTAGAAAACGTTCTTAGTTACAAATACAAAGTTTCTGAACTCAAGGATTTGCTGAAACAACTCGGACTATCTGTTTCAGGGCGGAAGGACGATATGATAAAGCGCCTCATAACCGCAGACCCCGTTGGCATAAAAAAAACTATTGGGGGACTTACGATTCTTCAATGTGTACAGCATGGCAAAGAATTGTCAGAGAAATATTTATCAAACGAGCAAGAGAAGCGCAATCGTGTAGAAATGCAAGTTATAGGAGTACATCAATAAACGAATGTTCAAAGAAGCTAGCGTAGCAGTAGCTGCTTATGAATCCGAGCAGGTTTTTTCGCGTGGCATGGGAATTGATTGGAAAAATCATAACCCAAACCACGATGTAGAAATGATGAATAATATTTTCAGAAGTAAACCGAAAATCTTGTCAAAATTAAGGGATGATAAATTAGATATGTTCCGACAAGGAGCAGCCATGATGTCGCTATGGGGTAAGAACACAGCCAAAGACTGGCTACCTCCAGATTTTAACAACAGATTTATCTTATGATGTTGACACAGTCGCACGTATGTTTTTGTTCCATGCGTCTCATAAAACATCATTAGAACAATATCGTAAAAGTGGTTTCGTAAAATTTGTGGAAATATTGGCAGCACAAGATTCTTGTGACGAGTGCAAAAAAATTACCAAGAAAAAATACAAACTAAACGAAGTTCCTGAGTTGCCTCACGAAAACTGTACCCATGAAAAAGGTTGTAGGTGTACGTTAATACCGATGGTTAAGTAAATATTGTTTTATGTTTTACTAATAGGGCATTATGACAAACGACATCCAATCTATGTTGCGAGAAATTGCAGACGGAGTTCGTTCAGAGATCTTCCAGTCTTATGAAGCTTTGAATTTGCTTCACATGATTGGTCGCAAACGCATCCGATATTAATCGTAGACGGTTTCGGAATTTTATTCGGCAGGCTTCAACTTATGTTACAAGAGCAAATCATAGCTTTGCTTGCCAAAATCTTTGAAAGACCAGATGGCTATCCTTTGAAAACTATTCCAGCGGTTGAAAAATTTATAGCAGATAATAAACTAGAGTTTGTTAAACCTCAAATCTAAGGACGAAACGGTTATTATGCTATTGAAGGACCTTGGTTGCAAATCTTTCAAAAAGGATGATAGTGTTACTGAAGTGCTTTTTCAAATACTGGCAAAACTATATTGGTGAAATGAAGTCAATCAAGAAGAAAATAGAAGCATTACGCAGCAAGGTTGCCGTACATCATGAAAAGATAGATAATGTAAGCGTTCTTCCAGATATTTCGCTTCCAGAAGTAATCGACTTACTAGAGCGGTCCAAAAAAATTTCTCGCCATTATTGATTCTGCCTACCTGAATCTCGTTTCAGTTGATTATGAAGGAATTTACTTTGCCAACTCCGAGTCCAAAGACTGCTAGTTTGATATTAAAAAATTTACTTGTAAAAGCACATGTCATTGATGTTAAACAAGGTAGAGAGATTTCAAAAAAATTATATGAGTAGTCTCCAATTAATAAAAAAGGCCCAACAAAGCATGCACCCGAGCGGTCGGAGTCAGTGAGTTTTCGAGCCGTTTTTGGTGGCTCGAAATAGGTTCTGTCAAAGCAGCGTTATCTGGTCCCGCCCCACATGCCACTACCCTGTGAATAGCACACTGGGCTTCCGCAAACCGTTTGGCACCCAGCCGGCGGAGGGGAAATGCGCTTTCGGGTGGTTTGCTCTCGAAGGTATTTTCCACGTAGCCGCGGGCTTGATAACGTTTACCCCTGGACGGTAATAACTGGAACGAATTGATAAAGGCGGCGACGATGAGATTAGAGGATTATGCTTCCAAAGCGCAGTTGTACTTGAATACCTTGTGTGGTGTGAAACCAAACAGGCGGACAGGCTCTTCAGGAAACCGGGAAGCGACGGATTCCTTTGCAAATACGATCCTTATTCATGGATATGAGATTGGAGCCACTCCTTTTGAGTGCCTGGACTACAAGTGCGGCGGTGCTGTATTGACACATGCACAAGAAGCTTTCGAAGTCCATGTCAGTCCATATTCTCTGGGTTGTGATGTCCTGGCTGACCTGATCACAGTTTCAACAATGGAGGAACTGGAAAGTACCAACTCCGAAGGAAAAATCTTGTTAATCAGAGAAGCAATCTGCACTGAGCAGTTGATGCCAAAGAATTTTGTCTTCTACAATCCGGAGCATCACCAAAAGACAATTGCCCTGTTGGAGAGTCGTAAGCCCGCAGGGATAATCACAGCCACAAAGCGAAATCCAGAACAAGTCGGGGCGTTATACCCATTTCCTTTGATTGTGGATGGGGATTTCGATATCCCAAGCGTTTACTGTCGTGAGACTGTAGGAGATGTCCTGGCGACCAGAGAGGGTTCTTCCTTTCATTTGAAGATTGAAGCCAGGCGATTTCCATCGAGTGCAACAAACATCGTTGCCAGGTTGAATCCAGGGGTAACCAGGAAGATCGTCATCACTGCCCACATCGACGCCTATGAAGACTCTCCCGGCGCTTCAGACAATGCCTCTGGCATCGTCGTCCTGCTCCTTTGCGCAGAGATGCTGTCTGGTTACCGGGGAGCGAACTGTATCGAAATTGTGGCTCTCAACGGAGAAGATCATTACAGCGCAGCCGGTCAGATGGACTATCTAAAGCGATATGCGAGCGGATTCTCTGATATTTTATTTGCAGTGAACGTCGATGACGTCGGTTATAAACAAGGAAGGTCATCATACTCGTTTTATGAATGCGGTCCGCAGCTGGAAAAGACGTCTGAAGAGGTCTTCCAGCGCTTCGATGGTTTAGTTCGTGGCGAGCAGTGGTTTAATGGGGACCACATGATTTTTGTACAGAGCCAAATTCCATCCGTAGCCTTCACGTCTGAATGCACGCCCGAACTGATGAGAACTGTAACTCATACAGCCTCAGACACACCTGATATCGTCGACTGCCGTAAACTCGTCGAAGTTGCAAAGGCACTGGATGCATTGGTGCGCTCATTCTAGAGTGCGTACCACGGGCATCTACCATTCCGGAGTGCATCTTGTTTGGCAACCCAAATGGTATAAATGTCTGATGACAATTAACCCGCAGAGCCCTCATCATGACTGAAGCGGACAATTCCATCACCACGAAACAACTCACAACCCTGGTCCTGATAGGATGGGTGATTCTGGACCTGTTTGCAGCTGGCTTCCTCTGGCTTGTTTACCATGTGCGGGTGGCGGGGGATCGGGGGCGGGGACGCATTTCTTGTTTATGCCCCCTATTGGCTATATCCTTACCTGGTTGTGAGCAGTGCCTATGCCGGATTTTTTGCTGCAAGATTCGCAAAAGGCAGGTGGAAGCATGCCTGGCCCTGGGGAATCGCCGGTTTTGCTTTAACCCTCCTGTTGATCATTGGTTTACCAGGCCTGTTATCACCTCTATTTCCAAATCAGAGCCCTGAAATATTCGCCGGCCCGACCATATCCGCATCCCCTGGCACCGCTGCTCTCGACACTGTTAATCATGTTGTTAACGTCCGTCCCCGGAAAGGCAGCTGTGTAGATGGTCGAACATCCCGTTGGATGTGAGGGTCTAATGACTTTGCCGCCCCGAGCGCATCTGGACGCCGTGGTAGAATAAAAAATGTTGGATCATAAAGCTATGATGGGTTTTGGATCGCCAAGGTACCTAAGGAGGATTTTTGAAAGGAGACGCACTTGTCTACACTTAGCACTGCTATTTACACCGTTGTAACCGAAGCCGAAGCCGAGCAATTCACAGGCATGGCCATGGGGATGTCCGCCGCTTATGCACTTCAGCCCGGCTTTGAACGGCTCATCGTCGCTCGCGATGTCTCTGGATCCGCTCACGATTGTCACTCTGTCGTCGTGGGAATCTGTCGAGGCTGCCGAAGCCTGGTCGAAGAGCCAGGAATATCGCACCGCCAAGGTTGATGCCGGCGGCCAGGGCCTTAAAGCAAAGATGAAATTCGGTCGCTGGATTCCGGCGAATTAGTCGCCTGCCTCGTCCGGCGTCGAGAACTACTGTGGTCTTCAGCCGGTGTTGAACATGGTTGATCAAGTGGCTCTTCAGCCGCGCAAGGTAGCGGAAAGTATTATTAATACTCCCAATAATCAGGCACGGTGGGGGAACTATCGGCGTTTACCGAATCAACAATACGTTGCACCTGATCCGATTCACTTGGCGGATTTACACAGCCGGTGTAGTGTATGTTCTGGGAGAAGGTGATGCAGGATGTCGGGGAGCTGTGGTCAATCATTGTTCTTCTCCTGCCGGATTCAAATTTTTTTAAGTTTATCCCTGGCTTAAAGGATCGTAAAACGCCTATCGATAGTTGCCCGGGCAGCGTTCCGTTCGGATTCCCAAGCACCGACTTTGCTTGCAACGATTACCTGGCTTCTCAACCCGCGATCTAAACCCTGTTCGGTCAGAATGGAAATTTTGACTTCGGCCAGGATGTTTAAGCAGCAGCGATGGCCGGGCGTTTGGTGAAACGCCAGTTTCTTGGCTCAACGCAGCCAATTGGACTTCTCGTCTTTGTTCAAGCCCGCTATTACCAACTCCTTCCTGGCTTTCGGAAAATTTCAACTATCAAAACTTTGTAGAGTAAGTAACCAGTACCCAACCGCAATAGGGACGATTTGCCGGTGATATAATCCCATTAATGCAATCTGCTTCCTCAACCACGCCGCCAACCGCCAACCAGCAAATTGCCCGCGCCGCCGGCACAGCTCATGGTCGCCATCATCCTCAGCCAGCTCGCCGGTCTAGTGGCCGAACCTCCTTACTGCCCGCGCATTCGGCACCAGCGGCACATTGGATGCATTTTTTGCAGCCAACCGGCTTTCGGAAATCCTGTTCAATCTGGTGGCCGGAGGAGCCCTGGGCTCTGCTTTTATTCCGGTATTTACCACCTTCCTCAGTAAGGGTGATCGAAAAGCCGCCTGGAAGCTGGCTTCTTCGATTGCCAACCTTGTGGTTTTAATTCTCACCATTCTGGCAGCCCTGGGGATCGTTTTTGCCCCCTGGATTGTGAAAAACATCCTCGCTCCAGGTTTTACCGACCCGTCCCAGCAGCAGCTGGCAGTTACCCTCCTGCGTATCCTCCTGCCTTCCTCGGTAATTTTCGGTCTCAGCGGTCTGGTGATGGGTGTTTTAAATGCCCACCAGGTGTTTCTGATCCCTGCCCTTGCTCCGGCCATGTATTCTCTGGGCTGGATTTTTGGGGTGATTTTTCTGGCTCCGTCGCTCGGCGTCTATGGGCTTGCCTGGGGCACCGTGCTGGGGGCTGTGCTGCACCTGTTGCTGCAGCTGCCTAAAATGCTGGGTTTGCCGGGGTGGGAATTCAACTATTCATTGGGTCTGGATATGCCTGCTGTTGGTGAGGTTGCCCGCCTGATGGCTCCCCGCCTGCTGGGGGTGGCGGTTGTGCAGTTGAACTTTTTACTGAATACCTACCTTGCCTCCGGCCAGCCCGAAGGCAGTATTTCCGGCATCAACCTGGCCTTTCCCCTGATGCTGATGCCGCAGGCTGCCATTGCTCAATCGATTGCCATTGCTGCTTTGCCGACCTTTTCAGCGCAGGTGGCGCTTGGAAATCTAAAGGAGATGCGTTCTTCCCTGGCTGCCACCCCTACCGCGGTGTATTGATCCTGTCGATACCGGCCAGCATCGGGCTGATACTGCTGCGTGAGCCCCTTGTTGACCTGATCTACCAGGGGGAGAATTTGGCGCACAATCCAGCCAGCTGGTAAGCTGGGCACTGCTCTGGTATGCCGCCGGCCTGGTCGGACATTCGGTGGTGGAAATTGTCAGCCGCGCCTTTTATGCCCTGCACAATACGTTAACCCCGGTCCTGGTCGGTGTGGCAGCCATGAGCCTCAACCTTGTCTTCAGCATCCTGTTCTCCATTCTATTTGAAAGTATAGGCTGGATGCCCCACGGTGGATTGGCGTTTGCAAATTCACTGGCGACTTTTCTCGAGATGATTTTGCTCCTGTTCTTGATGAAGCGCAGCCTGAACGGCCTGGAGGGAAAAGAAATATGGGGGGCGGCTGGAAAAGCGTGCCTGGGGGCTTTGTGCATGGGCCTGGTCATTTTGCTGTGGCTGGGCATTTCACAGGATTTTTCGGTGGCTGCTGCTGTCCTGGGCGGGGTGATTCTGGGCGGTCTGGTGTATTTGCTGGTGATGGTTGGATTAAGACACAGGAAATTCACAACGGCTGGCAAATGATCCGGTCCCGGCTGATGCTCGCTCTTAAGCAGCTCCACGGCTTGATAAAGGATCTTTTATTAATTCATACTCCTGAAAGGAAATCGACCCTATGATTGATATCGGTAATGAATTCATGAGAAGGACGCGTTATCCTCACCTCACCCTCTCCCCGCAAAAGCAGGGCCTGCCGCAGCCGCCGCTCCAGTCCTCCAATCCCAGCCGGGGCATCGCCTATTGTTCTCCCCAAACCGCAAGATCTGCTTGTACCCCCCATGGATCTGCGCACCGCCATAGAAAGCCGCACCAGTGTCCGCAGGTATACCGCCGGGGCATTATCCCTGGACGAACTCTCCTACCTGCTGTGGTGTACGCAGGGTGTCCGCAGCAGCACCCCCAAAGCCACTTTCCGCAATGTCCCCTCCGCCGGAGCCCGGCATGCCTTTGAAACCTACCTGCAGATCAACCGGGTGGCAGACCTCAAACCCGGAATATACCGCTATGCCGCCCTGGAACACGAACTGTTGGAAATGGATTGTTCTGCGGAGACCAATGAAAAGGTCACCCGCGCCTGTCACGAGCAGGAACAGGTATTCCAGAGTGCGGTGTCATTTGTATGGGTGGCCATCCTGGAGCGCATGTTCTGGCGCTAGTTGAACGCGGCTATCGCTACCTGCACCTGGACGCCGGGCATATCTGCCAGAACCTGCACCTGGCGGCAGAAAGCCTGGGCTGTGGCGTGTGTGCCATCGCAGCATTTGATGATGATGAACTCAACCAGGTGTTGGGACTGGATGGTGAACAGAGTTTTGCGGTTTATGCGGCATCACTGGGCAAGAGAATTCAAAAACCGTAGACCGCTCCGTTCCTTTGAATGGTTATTTATTCCTGAAAGGTAGGCAGCTGTGGATTGTATACCCGTATCGATTTATCACCTGATCAAAAGTGAAGATCTCAACCATCATGGCACATTGTTCGCCGGGAGAAGTGCCGAGTGGTTTGTTGAGTCTGGTTTCATTGCCGCCGCCCGGCTGGTCCCGCCGGAGCAATTGTTATGTTTAAAAATCCATGGTATGGAGTTCACCACCCCCGTGCATTGCGGAGAAATTATCTGTTTTGAGAGTAAAGTTGTCCATACCGGGCGTTCGAGCCTGGTGTCATATATCCGGGTGGTGCGTGAAGAAAAGTCGGTGCTGGACGGATTTATTACATTTGTATATGTAGATGAGAATGGCAAATCCAGGCCGCATGGTATCGTAATCACCCCCACCCGGGCAGAGGATCTGGATCTCCAGCATCGTGCTCAAAACCTGCCAAAATAACCTGGAATTCCTCTTAACGAAAAATAGGGTTGGTCATTCGTCGGCTGCTATCAGGTCGAAATCCGCTGCCGTGAATTGGCTCCCCTCAAACTCATAAAGCTTAAATTGCGAGCCTTCAGTCCAAATTTGGCTTTGAGCCTGGAGAAGAGCATCAGGTAGCTCTCTTTACAGCGCCCCTCCCAGTTTAGGTTAAGCATATCGGCGGCTTTACGGACGCTGTCGGTTCCGCTGCCCTCGATTTCGACAAAATTTCCGTAAGGCATCTCATCAAGCATGATCTCCACCTCACCCAGGCTGTATGTGGCGCGGTATTTCTCATAGTGAACAACTACCTGGTAGCCTAATGCCTCCAGGAAACTCCTGGCCGCCTCAAAATCGCTTACCTGGAATTCGATCTCCTTGCGCACGGCTATGGATTGGGTGGGATCGGATGGACCTTTATAGGTCAGGCGCGGATGCTGGTCCTTGCGCAGCCTTAATACTTCCTGTCCCATGGATAACTGACCGTCAGGTTTGTCAAATCTCAGGTTGATCTCAAAGACGCGCTCTTGCACGCATTGCGCACCGCTGTTGACGAGGACCTCTTGCAGCCTGCCAGGATCCTTGATAAAAAATTTAGCCTCAATCTCCTGTTGGTTTTGGTTCATATTAACTCCTTCAGCGAAAAAGCTCTGGAGAATTTTTTAAATCGATCGGTGCCGGCCTCTTCAAGCAGCTGGAAAATGAATGTTTCTGTGTTTCCGACCACCGCCCCGGCGTGCTGCATGAGATTGAGACCATTCTTCCAGTTAAATTTGCTGCGGCTGCACACTGCATCTGCCGGCAGGTACACCTGCATGCCATCCTCAAGGAAATCGAGCACAGTCTGGTAAACACACACATGTGTTTCCATCCCGCAAACAACTGCCTGGCGGGCTTTGCTTGCCTTCAAGGACGGGTGAATTCCGCCTCCCCGCAGCAGGAGAAACTAATTTTCTCAACCGCTTCGATACCAGCCAGGTTGGATCGTATTTCCGGGATGGTGGTTCCCAGTCCCTTCGGGTACTGTTCGGTGAAGATCACCGGGAAATTAAATTCCTTGCTGGCTTCAATCCAGATGTTGATATTGCGGATCACCTTCTTGAGTGGTTCTTCAGGCATGGCTGGCGCCAGGCGTTCCTGGGCGTCAATAATAACCAGTACCAGTTGGGAGGGGTCGGGTTTAATCCATTAGGTTTCATTTTTTCGTTTCCTTTCAGGAGGCATGATCACATCCAGGATACAATCACCATTGGCTTTTTCCTATCCATGATAACGAACTGTTACTATACCAGCCTTTTCCAGTCGTGCATACTCTCCTCTTCTCCTATCCTGGCCTGGGGATTTGTCAGGGTTTC
Source organism: uncultured Chloroflexia bacterium (assembly GCA_963841845.1). GTDB lineage: Bacteria > Chloroflexota > Anaerolineae > Anaerolineales > Anaerolineaceae > CAVVGZ01. Next base: position 40,795 of record CAWJEG010000010.1, on the reverse strand, counting down.
CTTGCAAGTTCAACCAGCGCAAAGGCCAGCAGCACCAGCGATGCAGCTGAGCTGAAAGGCAGGTTAGTCCAGCCTGAGGGAGAGCGTGTGAAAAGGATCCGCTCCAGCCAATACATCAGGAAGAGCAGCATAACCGCAGTCCGGCTGAATGGGTAAGCCCAGGATTTGCCGGACCACAAACCCGCCGCTGATATCAGCGCCAGGCACCCCTGCAAAGCACCGTAGATTGCCAGGTAAAGCGGCCCGGGAGTAATTTCCAGGTCAACCAGCCAGCTCCAATTGAGAATGCTCTGCACCATGCGCGTCCAGCCCATCCAGGCGATGACCAGCAGCAGGAGGATCAGCAGCTTGGTCCAGATCGTTTTCCTGGATTTTTTGGATTGGGGCCTGGCTGGAGATAGTGTCACGTCTTATTCCGTCCTATTCTTCAAAGGATACTTCCCATAGGTGGACATGGCTGGGTTCAGGCGAATACAGCGAAGTAATTTTAATCAAAATTGAACCAACCTCATTCCCGTCAAGTTCTAATGCAGCAAAGCGCGGATCGGTGGTTTCTGGATAACGCCGTGATATTATTTGCATAATCTTATCACTTGTATCCCGCACTTCGGCTTCAACCAGGGATGGGTTCCCTCCTATCTTGAGCTTGATCACGCTGATACTGCGCGGCTGTGGGAAAGAAACCTGCACCACCAGTGGGTTGGCTTCAAGTGTCCGGATGACCGTATCCGCATCCCCATCAAATATCTCCTCAATTTTTCCCATATCTAGGGAAGAATACTTCACCTGGACAGCTGTGCCGTCTTCCAGCACAACCTGTTTTTCTGGAAGGATTTTTCGGGCTGCTTGTTCCCTCAGGAAGATTTCTTCAGCCTGGTCAGAGTATTGCAGGTGGACAAAGTAAAATCCATTTTCACCGTCGGGGTACGGCAGGGTACGGGCCACCTGGATACCGCTGAATTTTTCATTATCCCGGATTTTTTCAAATTCTTCAGGGATCATGATGAAGAGGGTATTTTCACCCATCGGCTGATAACTGGTGGAATATCCTTCAATGCTGCCTATCTCAAAGGGCAGCGGGTCGTCAAAGAAAAAGCGGGCAGTGGTGTCTGTACCGTTTGCCCAGGAGGGGGAAAGGATAATTTTCTGTTCCGGTCGTTCTTTGAGTTCTTCTGCAATTGCCCCAAAAACCTGTTTTGCCCCGTATTGCATCCCATCCAATCCGTACTTGGTGTGCCAGCTTGGACCATTCCGCAGGGCATCCACTGTAAGCCAACCGCACAATAGGATTAAGGCCAGCGTTGTGAGTACCGATGGCAGGCGCGGGGCAATGGACGGTCGTTTTTCAAGCCATTCCAATAGCAGGCTCATGCCCAGGGTCGTAAAAATCGTCAAGGGGATGACCATCACCAGGGCACGCGTGATGCCGATTTCCACCAGGGCAGCCCCGCATGGTGCAGCCAGGAAGCTGATCAGGACCGCCCGGTATTCCGGCCTGGAAATTTTCTTCAGGCAAAGCATAAAACCCGCCAGGGTGAAAGGAAGGAAAACAGCCAGCTGGTGTCCGTATGGGCCCATAACATGGCGGGGCATGTCCGGGTTGGTGGGTGAAAACCAGTAAACCGGGCTCAATCCCCAGAGATACTGGCTGGCATAGTGTGCCAGCTTCTCCTGCAGCGGGATAGCTTTGATCCAGTAAGAATTGAGCGTATGCAGGTGCTTCAGGTTTTCTCCGGGGTGCTGGTAGAGGAAGCGTATAAATGGCAGTGCCAGCACAATCAGCAGGATGGCTGCCTGCAGGACAGTTTTTCTATGCTGCCAGTGGTAGCGCAGGTCGGAAAAAAAGAGCAGTATCCCGCTCAAACCGATCACGATGCGGGCAGGGCTGTAGCTGTAAAATGTCAATCCCGCAAAGAGGACTGCTGCATAAAGGTAATTCGGCGACTTCATGCGGTACATCAGGTAGAAATACAGAAAACCGGCGTACATGCTCACCGCCAGTGTTGTCTCAAATGCCGTCCGGGAATGCAGAAACCAGGCTGGAGTCACTGCCAGGACCAGCACTGCCAGCCAGGCATACCGGCTGTGAAAGATGTTCTTCATGATCAGCGCTGTGAATAATGCTGCGGCCAGGGTAACCAGGGCGGCGCTGGCGCGTGTCACAAGGATGGATTTTCCGAAAACCAGGGTTGGGATCACCTGGGCGTAAACCGACAGGCTTAAATTGTACTGGTAGCCGTTATAAAAGTAGGTTGGCAGGAAATCTCCCTCGGCGTTGGACCAGCCGTTCTTCACCAGGTCCTGTGCCAGGACAGTCTGGGCTGCTTCATCGGTGAAAAAATAGATCGGATATTCTTCCAGTCCAACCAGGCGGGTGAGCAGGTAAATCACCAGCGCGCCTAAAAGCAGAAGGTTCATCGAATTGAATCCTGCCCTGGATTTCTGTTTGGGCAGGTCGGTAGATTCCGCTGGAGGGTTTGGGGAGCTTATCCGGGGAGAGGCTGGCAGGTTTGCATCCATCTGCCGCGCCATTATAGCATGCCGGGGGCAGGCATATTTTTGGTATTAAGAAAATCACTATGATTGGTTGAATGGCTGAAATTCAGGCCCATTTTAATGGTATAAGAAAGACGCAGTCTTATCATTCGAATCCGGAAAGAAATCCTATGGCAAAACAACTGGAACTTAAAAGAATTACTATCTTCATCGCTATTGCATTTTCCATTGCCTGGCTGGTTGCCCTGGTTGTGTATTTTACCGGGGGTTATCTGCATGGCCAGCTGATCCCGGGCACCAAGATTCCCCTGGCAATCCCCCTGCTGGCAATATTTTATATGGGTGCCCCCGCAGTAGCCAACCTGCTAACCCGGGCGTTCACCGCAGAAGGCTGGCAGCACCTTTACCTGCGCCCGAGAATTAAAAAGGGCTGGCCGTTCTGGTTAATCGCCTGGTTCGCACCGGGTCTTTTGACTCTTGCAGGGATTGGAATATTTTTCCTGTTTTTCCCCCAATATTACGACCCGGAATTAAAAACCATCCAGCAAATGCTCCAGGGTGCCGCTGGTGCCGCCGCTCAGAATATCCCTGTTTTTAACCCCTGGATGATTGTACTTATCCAGACCCTGCAGGCATTGCTGATTTCCCCCGTGTTGAACTCCCTCGCCACCCTTGGTGAGGAGTTTGGCTGGCGCGCTTACCTGCTGCCCAAGCTGATGCCCCTTGGCTGGCGGAAAGCCTCCCTGCTGATGGGGCTGGTATGGGGGGTCTGGCACTGGCCGCTGGTTGCCATGGGACATAATTACGGAGTTGATTATGGCGGGTACCCCTGGGCCGGCCTGCTGATGACGCTGTGGATCATGTTCCTGTGGAGTGTGTTCCTGGGCTGGGTCAGCCTGCGCGGCCGCAGCGTGTGGCCGGCGGTGATCGGCCATAGTGCCATCAACGGCATTGCCGGCCTGGGTTTGCTCCTGGTTATGGGGCAGCCCAACCCCTTGCTGGGACCGACACCGGCCGGTATCGTGGGATCCCTGGCCTTTACAGTTGTTGTCCTGTGGATGTTTTTCTTCCAGAACCCGACCCTGGATTACGGGGAGGAACCTGTCAAGGAAGCAATCCTGCCTGGCGAGGTTACCGGGGCTACCTTGGAAGAAAAGGACCTGCCTGCCGGGGATACCGAACTGGCCATGGAAGAAGGGGACCTGCCTGGCGAAATGGGTGAAATTCCTCCCGGTACGCAGCTCTAGTCCTCACAGGACCCGCTGATTTTTCCCCGCCGGGCTGCCACAATCTCAGCCATCACCGCCAGGGCAATCTCCTCCGGGTAAATTGAGCCGATATCCAGGCCAACCGGTGTGTGGATGCGCCCGATTTGTTCGGGATCCACTCCCGCCTCCAGCAAAGCCTCCACCCGCTTTGCATGGGTTTTTCGTGAACCCAGCGCACCGATATAGCGCACGGGATGGTCCAGTGCTGTTTTCAATGCCGGCACATCCAGCTTGTCATCGTGGCTTAAAGTTACCAGGTAAGTGCCTTCGTCCAGGGTGAGTCCTGCCAGCGCTTTATCGGGCCACTTCGTGATCAGTTCATCCGGGTGCGGGAAGCGCTCCCGCGTGGCAAAGGATTTGCGCGGGTCAATGACCGTGGTGTGGAATCCCAGCAGTTTGGCCATGCTCACCAGCGGGATGGCGATATGCACTGCCCCGATGACCACCAGCCTGGGGGGCGGCGGGAACACCTCGATAAACAGGTCCGCCTCTCCCGATCCGGTTTGAACGATCTCACGGCCGTTCTGCTGCGTCTGAAAGTGCTCCCTTGCCAGCTTCAGCGCCTGGTGATCCAGCTGGTCTGAACCCAGGCTGCCGGTATGATTATTGTCTGGCCAAACCAGCATCCTGCCGCCTGATCCATCCACACCGACTGCTGTTACCTGGGCGATGAGTTGTTCCTTTTGCAGGCTTTCCTGTAATACCCCCAGGATTTGCCAGTCGAGCACCTCGACAAAGACCTCGATCGTCCCGCCGCAGGTCAGACCCACATTCCAGGCCGTCTCATCGCTGATGCCAAACTTTAACAATTTGGGCTGCCTGCTGTGAAGCACCTGCAGGGCTTCTTCTGCCACGGCGCCCTCCACGCAGCCGCCGCTGACCGATCCGGTGATCTCCCCTGCCGAGGAAATAGCCATCTTGGAACCCAGCGGGCGCGGTGCAGAACCGTACGCCGCCACAATGGTCGCCAGGGCAGCCTCCTTGCCCTGCTGCTGCCAGGTATTGATTTGTGCCAAGATTTCCCGCATAGTCTCTGCTCCTGCAACGATTCCCGTGATTTGATTATAGCAAGAGATTTAGTCGTTGTTGTTGGGTTTCACCTCCTGAATCCGCGGGCACAACAGCCTGGAAATTTCCGCCATTTCACCAATGTGCCAATCCTTAAGCCCCTGGGCGACCCGCACCCCTTACAGCGAAGCCTTCGTCCACCCGCTGGTATTGTGGAAATCGGCCGCAAAATTCCCGGGGTGCACCAGCTCATCGAAGAGCGGCCGGTCTTCCTCCTTCAAATGCATCTCCATCACCGCCAATGCCTCTTCCAGGTGCGCCAGTGTGCGCGGACCGATGATCGGGGCGGTGATCCCGGGATGGTCCTTCACCCACAGCAGGGCCAGCTGGGCGGCGCTCATGCCGCGCTCCTGCGCCATTCTTGCTACCTCCAGGCCAATCTCAATGCCGGCGGGATTAACCCGGGCTGCATAGGCTCCCCCCAGCCTGCCGCCGCGTGTATCAGGGGACATTTCAGCTGCGCTCTGGTAGCGGCCTGCCAGGATGCCGGAGGCTAACGGCGCCCAGGGGATGACTGCCACCCCATAGCGCTGGCACAGCGGGATCAGCTCGTTTTCAATGCGCCGGTCGAGCAGGTTGAAGGGAGGCTGTTCGCTGATCATGCGGTTCAATCCATATTTCTCGCTGATTGCCATGCTTTCCATCAACGCCCAGGCTGGGAAGGTGGAACTCCCAATGGCCCGCACTTTACCGGAGCGGATCAGGTCATCGAAAGCGCGCAGGGTTTCTTCCTGGGGGATATTAAAAAATGGGCGGTGCAGCTGGTACAGGTCAATCGTTTCGCACTGCAGCCGGCGCAGGGATGCCTCGGCGCTGCGCAGGATGTGATAACGCGAAGCCCCTCCGTCATTGGGGCCATCTCCAGTGCGCCAGCCCACTTTGCTTGCCAGGATAACCTGTTGGCGTTTCCCGTTATCTTTCAGCGCTTTGCCGGTAATCCGTTCGCTTTCACCGCCGTAATACATGTCCGCCGTATCAATCATATTGATCCCGGCTTCCAGGGCGGTGTTGATAATCTCTATCGATTCCTTTTCCGCCGTGGGTCCGCCAAAATTAAAGCCGCCCAGGATCAATGGAGATACCATCATTCCGCTTCTGCCCAGCTGCCTGTACTGCATGGTCAACCCTTTCTGGATAATTCCATAACACCAAACGGGAATTAAATCTCCCTGCTTTCAGCCGGAAACCCCGCCTTATACCGCAATCGTCCTGCTAAGATGGGCAGGTTTGCATGAAAGCCCGTCATCCGTTATGATTATTGTATCTGAACTTCCATTAAACAAATGGATTGGGATACAACCCGTTAAATTGCGAGGAGGATGATATGGCATCCAAATTAACCTGGTACGGTCATGCCACCTGGGGGCTGGAGACGGGCGGATACCGCCTGTTGATTGACCCCTATTTTTCCGGAAACCCTGCCGCCGCAGCCACAGCAGATCAGGTCCAGGCCGATTACCTCCTGGTGACACACGGGCACAGCGATCATATCGGCGACGCAGTGGCCATTTCCAAACGCACAGGTGCAGTAGTCATTTCGAACTCTGAAATCTGCCGCTGGCTTTCCAAACAGGACGTTAAAATCCATTCACAGCACATTGGCGGAGGCCACCAGCATCCCTTTGGTTACCTCAAGCTCACCATGGCGCTGCACGGATCGGCTTTACCGGATGGTTCCTACGGCGGCAATCCTGCCGGTTTTCTTCTGACCCTTCAGGACGGTAAAAAACTGTATTTCGCCGGGGATACCGGTTTATTTGGGGATATGACCCTCATCGGCGAGGAGGGATTATACCTGGCGGTTCTGCCGATAGGTGATAACTACACCATGGGTCCCGTTGACGCTATGCGGGCGGTCAGGCTGCTCAATCCCAGGATTGTCGTTCCGATGCATTATGACACCTGGGAAAATATTAAACAGGATGTGGATACCTGGTGTCTGCAGGTCAATCAAATGACATATACCCAGGCCCAAAAACTTAAACCCGGGGAAAGTCTTTCGATTTAGGCTTCCCCTCATAATTGTTATCGCTTGTTTTCCCTGGCGCAAGGCTGCATTTTTGCTGAATTGGTAGATGATCCGCAATTAATGATGTAGCGCCGGGTTGGGGTGTTACCGGACAAGAAAAGAGGATTGTGATGAAAGACCATCATCCAGTAACCATCGGTCAGAGTATGAAAGGCAGGGTGATTTCCATCTGCGAGGATGCCTTTGTCCATGATGCCGTCAGGCTTTTTCTTGAAAACCATATCGGTACCCTGCCTGTCGTTGATTCCCAGAACAAGCTGGTTGGGCTGGTGACCATGGATACCATCCTTTCCCTGGTGATGCCCGACTTTGTCCATCTCATGGATCGTTTCTCCTTTGTCCACGACCTGGGTGCCGTTGAAGCCCGCACACCGGATCCGGCTGATCTCAGGCGCCCTATCGGCGAGATCATGACCGCCCCCGTGTTTGTGGAGGAGGGGGACAGCCTGCTTTATGCTGCTGCCAGCAAACGGAACTTTGGTTTGCGCGATATCCCGGTAGTGGACGCACAGGGTCACCTGGTTGGCATCGCTTCCCATGTTGATATCGGGACAGCTCTGATGCGCAGCTGGAAACTTGAAGACTGATAATATCCATTAAGGAATGCATTGAATGACCGCTGAAATTGTCTCCACTGCCATTTTTATCATTTCCTTGATCATCATTTTTTCCGAGAAAGTGCACCGCACCATCATTGCCCTGGCCGGGGCGGTTATCATGGTTGCTGCCGGCATTATTTTTGGATTTTACAGCGAAGAACAGGCGGCGGCATCCATCGATACCAACACCCTCGGTCTTCTTATGGGAATGATGATATTGGTGGCGCTTTTGGAACCGACTGGTTTTTTTGAGGCCCTGGCTGTCTGGGTGGGCAGGCTTTCGAAAGGCAACCCGGTGCGCCTGCTGGTGATGCTGGGCACAGCTACCAGCATCCTGTCCATGTTTCTGGATAACGTTACCACCGTGGTGTTAATCGCTCCAGTAACGATTTTAATCTGTGAAATCCTGGGCATCAGCTCCCTGCCATACCTGCTGAGCGAAGCCATCCTGTCAGATACCGCCGGGGCAGCCACCCTGGTGGGCGACCCGCCCAATATCTTGATTGCATCCGCGGCTGGGTTCACCTTTAGTGATTATCTTGTATACTCCTTCCCTATCGTTCTGGGTTCATGGTTGGTTGCCCTGGGACTTTTATATCTTCTTGTTCCGGAAAGAGTTCCGTACGATGATTCCTGACACGGAAGCAGTATTAAAGTTAAATCCCCGCGAAGCCTTGAAGCAGCCCCGCTCAGCCATTAAAGTGCTCATTGTGATTGGCTTTGCATTGTTATTCTTCCTGTTGGAAGAAAAACTGCATATTTCCCCGTCTTTTGTAGCCTTGGGTGCGGCTGCGCTCGGTCTGCTTTGGCTGCGCCCGAATATGACAGAAACCCTTAAATTGATCGAATGGAACGTGCTCATCTTTTTTGGGGCTTTATTTGTCATTGTGGGGGGCATGGAGGCTGCCGGTGTACTGCAGTCTCTATCCGAACTGATTGCTGGTGCAGCCTCGCAGAGCCTCCTGGTTATGGGAGTCGGGCTATTATGGGTAAGCGCAATTCTTTCTGCCGTCGTGGATAATGTCCCGATCACCATTGCATTAATTCCGGTTATCGAAAATCTTGGAAAAACGCGGCATCGATATTGCCCCCCTGTGGTGGGCCCTGGTCTTTGGAGCTGGTTTTGGCGGCAACGGCACTGTCATCGGCTCGACAGCCAACATCGTTGTTTATTCTTTATCGGAGCGCACCCGCCATCCCATTACCCCGATGATCTGGTTGAAACGCGGCACACCAGTCATGCTGGCAACCTGTTTCACAGCCAGCATTCTCTATATTATTTACTATTACGCCTTCGGATTTTAATGAGACTGTATTAAGTGCTTCAAGCAGCACCTGGAATCCTGGATGAACCATTGGGATATTCGGGAATAACAGGAAGAAAAATTACTACTTCTATGTGAGGCTATATGGAAAATGAGATTCTAACCGTTCCTGCTCCGGATTTAACAAAATTCTGTATTGATGTATTTCAAAAAGCGGGACTGTCTGCAGAGGATGCCGCCATCACCGCCGACGTGCTCATCGCCGCAGACCTGCGCGGCATTGACAGCCACGGTATAGCCCGCCTTCATTTTTACCTCGATGGGCTTCAGAAGGGCTGGATAAAACCTGGTGACCGCGCCTCCATCGTTCAGGAAACCACTGTTACGGCATTGGTGGATGCAGGTGGTGGCATGGGACCGCCGGTTTCCTACCGCGCCATGCAGCTGGCTGTCAGCAACGCAAAAGAGCATGGCATCGGGTTGGTCCTGGTAAAAAATTCCAATCACTATGGAATCGCCGGGTATTATGCCATGATGGCCCTTGCCCACGACTGCATTGGTATTTCTCTCACCAATTCCTACCCGTTTGCGGTGCCAACTTATGGACGCCAGGCTATCCTGGGTACCAATCCAATCGCCCTGGCAGCCCCGGCTGGAAAACAGTTGCCTTTTGTCCTGGATATGGCCACAAGTGTGATCCCCTATGGAAAGATTGAGCTGCATGCCCGCGCCAGCCAGCCGTTGGAATTGGGATGGGCGGTAGATCCCCAGGGATTGCCAACCCGGCAGCCGGAGCACGTTGTCAGGGATGTTGGCAAAGGTCCCCAGATGGGCGGGCTTCTTCCGCTCGGAGGCGCTGGAAAACTGCTGGGGGGCCATAAGGGTTATGGCTTGATGCTCATGGTGGACATCCTGTGCGGTGTGCTGCCCGGCTCATTGTTTGCGGATTTAATGTATCCCTCAACCCCTGACGGTCAGCCCCTCCCTGCCGGGATTGGCCATTTATTTGGCGCCATCCGCATCGAAGCATTCCGTCCTTTGCAGGATTTTAAAAAGGACATGGACGAGCTGCAGCAGCGCCTGAAGGATTCGCCGAAAGCATTGGGGGAAGAACGCATTGTTATTCATGGTGAACCGGAATTTGAAAAAGCCAGGGAAAGGTCAATCAAGGGCATTCCCGTCCCTGCAAAACTCGCCGGGCAGCTGCGCCGGATTGCATCGGATTTTGGACTGCAGTCACCTTTGTAATATCCGGAAACGGTTACCGCTGGTCAATTACTGCAGCCAGGATTGTGGTTGGGTATTCTTTTAGATATTCGGGCACAAATCTATATTTTCACTGCAGGCGTTTTACAATTTGCCTACCTTTGCTTTGGGAATGACCACATCCATGGCGCGGTCAGTCACGTTGTTCAGCATCATCATTCCCAGCTCATCCCCGTACCCGAGCAGCTGGTCAATTGGCTTGGGGTCATCCATTTCGATTGGCTGCTGCAGGTCAACCTGGAAGCGGCGGAAATCCACCTGGTTAAAAAATGTATCCACCAGGTGCACTTGTTGGTCGTCTGCTGACTGCAGGAAAGCCCCCAGCACCGGTCTGATCCACTGCCATGCATAGAAATGGTCAGCCTGCCCGGCAGCCATTTTAAAGGGTCCGCGCCCGGTACCCAGGCTGATCAGGGTTGTTTCGGCTGGTTCCCACCCGAGGCAAAATATCGCCTCATATGCCGCCAGGTAGCATGGATTGGCATAGGATCCCACCCCGCCATCCACGTAGCAGCCGTCCCTGACCGGGAAATAAGTGGGCACGGAACTGGATGCCAGGACCGCGTTGACCAACGACCAGTTTTGATATTCTTCTTTCCATGGTTTGATGAAGCGGGTTTTGTTGTGGACCAGGTCAAACGTTGTAATCACCAGGTCGATAGGGGGATTTTTATCCCACAACTCTCCAACCGTCCTGTCCCCCATGTGTTTATTTAATATACCTTCCAGGGGTTCATGCGGGTAGCGGTATCGGCTGACCGGGAAGAATAAAGTCCGCCAGTTTTTGCGGAAAACGAGTTTTCCTAAATCCCTGTATAATCCGGTCATTTTACTGGCGCTCAATCCGCAGGCGATACCGCCAGAAATGATCGCACCGGTTGATGTTCCTGCTAACAGCTGAAAGATGGACGGGGATTCCAGATGCAGATAGTCTTCCAGTAAAGAAAGTGCCCGGGTGGCAATAATTCCTCTGATTCCTCCCCCGTCAATTGCCAGCGCCACATGTTTGCGAAAAGGTTTCATCCATTCCTCTCTTTTCGGTTAAATGACGTTCTTCCAATAGTTTAACATAATGCCGGATTGACGTTTTTTTTTCAGCATTAGCCCATAACGAATCGATCATAATGCTCTATAATAGGATTGTTCATTTCCTCCGGATCCTGCTGGGGGCAGTGGTTTTTACAATGAGTAACTTGAGATAAATCCATCATATAAGGAGAATACCATGTCTGATACTGTATATAAAATTATTGAATTAACCGGCACGTCCAAAACAACGATTGAAGATGCTGTGAATAATGCGCTGGAGAAAGCAGCAAAAACAGTGCACAAGATGGCCTGGTTCGAGGTTGTGGAAACCCGCGGCAGGGTCGATACCAATCATGTGGAGCAGTGGCAGGTCACGATTAAGCTTGGTTTCGTGGTCGAAGATTAAGAAACCCCCGTCACGTTTAATAAAGAACCTTCAAACCCTATGAACCACAGCAAGCTATGCTCCTACCACCAAGCCTGGAAGAACTAATCCCAGAAAGACACCTGGTACGAGTGGTGAACAAAATGATAGAGGAAATTGATAAAAAGGTACTTGAACGCCAATACAAAGGGGGTGGGACAAGTGCCTATGATCCTCAAATGCTATTGAAAGTAATTGTATACGCCTATACACAGCGGGTGTTCTCATCGCGCAGGATAGCGAAAGAACTGCGGGAGAATGTGAATTACATGTGGCTGAGCGGGATGAATCGGCCGGATCACCGCACCATCAATCGATTCAGGGGGAAGGTGATGAAAGCAGTGATCGATGAAGTATTCTACGGGATCATTGAGCAGTTGATGGAAGAGGGGTATGTGGATTTGGAGAGTTACTTTGTGGATGGGACCAAGATCGAAGCGAACGCAAACCGATACACATTTGTATGGCGAAAGAGCACCGAGAAAAACAAAGCCAAGCTGCGGGAGAAAGTCAAGCAGTTGATGGAAGAAATTGATGAGATAGAAGCAGCGGAAGAGGAAAAATATGGGGATGCGGATTTGGAAGAGGTGGGAGAGGGGAAGGAAATTGATGCAGAGAAACTGCAGGAAGCAGCCCGAAAGATCAATGAACGCTTGAAACAAAAACCGGATGATAAAGAACTAAAGAAAATCAAGAAGACATTGGAAAGCGATTATATTCCCCGGATGGAGAAATACGAATGGCATGAAGAAGTCTTTGAAGGGCGAAATAACTTTTCCAAGACCGACACCGATGCGACCTTTATGCGGATGAAAGAAGATTATATGCGTAACGGACAGCTCAAGCCAGGATATAACATACAACTGGGGACACAAAAGCAATTCATCCTGGGCTACAGTTTGCACCGCAGGGCGGGAGACACCAGTTGTTTGAAAGAACATCTTGAGAAATTCAAGACATGGCTGGGGGTGCATCCAAAGAACCTGGTAGCGGATGCGGGGTATGGAAGTGAAGAAAATTACAGTTATCTCGAAGAAAAGCAAATAACAGCATATGTCAAAGATAACCGGTTTCATTATGAGCAGAAACGGAATTACAAGAAAAAGCAACCCTACCGTGCAGAGAATTTTGAATATTATCCCGATTACTCCGTTTAATGAACGGAGTAGTTGGTTTTAATGAATGGAATCAAGATGGATCATAACTGGAAATCAATCCAGGCTTCTCCCTATTCTCTGCACTGCATTCTCCAACGCATGTTTGAAATGTGCCAGTTCATCATCCCCATGCGCAGTTGTCAAACATCCATGGCTGGCAATGATATGGGTATCCTCCAAAATAAGTGCAAGGGGGAGCACCTCGGTGCGCAGCTGCACGTCACAAGTTTCGGGATCTAGATGCGATGCCGGGCTGGGTTATGATTGTGTCCGGGTGATAAGGAAAATGGACCGCGGCCATTGAACTTCCGCCCAGGCCTGCAGGCAATTCACCGGTTGATTTGGCCAGGATTCCGGCTGAATGAAATACCGCCTCCAATGTTTGCCGCATCGCCTCACCCATTTTTGCCAGGTGCGGGTAAATTTCCCCTTCGTTCTGGATCAGGTGCTGCAGCATCGTTTTTGTGGCAACATGGTCGCTGGATGGGCAGAATAAGTACCCCCGCTGAACTGTACACGGTTCCCGCTGGCCTTGCCAACCAGGTTGAGAATATCGCTGCGCCCCGTTACAGCCGCAAATGGCATCCCTCCGCCAATCACCTTGCCAAAGATTGCCAGGTCCGGCTGAACACCGTACACCCTCCCCAGGTCACCGGCGCGAAACCGGAATCCGCTGATCACCTCATCCAGGATTAACAAAGCGCCGTACTGCTGTGTAAGCCGGCGGGCTGCCTTCATGAAATCAACAGAGGCAGTGATCAATCCGCCGGCACCCAGCACCGGCTCCATGATCAAGCAGGCAATGCGATTTCCGTGCTGGCGGAACTGCTCCTCCAATGTTTGCGGATCATTGTACGGTGTTAAGAGGATATTTTCGATCAGTTCTCCGGGAATCCCTTCCCCTTCAGGATGATTGAATCCGGATTTTTGGGTTTTGAAGTTGATGCCTTTTAATCCCCAGGGTTGTGCCCCGTGAAATCCGCCCCCGATTTTCATCACCAGGTCGCGCCCGGTGTATGCCCGCCCGAGCAGGGTGGCGTACATCGTACCCAGCGTCCCGCTGGTGGTGAAGCGTACTTTTTCAGCGCCGGTTTGCTGGCATAAAATTTCCGCCACCTCGATTTGCAGCTCATCCGTGAAACCTGTTTGCAGGCCGAAACCGTTTTGAAAACCTTCGGCGAGGGTTTCGGTTAGAAAGCGTGCATTGTGACCCAGCAGGTTGGCAAAGTGTCCCTGCCAGTAGTCCAGGATTTTATGCCCGTCCTGGTCAAAAATCCAGGCGCCGCTGGCTTGTACAATACGCGGGGGGAAAGGGCGGTTCAGCCTTCTGCCATGGCTCCCGCCATCCACCATCACCCGCCTGGCGCGTTCCTGAAGTTGGCATGATCGGGGGGCGTAATGGGTGTATTCCACTTCCAAATCGGAAATGACAGGTGAATAATCATGTTTCGGCAATTTTGGCTCCTTGCAATGATGAAAAATTTTACCACTAACCCGCTGTGTTGCGCCTGTTATGGTTCGCTTCTCGTGTTTGGATGATTGAAGCAGGTTTTACTTATTAAGAAGGCTGGGTGGTTATCCATCCAATTGGCTTCATAAAACGTTAAAGGAACCATCCCCTCTTGGTTTGTTATAATAGGAACGGAACGCAACACCATTATGGAACGATTGAGAGATTCAATGCAAGAAGAGCGGCAGGAAATTTCCCTCCCCAGGCTGGCAGGCAGGAAAAGAGACCGGCTGTCTGCCTTGCGCAGCAGCCTGGTTGATAATCTGCCGGGTATCTGCGCTGAACGCGCCCGCATTTACACGCAAATTTACCAGCAGTGTGAAAGCGAAGCACCCATAGTCAAACGGGCGAAAGCCTTGCGGGCTTATCTGGAAGGCGTATCCATACCCTTTGGAGCCTATGACCTCATCCCCGGCTGGCAGGCATCCCGGCCGCGCTCGGCACCGGTATTCCCTGAATACTCCTGGGAGTGGGTGTACGATGAGCTCGACCAATTTGAATTGCGGAAGTACGACCGCTATACCATCCCTGACCAGGTAAAGGAAGAGTTGAGGCAGGTCCTGCCCTGGTGGCGGGGACGAACCCTCTATGAAAGGGTCCTGGCAAGGCAGCCCGGGGAAGTGTTGCAGGCTGCCAATATCGGTGCCATCAGCTGGACAGGACAGGCTGCTTCCGGAGAAGGGCATATTGTTGTGGATTTCCGCCTGGCACTGGAACAGGGTTTTGAAAGCCTGCGCCAACGCGCCTCCCTGTTAAGCAGGGAATTGGATTTAACCGAACCGGGAGCCATATCGAAAAAAGAGTTCTACCAGGCAGTTGAAATTGTTTGTGATGGTGTAATCTTCTATGCAGAAAGGCTGGCAAACACGGCCAGCATGCTTGCAGCGCAAGAAAACGATGCGGATCGGGCTGCTGAGCTGCATGATATGGCCTCTGATCTGCGCACGGTACCTGCTAAACCGGCTCGCACGTTCCGCCAGGCGCTTTACACCGTTTGGCTGGTGCATCTCATCCAGCAGATGGAAAGCAATGGCCATTCGGTTTCCCTGGGACGCCTGGACCAGCTCCTCTATCCTTACTATACCCGCGATCTGCAATCAGGACAGCTCTCCGAACAGGATGCTCTGGAACTGTTGGAGCATTTTTACCTGAAAATATTTTCCATTATCAAGCTGCGCAGTGCCAGCCATTCGCGTACCCAGACCGGCTACCCCACCTACCAGAATATTTGTGTTGGCGGTCAGGACACTTATGGCAGGGACGCCACCAATCCGCTCAGTTATTTATGCCTGGCAGCCCTGGCAGAAACGCGTCTCTCCGAGCCGAATTTTTACGTGCGTGTGCATCCGGGAACGCCGCCGGATTTTTTGCAGCAAGCGCTTATGGTGATGCGCCTTGGTTTTGGAATGCCGGCTTTTGTCAACGATGGCGTTATTGTGCCTTCACTTGAAAAGCGCGGCGTCTCACACGCCGATGCCTTGAATTACTCCACCATGGGCTGTGTGGAGGTGCTGGTTCCGGGTAAATGGGGTTATCGGGTAAACGGCAAGAGCAAGCTGAATGTTCTCAAGGTGCTTGAGTTGGCAGTTCATGGCGGCCGTGATCCGCTCACAGGTTTGCAAATGGAGACCAGCACAGGAAATCTTACCCGGCTGCAAAGTTTTGAAGACCTGCTGGCAGCATGGCGGGATCAGCTCAAAATCTATACCCATTTGCATGTGGCTGCCGATAATATCATTGACCAGACCCTTGAAGAAATGGTTCCCAATGCTTTCTGTTCTCTGCTGGTACAGGATTGCCTGGGGAGGGGCAGGCATCTCAACCAGGGCGGCGCAGTCTATGACAGCACCAGTGGCTGCCTGGTGGGTATTCCCAATGTGGGCAATGCTCTGGCAGCCTTGCAAAAACTGGTTTATGAAGAGAAACGAATCACCCCTGGAGCGCTTCTCGCCGCCCTGCAGGATAATTTTGCCGGCAAAGATGGGGCAGAAATTCGCCAGCTGCTGAAGAACGTCCCGAAATATGGCGAGGACGAACCTCTGCCGGACAGTCTTACCGCCATGGCTTTGAATGATTACTGTACATTGATCGATGGGTACAAAAATGTGCGCAGTGGGCGCGGGCCAATTGGAGGCGGATATTTTGCATCTACCAACACGGTATCGGCGAATATCACCAGTGGAGAAAAAGTAGCCGCCACCCCGGATGGACGCCTGGCATTCCAGCCGACTGCCGACGGTGTATCTCCAGCCCAGGGGACCGGCCGCCTGGGACCTACGGCAATTTTCCATTCGGTCAGCAAGTTACCTACCGTGCTGGTTACCGGGGGGCAGCTGTTAAACATGCGCATTAACCAGAATTCCCTCCTGAGCCGGGCGGCGATCTCCAAGCTTGCCGCCATGTTGCTGACTTTCTTCGAGATGGATGGATGGCATGTCCAATTTAATACCATCTCAACCGAAATCCTGCGTGATGCCATTCTTCACCCGGAAAACTATGCCGACTTGATTGTCCGCGTAGCTGGTTACAGCGCCCTGTTTGTTGCATTGGATCCCTCCTTGCAGCGGGACATCATCTCGCGTATGGAATATGAGATCTAAACACCGCTTATTGTTTACCGGGAAAACATCCATATGGGCTGATTCAGGATACCGGACTGCTTTCTCCCCACCAAAAATCCCGCGTAGATAAGATGCAGGGCGATATGGAAATCCAAGGCTTCATCACCAATATTGAAAGGTATTCCCTGCACGATGGACCGGGAATCCGTTCGACTGTCTTCCTGAAAGGATGCCCCCTGCGCTGCTTGTGGTGCTGTAATCCCGAATCGCAGGCTTCTTTTCCCCAGTTGAGCTACATCCCTGAAAAATGTACCGCCTGCGGACGCTGTATTCCGGTTTGTCCATACCAGGCCATTGCCGGCAGCCAGGGTGATGCGCCGGTTGCCGTAGATTTCAGCCGCTGTTTGCACTGCGGGGATTGTACGCAAGAGTGCTATCCCCGGGCGCTGCTGATGATCGGAAAGGAAATGTCTGCCCGGGAGGTGGTTGAGATCGTCGGGCGTGACCTGCGCTTCTACCAGAATTCCGCTGGCGGGATCACCCTTTCTGGAGGGGAACCGCTTTTCCAACCCGAATTTTCATCCGAAATTCTGCGCCTTTGCCGGCAAATAGGCATCCACACAGCAATGCAGACCTGCGGCATGGCACCCTGGGATTCTTTCCGGCTGGTACTTCCCTCCCTGGATCTGGTCATCTTTGATCTGAAAATTCTTGATCCGCAAAAACACCTCCAGCTGACTGGATTCACCAATGAGCAAATCCTGGCAAACCTGAAATCGCTGGATGAAAGTGCCGCCGGTATTGTGATTCAAATACCTTTAATTCCCGGGATCAATGACTCGGACGAAAACCTGGATGGCATGTTCCGGCTGGCAGGGCGATTGAAACATTTGGTTGGGGTAAATTTATTGAGCTACCACAATTTAGGAGCAGGGCAGTACCGCAGGCTGGGATATACCTATCCATTGGAAAGCCTGCCGGTGCCGGCTGCAGGGTATCTCCTGGAAAAAATACAACTGGCAGAGCGGTACGGACTGCCCATCACCCGTTTCAACGGGTAAACCATATAATTACAGCCATTATTTTAATTTTGGGGGAAACCGGCTGCTTCACCAGTGTGTGAAAATTAACCAATATACCGGACGTGGACTTTCATATCATAAAGGTCGGTCTCATAAATCCGGAGAATAATATCGATAAATGCCTGTATTGTGGCAGTCCCTGCCGGACCGGTTTTCAATACCATTCTTTCTTATTGATTTTTTTAAGGTTTATAATCAGGCTTTGGCCGCAAGGACAGAGATCAACTGCGAATCCAAATCCATTCAGGGATGATCTGATATTGATAAATGATGACGTAACCAATCTGAAACCATCCGCTGCCGATGCAGCCGCTTTGCTTGATCAGGGTAAAAAGGGTGAATTTCAAGCCAGGTCAGTGACTTTGATCTCCACTGCCCATGCAGTTCATGATAGTTACACCGGTTTCCTGCCAGCTCTGTTACCGGTTCTTATTGAAAATATTGGCATAACCAAATCGCAGGCAGGGATTCTGGGTATTTTCATCAATATCCCCTCCCTTCTTCAGCCTCTAATCGGCTACCTGGCTGACCATACCAACCTGCGCGCCCTGATTGTGGTCGCACCGGCTGTGACGGCAGTATTCATGAGCCTGGTTGGGGTTGCCCCGTCCTATTCCCTGGTCGTTTTGCTGCTCTTGATCGTGGGAATCAGCTCGGCCAGCTTTCATGCTGTCGCTCCGGTTGTAGCGGGAATTCTATCCGGCAAAACCCTGGGCCGCGGCATGAGTTACATGATGGTCGGAGGAGAAATGGGGCGCACCCTCGGACCCCTTATTGTGGTAACTTTTCTGAGCGTCTTTGAGGTCTGGCAGATGCCCTATCTCATGCTGTATGGCCTGCTGGCATCTGTTTTATTATATTTCCGCTTGAAGGATTTACCCCATCACCACACCAACCGTCCGCAGGCCAGCCAATCCATGACGCAATCCATCCGCATGATGGGTCCGCTGCTGCTGCCGGTGGCGGGTTATATGGCGCTGAGGTCCTTAACCCTGTCAGCCATGACCGTATTCCTGCCCATCTATCTCACCGAGAATGGCTCTACCCTGTTTCTGGCAGGCGCTTCCCTGACCATCTTTCAGGCTGCTGGAATGGCTGGAGCGCTGGCAGGCGGCTCCCTGAGTGATGTGTTCGGTCGCCGCAGTGTGTTGTTGATTTCCATCCTGGTCACTCCCGTCCTGGTTTTGCTATTTTTATTTAGCGCTCAATGGTTTGGGGTGATTCTTGTTAATTCTGATGGGCTTTTTTATTCTTTCCGTCACCCCGGTGCTGATGGCAATCGTGCAGGAGAGTTTTCCGGATAACCGTTCCATGGCCAACGGCAGCTTTATGACGATCAAGCTTTCTGACCAATGCGCTCGGTGTGTTGGTCATTGGTATTGCAGGTGACCGCTTCGGTCTCCAGGCAACCTATACCGCCAGTGCCCTGCTGATGTTGGCTGCTGCCCCGCTGGTTTTTCTTCTCCCAAAAAATCATTCGCATTAAACATAAAACCTGTTCAAAAGCTGCAGTGGAATATTTTAATTCCATCCGGGTATGCCTCTTCTAAAACATCAAGCGTCTCTGAATCAGCAGCCTGGTGGTTTTGTTTACGATATATTTATTTCCCTGGGCCGCCTTTTTATCAACCACAGATTGGTCAGGAGATAGATTTTCGATTCCCGTAAAATTCGTATGGATCGGCTTATCGTCGCTTTCACTGCTTCCCATTATCACTCGTTTACCCTCTGATATACTGGTACAATAAGTACATTCAAAAACCGATGTTGAATATCCAACCGGGTTCTCATCTTAAAGAGAAAAGGTCAAATCAATTTGAAAGCAGCAGATTATGCCTGTCAGGAATCTGCCGTTATTCCACCTGATCAGGTAATTCCAGCGATAACTGAAGAAGCCGATGACATGTTCCGCACCAGCGATGTGGCAACTTTTACCGTTGCGCATGGTGCCCATGATATGTACACCTCTTTTGTCCCTCCATTATTACCCGTCTTAATCGAAACATTGTCTCTTACCAATACGCAAGCTGGAATGCTGCCTGTATTTATGCGTTTACCAGCTCTATCACAGCCTTTCATCGGGCTCCTATCCGATCGAAAAGACCTGCGCTACCTGGTGATCCTGACCCCGGCGGTAACTGGCACATTAATGACTTTGATTGGGTATATGCCAACATTCTGGACGGTTGCACTGCTCCTGGCGCTGGTAGGCTTCAGCTCAGCTTGCCTGCATGCAGTCGCACCGGCCGTGGCGGTAAAGGTATCCGGGAAAGACCTGGGGAAAGGAATGAGCCTCTGGATGGTAGGGGGGGAACTGGGTTGGACCCTGGGACCCATCATTTGTGTCACCGTTGTGGGATTATATACAATCAAGGGACTGCCGATATTGGCGACAATAGGGTGGGCAGCTTCTTTGTTCCTCTTTATACGCCTGAGAAAATTTAAAGATACAAAATCAGTGGTGGTGCGCACATTGCCAATCGGTGCCATATTATCGGAGATGAAATCCATCATGCTGGTAATCCTGGCCATTCTATTCCTGAGCTCATTCCTGAATTCCGCTCTTGGAACATTCCTGCCAGTCTTCCTTACTCAAAAGGGGGTCGGTTTATGGCTTGCAGGGGTTTCGGTGACCATCGTCCAGGCTTCAGGCGCAGTGGGAACCTTGATTGGAGGTTCGCTCAGCGACCGGATTGGCCGCAGAGTTGTTGCTCTGTTCTGCCTGGTAGTCCCTCCTTTGTTAATGGTGCTGTTCTTGAACGCTGAAGGCTGGGTGGTTTTTCTCTTATTATTATTGATGGGCTTTTCAGCTTTTGCCATAAACCCGGTTTTCATGGCGCTGGTACTGGATAGTTTTCCTGAAAACCGCGCCCTGGCAAACGGAATCTACCTGACCATGAATTTTGTGATCAGCGCTGTGGCACTTTTACTGATGGGATTTGCCGCAGATAAGATCGGTTATGAATCTGCCTATCTTGCCAGCGCCTTCTTGACCCTGTTGGCCGTCCCATTCGTCTTCTTGCTGCCGCGCGGGAAAATTTCCGGGAAAGCAGGCAGCAAACAGGTTTAAACATGTCCACGGATTATAAAATTCGTATAATTTGAGAAAATTTATTAAAATAGTAAAAAATCTGGAGGTGAATTATGCCCATTGTCCTTCTAGATAACAGCCTTTTTGTAGATATTTGTTTCGATCAAGTAGACCGCAGGTATGACGACAATATTTGTATTTCGTTTGTTGAATACTGCCCGGAAGATGAGAAGCTGTTTCGGATGGGTGAAACCCACATCTACCTGAGTCCCGAACAGGCCCGCCAGCTGGCCCAGGCTTTACTGAAGGCTGCTGCGGATAGCGACAGGAATTCCATAGATTGAACGAACCTCCCACACCGCACCCTGTCTCTTCCCCTTACCTGTCCCTGGTTGAGCGCCTGAATCGTTTTCCACAGGGAGCTCCAGAGTCTAAATCCCTGTATGAAATTCTAAAAATCCTGTTCAGCGAACAGGAGGCGGACCTTGTTTCACGGCTGCCGATAAGACCATTTAATGAGATAACTGCGGCAAAGATCTGGGACATGCCGCTCCCGCAAGCCCGCAATATTTTACAGAAATTAGCCGCAAGGGCCTTGCTGGTAGATGTGGAACGGGATGGTGAATCGGTTTATACCCTGCCTCCGCCGATGGCCGGTTTTTTTGAGTTTTCGATGATGCGCTACCGCAGTGATGTGGATCAGAAGCGCCTGGGTGAACTTTTCCACCAGTACTGCAACGTGGAAGAGGATTTTATCCGCTCCCTTTTTGCCAACGGGGAGACCCAGCTGGGGAGGGTGTATATTCATGAGCCGGTTGTTCTGGATAGCTTTGTTATGGATTACGAAAGAGCCAGCCAGGTGATTGAAACTGCTTCGCAGATTGGAATAGGAGTATGCTACTGCCGCCACAAAATGGCGATTATGAATACTGCCTGTGATGCTCCCATGGATATATGTATGACGTTCAACAGTGCCGCCCATTCATTGATAAAACATGGATTTGCCAGGAAAGTAGATCAGGTTGAGGGCATCGACCTGCTGCAGCAGGCATATGATTCCAACCTGGTCCAGTTTGGAGAAAATGCACAGCAGGGTGTGAATTTTATCTGCAACTGTTGCGGGTGCTGTTGTGAAGCGCTGATTGCGGCCAGACGTTTCAGTCCAATGCGCCCCATCCATACCACGAATTATCAACCTGTAGTCAATGAGGAGATTTGTTCGGGGTGTGGTAAGTGTGTCAATATTTGTCCGGTTGAAGCAATGGGGCTTGTTTCAGCGAACCATTTTGCTGAACCTAATCGAAAAAAAGCAAAACTGGATGAGTCCGCTTGTCTTGGTTGCGGGCTGTGTGCCAGGATATGTTCAAAGGAAGGAATCCAGATGCAGGCTCGCCCGGAGCGCGTGATTACGCCATTAAACACGGCCCATCGCGTGGTAATGATGGCGATTGAGCGCGGAAATCTGCAAAACCTGATTTTTGACAACCGGGTTTTATGGAGCCACCGTATGCTCTCCGCATTCCTTGGTGCCGTCCTTAAACTTCCCCCGCTTCAGCGTACCCTGGCCAGCAGGCAGGTAAAATCTCATTACCTTGAGGCGCTGATTCAAAGGTTCAGTAATTAACCCCGAATTTATTTTTGGGGCAGGGTGTTTGGTCTAGAAATTTGGTTTTACAGTACAATGATTTGGACGAGTTGCTAATGGTGCTGCGAAGGAGCAATCCAATATGAAAAAAAAGCTGTGGATTCCGGGAATTCTTTTTGGCGTGATTTTAGGCTGGCTGGCAGTCCGCTATTACTGGATCCGAAAATTTCTTGAAAATATTGATGTTCAGAAAGCCATTACTACCCATCCCTATCGCCGCAAAAGGGATTACCACTTTCCGGCTACCAGGGAAACAACCAATTACCTGGTATCACATACTGTCCAGGAAGGTATAGAACGGATTGTTTATACCCCAAAACAACCGCGCTTTAATACGCCTATTCTTTTTGTGCATGGTATGTGGCATAGTGCCTCATGCTGGAGGCTCTGGCAGGAATTGCTCGCCGAATGGGGATGGGAAAGCATCTCCTTCAGTTTACCGGGTCATGGCGGATCTCCCCTTCAGCGTCCCATCGTTCTGTCTACATTGGATTACTATCTCGGTTTTTTGAAGGCAGAAGTCGATCGTATGAATAAGCGTCCGGTCATGATCGGTCATGATATGGGGGGGGCTTTAATCCAGTGGTATCTCAAGTATGTTGGTGACCTGCCAGCCGTGGTCATGGCTGCTTCCTGGGATTCGCACAGCTTCCTGCGGGATTCGATGAGACACCTCTTCAGACTGGATCCGTTGGGCTGTGTTCAAATGGTCATTCATATGAGTGCTTCACCGTTGATCCGCAACCCGCTTGTGACAGCCAAAAAACTGACAACCGAAGGTTCGGTCTTTGATTCGGATCAATTGCATACCATGATAGGCCAGGAATCAGCCCTGGTAATGTACCAGCACAATTCTCCCTTCTGGTACCCGCCCACTGTGGTCCATACGCCTGTTTTGTGGTTGGCCGGGGAAGCGGATGCAATCATTGGCGAAGAGTCTTCGCGCAAATCTGCCACCTATTATCGAGCAGATTATGTCATGGTCAAGAACGTGGGGCATGATTTAATGATCGAACGTCTTTTCAGCCCGACTGTGGAAATGATCCATTCCTGGCTGTTGCAGCATACCATTAGTTGATCTTATTATTCCAGGTTCCACCGCTATGACAGGGTTTAAAACGATCAGCGAAAAAGGATGCAGCTATGGATGAACCGGAAAACTCCCAAAACGCCGCCGTGAATTGGATGGAGGAAAGCCCTTTGTCCATCATTGTGAGTGATCCATCGGGCAAGATAGTATATATGAATACGGTGGCAGCAAACGCCTACCTCCATTTGGGCGGAAAGTTGTTGATTGGCAGCAGCATGTTTGAATGCCATCCGGAACCGGCACTCACCAAACTGAAGGAGCTGATGGAACAGCGGCACAGCAATGTGTACACGATTGAGAGGAACGGCATCCACAAAATGGTCCTGCAAAGCCCCTGGTATCAGGATGGCACGTATGCAGGCTATATTGAATTAATCTTTCAAATTCCGGTTGACATCCCCCATTATATACGGGGCACAAACAATGACTGACCGGGGACATTGACAGGCAGGCGTTTGCAAAATACCCCGCTATTCATGTGGAAATGGTTTTCAGCCTGCAGGCAGCCTGAATGACACCTAAAAATATGCGTCTTATTATTGTGCCGCGCTGGTCTGGCAGGGTCGATAGCCAGTGGTATCCCTGGTTGAAAAGGGAATTGGAAGCGCTCGATCCCCCAGGTTTTGAACAGGTGACTATCCTGGATATGCCCAGCCCGGATTTGCCTGTTCCCGAAAAATGGATTCCCAGGATCGCTGCCGAAGTCGGGACTGATCCTGAAGAACTCGAACGAACCATTCTGGTTGCTCACAGCATTGGCTGCCAGGCAAGCATACGATATTTGGCTGCCCTTCCGCCAGATAGGCGCATTTTAGGATTGGTGTGTGTGGCAGGATTTTGGTCTGTGGATGACCCCTGGGACACGCTCAAGCCATGGTTGCATGAGCCAATTGACTATATGCGGGTAAAATCATCTGTTGAACAGATTATTGTCCTCCTATCACCGGATGATCCGATCTCTTCGGATACAAATGGAAATGCTTTAATGTGGGAGAAGCTGCTGGACGCTGTGGTACACATTATTCCAGGCAGCTCCCACTTTATGGAAACCATTGAACCCGGTGTCCTGCAGGCAATCAGGGATTATTTTCTCTAAAGAAAAGAAGCTGCATCGATCAAAAGGGATTCTGCTATGTCCGGCCAGCAAAAGAAAGTGTTATTAATCCTCACAGGAATAGGCTTGCTTTACTTCATAGCTTTTTTCTTTCCGAATGCCACCGGCGCAGAAGATGAAGTTATGCTTTATCGCCTTTCGGCAGATGAGAGTGTGACCTACCCTGTCGTGCTCCGTATGCTGACACCGGATCCGCAGGGTGTTGAAACAGCCTGGTTCCGCTGGATTATATACGGCGATTACCATTATGGTTACCCGTTTTACTTAATCTCCGCCTTAGTCCTCCTCCCTGTGCGGATCTTAATGGGAGCATCATTTGTGGACTATACTCAGCTCAATCTCCTGTTGTTACGCCAGTTTGTCAGTGTGCTTCCAATGATTGTTGCAGCCGGCATGATGGTTTATCTGCAAACCCGTTTCCGCTCAACGCTTCTATCGGTCTTATTGTTTATTTTTATGCTGGCTGTTCCCGGCTTCGTCCGCAATCACCTCTCCTGGTGGCATCCGGATGCTTTTTCTGTTCTATTTGTCGTTTTGGTGATCTTTTTTTTGGATCGCGACCGCTTGCGATTTGGCCGGAATTTTTACCTGGCAGCCCTGGCCTGCGGCCTGGCATCGGCTATTAAATTATCTGGATTATTTTTCTTTTTAACCATTCCGGCATATCTTATAGCCGGTTTCATTCTTGGGAAAATTAACCTGAGAGGTACTATAACCAATGGTTTCCTTTTTATCCTGGTTATGGGTTTGACCATTATCCTTTCAAATCCATTTCTTTTTTATTCCGGCGCCCGCCAGCGCATGCTGGAAATCCAGGCGCAAAAAAGCTATGAAATTTCCCACGGTTATGTACATGAACAATCTCCGGAATACCAAAAAGGCCCGCGCTACTGGGAACCTACCTTGAGCCGCTGGTATGGAATACCGCTATTTTTATTTTTTATTGCAGCATCTTTGCTTTGGGGAGCAATACATGGCCCTCAGCAGTTTGTCAACCGCATTTTATTCACCTGGTTTTTGCCTTTTACGATCTACCTGTTATTTCTTGTATCTGTAAAACCGGATCATTACTGGCTGCCAGTGATGCTGCCGCTGTTTTCCTGCGTATTTATTATCCCCGCTGAGATATGGGCATTCCTGCAAAAACAGAAGGTGCAAAATCCCTCCAGTCTGGCTGGACGGCTCGGGTTGGGCTTGTTTGCCGGTCTGGTTATCCTGCTTTCCGTAATATTTATAACCAACCTTGGATACGATATATCCCTGTTCCAGTCTTTTTTGGAACAGGAAAAAGGGCTTGGTTTTCACTGGTTGATGGAAAACCCGGTGATGGCATCAGGAAAATCCCTGGTTTTATGATTCGATGTTGTAATTGGGGTTAAATGTTGATTATGGATGGAAAAATAAGCCAGTTTACCAGGCTTCCATGATCCTGATTAGCGTTTCTTCGAGGGCTTCAGGTAAGACGCGCGAGTTCCCCACCGTCGTCATGAAATTGGTATCCCCGCTCCAGCGAGGCACAATATGCAGGTGGGCATGATCGGCAACTCCGGCTCCAGCCGCTTTTCCAATATTTATACCCCAGTTGAAACCGTCTGGTTGATACAATTTGCGTAATACTGAGGTGGCATGCACACCAAGCTCAATGATTTCTGTACGGGTCTGCATATCCAGGTCTTCGATGCTGGCCAGGTGAACCTTGGGGACAATCATGATATGGCCGCTGGTGTAGGGGTATCGGTTGAGGATAACAAATGCATTTTCGCTGCGGTATGCAATTAGGCTCTGGGAGGGCTCTTCCATTTTAAAGGCTTCACAAAAAACACAATCAGTGTCGCCATTTCCGGAAGAGATATAATCCATTCGCCAGGGAGACCAGATTTGTTTCATTGAAATATTAACCCCTTGGTGTTAGAATATTCAAAAATCTGTTATAATCCCTTCAGATTGCTATAATTTTAGCAGAGAATATCAGAATAAGTAACCCAAAAAAAATATACCTCAAACCGAAAGAATCCCCTTGCCTATTTGAATTGAGCATGCTATAATTTTTTTATCCACATATACTTTTGACATTATTTGATCATTCATGGTTCACCTACCTGTTGCTATAAGTAGGAAACCCAAGTTTCCCTAAATGTACTGTACCAATTAGCATTCAAACCTATACTGTCTTGTACAGTCAGGTTGGGGGCATCATATAATATTCATCCATTAGATAACAATAGAGACTGCACGCCAATGACAACACAATTACTCGAATTAGAAAAAGCATCCTTAGCACAATTGAGGAAAATCGCCGAAGATTTTAATGTGCCAAATTCCAAGCGGCTGAAGAAGGAAATGCTGCTGGTAAAGATCCGCCAGATGGAGGCTGAAAGAGAAGGCCTGGAAGTGCGCGGCGGAATCCTGGAAATTATGAATGATGGCATTGGCTTTCTGCGCAGCAACTATCAAATCTCCAGTGAAGATATCTACGTATCCCAGGCACAGATGCGGCGCTTTGATTTACGCAGCGGCGATCTGGTTATTGGTCACGTACGCCCGCCGCGCGAATCGGAACGGCATTACGGTTTGTTAAAAGTTGAATCGATCAATGGCTTGCTGCCGGATGAAGCCAAAAGACGCCCAAATTTTGAAAACCTGACCCCCATTTTCCCTGACAAAAGATTTGACCTCGAAACGGACCCGGAAATTCTATCCACCAGGCTGATAAATCTCATTACCCCTATCGGGCGTGGCCAGCGTGGAATGATCGTTTCCCCGCCAAAAGCCGGTAAAACAACCATCCTGAAAGAAATTGCCAATGGCATTTCGGCCAGAAATCCGGAAGTTCACCAGATTATTGCCTTGATTGGCGAGCGTCCGGAAGAAGTCACCGATATGGACCGCTCGGTAGATTCAGAAGTGGTCGCTTCCACATTTGATGAACCGGTCAGTGCTCATGTGCGCTCTTCTGAGATTGCCCTGGAACGGGCAAAACGCCTGGTGGAATGTGGACAGGATGTGGTTATTCTGATGGATTCACTCACCAGGCTGGCGCGTGCCTATAACCTGGTGGTAAATCCCTCCGGCAGAACCTTGTCGGGTGGTATGGATCCCTCAGCCCTTTACCCTCCCAAGCGTTTCTTTGGAGCAGCCCGCAACCTGGAAGAAGGGGGATCTTTAACCATCATCGCAACATCCCTGGTAGATACCGGATCCCGCCTGGATGATGTGGTCTACGAAGAATTTAAAGGAACCGGCAACATGGAATTGCATCTATCACGCCGGCTGCAGGAGCGGCGCATCTTCCCGGCCATTGATATTGAACGTTCATCAACCCGCCGTGAAGAACTGCTCCTCGGCCCCGATATTTTGCAGCGCGTTTTCCTGATGAGGCGCATGTATCTCCAGATGGTCGGAACACCCCCGCAGGGAGCCGGTATGGATGCAGCCGTAGCCACTGAAGCCATCTTGAATCGTATGTTAAAATATAAGACAAATATGGAATTCCTCGAGAGTCTGACGGAGGATTAATGAAGTTTAAAGACTTAAAGTCAGGAGTTGGCTCAGGGACCAAAGCTGGTTCCATCGTCGACCGCTGGCTTCCTTCAATAACCTGGGTAGTTGCCATTGCAATGACTGCCCTGGTTATTACCCTGTTAATTCACCGTACACCGTTTGCAAAAGCCGTGTACGCAGCATCAGAGAAAACGGATGAGCAGCAAACAAATCCTGAGCAGGTTATAAATGAACAGCAGGTTGCATTGCCGCAGCTTGAAATCACGGCAACATTGGATTCCCTCAACCGCTCCCTGAATCCCTATACGATTGCTCCAACCCGTTCAAGAAAAGAAATTGTCGAATATGTTGTTCAAAAAGGCGATTCTGTTTTTGGAATTGCCAGCAAGTACAACATTAAACCGGAAACAATATTATGGGCGAACTATAGTACCCTCCAGGATGACCCGCATAGCATATCCATTGGGGATAGCCTGATAATTCCTCCCATTGATGGGGTTTATTATGTATGGGAGGAGGGTGACACAATCGAATCCATTGCCGGTAAATTCAAGGTCGAACCTATAGCCATGCTGCAGTGGCCTGGCAACAAACTTGATATTACCAATCCGGTTATCGAACCGGGAGCAGAAATCGTCATTCCGGGCGGGTGGCGTGAGTTCCGCCAATGGGTAGTAC
Source organism: uncultured Chloroflexia bacterium (assembly GCA_963841845.1). Taxonomy (GTDB): domain Bacteria; phylum Chloroflexota; class Anaerolineae; order Anaerolineales; family Anaerolineaceae; genus CAVVGZ01. The sequence continues at coordinate 11,982 of CAWJEG010000010.1, read as the reverse complement.
CGACAATCTGGCGAGCCAATTCAGGTGCATCCCGCGGTATTCCGGGCGGTTGTGAAGTTCCTGCTGGTGGTGCAGTGGGATCGGGGTTCTTCTCCTGGCCTGCAGCCAACACCTATCTTTCTGGAAATGATTACTGGTCCGGGCATCTGGCAATCGATATCGCTGCCGGTACGGGTGCATCTGTTTATGCGGCAGATAGTGGTGTTGTTGTTTACGCTGCTCCAATCGGCGGCGGTTATGGCAACATGGTGATGATTGACCATGGCAATACATTCCACAGCCTTTACGCCCACTTATCCCAAATCACGGTTAGCTGCGGCCAGAGTGTGTCCCAGGGTCAGGTGATCGGTTATGCGGGAAGCTCGGGCAATTCCACCGGACCCCACCTCCATTTTGAAGTCCGCCAGATGGGTGGCTTCATCAATCCGTGGTACGTCCTCCCATAAATTGTTATAGATTCTGGCAACAAAAAACAAACCCCCCTTCGCATAGGAGGGGGTTTTGATTTCTTAAATTTCCTTCTACAGCAGGTTGGGCGGATCTACTTGTACCCTCCAGTCCCCAAGCGGCCTGCCCTCAAGGATATCCACAGGATTCGGACCCCGCAGGATGATCTGCCAGCGGTAATAGCGGTTTTGGCGGTAAAAAAAACAGGGTGCCGGCCCAATAATTTCCGTGCCATGGTGATTTCCTTGTGTAATCCAAATGCTGACCTGCTCCGCCATTTTTTTCGCAGCTTCTTCTGCCGCAGATTGCTGCATATGCCGGAATTCCATCCGCAGCAGCCGGTAAAAAGGTGGCATTTTTATTAAGCGCCGGTATTCCAATTCCTTCTGATAAAAACCGGCCACATCGTGCCGGGCAGCCGCCTGGATAACATAATTTTCTGGTTGGTATGTCTGAAAAATAACCCGGCCGCCCAATGGGCTGCGTCCGGCTCTACCTGCCACTTGTGTCAATAGCTGGAAAGTTCTTTCACCGGATCGGAAATCAGGCAGGTTGAGCCCGACATCCGCCAGAATTACCCCGACCAGGGTCACCAGGGGCAGGTCCAATCCTTTGGCCAGCATCTGGGTTCCGATCAATACATCGGCGCGGTGATTAATGAAATGGGACAGGATGATGTCATGTGCCCCTTTTTGGCGCGTGGTTTCGTAATCCCACCGCAGGGTCTTCACCCCGGGGAATTGTTTAATTAATTCCTCCTCCACTTTTTCAGTGCCGCTGCCAAACTGGCGGATTTGGCTTGATCCACACTCGGGGCATGTTTTGGGCATCTGGCGCCGGTAGTTGCATGTATGGCAAATAAGCCGGCTTTCCTGGTTATGGAAGATAAGCGGCGTTTCACAGTTTGGACAGCGCAAGGTAAATCCGCAGGACCTGCAAAAGACATAGGTTGCACTGCCGCGCCGGTTAAGATAGAGGATGGCTTGTTGACCGGCTGTCAGGACTTCAGCCATTGCCTGCTGCAGGGCAAGGCTAAAAATCGTGCGGTTCCCGCTTTTTAATTCTTGACGCATATCAATGATTTTTACCGGAGGCAGCCGGAGGAATCCCGGATGATCAACGGGTGGTTTGTCAACTGATGGAACGCCATTTATTGGGGTTTTCACAACCTGGTGTGCAGCAATGCGGTCCTTGAGTTGGAGTTGCTGCCAGCCTTCTTTGCGGGCGGTTTGGTACTGAGTCACGTCCGGTGTTGCAGATCCTAGGATGATGACGCTGTTGGTCATTTGTGCGCAGGCAATTGCTGCTGACACACAATGAAAATATGGAGGCATCTCATCCTGATAATAGCTTTCGTCATGGCATTCATCCACTACGATTAACCCGAGCCGCGGCAGGGGTGAAAAAAGTGCGCTGCGCGGTCCAATGATGATATCGATTAACCCGTCCCTCACCCTCCGCCAGGTATCGTATCGTTCGCCCGCAGAGAGCTGGGAGTGTGTTAGACCTACCTTTCCGGGAAAGCGGGACATGAACCGGCGGATGATCTGGGGGGTGATGGAAATTTCCGGCACAAGCACGATTGCCTGGCGTCCCTGGCGGATGGTTTCGGAAACCGCCCGAATATAGATTTCTGTTTTTCCAGATCCGGTGACACCATGTAATAAATAGGGCTTAATTTTTTCCTGTTTACCGGCAGCTTCCATTCCAGCCATAATCATTTCCCAGGCTGAATTCTGCTCGAAAGTAAGAACTGGTATGGTGTCTGGTTTGACTACGATCTCTGCCAGGGGATCACGCCAGATTTCACTTTCGCTGAGGATAGCAAGGCCCTTTTCTGCCAGGAACTTAAGGTCACTCAGGTTACATCCCGTGCTGGCATATACCCATGCTACATTATTCGGCCATGGTTCATCTAAAAGGAATTGGAGTGCATTCATCCGTCGTTCACCGGCTTTACCCCTGCCGAGCTGCATCGCATTGATATCGACCGATTCCGCAGTCACGCCCAGCTGAACAGTCCGGATATACTTGGGGTGCACACCTGGTGGGGGTAATATGGCTTCCGCACGGATCATATGGATACGCATCAGTGATTGGATCGAGCTTTTCCAGTCTTGTCTGGGAATCGCCTCATTTAACTGGCGGCCGCGTAGACTGCCTCGTTTTTCAAGAAGGCTGATAATCTTTTTCTGAAGTGCGGAAAGTTCTTTTCCCTGGGGCAGCTGGGTCGTATTGAGATGGTAAAGCGTATCGCCGATTTGGCGAAGCCCGGGAGGCAGCATCAGACCGAGGCATTCGGCTAAAGGGGCGAGGGTTTCCTTGCTCATCCACTGGGCAAGTCTCATCTGGTGATCAGAAACAACCGGACGTGACTCAAGCACAGCAGCAACCGCTTTGGTTTGCGATACCTGGGGATGCTCAATTCCTTTGAGGACAATCCCCTGGACCGTCTGGTTTCCAAAGGGGACAATTACCAGGGAGCCAACCTGAACTTTATCTTCCAGGGAGGCTGGTAAATGGTAATCGAACACTCCGGTTACCTGGGGTACATTTACGGCAACCTGTATATAGTTCATTACCTATAATTATACAATCCGCAGCGTATTTTACCCTTGCGGGAAAATCCTGGCACCCATTGATAACGACCGAAGGAGACAAGCAGATCGTAACTGGTAAGACGATTAGCTGGTGAAGGTTGTATGTGTAATCAGCTTATGGTGTTGCCCGCTTGCCCATTCTTCAAATTGCTGATTGTTGTATTACAGGCACCCTGGAAAAGAAACCACTCAATTTATTAACGCAGCCCGATGGATTTTCCAAATTATTGAACCGCAAAATGACCAGATAGTGCTGCAAATTATTCCCCGGGAAATTTAATTGGCTCAGGCATAATATGTTGTGAACCTCATGCATGGATGGATCATCGTGGTTTGACGACTGCTGCTGCTCCATACCCGACTACGGAGCTGTGATCACCGGTTTGATCGGCAGAGGTGCTGTGATGCAGGGTTATGACTTGCTTTGCACCAAGCAATTTTGCTGCCCATAGCACGGCAGCAACTGCGCCTGCCCCGCAGGCGAAACCAGTTCCCTGCCTTTCGGCTTTTAATACCCCTTCGGGTGAGAAGGCGGCAATCTGCGTGAGCATTTCCATATCCAACTGGTTGGCAGCCTCCTCGGGATAAAAATGGGATAAATCGGTGCTGGCAACCATCAGGGGTGACGTTCTGCCGCTCAGCGTGGAAGCCAGGGCTTTACCAAGACCTTGCAGTATGTCTTCCGAATGGGTGTGAACCATGATTGGCAGCAGCTTGAATTCTCCGGCGACAGCCCGCTGCAGGAATGGCAGTTCGATCTCTAATGAATGTTCTTCGTCATCAGCAACGGGCTGCATTTTTTGACCGGATTCCTTGATTAAAACCTGGTTAAGGTTGTTGACTGCATCCCTGTCTACCCAGACCGGCCCTAAAGGCGTCTGGTATGCTTCATGAGCAGTGGTGAGCAGGGGATGGGAGGTGTATGAATGGAAAGGTGAAATTACTGCCACGAGGTCATGGCTGGAGCCAAGTACACAACGAAATGCGTGACCGGCTGTTTTTCCCGAATAGCGGTGGCCGGCATGCGGGGCAATAATCGCCATAACCTCCCCATCCAGGGGGGGGATTTTTGCATCCAGGATGTACTGATCCACCTGGTTCCGTAGTGTTTCTGCACCGCCTGAATACCAGAGACCGGCAATGGGAGATGGACGTATTTTTGAAATATTGGACATTTCAATCTCCTCCACGCTCCCGATTTGTGGAGCGTGCTTAATATCATTTTAACATATCCAACCTGGGACATGGATTCCCCCGCTTTTCAAATTTGTTTTGATATACAATTATTAATTAATCTCATAATCATATTCAATCATTTAATTCATCCATAAGGTGCGTCATGATAAATACTCAATTCTTAAAACGGTGGTGGATTCCAGTGTTGGCATTGGTGGTTGCATTATCCTGCTCGACACCGGGGGATAAACCATCCGAACCCACCAGTGACGTCGGTTTTCAGGAGACAAAATTTGCCCTGGGGGTTCAGGAAACATCGCTTGCCATGCAGCAAACCTCCCTGGCACTTTCTATACAACAGCAAACCATGCAGGCTGGTACTGCCGTGGCAAACCAGGCCATTGCTCAAACCAGTACGGCTGCAGCAGTCCCGCCCCCCACCCAGACTCCTGAACCTACCCAGACTCCACAGCCCACCCAGGAGATTGTCCCTGCAGCAACGCAGGGTCTTCCGCCGCCTCCCCCAACCGCTGAGGTTGTGGATATGGCAGCGCTTATCAAAGGCGCAAATGTCCTGATCTACGAAGATATGGCCGGCAGTGAGGAACGCTACCGCCTGGTGATCAAGGCTGTCAATAATATGGGCTTCTCCGGGGGACGGGTAATGGATGTGGCTGACCGCAGCGGGGATTTCAAAAACGAACTATTGAGTTCCACCGACTGGGACCTGGTTATTGCTGCCGTTGAAGGCCGTTCTGAGGTCCAGGGTGAGTTCTGGGGATATGTTCAGACCCATATCCAGAAAAATGCAGCTGTAATTATTGAAAATTGGAACCTTGACCAGCATTACACCGATATTGCCCCCTTGTTTGGGGATTGTGGCATTGCTTATGAGAAGGATTGGGAACGTGCGGAAGACTATAATTTTTTAGATTATGCAATAGCCTTGTTGCAGCCGGATCATGAGTTTTTTGATGTTGTCCCCAATAAAAATGTTACCTTAGGTAACCCAAATTATTTATACTGGATACCGCCTCTAACCACAGATGCTGGGGATAAAATTCGCATTGCTTCTGGCGGGGATGCTGCCATGCTTGCCGGAACGAACTTCTATGAAAAATCTCGCGGTGGTGTCCTGGCGACATGCATGGGGGGTAGATTGATCGTCCAAACATTTTCCACCCATGATTATAAAGAATCCGAAGTCGTTAATCTGTGGGAGGATTATATCGTCTGGACCCTGACAAACCATTTTAATACCATCGATTAAAGATCGATACTCATCCTGCCTGCGCTGGATGTTATCAACTTCAGTACATAACTTCAGTTATAATAATTTTGCGGTTTGAACTATGATATACTCATTTTATTATTTAGGAAAAATTATTGTTCCAGTTAGGTTATAGGGAAGGGAGATTGAAATATCGATGAAAACCCTATTGCTGATGCGCCATGCAAAATCAAGTTGGAAAGACTCCGATCTGAAGGATTTCGATCGTCCATTAAACAAAAAAGGGAAGAAGACTGCTCCCTTAATGGGTCATATGATTGCAGATCAAGAATTGGTGCCAGACAGGATTATTAGTTCTCCTGCGGTTCGGGCCCGTCAAACCGTTGAAGCCTTTGTTAAAACCTCCGGTTATAAGGGTGAGATTGAGTACAGTGAAGGCTACTACATGGGTGAGCCTGCTGCCTATATTGAACCGCTTACAAAATTACCGGATGATGTAGAAAGGGTTTTAATTGTTGGTCACAATCCAGGCCTGGAAGCACTTCTGCAGCTGCTGACATCCAGGATTGAATCGTTATCAACGGGTGCAATGGCATACCTGGTTTTACCGGTCAAGCATTGGCAGGATCTGAACAAGGATACCCAGGGAGAGCTGATCCAATTATGGCTTCCGCGCGAGTTCATTAAAAAAGAAAAAGGCAAGGACTCAAAATAATTACATAATCCATAATAAAATATTGAAAAACACCTTTTTGGATCACATCGAAAGGTGTTTTTTTTGTCCCGAGGGTGATTCATGTCCCTGCTATAATTTAACAGGATACGGGGGAAGATAACCTGTATATTTCCGGGAGTGGCGATGTGTGAAATACGAATTGTTAACGAAGCAGAGTTTAACCAATGCATCCTGCAGGACGATAGGCCGCTAATTGTGGAGTTTGGCGCGGATTGGTGTGTCCCTTGTAAGAGGATGAAACCCCTCCTTCAGGGATTGGCTGAGCAGTGGGATGGTAAAGCACGCTTCATTGAAATAAATGTGGATGAGAGTTATGCTTTAGCGATGAAATATCAGGTTATGAGTGTTCCGACCTTAATCATACTGGTTGGCGGGGCTGTTCGGGGGCGGCTGACAGGGCTGCAGCCGCTGGAAAGAATTACAGCAGAATTCGGTCCATATATCAATCTTTAGAAATACCCTGGGAGTAACGATGTCAGCACAAATTGAAAAGAAAATCATGCCTTATGGTTTATGGCCCAGTCCTGTTTCACCGGCACTTGTCAGCCAGGAGCTGCGTCTGGAGGATGTCCAGTGGGAACCTGGCAGGGATAGTATTGTCTGGCTGGAGGGGCGTTCTGGAAAAGGGGTTTTGGTGAGCAAGATTTCTGACCAGGCAAGCAAGGATCTGACGGTTGACCTTTCTGTTCGTGGTATGGTGGGTTATGGAGGGGGTGAGTTTACCCTCGCCCCGGGAAAAGTCTTCTTTGCTGGCCGGGATGGTGTGCTGTATCGCCAGTCCCTCGGCTATGGCCAGGCTGATCCAATAACTCCGCCGTACGGGTATGCAGCCTCACCACAGGTGTCGCCGGATGGGAAATGGGTGATGTATGTTTTTAGCGATGGCAATCTGGATGTGATTGCGCTGGTAGACAGTAATGCCGCAAACTGGCCCAGGCAGCTTGTCAGGGGTGCAGATTTTTATATGCAGCCAGCCTGGCATCCAGACGGTGAGCGAATCGCCTGGGTTGAATGGGACCACCCCAATATGCCATGGGATGGTACGCTGCTCAAACTTGGCCGCCTATCTGGTTCTCCCCCGCACTCTTGTAGAACAAACTTTAGTGGCAGGTGGGGCGGATATGCCCGTATCCCAACCCAGGTTTTCTCCGGATGGACGCTGGTTGAGCTATATTGACAGCAGTCAGGAATGGGACCGCTTCATATTAAGGGATCTGGAGACAGACCGGGAGCAGGTTTTGTGGGAAGGTGAGGGTGTGCTCCTTGATCAGCCTGCCTGGGTACAGGGAATGCGATCCTATGGCTGGGGCAGCAGCAGCCAGCATCTTTTTGTTATCCAAAACAAGGAGGGATTTTCCTCCTTGTGGATGGTAAATATCGCCGATGGTGCCCGCAAGAAAATTGATATAAATCCTTATACCTGGATAACCCAGCTGTCCGTATCTACAAGCGAGGATCGCCTTGCATTTCTTGCATCGGCTGCACACATCCCGGATCGGGTTGTTCTCTGGGACAGGAATGGATTGAAGGTCGCCGCACATGCATCAGCGGAAAATATATCCCCCGGGATGTTTTCACAACCACAGCCAATAAGCTGGGATGCACAGGATGGAACAAAGGTCCACGGGATTTATTACCCCCCCTTCCACAAAGATTTCACCGGGGAAGGATTGCCGCCGGCAATTGTCAATATCCATGGTGGGCCTACTTCGCAGGCCTGGGCGGATTATTCTGCGGAAACAGCCTATTTTACTACGCGGGGATATGCATGGTTGGAGGTAAATTATCGGGGCAGCACCGGTTACGGGCGCAGTTATCAGCATGCCATGAGGCAGCGCTGGGGTGATGTTGATGTTGAAGATGCTGCCGGGGCTGCTCATGCCCTTGTCGAAGCCGGGCTGGCAAACAGCCGCCAGCTTGTGATACACGGTGGCAGTGCTGGAGGTTATACCGTACTGAATACATTGATTCGCTACCCCGGTTTATTCAAAGCCGGCGTATCCCGTTATGGAGTGAGCAATCTATTTACTCTGGAAATGGACACTCATAAATTTGAGGCGCATTACAATGCTTCTCTGGTTGGGGAATTGCCAGAGGCTGCCCGCAGGTTCCATGACTGGTCGGCTGTATTCCATGCAGACAAAATTAAGGATCCGGTGGCAATTTTTCAGGGAAGTAATGATAAAGTGGTCCCTCCCAACCAGTCCGAGCAGATTGTGGAAAAATTGCGCCAGCGCGGGATACCGCATATCTACTGCCTGTATGAGGGTGAAGGTCATGGCTTCCGCAAGCAGGAAACCATAGCCGATTACTTAAAACAAATGGAGCGATTCATCCAGGAGCATGTATTATTTGCACCATAAATATGTGCTTGCTGGACAGGATGAGGAATAATTACCAGCAAGAATATTATAAGATGGATTTTCCTGTTTCTATGGCTTGGCAATCTGGTTGAGAATACGAACCAACCAGGAAGTCACTTCCTGTGGCTTCTCCAGGATGAGCAAATGCCCTGCATCCTCAAAAATCGCATGCTGGGAGAGCCGTAATTGTGTGATCAGCTGCCTGGTACGGGCAGGTGGGGTCATCAGGTCGTCCCTGCCGCTGGCTATCCAGACCGGTCTGCGGATCTGCTTTAAATCGCCCCTTAAAGTCATAATTGGCACAGGCCAGCCAATCGCTGTAAAGTATCCCGGGCCGTGTTTTTTGCATGGAAGCCAGGATTTGTTGTTTGAGAGCTGTACTTGTTTTTGGGCTAAAAAGGAGAGGCTGCAGGTAGTTGATGGCATCCTCGCTTGTAATTCGGGTTGGAAAGCAGGTCGATAAACCTCCTGGGGACATCGATCGTTGCCCCGCTGGAAATCATGGCCAATCCAACCACCCTTTCCTGGAAGGATTTGCAAATCTGCAGCCCAATGGCTCCACCCATGGAATGACCTGCCAGAAATACCTGGTAGATACCGCTCTCGTCTAAAAACCGGATCACCTTTTCGGCATATTTCTCTATAGATTGCTCGGGAGCACCCGGAGACCGTCCATGGCCTGGCAAATCTGGGGCAATGACCAGAAAACCATCCAGCCGGCGCAATCCGGCAGGCCAGACCAGGTGGTTGCTGCCAGCGCCATGGATGAGCAGTACTGTAAATGGGTTGGACTGCTTTGTTTTCTTAGAATGGGAATAGTATAAATTTACTGCATTTGGCATAAGAAATTATCCAATCTGGTTAAATTGACTGGTAATTTTTGCAATCCTGGCAGCTCCGATTAATTTGAAGGCATTGGTATCATACACTGCATTCTGATTCTGGAGAATCAGTATTGAGCGTTCATGATATTCCATGCTCACCTTGAATTGGAAGAGTGAGATGTAGAGTTGTTAAATTTAGAATATATTTATTATCGTTGAGCTGACCAAATAAGGATCTTCCCGTCATTTGCGGCGGTCGCCAGCATGGTGCCATCGGGTGAAAACTTAACCGATGTGACGGAATCAGCATGGCCGTCAAGTTCAGCCAGAAGATTCAATCCGGTTGTCATCCCAGATAATTACCTTATTCTGGCAATCCGCCGCCAGTAATTTTCCATCCATTGAAAAATCAATGCTGATCGGGATTATTTCACACCCTTTAAACTCTGCAATTTCCTCACCGCTGCCGGCATCCCACAGCTGAATAAGTGCCTGCGGTTCACTCCCGGTTGTGGTGGCACTGGCTGCCGCCAGCCAATTTTCCTCGGATGCCATATCCAGGCCCCCGATAAATTCCTGGTGGCTCAATACCGGACCCATCTGACCGCTGCTCAAACGCGTCGTTTGCACGGTGGCGCGTGCGTACCACATGGCTGTTTTGCCATCATCCGAAAAAGCTATGGCATAAACCGGGGCAGCACTTTCAAAACCGGAATAGGAGTTAAGTTTTTCAGCTGAATCGATATCCCAGATGCTGAATGCCATCTCGTTGGCAGAAAGGATGGCAATCTGTTTGCCTCCCGGCAAAAAAACGGCGTTGTAAATCGGGTAGCTTGGGGTAAGCGTACTTTCCAGCATACCGCTTTCGATGTCGGAAAGTTCGAGTGTGTGTTGATCCCGGGTTGTTGCCAGAAGACGTGTGTCCGGAGAAAAATCCAACAGTTGCTGGTTGTCTTTCATGACTACTTCCGCCAGCATGGATTGGCTCGGTATATCATAAAGGCTCATCCCATCCATCGTCCTGGCCGCCAGTGTAGAACCTGTCGGATGACCATTTGAGCTGGTGGGGGTTCTTTCCATCTAATTGGGTGACCGCCTGCAACTGGCTGGCATTGCCTGGATCGATCACAATAGATTCCTCGATTGAATTGGGTAATAGTGTAGGGGTATTTTGCTCCGCTGTGGTTGGGGTTTGGCTGGGTTGGGGTTGTTTGGAAACCGCCCTTTGAGGGGTGCTGGTGAGGGAGGGTGAGATAGGGGGGCTGCAAGAAACCAGGATGGCCGCTGTTAGCAGTATGGTTACGAAATGGAATTTTCTTTTATCCATGACAACTCCCTTTATCTAAGGCTTGCATATTCCGGGTCCTGGATGTTTATCCATAACCTTTTTGATCAACAGGCTGCAAGATTCCCGCCAAAAATTGGTTAGGATTTTGTTTGATTCCGGTTTCGGAATAATCCAAAAAATACAATCAACCCGAGAAGGAGGATGCCCACCAGCAAAACACCAAAGAATACAACAATTCCAAGAGCATATGGAAACCAGGGTTTGGAAAGCGTGCTGGCCGTAGTCTGGTATGTTGCAGTCAAAGATTTTGCCTCCTCCAGTTTATAGATTTCTTGGAGAGGCAGTTCCCAGGCTGTGGCACCGGTCTGTGGATCAATCCCGCCATTGGAACTGACAATTGCGGGAGCAAACAACTTCACCCGCCAGGTATTGTCGGATAAGAGTGAATCCAGCTGTGATGGATTGGGTCGGAAATTAAAAGTAATCATAGTAATATTCCAGCCATTCGGCACCACCCGGGATGATTTTCTCCGTAAAGCGGAATTCGCCGTTCTCCAGGGTTTCAAGGCGAACCGTAAACGGATCGTCATACTTCTGGACACCCTCAAAATACGTTTCAAAATCTGTGACATCGAATTCAATCACCCGGTGCTGGATATTTTCTTGTGAATACTGTTTTGTAACCAGGTTTTTGACCAGGGGATTCTTCTTCAAGGAGTCCTGGTATTTACCTAGTGTCTTGTCAATATAGATGAGCGCTTCCGTCCCCATTTTTGCATTTCTAAATTCTGATTCTGTAATGCCGATATCCATTACCATCCGCCCGGATCCATCAGAGTTGATCCAAAGCTGTTGGTCAACGTCGATACAACCGGTCAGCAAGGATACTCCAAGCACGAGGGCAAACAAGAACTTTCTAATATTTTTTGTATTCATGGCTTACTCCTGATTCCCAACGCTATGATGGGAATTCCTGGATGTACGCATCCGCAATTTGTTTATTTTTCAGACCTCTCACTCAGTCCGGAAATAACTGCCGGTGATTACATTGATTCGTATTTGGGTACAACAAATAAAAAACCAAATATCACACAAATTAACTTCAGAATACAATTATACGCTGTGTCTCAGGTGTGGAGGAACTGTGACTGGTTGTTGGGGTGGCAATAACGGGTTTGGTTCGGATTGGCCGTTCCACACCATTACTTAAGATATTAGCAAGTGTATCGAATCCTTCACATTAAATCAAATCATTTTGTGCCCCAGATAAATTGGGTTATCAGTCCCCGGTTGATTAAAACCGGGATTCATTTCATT
>CAWJEG010000009.1:0-293473 GCA_963841845.1 uncultured Chloroflexia bacterium | reverse complement strand
TCCGCGGCCCACTCATGCGGGTCTATCGGGGCGATGCGCTCATGGACGGCGTACGCGAGACGCTGGACCATGAGGTCGCCCACCATCTCGGGATCAGCGACGCTCGGCTCAGGGAGCTGGAGGAGGCGCCCGGGCTGACGGCTGCCCCAGCCGGCGGCCCCGGCGACCTCCGTGGCGACGCGATTTACGTTTCCTTCATCGTCGCTGCGCGAAGGTGACGGAAGTCGAACCGATGGGCAAGGTCCCCAGGTGATCGAGACCGGCAAAGGAGGTAGCACCATGTCGTCGTCGGTGTCGACCAGTGCATTCATCGCAGACTGGAATGATTTCCCACCCGTCGCGCGCCCCGATCGGGGAACCTATCAGCGGCGGGCGCTCTTTCATGTGGCCGGGCCTCGACCGAAGGCGGTTGCGGCACACGCAGGGCGACCCGTGGAGGATCCGCGCGGCTGGTGGCCAGCCGGACCAGTCTCTCGCTGGAGGCGATCGTCTTCCTGCTCATGGGTCCCGAGAATCGACGGAGGGGTCACGACGGCGAGTCCGATCGGGCTGACGCGCTCCATCACCTGAGCAGGCTCAGGTGATGGCGATCGCACAGCACTCCAGAGCCCGCGGTTGACCACTGGGCTCGACCCAGATGGCTGTGCCCATGATCTGCTCGACGCGCCTCCCTCCCTTCTGCGCCGGCGACCAGTCCGCTGCAGAAGCACGTCCTCGAGCAGCGCCAGCAAGAGACTGCACGCGCGATGGACGCGGCGCTGGGCGGGTAGTAGCCTCGGCCAGCATCGACGGCCGCGATCGGGTCGGTCGGGGTCGACCGATTGAGCGTGGTCGCCGATTTCGAACCGGCCGGGAGGAGCGCGACAGGGATAGATGACCACCCTGGATGGCACTCGAGCGCCCGTCCCAGACGCCAGCAGCAGGAGGAAGTGGCGCGCCACATCCTTGCGGAGGAACCCCCACATGACGATCGACTTCGAGCACATCCCGCATCCGCGCGTGGCCGCGCGGAGGACGGCGGGGCCGCCCAAGAGCGCCGACGAGCACATCGGCCTCAACGGCAACTGACCCGGCCTGGACCTCTACCACGGTGGTGGGCACGATGTGGTGCGCCTACGCGTTCGCGCTCCTGGCGCTGCTCGTGCTGCCACAGGCTGCCGGGGGCGGGCTGTTAGCGTTCATCCAGTGGCTCAGCCAGACCTTCATCCAGCTCGTCATGCTCTCGGTCATCATGGTCGGCCAAAACATCCTGGGCCGCGCCGCCGACAAGCGTTCCGAGATGACCTACCAGGACGCCGATGCCACCCTTCACGAGGCCTGAGCAAGAACCAGGCCCATCTCAAGGTGCAGGACGAGGCCATGAACGTCCTGCTCGACAAGATCCGCGAGGCTCGAGGCGGCGCTGGCTGCGGCGTGACCCGCGCCCAACGGGACGCGCGAGAGCGCCACCGACTGGCACGTGAGCATCGTTACCCAGGCATAGCGGCGCGCCGGCCGGGATCCCACCCAGCGCACGACTACCCTCGCCCGACGATGTCCACCGACACTTCACCGCCGGATCGTCCCCGGTTCTCGAGCCAGTGCGAGGTGTTCCGATCCCCCGCCAATCCCCTCCGATCCCGGACGCCGTGGTGGCGCCATTCGATGGTCGGTGATGGCTCCCTGCAGGATGTAACGACGCCCGGCCGATCCCGACGCTCATGAATCGGGCCAAGGGTGCCTCCCGGTTCGATGGTAACCATCCGCATCGAGCTGGCGCCCCGCCATGCCTTCGATCTCCGGGCCGAGATCCAGCGCCGCCAGCAGCGTCACCGTGACGCCCCTCGTCTCAGGTATCGCCTGTTCGTGGCTCATCACACCCTCCCACACCAGGAGGAAGAGGCTGTACAGCCGCCGTCGATGGGGACTCCAGCAGCACCCACCAGGCTCCAGTTCCAGCCCTCGTCCACCGGCCCCCTGCGCGGACCCGAGTCGCACTCCCGCGGCTGTCAACGTGGCTGGCAGAACCCGCTCGCAGCAGAGTGCCGAGACGTTGCACCCCCACCACCGTCTTCCGGGTAGGTCCGGCTCCACCACCGGACGGCGCTTCCGGTGATCGGGACGGTGAACCCGAGCGGGGTCGTAGACCGAGGTGCGCCACGACGGTGGCCTCCAGTCCCACACCGCCGACATCGCCGGCCCCGGCAGAACCGCGATTACTATCGGGGGATGGGTCGGTCCCGGGTCCCCGAGTTCATCGCTGGAGGTCATCCGGGACCCCAGACGCGTGGCGGTGCCATCGCGAGCCTCGCTGGGGTTGCTCGCCGTGGGGCTGGTGCCCGGGGTGCTGTCGCCGGGCCTTCCGGATGCCCAGCAACGATTGCGCGAGCAGCCGGATGTCGAGGAGCTCTACCTGCTGCTGGCGTTCCTCTCGGCTGCGGCGGTGATGCTGGGCGGTCTGGTCAGCGACGTGGTCCGGCGGCGCGGGGTGTTCATCGCGGGACTGCGATCATGGCCGGTGGGACGCTGCTGTGCGTCGTCATCGACCACGGCCCGGTCTACTACATCGCGAGCGACGCGGCCGTGCTCGCATCGGGTGCGGTCGTCGCGTATGGCATCGGGTCAGTGGCGGTGGCCTATGAGGGCGTGCCGAGGGCCACGGCCCTGGGCGCGGTGTACGCCGCGTACGGGGCGGGAGCAGCGTTCTCCCCTCGATCCTGCTGACGCTCATCGTGGTGCGCGTGCCGAGCGGCGACCCCGCTCGGCCGGCCGGCTTCGCGTTCGAGTCCTGGCTCGCCTACCTCGTCGCGGCCGCGGGCGCGGCCATCGCGCTCTGGGCCGCCTGGCGATGGATGCCGCGCCTGCCGGGGAGCCTGCCGGCCCCGCGGGCGCTGGTGGTGGGCATCACCGTCTGGTCGATGAGCATCCTGGCGGTGGTGGTGGGGCTGCTCGGGCTGACCCGGCGGGCGGGACTGATGTCGCTGGGGTTGATGTCCTGGGTGTCATCGGACTCGGCACCCTGTCCTACCGGCTCGGCCGGACCAGCAGGCTCGTAGCCGGACTGCATCTCGACCAACGCGCGCTCGGCGCGGCGCTCGCGGTGGGGGTCGCCATGGGGGTGGCCCAGGAGCCCCGATGCGGCATGCTGCCCTCTGTGTTCGAGCGCGTCCTGGGCTACGGGTCGTTGTTCGCGATGCTGGCCATCGCCCCGTTCGCGATCGGCGCTGTTCGTGGCCGGACCCGTCTCAGGCCTGCTGCTCGGGCGCTTCGGCCCCCGGGGCATGATGACCCTGGGGACCTTCAATCCCCGGGCTGGCCACACCGCTGGCCACCATCTTCACCCGGCTGGGCCGCGACGCCAACTACCTCCTGTTCATCGTGCCGCTCGTGTTCATCGGCGCGGGTTCGCGCCCGCCACGACGGTCCGCACGGCCATCGTATTCGCGAGCACGCCGCGCGGCCTGTCGGCGATGGCCGCGGCCGTCAACGAGGCCTCGGTGGCGCTCGGGTCTCGCGTCGGCATCGTCGCCGCGACGACCATCATCGCGACCCAGGCGATCGCGTCGGCGCAGTCCATGGTCGTCGGCCAGCCCGATGCGACCGCGCTGGTGGCGGAGTTCCGGGACGCGCTCGCGTCCCTCGGCACACCCCGGTTCGCGGAGGTCATCCGGGCGGCCCTCGAGAACGCTCCGGCCATCAAGACCACGGCCTACCTCACCGCCTACCTCGACGGGGTGCAGGTCGCGCTGCTCATCACCGGCATCATCGGCATCGCTGGTGCCGGCCTCGCCTGAACCCTGACCGGACGCCGCGATCCCCTCCAGACCGTGTTCGACATGCAGGACGAGAGGAGCACCCACCGCGCGGTCGATCCCCGGGAGGCAGGCGAAGGCGCATGACCCACGCGCGTCGTCGGTCCGGGCCCGCTATCCTCCCCGACAGCCCACCCGCCAGATCCATCGAAGGCTGAGGACGATGCGCTTCCAGGAATTCCTTGATTCCCTGCCCATCGGCGGGGTGTTCGTCGCCTTCGCCATCGTCGCGCTGATCACGTACGAGATCGGGTTCCGCGTCGGCCGGTGGTGGCAGGGACGCACGCCGGACGAGCATGAGGGTCCCACCGGCGTGCTGGTCGGCTCGCTCCTGGCGCTGATGGCGTTCATGCTCGCCATCACGATGGGCATGGCGACCGACCGCTTCGACGCGCGGCGCGGCCTCGTCCTCACCGAGGCGAAGTCCTACTCGGCACCACCTACCTGCGGGCCGGGTACCTGCCGGAGCCCGCTGCGACCCGGAGTCAGGAGCTGTTGCGCGAGTACGTGCCGCTGCGCATCGTCACCGACGAGCAGACCGACGTGGCAGCGCGGATCGCCCGCTCCGTGGCCATCCAGACCGAACTCTGGACGATCGCGGAGGACCTCGCGCGAGCGACGCCGGAATTGGACGTCCTCGCCATCTACATCGAGGCCCTCAACGACACCATCGACGTGAACGAGACCCGGATCGTGGCCGGCCTGTACGCCCGGGTGCCCGAGACGGTCCTGCTGCTGCTCGTCATCGGGTCGGCGCTGACGCTGGGCATGGTGGGCTACAGCGCCGGCCTGACCCGCCGGCGCAGCCCGCTCACCGCGTTGGTCATGACTTCGTCCTGGGTGCGGTCATCACCCTCGTCGTCGACCTGGACCGGTCGCAGGGAGGGTTCCTCCGCGTGAGCCAGCAGCCGCTCATCGACCTCCAGCAACAGGTCGGACCACCGGCGAGCTGAGATCCGGTGTGCCACCCGCAGGCTCGGTCGACGATCACCCCGAGGTCTCGTCGTCATGGTGTGCCGACCCCATCGCGATCGGCCTCGGGCCGCGAAGGAACGTGGACGCGGCGAAGATCAGGACGACCACGACGAACGCCGTGTCCAGCGCCCGCCGCTGGGCATCGACCCACGAACGCTCGACGATGCCGTCCACCTGCGCGGCCGCCGCCGCCGGCATCTCGGCGACGACCAGCCGCTCGAAGGTCGCCTGGTCGAATCGCGACTGGGCATCCTCCAGCTCGATCGCCAGGCGCTGTGCCTCGTCCGGCCCGAGCTCCACGGCAGCGACGCGGGCCGTCGTATCGACGAACGACGTGTAGAAGGTCGCCAGCATGACCGACCCGATGATGGCCGTGCCCAGCGACGTACCGAGCTCCTTGGCGGTGTTGTAGACGCCGGTGGCCGTGCCGCGATCGCGTTCGACCACGTGGGCCAGGGTGAGGTTCGTGACCTGCGACAGGAGTCCGCCGATGCCGCCCCCGATGAGCAGGAACGGCCCGATCGCGTCGCCCGACGTCATGTTCCCTCCCGCGACGCTGGCATACCACGCGACGCCGACGCCGAGCACCAGGGTGCTGACCTGGACGAGGAGCTTCGGACGGACGAGGTGGACGACGCGGGTGAACCCGAGCGATGCGAGGAAGATCGTGACCGACATGGGAAGCAGGGCGATCCCGGCATCCAACGCCGTATAGCCGAGCCCGGACTGGAGGAAGACCGGGATGATGAACAGCAACCCCGCGATCAGGAGGGACTCCAGGGCGTCGGTCATCATGCCCGGTCGGAAGTCGGTGGCGCGGAGGGTCGCGAACCGGAAGAGCGGATCGAGCCCGTGGTCCACGCGGCGGCGGGACCAGTGGACGAAGGCGACCAGGATCAGGACGCCGATGAGCATCAGGATGGGCGTCGGCGCCAGGCCCGCCAGCCCGATCTCGGTGTCGCCGACCACGAGCGGTCGCTTGACGTCCCACCAGCCGTATCGTCCCGCCAGCAGCACCGAGGAGACGATCGCCACGAGCCCGATGGCCCACAAGGTCACGCCCACGACGTCGAGGCGCTGGTCGCGCTGCGGCGGTCGGTCCGCCAGCCACCGGGACATCGCCAGCACCGCCACCACGACGATGACCTCCAGGCCGAAGGCATAGCGCCATGACAGGTTGGTGGCCAGGAACCCGCCGATGATGGGACCGAGCGCCGCGGCGACGGCCTGGAAGCCTCCGAGCACCCCGAACGCGAACGCCCGTCGTCGCCCTGTGTAGGTGGTGGCGATCATCGAGAGCGAGATCGGGATGAGGGCGGCCGCCCCGACGCCCTCGAGGAACGACCAGCCGACGATGAGGATGATGACGTTCGGGGCCAGGGCGGCCATGAGGGTGCCGGTCCCGAAGATGACCAATGCGACCCGGTACACGCGCCTGGGCCCCAGCAAGTCCGCCACCCGTCCAGCGCCGACCATCAGCGCCGCCAGGGTCAGGGAATACAACGCCACCGCCGACTGGACGGCGGACGTCGTGGTGCCGAGAGTCCTTCACGATGTCGGGGATCGCGACGTTCAGCATCGTCGCGTCCAGGGCGACGATGAACATCACCATCGAGATGGCGACGAGCGGCGCCCAGCCAGCGTCCCTGGGGGCGTCGTCGCGATGCGTCATGGCGGGAACCATAGCGGACGCCCCCGTCGCTAGATGCGCTGCTCTCCGGCGGCGCCGTGCGCTTCTGGCGCTCTGCGATCCCGGCCGACGCCGGCCCGCCTAGGCCGTCATGGGCACCGACCCGGTCTGCTCCGCAGCCGCCCCGCCGCTCGTCCGGACCGTGCGCAGCTTGCGCGCTTCCTCCACCACGATGAGTGACAGCGCCACCACGATGCAGACGACCCACTGCTCGACCGTGAGGGTGACCGTCCCCAGCAGCCGCTGGAGGAACCCGAGCTCGGTCGCGAGGATGATCGTCAGCACCGACAGGCCGGTCGCGATCAGGAGCGGCCGGTTGACGAGGATGGACCCGCCGAAGACCGACTCGTTCGCGTCGGCGTTCTCGAGCGAGGAGAAGAGCCGGAAGAGCGAGAACGTGGTCATGCCCATCGTGCGGGCCACCACGTCGCCGTACTGGTCGTTGCCCCACCACAGCACCCCCAGGGTGCCTGCGGCCATGACGAGACCGGTGAACACGAGCCAGCTCATCAGCCGGCGGGGCAGGATCTGCTGCTCCTTGGGCCGCGGCGGGTCCTCCATGAGCCCCTCGCGCGGCTTGCCGTAGCCCAGGCCGACCGCCTGGATGGTCGTGACGGAGAAGTTGATCCAGATCGTCTGGAGCGGCAGGAACGGGATGCCGCCCAGGATGTTGAGGAGCGACGAGCCGAGGAACGTGGCGATGAAGCCGAAGAGGCCCGCCATCTGGAAGCGGATGAAGCGCAGCAGGTTGTCGTACACCGCGCGCCCGAGCCCGACCGCCTTCACGATCGTGCCGAAGTCGTCGTCCGTGAGGATCATGACCGCGGCCTGCTTGCTGACCTCCGTGCCGGTGATGCCCATGGCGATGCCGATGTCGGCCTTCTTGAGCGCCGGCGCGTCGTTCACGCCATCACCGGTCATGGCCACCACGTGGCCCTTCTTGCGGAGGATGTCCACGAGGTGGACCTTGTCCTCGGGCGAGACGCGGGCGAGCACGCCGATGCCGTCGATCTGGCGCATCGCCTCCTCGTCGCTCAGGGCGCGGAAGTCGGCGCCGGTCATGGCGCGGCCCGTGATGCCCAGCTCGCGCGCGATGGCCTCCGCCGTCACGGCGTGGTCGCCGGTGATCATGCGGACCTGGATGCCGGCCGCATGCGCGGTGGCGATGGCGTCCTTCGCGGCCGGTCGCGGCGGGTCCACGATGCCAACGATCGCGAGCAGCGTCAATCCGTCGAGTGCCGCGAGCAGGTCCGCGTCCGGATCGAACGAGGCCGGGTCGAAGTCCTTCTGGCCGGTGGCCATGACACGCAGGCCCATCGTGCCGAGGCGCTCGTTCTCCGCCAGGTACGCGTCCCGGATGTCGGCCACGGGCGTCTGGCTGCCATCGGGTCCGTGGACGCTCACGGCCCGTGCCAGCAGCTGGTCAGGCGCGCCCTTCACGTAGGCCCGCACGACGTCCTTGCCCGCGGCGTCCTTCATGGCGTGGAACGTGGCCATCATCTTGTAGGCCGCGTCGAACGGGAGCGTGGCGACACGCGGGTACTGCTCCCGCGTGAGTCCCGGGTCCACGCCGCCCTTGGCGGCGAGGACGACCAGCGCGCCCTCCGTCGGGTCTCCCACGAGCGCCCCGTCCCTGACCTCCGCATCGGCACACAGCGCCATGGGCAGCAGGTACTGCTCGAGCGGCACGTCGGGCTGGCCGCCGGTGTGGGCGATCTGTCCGCTCGTCGAGTAGCCGTCACCGGAGATGGTGTAGCGCCGGCCGGGGATGGCCATCTGGATGGCGGTCATCTGGTTGAGGGTGAGGGTTCCCGTCTTGTCGGAGTTGAGCGCAGAGGTCGATCCGAGCGTCTCCACCGAGCGCAGGCGCTTCATGATGGCCCCGGCCTCGGCAAGCATCTGCGAGCCCTTGGAGAGGATGGCCGTCGTGACGGCCGGGAGCGCCGTGGGGATGGCGGCGACCGCGAACGCGACCGCGCTCAGGAACAGCTCCTCCGGGCCGATGCCCCGGTACATGCCGAGCAGCGTGGAGATCGCCAGCGCGACGCCTGCGATGATGAGGATCTGGTTGGTGAGCGCGTCCAGCTGCTTCGTCAGCGGCGTCTTCTCGACCCCGGTGGCCTGGAGCATGTCGCTGATGTGGCCGACCTCGGTGGCCATGCCCGTGGTCGTCACGAGGATGGTTCCGGCGCCACGGGTGACCTGGGTGTTCATGAACGCCATGTCCACGCGGTCCCCGAGAGCAGCATCCGCGGCGACCGCATCGACCTGCTTGGGCGTGGGGACGCTCTCGCCCGTGAGCGCCGACTCGTCGATCTCCAGGGTCGCGGCGGAGAGGATGCGGGCGTCGGCCGGGACCAGGTCGCCGGCCTCGATGCTCACGACGTCACCCGGGACGAGGTCCGCCATCGGGACCTCGACGAGGTCGCCGTCGCGCCGCACCTTGGCCTTGACGACCATCATCTTCTGGAGGGCCGAGGCACTCGCCTCCGCCTTGCCTTCCTGGCTCATCGCCAACCAGGCGTTGAACAGCGTGAGCCCCAGCAGGAAGACGCCCGTGTAGAACTGGCCGGGCAGGAACAGGCAGACGACGCCCGCCGCAAGGAGCACGATCTGCATCGGGTCGGCGTACTGGCGGCTGAACGTCTGCCAGAGCGACGCCTTCTTCGCCACGTCGAAGGTGTTGCTGCCGTGCTTCGAGCGCCGAGCGCCGGCCTCGGCCGACGTCAGGCCGGCGGCCGGATCGACCTGGAGCCGGCTCGCGACCTCGTCCGATGTCAGGGCGTGCCAGCTGACATCGGGCGCAGCCTTGTCGGTAGCGCCCATCGAGCCTGTCGACGCGTTCATGACTCGTTCTCCTTCGGCGCCTTCGCGGCGATCCTTCCTGGTGTGAGATCAGCGCCCAAAGGACCCTCTCTCGTGGTGCGAGCGGCGACGGAGTCGCGTCTTCCTGGTCGGTGACAGGGACGGTCGGCGGACCGGTGGAGAGTCTAGCGGTGCGCAAGCGTCTGTACGGCCCTGCTGGGAACATCCCCACCTTCGGGCCGACCCAGGGTCCGGTGCGATCGCCACCCTTGATCGATACCGACGAACTGCGGCAGGCTGAACACGAGGATCAGCGCCACGCCGAACAGGCTCACCGCGAAGGCGACCATCACGACGCGCACCCGGTAGCCCCTGAACGTGGTACCCAAGCAGGCGAAGCACAGCACCGACGCGAAGAGCACCGCGAGCCGGACGAAGTCGACCCCGGTCTGGTTCGCGTCCGTGCCTCGGCGGTGATGCTATCCGCCTGGCTGGCCAGACCGTCGGCGCTCGCTCGATGCGCGCACCGCGTCAGGCTCAGCCTCGGCGCGCTGCATGAGGCTCGGGTCGCGCTGGTCGGACGCGGCGACGTCGGGCCCAGAGTCCATTCGGCTACCTCGCTTGCTCCATCGGGACGCCGCACGCTTCGCAGGCGTGCTCTCGCCAGTGGGTCGATCATGGGCTGGATGGGTGCCATGTACGAGCGGGAAGCGTCGCTCAGGCCTCGGCTGGCTCCGCGGACGGCACCCGCTCGACGATCCGGGTCAGGCCCTCACGCGCGGTGACGCGCACCGTCTCGCTCACGTGCGCTCCCGGGTCACAGCGCGCCTGCCAGACCTCTGGCGCATCGATCAGCCTGACCCGGCCGGTGGGTGCACAGGCAGCCACCACGATGGCCGTCCGTCCGATCAGCGCCTCCGCTCCCGTCTGGAACTTCGTGCCGCGCAACCGCCGGTCCCAGAACCAGATCTCACCGACGAAGAGCACGAGACCGACCAGCAGCCCGATCACGTTCCATGGCGACGGCGCGAGTAGCAGCAGCAGCAGGACCGCGACGACGGCGAACACACAAGCAGGACACGCGCGAACCGGCGCACCATGGCCTCACCGGACTTGACTGGTCAGGTCAGGGTTGATCGACCGTCCCGATGGTCGCCTCGAGCCTGGCGACCGGCGTCGGCTCGGGATGGCGGGCCATCAGCTCGGTCGCGAGACCCACCTCGAGCAGGCCGACCGTCCCTCCGATGACGGCCGCGATGAGCCATTCGATGATGACCCGCGCGCCGATCCCCTGGTCGTGCACCGCGCGGCTGGCGGCCGCGTGGAGGACCTGCTCGGCAACCACCGGCACGAGCACCAGCACGACGATGGGCACCAGCGCCGTCCGGCTGATCCTCGCCGTCCGCCGGAAGGCGTCGCGGACCGCCCGACGCTCCTGGACGATCACGGGGCCGACGAGCCCGAAGAACAGGTAGAAGATGATCCCGGGGACGATGAACACCGCCAGGCCCACGGAGGCGCCGATGACGACGATGAGGTCGGCGATGAGCAGCCGAACCCAGGGCAGCGACCGGAGGACGTCACGAAAACTGTGGCGGCGGGCGTGGAAGTACTCGCTGCCAACGGCCTCGTCAAGATAGCCCGCGAAGATGACCGGCCCCATCAGCCGGAAGACCGCGGCGACGCCGAGGGCGAGCAGCGAGCCGCCACCCGGGAACAGGTTAGGTCGGTCCTCGGCGAACGCCTCGACGGCAGCGGTCAGCAGTGCCGGCGGCACGAACAGGATGAGCGCGACGACGGCTACGCGCACGAAGCCGAGCCGGAGCATGCCCTGCGCGTGGTCTACCACGAGCGCCAGGCTGAGTGGGCCCTGTCCGGGTCGGTGGGGACGCGTGTCCATCGTGCTTGTGATGGTCGCACGAGCGGGCGGGTACCCTGCGACCGCTGCGCCATCCCGGCCGGGGATGGTGCCTGTCGAAACGTGTCAGTCGGAGCGCGCGTGCCGAGCGTCTTACCCGCCGAGGCGGGCGCCGACGACGGCCCTGGCATCGTCCTGTTCGCCGACGAGCGGCTGCTCTCGTCGGACCCCCGGGGGCTGGGACCAGTTCATCCGCGAGGCCCACGAGTCGGAGGCGTGCAGCCGGAAGCTCTGCAAGCGCGTGGGTGAAGGCTACGCCGTGATGGTCAAGGGCGACATGCTCCGTGCCGAAGACCTTGATGGCTATCCGGATCACTCGACTCCCGCTCTCGTCTTGGGAGCCCGGGAAGACGAGGATTCTGGCGAAGCATGTCATGGCAATCGCCAAGGAGTCTCGTGACCAATCTGCGGAGGTGACCCGTGGCATCCAAGCGCGAGGCGTCGACCGCCTCGAGCCGGTCACCGAAGAGGGCGGCGGCTTCTTCGTCGAGACGCGTGCGAAGGACGTCGCTGATGGGGTCCGGCCGGGCTTCACCCAGTTGACGACCGAGCTGAGGTCGTCGGTCACCCACGTGCCGCCCACCTCCGCACCGAGCAGTCCCGAGTAGAGCAGGTGGAGGCCACGGAGGCGTTCGCGGCGGCCTGCGGCGGGCACGGCCCAGCGAGACCACTCGTAGTCGAGGAATGCGTCCGCGAGCAGGTCGGCGATGGGTTCAGCGTCCTCGAATGTTGCCAAGCGAACAGCTGGGCGGGGTGGTGTCATCGCCGGATCCTCCTGCGCCGGATCCTCCTGCGCCGGGTGGCGCCTGTGCGGGACGTACGCATCAACTCCCCTCGTTTCCCCAGCGCGACCGACGAGTTGACGCAAAGCAGAAGTCGCAATGCGCATCGCCGCGGGCGATCGTCGTCGTCCTCTGCCACGACACGTAACGCGACATCGTGCCGTAGAGCAGGTCATCGACGCGGCAGAACGCGGCGGTCAGCTCTGGGGCTCCCAAGTCCGACAAGGTTGCGTGGTAGAAGCACGTCGTCATGTCAAACCGGATTCCGTCCCTGGAGTTCTGTCGCCATTCGATCGTCCAACCTTCAGGTGGGTACCTGCGCATGAACGTCTTGAGAGACACCCTGAAGAACAGCAACGCGAAGGGAAGACGCCCGATCCGCTTCATCAGCTTGACATCGCCGGAGAAGAGCTGATCGAACGCTCGATCGATCCTTCCCAGCGTGTCGTCTTGTGATTCGCCGTTCTCCCTGAGGACCTGGTACAGGGCAAGGCCCGGGAGGATCCCTTCGACCAGGTGCCATCGAAGTCGAGGGTCCGCCGGCAGATCCTGGTTCGAGTAGAGCTCGCCATACCTGGCGATGACCCTTTCGTACGCTTCATCGCCAATGATCGGTAGCAATCCTGGGAAGAAGCGCTTCGACACGGGAAGGCCCGTGGTCGTGTGCGTCATCGTCGCGCTCGCAGCGTTCATGTTCCATCTCCTCTTCGGGCTCGCCCCGATGATCATCGGCCGCTACCCGTCACGACGTCGTCGCGGTGGCAGGGGTCTCGCTCCGCCGGGACAGGTGGTCAGTGGTGGTGACCGCCCCCGATGCGCGGATCGAGCTGCTGCAGGATGGCCAGCGTGTTCCGCGTTTCCCAGATCTCGGCGATGCGGCCGTCCTCGATGCGGTACAGGGAAAGGCCGGCGTAGTCGAGGTTTCGGCCAGTCGGGGCGACGCCGAGGAAGTCGCCCTGCGACGTTCCCCGCGCATGCCACCGCACCGCCACGACGTCACCGCTCGCGACCGTGAAGTCGTCGACGATCGTGAGGTCGGGCAAGGCGGACCACTGCTCCCCGAGCCATTGCTCGACCCCATGCTCGGCGTAGTAGCCGGCCTCGCAGGGCATCGCGGTCGGGTGCACCAGGATGTTCGGGGAGGCGACCTTGGCCATTACCGCCAGATCGTGACCGCGCAGTACCTCCTCGAACCAGCGGCCCACCACCGCGCGACTCGACTCGGTGTCGACCGACGGATCCCGCCGTAGGGCGGCTCGGTCGTCATCTCGTGCCGGTAGACCAGTACGTGATCATCCCCGGCGAACCGGTGGGCTTCGACGAGCCGGCTCGTCGACGACGGGCTCGCCTGCGGCGGCGAGCAAGCGATGACCGTATCGCCGAAGGCCGTCACGGTGTCGTGGTCGGTCAGCTCCATCCCGACGACCCTCTGGAATGCCGCCAGGTTGGCCTGCTCGACGGGGTCGTACTGGCGCGGCGGGAACCCCGGCGCCACGCCCATCTGCCGCAGCTCGACGAGCGGGTCCATGCCGAACCACATCTCGACAAGCTTGCCGGCCTCGAAGCGGACGATGTTCACCATGCCGTAGTCGAGCCGTCCGCCCGTTGGCGGCGGGGCCTGGTCCGAGCGGCCGGTGAAGTGCCCGTACGTGGGCAGGAGCACGGCCACGTGGTCACCCTCGGCGATGAGGATCGGGATGGGGTGCCACGAATCCGGCGAGAGCCGCTTGAAGCCGGCCCAGGTCGCCACCATGCCCTCAGGGCCGGCCTCGACCGTGCCACCGATGGGATGGTGGAAGACGAAGCCGTGGCCGACGATCTCTCGTACGACGTCCCAGTCGTCATGGTTGAAGGCTCCGACGAAGCGCGCGGCGGTGACCTTGTTGGCGGACTGGATGTCGGTTGGCAGCTGGGTCGATCGCGAGATCGATCGGGATCTCCTTTCCATGGTTGATGAGATGGGGCAGTTGCATCGGCCGTCCGATCTGGGCGCCGGCCCTAGATGAGGCGGAGGACCGGAACCAGCAGCACCAGCGAGATCGCAACTGCGATCAGGAGCCTGAGTACCGTCGGCGACCAGCCGAGATCGCGGAGATAGAGGCCGATCGCGTTCCGGTTGTATCGAACGTGGAGCAGCGACAGCAGGCCGAACAGGGACCCGGCTGCCACGTGAGAAGGAAGGGCGAAGGAGCCGCGGGGCAGGAGCAGGCTCCAGATCCCGGACACCATGGCGAACACGCCGATCAGTAGCAGCGACACGCTGATGGCCCGCCGCCCGGCTCGTCGCTCCGCTCCCGCGGTACGCCCGATATGTGCTTGGTCACGTCATCCTCCATTCAGTGCCGGCGTGAGGGTTGTCGTTTCGGACCTGCCGCGTGATGCTCCCCAGCGTGGGAGAGCCGACCGGAGCCAACATCGATGTAATTCGTGATTCGATAGCGAGTCGACCGACACGGCGGCCCGAGCCGGGAGTACCGTGCTCTCACCATGGCCAGGCCCATCCGTCGCCCGGGGAACCTGCCAGCCGAGGCGACGAGCTTCGTCGGTCGCCGCCGCGAGATCGCGGAGGTCAGGTCGACGCTCACCACGGCCCGTTTGATCACCCTCGTCGGTCCGGGCGGCGTGGGCAAGACCCGCCTCGCGATCCGGTCTGGCACGAACCTCAGGCGCGGCTTCCGGAACGGAGCATGGATGGTGGAGCTCGCCGACATTCGCGACCCGGGACTCATCGCCAGCGCCGTGCTGGCGGCCCTGGACCTGCGCGACCAGTCGGCGACCGAGCCACGGGTCCTCCTGGTCTCCTACCTGCGGGACAAGGACCTGCTGCTCCTGGTGGACAACTGCGAGCATCTGCTCGGCGCCGCTGCGCTGCTCGTGACCGATCTCCTCAAGGCTGCCCCGGGTGTTCGGATCGATCGCGACCAGCCGCGAGCCGTTGGCCATCCCAGAGGAGCACGTGCTCCCGGTCCCCCCGCTCGAGCTGCCCCGCGCCGGGGCGGACGAGCGCCTGAATCAGGCTCGCCAGAACGAGGCCGTCATGCTGTTCACCGAACGGGCTGCGGCGGCCTCGGGCACCTTCCAGCTGACGGCCTCGAACCAGACGGCGGTCTCGGAACTGTGCCGCCGGCTCGACGGCCTGCCGCTCGCCATCGAACTCGCAGCGGTCAGGACGAGGGTCCTCTCGCCGGATCAGATCCTCGATCGACTGGCCGACCGCTTCGCGCTGCTGACCGGTGGCAGCCGAGCTGCGCTGCCGCGTCACCAGACGTTGCGAACCACCATCGAGTGGAGCCACGACCTGTTGGGATCGGACGAGCGGACGCTGCTGCGTCGGCTGTGCGTGTTCGCGGGTAGGTTCACGCTGGAGGATGTCGAGTCTGTCTGCACCATGGACGACGTGCCCGCAGGACGCGCACTGGACCTCCTGTCATCTCTGGTCGACAAGTCACTGGTGACGAAGGAGGACGCAGGGGGCCGCGCCTGTCATCGGCTGCACGAGACGATGCGCGAGTTCGCCGGCCTCCGGTTGCGCGAGGCCGGTGAGGAGGACGTCCTCGCGGAGCGGTGCACCGAGTACTACGTCTCGGCGTGCCGGCGAACCGCCGACGGTGCGCGGTATGGACTCGTCGAGTGGCTCGGATGGAAGGACCTCGAGATCGACAACATCCGCTCGGTCCTTCGGCGATGTCTCGATCGCGGGGACATCTCGCGCGGGATGAGTCTGGCCGCGTCCCTCCGCTGGTTCTGGTACACGCGTGCGACCAGCGAGGGCGTCCGGTGGCTGGATGCGTTCCTGGCGCTTGGACGCGGGGATCCCGAATCCCAGGCTCGGGCTGAGTACGTGCGAGGGATGCTCGCGGTGCTCCTCGTCGACCCCGCAGCTGCCTGGGCACCACTCGAACGCGCGACCGCCGCGCTCCGGACGGCCGGCCGCCTTGGCCCGCTCGTCGAGTCGCTGGCCATGACCTCGGTCGCGGCGAGCATGGCCGGCGACCGGGAAGCCGCCAGGCGCCTGCTCGACGAGGCCCGGACGGTGGCAGCGGAGACCGATCACGTCGGGGCTGCGCTCGCAGTGCTGCAGGCTCGAGCGTTTGCCGGTCTGTTCGAACGGGACCTCGAGGCTGTCCGGTCCGCGTCCTTGGAAGGCGAGCACCTTAGCCAAGAGGTCGGCGACCTCTACGGGCTCAAGACCTGGCTGATGCACCTCGGCATGGCGGCTTTCATCGCCGGCGACCTCGGCGCGTCAGGGCCCCTGTTCGTGGACGCGCTGCGGATCGCTCACCGTACTCGACGACCGCGTGCAGCAGGCCTACCTCCTCGACGCGCTGGGCTGCCATGCCGCCAATCGGAAACGCACGGCTCGCGGCGCAGCTGCTCGGAGCCTCCGCCGCCGTCGAGGGCGGGAGCCGGCGACCAGTTGCCGTTCCTGGTGCCGATGATCGCCCAGGCCGAGGAGTCGGCGATCGCGGCCCTTGGCGCACCCAGGTTCGCGGCCGAACTCAAGGCTGGAGGCCAGCTGAGCCGCGATGCTGCAGTGCAGCTCGCGATGGGCGAGTCTGCCCGCGATGATGCGGCGGCCCCAACGATCGCACCCGCGACGGAGTGCTGTCGACACGTGAAGCCGAGGTGGCCCGGCTGGTCGCCGAGGGCGTAACGAACAAGGAGATCGGCTCGCGCCTGTTCATCTCGGAGCACACCGTGGACAGCCACATCCGCAGCATCCTGAACAAGCTCGGTGTCAACACACGCGCCCAGATCGCGGCCTGGATGGCGTCGTCGAGCCAGTAGAGGGCACCGAGGGCGGGCAGATCGCCACCGGCCCTGAGCGAGCGGGCTCGACCATGGCAAACCCGGTGTCACATCGGGCACGGTCGCGGACGCTGATCGCCCAGCGAATCACGAATTCCATCGATGTCCGCGCTGGGTGCTCTCCCTAGTCTCGGGGCCATGACCCGGAGGCCACCGACACAGCTCGTCGAAGTCAGCTTCGTCGGCATCCCTCCCGCTCGTCAGGTCCAGCGGGCATCGGGTGTCAGCGAGGTAGAGGTTGACGGACAATCCCTGCGCTGCCTGGTTTGTGGCAGCTTCCAGCCCTTCCTCGAGGCGCTGCGCGGTCACGAGGTGGTGGGCCTCAGGACCTCACCTGTCGAGGTCCGCGCCCAGGGAACCACTACGGGAGATTGGGAATGAACACGGGAACCGTTCACCTCGCACCGGCCACGGTGGCCAGGGTCACGGGTGGCTTCTACCTTGGCTCGCTTTCGCAAAGTATCATGGTTTATTTTGATCCCGGCAGAGCGAATTGTCTCAGGATACTAACTCAGGATGATATTAACAATCCGGATCTCTTCCTTCACACCCGGCAGTCATTAATGGTGTCTAACCTGGGATTAATCTCAGATAAGCCTCAGGAAGCAGGGTTATCCACCCGAAGACATCCTTGGTAAAGAACCGGACCATGGCTTTTGTTATCTTTATCAAAAAGCCGCCCTTGCCCAACAAGATGAGAAATGGGATGAAATTATTGTTTATGGTGACAGGATCCTTGCAGCCGGTAATTATCCAAATGATGGATTGTTTAAAACACCGCATGAATGGCTTCCCTTTATACAAGCATATGGTAAAAAAGGGATGTGGGAAAAAGCCGGTGATCTGTTGGTCGCCGCTAACGAGATCAATTCGACAAGATATCAGGATTACCTGTGTGGTTTTTGGGACCAACTCGTTACCGATACAACTCAATCAAAATCGAAAATGGAAATTTCCTACCATGTTAATCAGACAATTGGTTGTCTCCCGTGATTTTTCATAAAATAAATGTGAAAATTCTCGATTATTGAATTACTGATCATGTATTTGTAATTTATGGGATACCTTGTTCCCGATTTTTAGCAACATCATCATTTATAACTATTACTGGATAGCTTTGCGCATCCAGATTTAATGGGTGCTATTCCAGAAACTCCCAATCTTGACACCCTTAAAAAATTGATGGTAAGATGAGAATATGTACTTAAAAGGTAGTAAATGGTCGATGCAAAAACGTCGGCGGAGATCCAATCCATTACGTGTATTAATTTTATTGGTACTCCTGGCCGGAGCTCTTTATGTGAACCAGGTTGTCGTTCCGGCAACGCCACCATTGTTTATCCCAACCCCCACTGCTACCCGCTCACCAGAATCATTTGTTACAGATGCGGAAACGCTGGTATCTCAGGGGAAGTTATTACAGGCAGTGGAGCAGTATAAAACAGCGATACAGGTGGATCCAAAAAATCCTGCCAATTATATAGCGATAGCCCGCCTCCAGATATATACAAATTTTTTTGAGGAGGCCGTGGAAAATGCTGAAAATGCATTGTTAATTAATCCAAATAATGCCACGGCACATGCCATTCGCGGCTGGGCACTCTTCTTTCTGGGGGATTATCTGGTCGCGGAAGCAGCTATTCGCCAGGCGATCGAGTTGGAGCCTAATAACTCGCAAGCCTATGCCTACCTGGCAGAAGTCCTGGCAACTCAATCTCAGCTTGGGATCGGCACAATTGGGACATTGGATAAGGCAGTTGAAGCTTCTCGTGCCGCTATGGCATTATCACCTGATTCGCTTGAAACACACCGTTCCCGTGGAATTGTCCTTGAAATCACCGGAAATTACACGGAAGCTGCCAATGAGTTTGAAGCTGCCATAGCAATCAATCCAAATATAGCAGATCTGCACCTTGCGTTGGGTAGAAGCTACCGGTTTTTGGAGCAGTACGACAAAGCCATTGAGGAATTCAACCGGGCTAATGCGCTGAATCCTGCCGATCCCGATCCGGATACATTTATCTCCCGGACATATTCTACCGTTGGAGAATATGCCAAGGCAATTCAGTTCGCTCAGCAGGCGATAAAGGATGATCCGTTGGATCCGTACCTTTATGGCAACCTTGGCTCCATGTATTCCCGAAACGCGCAGTATCTGGAAGCGATTGAGCCGCTGCGCATTGCAGTAAGGGGTGGAAATACAGCGGAAGGATCCGAAGTAACCGGCCTATCCCTGGATTATGGCAGAATCGCAGAATATTATTCATCTTATGGTTTGTCGCTGGCACGCGTCGGTGAATGCGGAGAAGCCCTGCAGATTTCACAATTGTTACTCGAGGGAGTGCCAACCGATGAAATTGCTATCTTTAACGCCGAAACTATTGTCCAAATTTGTGTGGAAACTGCTGAATCTGGACCCCAGATTGTTCCTTCTGACACCCCGGAGGGTGAAGTTACTCAATAAATCAAAGTGGATCGCAGAAGTATGAAGCTGCTGCCAGCCAGGAATACAATGATGGAAACCGAAAGAACACTTGAATGAATTATAAAGGCCGAGGGCTACATTTCCGTAAACAGCGCTCCCGGACTAATCCATACCGTGCTTTGTTATTGGTAGGATTGATCCTGGTCAGCTTGTTCATATTGCAGGCGGTTCAAACCGACAAAATCCAATCCCCATTTGAACCCACGCCAACCCCCACCCGCACATCCGGTTCCTATGCTCTGGAAGGCAGCACCCATTTCGATGCGGGTAATCTGGGAGCTGCAATTTCTGCATATGAGCAAGCAGTCCAGTTTGATCCAGGCAATGCTCAAATTTGGAGTGAGCTGGCACGAATCCAGACATATTCCTCTGCCATGTTAACTACTGATGCAGAAAAGCGAACCCGCCTGGATGAAGCAATTGCTTCTATTAATAAGGCTATCGAAGCTGAGCCTGAAAACAGCAGCGCCCATGCAATTAAAGCCTTCGTTCTAAACTGGCGCTCCAACCCTATCCTTGCTGGAACCGAAACAGACATGTACCTGACTGATGCCGAGCAAGAAGCACAGAGGGCAATTGTGTTGGATCCCCAGAACACCCTGGCACTGGCTTACCTGGCAGAAATTTATATCGATCAGCAGCGCCTGATCCAGGCACAAAGTTATATTGAACAGGCAATCACCCGTGATCCCTCCCTGATGGATGTTCAACGAATCTATGGTTATGTGATGGAAACGTTAGGTGATTATCCGGAAGCAATCCGTTATTACCAGGCGGCGGTAAACATTAATCCTAGCCTGACCTTTCTTTATATCCGCATTGGGGTCAATTACAGGCAGCTCAAACAATACGAATTAGCTCTGGAGTATTTTGCTAAAGCTGCAAACATCAACGAACAACTCGGAATTAAGGATCCCCTCCCGTATATTGCAATTGGTAAAACTTATGCCCAAACAGGTGAATTCTTTGCTGCAACGAAAAATGTTCAGAAAGCAATACAATACGATACTACCAATCCGGAAGTATATGCTACGCTTGGAATGGTATATTTTAAATCACGTAATTATGAGTCAGCCATTGTTGCCCTAAAATGCTCGGTTAAGGGTTGTACTGCTGCCGAAAGCTGCGAAGCGCGGCAGGGTGATCCATGTGAGACTTTCGACGCCCAATATGTCGTTGAAGGAATGCCGCTATCTCCTTCCACTGTCGTGAATTACTATACCTATGCCTCCGCCCTTGCAGGCCTGCACCGAAATAATAATGATTATTGCGAACAAGCAATTGATGTCCTTCAACAGGTTCGCGGGGGATTCTCCAACGAACCCAGTATCATTCAGATTGTTGAAGCAAACGAACAAATTTGTGCGTCTTTTGGCTATACCGCCCGATAATTGTGTTTTAATATCAGAATTTTGTAAGAAATGAATCCATCCTCTTGACTTATATAAAAAAGATGGTATCATTTTATTCGTTAGCACTCACACCTAAAGAGTGCTAAAATTCCAAAAAATTCAAAATCAATCCATTATCTGGAGGCATGTATGACAATGAAATTCAAACCTTTAGGAGCCCGCGTGGTCGTGGAGCCGGTCGAACAGGAAGATAAAACCGCAAGTGGTATCGTCTTACCGGAAACCGCAAAAGAAAAACCACAAAAAGGCATCGTCCTTTCCGTCGGTCCTGGAGACCGCAATGAGAAAGGGGAACGCATTCCCATGGATATCAAAGTTGGTGACACGATTTTATTTGCAAAATATGGCGGAACCGAAATTAAAGTTGACAGCAAAAAATTGTTGATCCTCCGCGAGAGCGATGTCCTCGCTATTGTTGAGTAATTTACCACATTCAAATTGGATAGAAGGAGTATAAGTATATGGCAGCCAAACAAATAATTTTCTCAGAGGAAGCACGACGCCGACTCAGGGAAGGAATCGATGTAGTAGCAACCTCAGTAGCAACCACGCTTGGACCAAAGGGCCGCAATGTTGCAATTGATCGCAAATTCGGGTCCCCGACCATCACCCATGACGGTGTGACCGTTGCAAAAGAAATTGAACTGGAAGATCCTTTCCAGAATATGGGTGCCCAGCTTCTTAAAGAAGCTGCAACCAAAACCAATGACATCGCCGGTGACGGCACCACCACTTCCACCGTGCTGGCGCACGCCATCGTTTCCGAAGGTTTGAAAACCCTGGCAGCCGGTGCCAATCCGATGCTTCTAAAACACGGTATCGAAGCAGCATCCAAAGCTGTTGCGGATGCCATCAGAAAACAAGCTATTGACATCGCCACCAAAGAAGACATTGCCAACGTTGCCTCCATTTCCGCCCAGGATCGCGCTATCGGTGATCTGATTGCCGAAGTGATGGATAAGGTTGGAAAAGATGGCGTCATTACCGTTGAAGAATCCAAGGGTCTCGAATTTGAAACCGAATACGTTGAAGGTATGCAATTTGACCGCGGTTATATTTCCCCCTACTTCATCACCGATTCGGAACATATGGAAGCCGTCATTAATGAGCCCTATATTTTGATCTACGACAAGAAAATTTCTGCCGCAGCAGATATCATCCCCCTGCTTGAGAATTTAGTTCAATCCGGACGACGCGAACTCGTTCTGGTCGCAGAGGACATCGATGGAGAGGCTCTTGCCACCCTGGTCCTCAATAAACTACGTGGCATGCTTAACGTGCTTGCTGTAAAAGCCCCCGGTTTCGGTGACCGCCGCAAAGCCATGCTTCAGGACATTGCTGACCTGACCGGCGCAGAGGTTATTTCCGAAGAAACAGGACGCAAACTGGAAACTGTCAGTGTTGCTGATCTTGGCAAAGCCGAAAAAGTTGTTGCCGATAAAGAAAATACCACCATCATTGGTGGTAAGGGTGATGAGAAGAAAATCAAAGGCCGTATCGAACAGATCCGGGTTGAGATCGATAAATCCACCAGTGATTACGACCGCGAAAAACTTCAAGAACGTTTAGCCAAGTTATCCGGTGGTGTTGCCATTATCCGTGTTGGCGCTGCAACCGAGACTGAGCTCAAAGAAAAGAAACACCGCGTTGAAGACGCCTTATCTGCCACGCGTGCTGCTGTGGAAGAAGGTATCGTACCGGGTGGTGGTGTCGCCCTGATCAATGCGATGAGTTCCCTCGATGGACTCAAAATGTCATCTGATGATGAACAAACCGGTGTAAAAATTGTCCGTAAGTCTCTGGAAATCCCCATGAGAAAAATTGCGGAAAATGCCGGAGAGGATGGCTCTGTGGTTCTCGAAAATGTTCGCCAGGCTCAGAAAAAAGCCAAGAATAACCGCATCGGATACGATGTTTTGACTTGCGAGTACGGCGATATGGTAAAAGGCGGTGTGATTGATCCCGCGAAAGTTACCCGCGGAGCATTGGAAAACGCGACATCCATCGCAGCCATGATATTGACCACTGAAGCTTTGATTACAGATATTCCGGAAAAAGAGAAGCCCCAGATGGCTCCTCAGATGCCCGAATATTAAAAATATTGATTGAAATCAAAAAAGGACAGGTAGTGTTTCCACTACCTGTCCTTTAATTTTTTTTACCGATCGAATTATCATTATTACCCTAAAAATGAAAATCCATAGTTTTCTCGTCGTATGTGAAATTCTGGCTCAGGAGAAATAATTGCCATAAAAAGGGGATTATCTATTTTTTGTGCATTGCCTCATGGAATTATTAATTGCAGGCAAGTGCCTTCCTGACCCCTTAACCTTGAGGTAATGTGGTAAAATTACCTCCTTAGAACGTGATTTTCAATGTATCATTATTCGATTTCTGATCCCGGTATTCAATTACAATTAAAAATACCTGAAGAAATAAACCGTTGAGATTTCTTTATTTAAGTTAATCTCAAAATGACTAGGAGCTTTATGAACTACAAAAATTATATTATTGATATGGATGGTGTGCTTGTCAGTGGAAAACAGATTATCCCTGGGGCTGATACGTTCATAGAAAAGTTAAAAGAGAAGAAAATCAAATTTCTTGTCCTAACCAATAACCCAATTTTCACACCGGCCGATCTGGCTTACCGGTTAAAAAATATCGGAATTAATATTGGCGAAGATTCCATTTTTACTTCAGCTATGGCAACCGCTACTTTTCTCAAATCACAAAAATCAAATGGCAAGGCTTTTGTGGTAGGTGATATTGGTTTAACCACTGCACTGCACAATGAAGGATTCGTACTGACAGATATTGATCCTGATTATGTTGTTCTTGGTGAAACTCATAACTACCATTACGAAACCATAACCAAGGCTATCCGGCTGATAACAAAGGGGGCGCATTTTATCGCCACGAACCCTGATCCAAACGGACCGACCGAGGGCGGTATTTCACCTGCCTGTGGGGCAATGGCAGCTCTCTTTGAAAAGGCCACCGGAAAATCCCCGTTTTTTGTGGGAAAACCTAACCCATACATGATGCGATCGGCATTGAATTATCTCGGTGTTCACTCAGAAAACACAGTGATGATCGGTGACCGTATGGATACAGATATCATTGCGGGCATAGAAACTGGATTGGAGACAATCCTCGTTTTGTCCGGGTCCACTACAATGGAGGACATCGCCAAATACCCTTACCAACCTGCCATTGTGGTTTCATCCATCGCCAATATCGATATCGAATCAATTAAAAAATGACATAAAAGATCCCATCCGAACCGATGGGATCTTTTATCATCCGATGTTTGTCTATTTTGATAATGGATGAATTTTATACAATTGCACAAAACCTGAAAAATTCTTCTGGTGCCCCCTGGTAAATGCCGTCTTCAGGTATTGGCGGGCCTGGATATCATATTCACAGTGTTTGCAAACATCACACTGCCATAGCGGAAACTCAGGGACAGCAACCAATTCATCGCCCATCCAGGTGAAATAGGTGCTGAATTTCCTGAACATCTTGCCGCCAGGGCAATTTTTACAGGGTACAGCGCCCAAACCATTTTCCAGACGATTTTGTAAAAATAAATTAATGAGGTTGGCACCCATAAATTCACATCACCTAAGCAGAGTTATATTCTCCAGCAATAAAGACCGAATCCACAATTCCCACAATCACAGAAATTATACACGCATCCGGATTATTTAAGACCTGTCTGGCCCCACCACCTTCACGGTTTACCAGAACAGTATCCCCAATACCGGCATGGGTATTATCTATGGCAATAAAATCACCATCGGCTTTATCCCCGGGAAATATCAGCGGCTGTACAACCAGAATCCGGTAATTATTATAATGGGGATGGCTGATGGTAGTGACAACAGTGCCGGTAACCTTTCCAATGATCATGTATATTTTACCCATCCCGGTTTCAAGGTGAAATCGAATTCCCCATCTGGACGTACATCCAATTCATCGACTATTCCCACCAAGGCCAGGTCAACCGGAACAAATTTTTCGTCCGGCAATGCCAAAGAGGCATCGCGTGATCTTACCATCACGCAAAGGTCTCCTTCTCCTGCCTGGACAACATCTACCGCAACTTGCAATAACCCCGCGGGTTCCATATGTTTATCCAATGGCTGCACAACCAGGAATTTGAGCCCCTCAGTTCCAGGGACTTTCATTGTACAAATAGCATTCCCTCGTACACGGCCGAATAACATGGTCTATTTTAATCCTACATTATTGAGAACTCTTTTTATGATCACATCCAGAAGAGCCGGATCTACCTGTCCGCCCAATCGAGCCATAACCGCATCATGTACTCTTTTTGACAGGTCAGATGAACTTTCCAGACGAGAATCCTTAACCGCCGAAAGAGCACCCGATCCGGATGTTTTTTCCGAAATATAAGGCCGTACTGGCGCACTGGGGGGAGTTACATTTGGTCGTATCAACTTAACTCCAAGGCGGTCAGCTTTTTCAAAGGCTAATTCGGTCAGAACGACATCATCCGTCACAACCAGAGACTGAACTCCCTTTTTGGCCATATCCTCAATATCGCGTTCCGTATAAAATTCTTTTGGCATACGTAACTCCGCTTTCTATTTATCCCGGGTCTAACCGACCGTCTATTCTTGGATTCCTTCGAGGGCTTCCAATGCCTGGACAGCAGCATTTCGGGCTGTTATGATCTCTGCCTCGCTGCCTGAAAGCCACATCCTGCCATAGCGCCCGACGGATGTGACATGAACTATTTTTATATTGGCCTTTTTCTCGGCTTCATTACATGCATAATTAATATAAGCGGCTGGAGCACATTCAAGGACAAGCAGGGTTTCCCCAGGAACCAGCATGCTGCCCCGCCGAAACCGGTTAAGCAGCTGTGCCTGGTACGGATCAATTCTGGTAATAACCTGTGTGGAGGCAATTTGCGGTTTTATACGGTCCCTCACCGACAAACCAAGCCTGGCCAGCACGACCTCGCCAGCCTCGATTACTGCTGCCTGATTAAGCGAATGAACCTCAAACATCCCGAATT
Source organism: uncultured Chloroflexia bacterium (assembly GCA_963841845.1). GTDB lineage: Bacteria > Chloroflexota > Anaerolineae > Anaerolineales > Anaerolineaceae > CAVVGZ01. Next base: position 267,753 of record CAWJEG010000009.1, on the reverse strand, counting down.
CACGTTCAACAATTTGGGCTCCTGGTTTTGCCTCTGTAGCCTTGACAGCAATATCCACCACCCGAAAGACCTCATTCCCGGGTGCCATTTCCACGTAAAGGGATGCCATTCCTTCTGTTGGCAGGTCTCCCTGGGTTACCGTACCGATGAAAGCAGCATATTGTGCCTGCATGCGATCCAAAAAACAATAACATCGTAAAGAAAATTTTTCAGCCATTACCAATCCTTTCCTAAATTATTGGACATCATGCATGGCTATTCCCAAAGGGGTTACAAAAAGTGGACGGGACGGAATCGAAGTTAATATTCCGGTGTATTCCTGCATGACTTCAGCCATTCCTGGAAATGATGCCGTTCCTCCTACCAGTTTTATTTTATAAACCCCTTTGCCTTCGAGGTGTCTGGCAACAATATTCGAGACCTTTTCCATAACAGGACGCACTACCGGAAAAAGTCTTTGATGTTGTGCTGGGTCTTTCTTCAAATCCTCTGCTGCTTCGAAAGATATTCCTTGTGCCCCGGCAATCACCAAAGAAAAATGTGTGCCCCCAGTTGCTTCATCGGCAGTGTAGATTACCTTCTCATCCTTAATGATCGCAATTCCGGTTGTGCCCCCGCCCACATCAACAATCGCGCCGTCCTTTAGTCCGATCACCTTGTTGGCAGCAACAGGTTCGGCTATCTGGCCTGAACAATATAACCCGGCAGCATCCAGGACATGCGCTGTCGCTCGTACTTCTGCCATGGGAACACCGGGTGGATACCCTGTGGCTGCATGATTAAGCTCCATTCCAATCCTGTCTTCCACTCTTTTTTTCATCCCTCGCAGGATATCAATTGCACCGATGAAATCTACAACCAATCCATCCCGGACAACCTGAGCAAATTGGTACTCCCCGGCAATCGGCTGAAATGCTTCATCCAGGACCACAAGTACGATATAAGCAGTACCCAGGTCAACCCCCACATGCACTGCAGTCCTCTGCTCTCGCCGGATCAGGGAAGGGGGTGCCTGAGAAAAGGAAGGCTGGATTACAGTTTCAGCAGCAGAGAGAAAGGAATCAATACTATCATCAGTGTGAGATTCCAATCCTTTTCTTAAGCGACCTTTTTACCTTCAGCTGCCCGCCCGGCAAAACTTCCCTTTGACCGCTGTGGGAGAATCATTTCTACATCCTCATGGGGTCTTGGAATGACATGGACAGACACCAATTCACCGACCCGTTTCGCTGCTGCTGCACCAGCGTCTGTGGCAGCCTTTACCGCGCCAACATCTCCGCGCACCATCACTGTCACATAGCCACCGCCAACATATTCTGAACCGATGAGAACTACATTGGCTGCTTTCACCATGGCATCGGCAGCTTCAACGGCGCCAACCAGACCACGAGTTTCAACCATACCTAATGCAATTAAAGCGATTTCTTGTGCCATACGAAACTCCTCTATATTCAAATTTTTCTTTGTAATATCAGATTATTTTCCAACAATCTGCTGAACTACTTCATAAACAATTTTTTCAATTTCCTGCGGTGAAATTCCTTGATAGCTATTAACCGGCTGGAAGAAAATATCCGGTGGCGGCATAAGTTCATATGCCAGCCTCTTAATATTAAAAAGATGATAAACCGTAATATTATCACCAGTAATTGAGCCGCCAATAGCCCCGGCTCCCAGGGTCATGGAAGGCATCACCCCGCTTGTATAACCGATTGCTCCAAGGGTTCCTGGTGTGTTGACCAGGATTCTGAATACAGGTTTTTCCAATCCGAACTGCATGATGACATCCTGGTTATTCGCCCAGATTATCTGACTGTGGCCTCGTCCACCAAATTGGATCAGTTCGATCGAGCGTTCACATCCGGCTTCCCAACCATCTGCTTCATACCAGCCCAAAACAGTGGTTAATTTTTCGCGCGATAAGGGTTCTTCCTTCCCAACTCTTTTGAGTTTTGCAACCAGAATCCGTGCTGATTGAGGGACCTCAAATCCTGCCATCGCCGCCAGGAATTGGGGGGATTTTCCCACTGTTGCCGGGTTGATGGATCCATCCTCTCTGAACAATAATTTAGCCAGCAGATCCGCCTGCAGACTATCGACAAAATATGCCCCCTCGGCCTTCATTAATTCCGCCAGCCGTTCAGCAATCGGGCGATCGGCAATAACTGCCTGTTCAGTTGCGCAAATCGTAGAAAAATCAAAAGCCTTGCTGCTAACAATATACCGGGCAGCTTTCTCAAGCTCAGCACTCCTGTCAACATAAACCGGGACATTACCAGGTCCAACGCCGTAAGCAGGTTTTCCTACTGAATGGGCAGCCTTTACCATCGGACTGCCGCCTGTGGCCAAAATCAGCCGGATCCGTTTTTGATTCATCAATTCCTGGGTTCCTGCCAGCGATATATTCTCCATACAGCTGATCAAACCCTTAGGGGCACCATTTTGTTCGGCTGTATAAGCCATTAATCGGGCAGTCTCCACGCAGCAGCGCACCGAGGAAGGATGCGGTGCCACCACAATTCCATTGCGTGCCTTCACCGCCATTAATATCTTTGCCATCACTGTTGAGGTTGGGTTGGTACTGGGAGTAAGTGCTGCAACAATTCCGGCAGGCCAGGCAATTTCATAAATTTTTTTAATTGGATCATGGCCAACAACACCAACAGTTTTTATATCCTTAATACTGTTCCACAGGAAGCGTGAGGCAAACTCGTTCTTAATTCGTTTATGTTCCGGAACACCATAACCCGTCTCTTCATGAGCCATCCGGCCCAGTCTCTCGGATGCGCCGAAAGCTGCTTCAGCCATGGCTGAGCAAACCTGATCCACCCGATCCTGGGTAGCCTTTCCCCAGACCAGCTGAGCCTGGTTGGCAGCCTCAACCAGGTTGCGGGCTTCTTGTATGGATGTTAAATCGAGATCAAATGCTAGTGCCATAAATCCCTATCAGCATTATTCTTTCTGGAAAACGAGATTGCCATCGACTTCGAGGGAATCAATAACTGCCATAATCACAGCATCAACTGGTGTATCCTTGGTAATCGCTGTCTGACGGGCACTTGACCCGGATGCAGTGAGAACAAGTTCACCCACTCCGGCGTTCACAGTATCAATTGCAACATATGGCTTCCCGGAAGGTTTACCAAACTCATCAGTCTGCCTGAGTACAAGCAGCTTCCTCCCCTCCAGTTTGATATCTTTTATTGTAGCTACGGTCGTCCCAATCACCCGGGCAATTAACATAATTTACTCCGATAGATTATTAGTAAGATTTTGGTGCACCACCAGAAGATGGTTCCTGTTTGGAATCTGTCTGGATAATCTTAACCCCGGCACTGGCTCCAATCCTGGTTGCACCAGCCTTGATCATATTTAATGCATCCTCCCTCGTGCGAACGCCACCGGAGGCCTTTACCCCAACGGTTGGTCCGACTGTGCGTTTCATCAATGCCACATCTTCTACAGTGGCACCGCCCCCTGAGAAACCGGTGGATGTTTTTACAAAATCTGCCCCAGCTTCCTTGGCAATCAGGCATACCATTACCTTTTCTTCATTGGTAAGCAGGGAAGTCTCAATAATTGTTTTCACCAGGGCTCCAGCGGCATGAACAGTGGCAACCACAGCACGGATATCTTTGGCTACCAGGTCAAGGTCTTTTGCTTTGAGGGCCCCAATATTGATAACCATGTCAATTTCTGTGGCCCCATTGCGAAGTGCAACCTGGGCTTCATATACCTTCACCTCGGTGGCAGAGGCACCCAGCGGGAAGCCAATTACAGTGCAGACTTTTACGTCTGTCCCCTTAAGTAATTCAGCGCACAGCTTAACGTGCGTAGGATTGACACAGACTGAAGCAAAGTGATGTTTTTTTGCTTCATAACAAAGTTGGGCAACCTGGTCGGCTGTTGCCTCAGGTTTTAATAGGGTATGGTCAATTGTTTTGGCAACATTTAAATCTGCCGGAATTCCGCCCAATGTAGAAGTTAACCGGTCAGCCCCAGCACTGATGACCTCTCCTGCTTTATCAAAGCAGGTTTTTATACAGATGCCATCTGCACATTCATAAGAGCATTGAGAGCCGCTCGGGATTTTCCTTCCGGTAACGGTTCTCTTCAACAGCAATTAATACCTCACGGGCAATTATTTCAATTATTTTTTCAACTGTACCAGGATCCATTGTCATGGTTATCCACCTATTTGAAGTTTTGCTTTTCAATTGCCAAAATTTTATCAATCCGGGGTGTGTGTCGGCCACCGCCGAATTCCGTCTTCAGCCAGGTTGTGACAATTTGCCTGGCAAGATTTGGTCCAATTAATCCTGCACCCAATGTGAGTACATTGGCGTCGTTGTGTTCGCGGCTGTTTACGGCAGTTGCATAGTCATAACACAATGCTGCCCGTACGCCGCGCACTTTATTGGCAGCCATACAGCTGCCGATGCCAGCACCATCTACCACAATTCCACGCCAGGCGCTTCCTTCACTGACCATTTTTGCCACTGCGAATGCCAGGTCCGGGTAATCCACTGGGTCTTTACTGTAGGCTCCACAATCAGTTACCTGGTAGCCTTCTTTTTCCAGGAATTTCTTGATATCCTCTTTCATTTCGAAGCCGCCATGATCCGCACCAACAGCAATGGTTTTTTGTGATGTCCCTGCTGCAGAACTGCTGGCCGCTGGAGTGGAGAGACTTGGTGAGGAACCACCCTGAATGCGCTTCATAACGCGCTGGACTATGCTTTGAATCTCAGAATCGGAAGGAGGTGTCATAAATTATTCTTCTTTGCAAAGAATTTTCTAGAGGTGGATTTTATCATTATATTATGGCTGAAAAAAATGGTCAAGCAATTTTATCGGCGATCACAAGAAGGGGTGGTTTAAATTATTTCATTTACTGGAAATCGGTTGGATCATAATTGCCAGAATATCCAGGAATGCTTACTAAGCCTGTTATTTGAAAAATTGATCGAATTCGACCCGGAATTGAGTAAAAAGCCTGGACCAACCACCCGTATCAACTGTTCAAGAGATTCATCATCATATTCTACCCATTTACAAATATCACATTTCCATAGAGGAAACTCAGGAATGAATACGACATCATTTTTAATAATTCGGAGTAAAGTCTTCATCTCAACGTGCAAAACACCCATACCGCATTGCTGGCAATAGGCTTTTTCAATTATTTCAGATTCCGGGTTTAATTTCATTTGGTTTTATTCATTATTTTCAGCATTAACGATAGCAGGCTTGCTTAATATTTTTAACTCGTCCAGGGGCCAATAAATCACAATTGCTTTACCAACAACATCATCGACGGGAACAAATCCCCAGCTGTGTGAATCCGAAGATTGATTGCGGTTATCCCCAAGAACAAAAACGGAATCTGGTGGGACAATCCACTCTCCGTCATAACCAGGAGGTTCGGCGGTATATGCTTCGTCCATTTTGTTCCCATTCACAAATACCTCTTCCTGGGTGATTGTGACGGTATCACCAGGTAACCCAATTATTCTTTTAATATAATCATCCTGTGGATTTTGAGGATAATGGAAAACGATGATATCCCCTTGTTTGAAATCCCCATTGCGGTATGCCAGTTTATTGACCAGTAGAAAATCCCCTGATTCAAGAGTTGGCAGCATGCTAATATTTTCCACCCGCACCCTTGCAACAACGCTGTCGATCAGGAAATATAGGATTAATGCCAGTACTACCGTTTGTAAGACTTCAAAAAGGTATTTAGACAAACTCAACCCGGTATTCATTGGCTGGGTTTGTTCAGCGTTATTCTCTGGACCCTCACTAATCAAATTCAACTACTTTTCCTCGTCAGAATGATTATAGATTTCATTATAACTTGTTTTGAATCAATCTGAATTACGTCAGGATTAGACTGGAATGAGGATTCTTACGATTCGGTTTTACGGCGGGGTTTGAAAACAAGTTGAATAGGTGTTCCAAGGTAGGGGTATTTATCTCGAATCTTATTTTCCAGGAATCTTCGATAGGTAAAGTGCGCAAGATCTGGATCATTCACAAACAGCAGGAAGGTCGGCGGATCACTTTTTACCTGGGTTCCGTAATAAATCCTCAATGACCTGCCGCTTTTAGACGGTGCAGGGTGGAGATCCTGAGCAGAAAGCAGTATCTGATTTAGTTTACTCGTTTCAATACGTTTAAGACGGGCTTCGTGGACCTGCAAGGCAGTGGGGATAACATGGTCAACCCTTTTTCCTGTCTTTGCAGAAATGAAAACCAAAGGGACGTAACTCATAAAATTCAATTCTTTCCGTACATGTTGTGTAAATTCAACAAATGTATCCTCGTCTTTCTCAATGGTATCCCATTTATTGACCACGACAAGGGTGCTTTTCATTGCATCCAGGATGTATCCCGCAATGTGTGTATCTTGAGAAGTAATCCCGGCATTTGCATCTATTACAAGTATGACAACATTTGACCGGTCTATCGCCCGTATAGAACGAATGACGCTAAATTTTTCTACACCTGGGGTTATTTTTCCTCTCCGGCGGATGCCTGCTGTATCAATTAAGGTTATTGGGATCCCTTGATGCTCATAAAATGTGTCAACAGCATCCCTGGTGGTCCCTGGAATAGGGCTCACCAGGGTTCTTTCTTCACCTAAAATCTTGTTTAACAGGCTGGATTTTCCAGCGTTCGTCTTGCCAACGATGGCTATTTTTATGGATTCGTCTTCAGCGTTTTGTGAGGTAACCGGAAGTAATTCAATCACCTTATCAAGGAAATCTCCGGTACCGGTTCCATGGATTGCCGATACAACTTGGGGTTCTCCCATTCCTAACTCGAAAAATTGATAGGCATTACTCCGAAAAACCTGGTTGTCTGCCTTATTTACCACCAATAATATGGGCGGGAATAGTTCACCATTTCTTTTTGTCTGTTTACTACGCAGAATCTGGGCAACCTCCTTGTCTACCGGAGTAAGTCCGCTGGCCGCATCTACAACAAAAAGGACCAGTTCTGCTTCCCCAACAGCCATTTCAGCCTGATGCCCGGATCTGGTCTATGTAATCTGCTGATCCAATAGAAAGCGGTTCCTTTCCCCCCATGGAAGGATCCATTCCCCCGGTATCCATTACATTGAATACTATCCCATTCCATTCAGCTTCCGCAAATAAACGGTCACGAGTCGTCCCTGGGATTGAGTCTACAATTGCTAATTGTTCACCAACCATACGGTTAAATAATGTACTCTTACCCACATTTGGGCGGCCAACAATTGCTACCATGGCTTTTATCATATCAAATTGGATCCTAAGGTCCCGGAGTTTGGATTGGTGCTTTAGATACGGTTACTTCAACGGACACAGGCAATATCGATTCAACAACAATTTCCTCTATTGCCAGTTCCACTACTGGTAACCGCTGATAAGTGCCAATGTCCTCTTCAGCTAATTCTACAAATACTCGGATGTCTTCAGATGTGAGGTCCTCAAGTAATGGCAGAGGTCCTGATAATATCACATCCACGGTTTCAGGGGCTACTTCAGCTGCTAAGCCTTCCTTTAATCCAGTTACCTCAACCTTGGTAGACTCAATTGTTATACTTCCTTCAATTGCGGCAATCCCAACCTGCACCTCCACGGTATCTTCTCCCACAACCGAGATACCTGGGGGTAAGTTTAGTAATACCTTCGTATCCAGATCATCCGTGGCATTATCAAGATCAAGGGCAGTCGTTTCGATATATCCAGGCAGTTGATCAACCAGTTTGGGATCCGTTGAAAAAACCGTTACGGTCGGTGGGTAAACAGAAATATTGGTCACCCGGTAGCCATTGGCAACCTGTCCTGTGACAACTACCTTGATGACAACATTTCGATATCCTCCAAGCTGTGAAATATTCTGGGTTACAGCAACATCTTCCGGGCTTATGGATATACCATCGACCTCGAATCCATCTTCATCAAATGCTTGTATTGGGATCCTTCGTTCAATATTTTCATTAGCCTTGCTGATGTCCAGTGGTGCCCGGAGTTCTTTTACTTTTTGAACCAATGAAGATGAACCGCTGATCGTCGCAGAGTAAATTTCCATAACCGGCTCCTCTGCCTGGAAACCTACACCAGGCTCTCCAATCCGGTTTAATGTAATAGGTAATGATTTAGATTCCAGCTTTTCCAGACGGATTGTGACTTCTTCCGGGGTATACGATACAATACGAATAGGATGGATGGTCACCCTCACCTGAACTGGAATTTGATAGGTCCCTGCTTCCAATCCAGACAAATCAATTAAAGCACTAATCGGATCTACTTCATTGACCAACTGGTTCCAGATTGATTGGGGAGCACTCAGAGTAATGATTACCTGCTCAGGCACCTCGGATACCAGGACCATCCCTGGATCCAGACCAACAACGTCCAGGGGAACGCGATTGGGATAAACCAGTTTCTGGGTCGGGTCGCTGGCTGAAACTGCCGACACCCATACCGCTAAGGAAAGGGCAAATGCAAGTAAAAATGTTGGCAAATTCTTCACCAGCTTTTGTAAAAAAACCAACATTCTACTTACTCCTCATTCTGTTTCACAGAAAATAAATCCCTTATCGGGCGAAGAATCAATTCAAAAATATTAGCATCGGATTCGTTTGGTTGGAAAAACGCCTTAAGAATGTTTTCCAGGCGCTCACTGTCAAGACGCCGGATCATTTGCCCGTTATGAGCGATGGAAATTGACCCGGTTTCTTCTGATATGACCACTGCAATTGCATCGCTTGCCTCAGAAATACCAAGCCCGGCGCGGTGTCGCAATCCCATTCGTCTCTCAACCATTTTATTTAGCACACCACTTGAGGATAATGGCATAACGGTTGCTGCGGCAATAATCTTATTTTCTCCGATGATTACCGCACCATCATGCAGAGGCGTATTTGGATAAAAAATCTGCAGGAGCAATTCGGCTGTCACATCCGCATTTAAACGAACGCCGGTTTGAAGATAATCCTCCAGATCATCCATTCTTTGAAAAATAATTAAAGCCCCATGCTGCCTGGCAGATAGACGGGCGGCAGCTGTAACGACACTATGGATTGTTTTCTCCATTTCCATATCACGGGTAGTCTTCTGCCTGCCAAGCACTGTTGTTGAGCCCGCCCTACCCAGGCGTTCCAATCCTCTCCGAATTTCCGGTGCAAAAATCACTGGAATGGCAAGGAAAAGCGCCGGCAATGTAGTTCGGACCAACCATGAGAAGGCAGGTAAACTTACCAGGCTGGTGAGAAGGCTCAGGAGGATAATCAGGATGGTCACGCCGCGTAAAAGCATGACTGCCCGTGTATCCCTCACCACAATTAGGATCCCGTAAATCACCAATGCGACAAGGAAAATATCTAACAGACTCAGCCAGTTTAATCGTTCAAATAGAAATATCAGTTCACTAATAAAATCTGGCACTTTTAAACCTGTTGCTCCTTTGTATTTTACCTCATTACACTGTGCGAATCCTCATCAGTCTCCAAATGCTTGAACAATAATCCATCGTCCAGCCTGGCCAGGTTGAAAGCCGCTTTTTGCCATGATAAAACTCCAAGTTCATCTGGCTTTACGGCGTGATATCCTAAATCCCCCCACAATTCTGTCAACGAAAGAAGTTGTTTACCCGGAACAACCAATGCCATAGCGCAATGATAATCCCGGGAGATTTTCTCCATCCTTTTGATAAATAAAGGCAGAATGGTTTCAATTGGCAGCTCTGTGCCCAAAATGATTTCTGTCGTTTGCGAAATCCGTTGTTCGCCCAACCATTCCAATATCCCTGAAATCATTCCTTCTTTTATTAATAACAAAATTGCTTTTTCACTTAACTTTGCAGTAATTTGTGTAGAGTTGATTTGTCTTTCATCCCCATAGATGCCTTGCACGAAATGGGCGATCCATTCCGATTGTGTTGGGGTTGCACGGATGATCATGAAACCGGAGTCGTTTTCCAGTGAATCGGAACACCGCTTAATTCGATTCAAATACTCGGTTGGCAGTATTTTTTTCCAGCCAGCTATCAACCTGGTTCCAGGTTTGCTCAAAGGAGTCTCCTGTGCGGATAATGAGATCGGCTTTCCTCAATTTATCGATCTGCGATGATTGGACGGATACCCGATGTTGTGCATCGTTGTATGTCATCCCCCGTCCCTGGATAAGCCGGTTTATTTGCTGCTCTTCGGATACCCAGGTAACCCATATACTGTCACAATCATGTGCAATATTTGTCTCCAATAATTTTATCGCTTCAATAACAATCACCGGAGAAAACGAATCTTGAATTAATTCATCTAATTTCATTATTACGAATGGATGAATGATGTTTTCCAAAACTTCCAGCTTCTTTGGAGAAGAAAAAACAATATCCCCTAATTTTTTCCGGTCAATTTCCCCTTGATCGGTGAGAATTTCTAATCCAAATTCATTTATAACCTGTGTATATCCAATTGAACCTGATTCGATTGCTTCGTGGCCCAGTCGGTCCGCATCAATCCCATAGGCACCCAAATGTTCCAGCATCCTGCGGACAACGCTTTTTCCAGTGCCAATATTTCCAGTTAGACCGATCACGAATCTATCCGACCATTTTTTTTGCAATGACAGCCTCAAATCTACCTGTAGTCAATCAAGGTTACCGGGTTATAAAATGATTTTAGTCTTGGCGGATTAAGCTGTCAAACCGGGGGGCAGGAGCTTCTGAAACCTATTTTTAAAGATTGATCCTGGCTTTCGCATATAATTAGATTACCAGATCTGACCAATACATGTCCAAAAATTATTCGAAAATCCTCCAATCCTCATTTTATGTAGTTTATTCTTATTATTTTTTTAAGCGGAAAATCCCATATCTCGCCAGCTATAAACTTACATACAGATGCAATCTAAAGTGTTTACAATGTCCTTTTTATCTCATGCAGGGCAAGCAGCCCACCTTTGCCGAGGATCCAATCCACGCTTGCAAATCTTCAAAAACGAGGCAGCCGCCTGATAGTATTCGAAGGCGGGGAACCGATGCTCTGGAAAGATCAGGATTTCACCATCCATGATGTTGTTCAGGAGGCAAAGAAATTATTCTTGAGCACCGGGATGACTACCAATGGGATCCTTCCATTGAATGTCCAGACTGATATCCTGTGGGTAAGCATCGATGGATTAAAAGCAACCCATAACCGGCTGCGTGGTGCCAATATTTTCGATCAAGTAATGGAAAACATTCGCCAATCAGAACATCCCAAATTATTTGCCCATATCACCATAAATAACCAAAATTACGGGGAAATTCCTGAATTAATTGAATTCCTATCCAAAGAAGTCAGGGGGATTACAATCCAATTCTTTTATCCGTATAACCACCAAGTGGATCTTTTCCTGCCCTTCGATAAGCGGGAAATACTTCTCGATCAAATCATCCGGATGAAAAAAAATGGATATCCCATCCTTAATTCTGTTGCAGCTCTCCATGCATTAAAAAGGAATCAATGGCGCTGCCTGGATTGGCTCGTCGATAATGCCAATCCTGACAACAGCATTACTCATGGCTGCTACCTGAAAGGACGGGCTGATCAAAATTGCCTGATGTGCGGTTTTTCACCCCATACAGAGATTTCACTGGCATTTCAGGGAAATTGGCAAGCCATAAAATCCGGAATGGACATCTTTTTCCGATAAGGTTTCCCCAATCAGGTTGTTGTGCCTGTTAGACCAAAATACTTAAGAAAGTCCCAATTTTATAAGCCGGAAAACATCTCCGGATGTTATTCGTAAATTTTCAGCGGCGTTGGCTATGGCAGTATCCAGGGAAAGAATCTCCCTGCAGGTTGAAAAGAATGCGGTGATACCGCTGTCATAAAGGCTTTCGTAACCGCTTTGCAGGGCACCCGATATCGCAATTACCGGGATACCCTTCGCCATAGCACGCAGTCCGATGCCAGAAAGTGCTTTCCCCATGCTGCTTTGATAATCTGTCCGGCCTTCGCCGGTAATGACCAGATTGCATCCTTGAAGATGCCGGTCAAAATTTATGGCGTCCAGTACAACATCCAACCCACGCCTCACCTGCGCATTGGTATATATTAAAAAGGGTACCAGCATGCCGCCGGCTGCCCCGGTGCCCGGGATGGCCTGTAAATCTACCCCTGTTTGTCTCAGAACTACGTCTGCCAGGTTTCTTAATCCCTCATCCAACTGGATGACATCCTGCAGACTTGCCCCTTTTTGCGGGCCATAAATTGATGCGGCGCCATTTGAGCCATACAGAGGATTGGTAACATCACAAGCGATTGTAAATTGAGTTTGTTTTAATTCTTCTAAAATCCCGGAATCATCAATCCTTACCAATGACCGGAGGTCCTTACCGGTATAGATAAGCCGTTGGTCCATTCCAATGTACTTAATTCCCAGTGCGCCAGCAGCACCAGCCCCCCCATCATTGGTGGCACTGCCTCCAAGTCCCAAAATAAACTGGCGGCACCCTCTCTCCAGGGCATCCTTGATGAGCTGCCCTGTGCCAAAGGTTGTTGCATCCATTACATTTCGTTCATTCTCCTTTAAAAGGGGTAGACCGGAAGCGGCTGCCATTTCGATGACTGCCGTACCATTTGCTAAAATTCCATAGGATGCCTCAATATCCCGCCAAAGCGGGTCTTTCACCCTAACATGGACTTTCTCGCCGATTTCGGCAAATAACAGCGCATCAACCAGCCCTTCACCCCCATCTGCTATTGGCAGTTTAACGATCTCAAGTTCGGGAAAATAATCTATGGCAACATCTCCGATGATGTCACAAATTTCCTTTGCAGTTAGAGAACCTTTATAAGAATCCGGGGCAATGATCAGCTTTTTCATTTGGCTCCATCACTCTAAACAAGGAAAACAATTTGAATTTTTTGCCTGGATATGTTGTTGTTATATTTTAAGGTAAATATTTATTTGTTGGGATAATTTACTATTGTACGCAACTGGTCATTGTTTGCATTATACTCTCTTCTTTTTTCCCTCCCATTGGAACAAATTTATCCTGGGATTGGTGACATTCCAAATTTGCATCTTATAATATTGAACCCAATAAAACCATAAACAAACTCAAACAAAACACTGCTCAATCCTGCCCAAACAAAAACTTGACAAGGGATAGACAAAACGTTAAAATGACCCAACGTTAATATGCCGAGATAGCTCAGCTGGTAGAGCACATGACTGAAAATCATGGTGTCCGCAGTTCGATCCTGCGTCTCGGCACACGACAATAATCCAGAAAACCCTCGAACAGGAATTTATCCCTCCAGAATCGTGAGGGGTTTTTCTTTAATATCCGGCCTTCCGAAAAAATAGGTTCATAACCCGGATTTTTCTACTGGCGCCCTGATACGATGGATTCGTGGAAGAGCATTAATTTTTACTTCCTTTGCATAAATCAGAATGAAATTTCTGCTCCTATAAGCAGGTTCCCCCGGCAGAGAATTTGATACAATCAACTTTGTATGGTAAATAAGAAAAATCGCACCATCCTTTCCATCATATTAATCATATCTGGTTTCGCTCTGATTTATTTCGGCTCGTATCGTCGCGTGACCATCCTCAAGGATGGTCAATCCATTTCCATAAATAGCCGTGCCCTTACGGTTGGCAGCGCACTGGCTGATTCCGGTATTCAAACAAGTCAAGCCGACCTGATCCTGCCAGCTTTCAACCATCTCATCGGCTGGAAACCAGTTATTACAATTAAAACATCAAAACAGGCGCAGGTATGGACCCCGCAATCCGGGTTGTCAGAAATATTTTACACAACTGAAATCCTTCCAGGCAATATCCTGCAGGAAGGTGGTGTTCGCATATTTCCCGGTGACAAAATCCGCTGGAATGGTGCCTTAATAGACGCCAGTAAGCCCCTGCCGGACCTTAAATCCATCCTCCTGCAGGTTGATACTGCTAAACCTGTAGAAATAGTCTACGATGACAAAGATTTTTCCTTTTATACTGCTGCGCCAACAGTCGGTCATACCCTTTATGAACAAGGGATTATAACAAGCCTCTCAGACCACCTGAATCCATCTGCAAATGAACAGGTTGAGCAAAATCTAACTATAACCCTTGAAAAAGCCAGTCCACTTACGATCATCGCTGGTGATCTTACCCTGTCCGGTCTATCAGCAGCAGAAACTGTCGGAGCAGCCTTGCAGGATGCTGGCATCGCATTACAGGGTTTGGATTATAGTATTCCAGGTGAGTTGGACCGCCTGCCGGCGGATAGAAAGATACAAGTAGTGCGTGTTTCAGAAGAGGTCTTGCTGCAAGAAACGCTTATACCTATAGAAACCGAATATATTCAGGACCCTGAATTGGAATTGGACCAGGAAAGGTTTCTGGAGACAGGACAACCTGGCGTAAAAATTTCCAGCCAGAGAATCAGGTATGAAAATGGAAAGGAAACATCCCGCCAGACCGAAGAAGAATGGGTGGCTCGTCAGCCCGTGAATTCAAAAATTGGTTTTGGAACACAAATTGTTCCCCACGCTTTGGAGACGCCTGATGGAATAATTGAATACTACCGGGCAGTGCCAGTTTATGCAACCTCCTATTCCCCCTGCCGTTCAGGGACTGAGACCTGCCACTCGGGTACATCCCTTGGTCTGCCGTTAAAAAAAGGGGTTATCGGGGTTACCTACCAATGGTTCTTAACTTTTGGAGGTCATGAGGTGTATGTTCCTGGCTATGGAAGGGCGGTTATCGCCGATGTTGGCGGTGGAATATCCGGAAAACGCTGGATTGATCTGGGTTACAGTGATGATGATTTTGTAAATTGGAGCCAGGACACCACCCTTTATTTTCTAACACCTGCTCCTGCGGATGTTCCATGGATCCTGCCCTGAAACTTACCCCGCTAAAGATCCAAAGCCTGCTGAAGCAATACCATCTGATACCAAAGAAAAGCTTCGGGCAAAATTTTCTTGTGGACAACCATGCCCTGGAAAAAGTTTCCGATGCTGCCGGTGATCTTCAAGGTCATGTAGTCCTGGAAATTGGTCCCGGTTTAGGCAGCTTGACCCGTGTTTTATGCCAGAAAGCAAGTAAAGTGATCGCCATTGAACTGGACCGGAAAATGATACCTGTCCTTAAAGATGTTCTTGAACCCTTCCAGAATGTTGAAATTGTTCAGGGGGATATTCTTAAAATCAATCCGTCTGATCTAATTTCCAATTCTGGTTATTACGTGATAGCTAATATCCCCTACAACATCACCTCAGCCATAATCCGGCATTTGTTGGGAACAACCAGTAAACCGGAAAAAATGGTTTTAACCATTCAGCAGGAAGTCGCAGAACGTATTTGTGCCCTTCCTGGAAATTCCAGCATGCTATCCCTTAGCGTTCAAGTATTCGGAAATCCAAAAATTGTCGGGAAAATTCCAGCAGGGGCATTTTTTCCTGTTCCCGATGTTGATTCAGCAATATTGAGGGTTGACCTTTATGCAGTTCCCTTAATTTCTACCGGACAAATTGGATATATTTTTCTTGCTCGCCAGGGCTGGTTTCAGTCAGAAAAGAAAAACCCTGCGTAATGCCTTATCTGCAGGGTTAAGAATGCCATCTGATGATATTGTAATTCTGTTGAATAAATCTGGCATCGACCCGATGCGAAGAGCTGAGACTATCACCATTGAAGAATGGAAAAACCTGACGGAAAATTATCTCTCCAGGTCACGATAATTCCATAGAAGCTTCCAAACCCGGAACGCAGCTTCCAGTTGAATACGGAAAGACATCTTCGATTTTCCCCAGCGGCGGTCGGCAAAATATATGGGGATTTCTTTGAAAGAATATCCCAGCAAATGGGCGACATATGCCATTTCCACCTGGAAAACATAGCCGTTTGACCGCACCCTATCCAGCGGCATACCCAACAGGGTTTCCCGCTTCCACAGCCGGAAACCGCCGGTAACATCCCTGAGCGGCATGCTGAGAATCACCCTGGAATAAAAATTTCCGAAGGCAGATAATCCTTTTCGCCATAGCGGCCAGTTATGGTCAACACTACCCCCGGGCACATAGCGCGATCCCAGGGTAACATCAAAATCCGGCAGGTTTTGGATTAATTCCAGCACCTTTTCAGGCGGGTGGGAGAAATCCGCATCCATCTGTCCAATTGCATCTGCGCCTTCTTCGATGGCCTTTCCAAACCCTAGGATATAGGCTGATCCGAGTCCCATTTTCCCCGGACGTTTTAGCACATGTACTTTGTCGTTATATTGTTTACCCAGATTCTCAGCAAGTTTTCCGGTTCCGTCCGGACTGTTATCATCGACAACAAGTATGTGGAGCTGCTCATCTCCCAGTGCAAACAAAGCTTCTACGAGTTTAGGGAGATTCTCTGCCTCGTTGTAGGTTGGAATTACGATAGTCGTTTTCAATGCATCACCTGAAAGAATTTATGGGAATATGTTGGATTACACCCCAAATTGTAGTCCATTTTGTCCATTTTGACACGCAATAAGGATATATTATCATGGATGATTTTACGCCCAGGACAGAATTATTTATGATTTATTCTCTCAGGATTATCTACAGAATTCCTGGACCTCTGATAACTATCAAGAAAATCCTAATCCAGAAAATAATGCTGTCATAATTGTTAAAACTCTCTTAAATAAATATCGGGAATTTTAAGTTAGAATTGAGGGACATGATCACCAGACCTCCCTATCAGGAAAATTTTATGTTTCGAAAACCATTAATGGTACTTCTATTATTTTTCTTCATATCCTCCATCCCACGGGATGTTGCCATTGCATCTTCAGATTTTGAGTCCGGCGATGAACCTTACAGCGGGCTGCCTATTTGCCGGCCTGAATTTTACGCTGAACAAACGTCCGAATGTCTTCCCCTTGGTCCATCGGCAGTTCTCTCCGATCTGGCAGCCAAAGGAATTGAATATCCGGCACCTCCGCTTCCGGCTAGCCACCCGGATAAATCCCTCACCGAGCTAACGGTAAACCTGGCAAAAATCAATCTCCCGATCACTGAAAACGCCTATATATATGGTTCGCTGGATGGGGCAATTAACGGTGGTCAATCCGGAAAACCCCTTCAGGCCGGGGAAATTGTATATGTATCCTTCACTGAACAGGTATCTGTAGATGGCAATGCCTATGTCAGCCCTAAATCCGGTGGTTGGATGCGCGCTTCCCCAATTTCAGGCTATTCGCAATTTCAGGGGTTAACTTTCAGCGAAACCCCCCAACAGGATTTTGGTTGGATTATCAGCCCCACACGGCCGCGCAGCAGTCCCGATTACCAGTCGGAAGAGCTTGATTATGAAATTCCGCGTGAAACCGTGGTCCAGATTTATGATATTGAAGAAATCAATGGGACCAAATGGTTTATGGTTGATTTGAATAGATGGGTGGACGATATCAATATTGCCCAGCTAATTGTCAACCAAACTCCCCCCGAAGGTGTGCCCGGAGATCGCTGGATTGAGTTGAATCTCCATGAACAAACCATCGGAGTATATGAAAATCGGGAGCTTGTTTTTGCCTCCCTCATTGCTTCCGGAGTTGATCCATACTTTACCAGGCCAGGTCTTTTCCAGATTTATGAGAAAAAACCGCTTGAAACAATGAGCGGCGCTTTTGCAGCAGACAGATCGGATTATTACCACCTGGAAGATGTCCCCTGGACCTTGTATTTTGATGAGGCAAGGGCATTGCATGGGGCTTATTGGCGGGCAATGTTTGGTTATGAACAGTCCCATGGTTGTGTGAATATGTCAGTTGGAGATTCACGGTGGGTTTATGATTGGGCCAATGTCGGAGATTGGGTATACGTTTGGGATCCATCGGGAAGGACTCCAACAGACCCAAGTTTTTACGGTGCCGGTGGTGCCTGATCCGCATGTTGACAGGTGTGATGGGATATTCATAATTCCAGAGACAGGATCCCGGTAAATCAGCGTTCTTTGTTATATAACAAAATTTTTTGGTTTTACCCTAACTTCCGGAAATGCATTCTCTCCGGAAGTTTTTTTACAATTATTCAAGAAAACCTCTCAAGATTATTACCCTAAAGCGGGGGCAATAGTTGTCATAAGTGTTTTTATTTGATTTTCACGATCTGCCTGGTTCCTCGCATAAAAATCAAACACCGCCATATCTACTCCCGCATCTTGATAATCCCTCAGCAGGTCAATTAAGATATCCTCGGGCTTTTTCTTATCACGGTTATCCAGGAAACCGTCAGGCAATGGCATGCTAATCCGCATACAAACAGTAAAAGGCCGGCTGCCAACCAGACTGCGGAGTTCTTTCATATCATTTAAGAATTTTGGTAACGGCTTCAAGGTTGGATGCCAGCCATCCCCTAGCCTGGCAGCTCTATGTACGGCCGGCAGCGAATTTCCAGCTATCCAAATCGGCGGACCACCCTTTTGAAGTGGCTGTGGAGAGAGGACAATATTCTCAAAATTGTAGAAGTTCCCCTTGAAGGATACAACCTCCCTCCCGCTCCACAATAACCTTAGCACCTGGACAGCTTCGTCCATTCGCTTGCCGCGGTTGTTAAAATTCTGGCTAAGGTTAAAATATTCACCTGAGGACCAACCGACCCCGGCAGATAAAATGAATCGTCCTCCAGAGAGGAGATCCACAGTTGACAGCATCTTTGCCACCTCAACTGGATTTCTTTGTGGCAGCACCAATGCTGAAATTCCAAGCTTAATTTGAGTTGTCATTCCCGCTAAAAAACTGATCAGCGAGATGGACTCGAAGATTCTTCCAAAACGATCGGAGTCCTCTTCCGGCAGAGCAAGGTGATCTGTAACCCAAATCGAATCAAAACCCAGGTCTTCGGCAGCTCGGGCTGTATTGATATTTCCAGACCGGCTGGAATCTGGCCCATAGGTAGGTAAGACCAAACCAAATTTCATATTTCTTCCTTATTCGATTACCAATAATGAATTAAATGGGTCATCAAAACTCAATTTGATAGATTTCAGCATATTTCTTTTTTAAATACCGCAGATAAGGCCTTGAATTAATCCCGGCTCCGGTCACTCGCTGGATTAAATCTGTTGGAGGATATTTTGATCCATGCTGGTGAATTTTTTCCCTCAACCATTCCAGTACAGAACCAAATGCTCCCCGGGCTATATCTTCATTAATTGTGGGAATATCTCCTTCCATTTTTTCCCACAACTGTGAAGCCGCCAGGTTTCCAAGTGCATAAGTTGGAAAATAACCTATCAAACCACTCGACCAATGGATATCCTGCAGCACACCTCTGGCATCATCGGGTGGAACAACTCCCAGGTAAGATTTCATTTTTGCATTCCAGGCTTCTGGCAAGTCTTTTACCGCCAATGAACCATCCAAAAGTGCAATTTCAAGGTCCAGCCGCAGCATGATATGCAGGTTATAGGTGGCTTCATCAGCCTGAATACGGATAAACGACGGTTTGACAATATTTATTCCGTTATAGAATGTTGCCAGGTTTACGTTCCCAAGCTGGCTTTGGAATGTATTCTGCAATGTTGGATAGAAGTATTGCCAGAATGGGAGAGATCTCCCTATAATATTTTCCCAAAACCGGGATTGGGACTCATGCACTGCGCTCGATATACCTGTTGCGAGTGGGGAACGTCTAATGGCTGGATCAATCCCCTGTTCATATAATGCGTGACCGCATTCATGCAAAGTTCCAAATAAGCCTGTATTGAGATTGTTAGGATCAAGCCGGGTTGTGATCCTTACATCCCCCAGGCCAAAGCCGCTTGTGAATGGATGAACCGAGCGGTCTTGCCTTCCCCTGTCCCAGTCGAAACCCAGCGCTGTAATTACATCAACACCAAATTTCCATTGTTTTTGTTCATCAAAAGACTGGTACAGGAATTCATTTTCCACCTGGCGGGATTCGGCTATTCGTTGAACTATTTCCACCTGGATCTCCCGTAAGGGGTGAAATATTTCCTGGACTTCACCAGTTGTCATCCCGGGTTCAAAATCATCCAGCTGTGGATCATAAATATGCCGATATGGTTGAAAAAACGAAGCATATTCCTGGCGCAGCAGGATTATTTCGGTTAAATGGGGCAAAAAAATGCAGAAATCCGACTCTCTTTTCGCATTTTCCCAGGCAGACTGTCCCAATGTGATAACTTTTGAAAAATTTGTAATCCATGCCGAGGGTATCCGGTACTCTTTATCATAAATCCGTCTCACCTGCCTCAGCAGACAGGCATCATTTGAGTCAGGATTGAGTTGTTTACCGTATCCATCCAGTTTTTCTAAAAGGGACCCTACTTCATCTGAAGTGGTTTTTTCATGAACCAGTCGGGAAAGAGTGGCTATTTGCTCGCTGCGGTCTTTTACCCCGCCTTTCGGCATATAAGTCTGATGATCCCAACCCAGCAGGGATTTGGCCGCATTGAGATCATATATCTCCCCCAAAATTGCTTTCAACTGGATAAGTGATTCTTCCATCATAATCATCCTTCAATAATTAGACAATTCTAAATCGCAAGGATTCACTTCTTAGTGCAGACAATACCTCACAGGCAACATCATATCCGGTTCGGGATTGCGCCTCATAAGTTTGGGCTCCAATATGAGGAGTCACAATCACTCTCGGGTGAAGAATTAACCCGGAAACTTGCGGGGGTTCATTCTTAAACACGTCTAAAGCGGCCCCGGCCACCTTCCCTTGATTCAACGCTGTCAGTAATGCATCTTCATCAACCAATCCGCCGCGGGCTGTGCAAACAATCCTGACCCCATCCTTCATTAATCGCAGTGCCTTCTCATTAATCATTCCTTCTGTGTGTGCGGTGAGGGGAACATGCAGGGAGATAATATCGGATTGAGAGAAAACCTCGTCGCAGGTCACCGGTCGGATTCCGGGTATTTTTCTCGCTTCATCTCTTATAAATTCGTCATAAACGATGATGTTCATTCCGAACGCTTTTGCCCTCTCAGCCACAGCCATCCCAATCCGCCCAAATCCAATAATTCCAAGGGTTTTACCATAGAGCTCTGAACCCATTAACGACTTTTTTGCCCATGTTCCGGCCTTCAATGAAGCATTTGCATATGGGATATCCCGCAGGAGACTTAACATAAGGCCAATGGTTAATTCAGCAACTGCTATTGTGGGACCTACCGGAGAATTTACAACGGTTATACCCAATTCTTTGGCTTTCTCCAGATCGATATTATCCACCCCGACTCCGGAGCGTCCGACTACTTTCAATTTTTTCCCGGCTTGAAGCACTGCAGCGTTCACTTTCGTCCGGCTACGGACAATCAGTGCATCATAATCCTGGATAATTTCCAGCAGCTCTCCGGAGGAAATCTCTGGCCGGTTATCTACAATGGAATATATTTCTAATTGTTTCAGTCCAATATCTTCAAGCCCATCTGTGATAAGAATTTTCCAATCTACCATCATGCTCCTCGCTTCCCTCCACAAAACCCCTGGCTGGTTTTATCGTTAGATTTTACCCCAATTGAATTAAATCGAATAATCTTTCTTGGCTCCCCATTTAAGTCTGTTTAAATGGATTTCATCACTGTCTATGGAGTCCAAATACCCCGGTAAACATTAAAGCAGCCCCCTCACATTTTTCTTTAATCAGCTTCTAATTCCAGGCAAATTTTATAGATATTCAATAGACTTGGATTAATCTACCCCGGATTAACCATGGATACAATGTATTAGAGGATCAGGGCAATCGATGAGGTCCAAAAAAATATACTGTGTTTAATCTATACGTACTAATACCGCCCTGACTGCCAGGCGCCAGCGGTAATCCTGAATAGATTCATCGTATTCTTTACAGGTTATCAGGGTGATCCAATTAAATTCTTCGTTATCCAGGATTTCCGTCTCGTCCGGAGATACCTGTCTTACCTCTCTCACCTCATAAATATAATGATTTCCCCATGCATTTATTTCCACCAGGTCTCCCCATTTCAGCTTATCGAGGGCATGAAATGGACCGGTTGTTCCATCCGCAAGATAAGCATGGGCGGTAATGGCAGTGTTCCCAGGTGTGGTCGGAAAAGCAGTGCCGTTCAGGTATCCAGCCTGGTATCCAAGCCAGGTCAGGTCCCAACCAGTGGATGATTTTGGAACCCCGACCAGGGGAATATCCACATTCATGGCAGGAACGACCAAACGCATTTGATTTAATGACGGATATTCCTGGATGTTTCCGGTTAATACTGTTTCACGTCCTGGTGCAAATCCGGTGGAAGGAAGCATATAACCATCACCCAATTTCCATAATTCTGACCCATGCTCACCATCATCCGCCCTGAAAAACAGGGTGCGGTCTATCACAGTTAATTCCTGAGGATTTGAACCTCCTGCACCGCGACGGATATCACCGACAATTTTGGTAGTATCCTCATTGAAGGGGAATTCACTCTGCCACAGTTCTTCCCCATAGATCCCGTCATTTGCAGTGAAGTACAGGGTGGTTCCGATAGCTGCAAACCTTTTGGGATTGGAATTTCCATTACCCTGCCAGATATCTGCAACCCGCACAGCATCAATATAAGCAGGGCTTGAAACTCCGGGATACCCCCATATATCCGATAACTTGGGCTTCATCACGCTCTGGATAGTGTTAAATCATAATCCTCGATAATATCCGCAATTCGGGTAGTATCAATGATAAGAAGGTTCAGATTTCCAGAGTTCGATCCCGGTCTCTCCGTCATTGGCGCTAAAAAAAAGGAATGATCCTATTGAATTAAAAAATTGGGGATAGGAGCTTCCCGGTCCTTCAAAGATATCTGCAACTCGATAGGTACTGGTCGTGTCATAAGGCGGATTGGATTTGCGTGGTTCAAATCCACTAAATTCGTTACTGCTAAAAAAAAGCGTTTCATTTATGCCATAAAATCCCGTTGGATTTGACTCAAATTCTGCTAAAAAAATACATTCTTCATCATCATCCGAACAATCATCCTCATCAAAATTATCCAGCATGGTGGTATTGTAGATCTCATAGGGAGTTTCAATTTTCCAGGTCTCCCTGCCCCGTTCTCCGTCATCAGCAGAAAAAAATAATGTCGTTCCAACTACGGTTAATTCTTCAGGGTCTGCACTTCCAAAAGGGTTAATCAGCGAAACTTTTCTGGTTGTATCCGGGTTATAGGGTGGCTCGCTCTTCCAGACTTCAGCACCGGAACTGTCATCGGCACTGAAAAACAAGGTCCAGCCCAGTGATGTCAGATTCTTGGGGTGCGAACTTCCGCTTCCCTCAAAGATATCTGCAACTGGTAACGCTTCTTGATATGGGGGTGAAGTTTTCCAAATTTCAAATCCCGTTGATCCATTTGTCGCCTGAAAAAACAGGTGGTTCCCGATTGCAGTGAGAAATTTTGGATCGGCATCACCGGCAGAGTTAATTTCCTGAACCTGATATGCCGCGGTATACGGGGGCTCAATCCGCCAAAGCTCATACCCATCCCTGCCGTCTGTAGCGCTAAAAAAAACAGTATCACCGACGCATTCCAGGTAGTGTGGGTTAGCATTGCCTTCCCCTGGATTAATATCGGTTATCCTCCAGGTTTTGTCCTGATCATAAGGGGGTACACTCATCCACAATTCAGTGCCAAATTTGCTGTCATCCCCACTAAAAAATAAATTCGTACCTACCGCCAGCAGACTCTGTGGATTTAAATTATTTGCTCCCTTGTTTAAGTCCCCGACCAGTATCGGTTGGATTACCGACTGGCTAAACTGTTTCGCGGATACATTATGGTCAGGAGTAACCAACCAGAAACCCAGGACAGATATGATGCATAAAACAAATAATATAACGGGGAAAATGGATAACCCTTTGATCACCCTGTGAAATGTATGAGAAATTGCCCTAAATTTCATTTCCGGTTTATTCATAACGCAGCGCATCAACCGGCTCCAAATTAGCAGCTCGACTGGCGGGATAAATGCCAAAAAATAAACCTACGGCTGTGGAAAAAATCGTGGCGAGAAGAATTGCGTTCAACCCAACTTCCGGAGTCAGCTCTGTATTATTGGCCGCTGCGATTTGCCCAACTCCGAATGCTATCATCCAGCCAAATAGGATCCCAATAATCCCCCCAATCAGGCTCAAAAGCGATGACTCAGTCAGGAATTGGATCAGGATATCCCTTTTTCTGGCTCCCAGCGCCTTTCTCAAACCAATTTCCCTGGTCCGTTCTGTAACAGATACCAGCATAATATTCATAATTCCAATTCCACCCACTAAAAGCGAGATGCCGGCAATCCCACCCAAAAAGATTGTAAATACTCCGGTAATGGATTGGGTAGTTGCCACTAAATCTTCCTGGGTAAATATCGTAAAATCATCCACCCCGAGTTCGGACCTGTGGCGATATCTCAGGATTTGTGCAATCTGTTCGTTTGCCTGGCTGATCGACTCGGCATCAACTGCCTCAACCAGGATGATATCCACCTGGTCCTGCCGGCCGCTAAGCAGACGGGTTTGGGCGGTGGTAAATGGAATAAATGCCACATCATCTGCACTGCCAAATGCTGACCCGCCTTTTGGTTCGGTAACCCCAATTACACGGTAAGGCTGACCATCTATACGGATTGTCTCTCCGACAAGACCGTCCCTCCTGCCAAATAATTTGTCTGCCATATCCGGTCCAATAACAGCTACGGATGCCCGTCCAAGCATATGGTTTTCATTGATAAATTCCCCTTCGCTTAACGTGTAATTCCGGACGGTTGCGTAATTTGGGGTCACCCCGGATATCATACTGTTGGCACTCTCTCCTCCATAGGATACCAGTACGTTTTTCTGAATTGCCGGGGAGGCCGCTTTTATGGCAGGAGCCTGGAATGGATCAGAAAGGGCATCCACATCCCCAAGTGTCATTGGTTTGGGGTTTCTAATTTCGGTCTCAAAATTTCCGGGGAAAACAAACAGAAGATTCGTGCCAACACCCGAAATCGACCCGGTAATCGTATTCTGGGCTCCCTGGCCTACCGCCAGCATGGCAATGACCGCTGCTACGCCAATTACTATCCCAAGGATGGTCAGACCAGAGCGAGCTTTGTTGGACATGAGGCTTTCTAAGGCTTCAACTATCGTCGCCAAAATACTCATGATCCTTCCTCCAGTTTCCCATCCCTTAAATGAAGGATTCGCCGGGTAAATTTTGAAATTTCCGGATCATGGGTGACTATAATCAAAGTAGTCCCGATTTCCTGGTTCATCCGCAGGATCAGGTCCATAATCTCATGGCCGGATTTTGAGTCAAGGTTCCCCGTTGGTTCATCAGCCATCAAAATAGCCGGGTTGTTTACCAGCGCCCTGGCAATTGCTACCCTCTGCTGCTGTCCTCCGGATAGCTCATTGGGTCTGTGCTGCATCCTGTCGGCAAGCCCAACTGCTTCCAAAGCTGCCTGGGCGCGGGCTCTCCTCCCTTGATCTACAGCGGCATACCGCAGTGGGAGTTCAACATTTCCCAGAGCTGAAAGGCGGGGTAATAACATAAATTTCTGGAAGACAAAACCAACCTTCCTGTTGCGGATATCTGCCAGCTGGTCATCATTCAAGGCTGCGACCGCTTCCCCATCCAGGAAATATTCCCCTCTGGTGGGTCGGTCTAAACATCCCAGCAAATTCATTAAAGTTGATTTTCCGGACCCGGAAGGACCCATGATGGAAACCACATCCCCGCGTTCAATATTAAAAGTTACCCCACATAATGCAGGAACTTCAACATTTCCCATTTGATAGATTTTACATAAATCTACCGCTTGAATGACAAAATCGCTCATTTACTCTTATTGGCTTGGAGGCCCCGAACGAAACTCCACGGGTGGGTTAAGGACCAGGGTATCGCCTTCCTTAAGATCGGATTGAATGATTTCTGAATTTGTTTCCGAGGTAGCTCCAATCTGGATTGTTACTTCCTCCAGCTTGCCATCATCAAGCAGTTTATAGACAATCCTTTTTCCATCCTTAAAACGAACTGCCCGGTTCGGCACCAGTAATACATCCCCCAGTTGACTGGTAAGAATATTAACAGCTGCCGTCATACCTGTAAGTACATCCTGGTCGGCATCCTGAAGTTCAATCGTTACCATGAAATTGACAACCCCCTGGTCGGTTTTACCAACCCGGCTTACTTCGTTGACAACGCCATTAAAAGATTTATTTAAAATAGCGTCGAAGACAATTTCTACCGGCTGGCCAATTTTGACACGATTTATATCCACTTCAGGTACGTTCACATCAATTAATAGGCGGGAGAGATCATCAATGCGGAATGTTTGCGTTGCAGGAGTCACCTGGTCTCCGACCTTGGAGTTTACCTCAGTGATTGTTCCATTAAAGGGCGCTTTTAGAAATGCCATATCAAGTGTTGATTGGATGGCTTCCACGCGTGCTTCAGCAGCAGCAATATCCTGGGGATCCACCCCATCTTTTAATCTCTCCCTCTCACGTTCAGCATCCTTCAGATTTGCATCAGCGACTAGAATTTTGGCATCGGCTTCAGCAATTTCCTGGGAATCCGGTCTGCCTAAAGCATAATTAAGGTTTGAAAGAGAACGATCTCGTGCGTTCTTTGCATTAACATACTGCAGCATCGCTGATGCCCGCCCCGCGTCATTTTCGGGTTTGTCTTTAAAGTATGAAAATACATCCTCGGCTTGATCCAATCCGTCCTGTGCCAGGACAAAATCCGCCTTGAGCGCATCCAATGTTGTCTGGCTGGCACGTGCATAATCTTTTTTTTCTCGATCTTCCAGTGCGTCATCAAGGGCAATCTGGGCTTGAGCAAGAGCCAGGTCAGAATCGGCGGCAGCTTTTTCCGAGTCTTGCAGGTTTTCTAAATTTCTTTTGGCAGTGATTAAATCTGCTTCGGCTAAAATCATATTTTGAGGTAGCGAATTCCTTTCCAGGGTCGCCAGCTGATCTCCTGCCATTACTTCATCATCAATTTCAACCGAGATTTCCCCTATCCGGCCGGTGGTTTCCCAGTTTATATCTGAAGATTGATTCGAATGAACCGTTCCGGTTGCCCCGACAATGGCCTCAAGATTTCCCCGCACAACCTCTTCTGTCTGATATTGCGATGAGGCAGACAAACCTCGCTGCTGTATCCCGCGGTAAACTAAATAACCACCAATACCCAGGATGACAATGGCGGCACCAATCCAATATGTTCTCTTCATGCTTCCTCTGACTATATTCTAATCCCTGATAATAACTGTTCTGCCTGAAAATGAGTATTATTCGCCAGGTGCTCCAAATTAATAATTATAACCTTATCAACAACAACAGAGATGGTGACATTGTGAAAATCATTGGCAAAATGCTGCCTGGCTGGGTTTATAATGCGATTTCCCATTGCGGATTTTCTAATTGGTATAATTCATTCTCGGCGAATAAACATGCATAAGGTAATTCTTATTTTTTATAAAATACTCATAATTTTTGCAGCTGGAATAAGCATAACCAGAAGCGTTATTCCTATTAATGAACCCGATGAACTTGTCCGTTCATATACCAGGGGTATTGAGTTCGATTATGGAAACTGGACACTTGACGCATTAAATATCAAGAATACTCAGGGTTCTCTGGTTTTACCTCGTTACATCACAGATGACAAGCAAAAAGAAATTGTCCTGAAAAACCTTGTGATAACCGGGGAAATTGAAAATACGCAGCAAACCATAGAACAGCTATACGCACAACCGGATAATACAAACGCCAATGAGGCCGCTCAGCCATTTAAGGAATATTTGTCCCAACTCGTGGATTATCAGTCAAAATTGGGTCCCCTCGCCGAGACCATCCTGGAGCAGCAATTAAGCGCCATCCTGGCTGACCTCAATTTGAGCCTGGCTGGGCAACCTTTACCGCCTCCCCTGTTTCATACAACTCCGTTACCGAAAGCATTGATCATATCACCGCGTAACATAATTCAGCAGGATCAAAATATATCCCTCACAGCAGATCATTCTCTTGATGAGATTCTTCAACTGGAAAAACGCGTGGAAAAAGGCCTGGATGTCTCAGCCCTTGTCGTTTCCATCGGCGGAGTAGGTGTTTATCCAACCATGGTACTCTCCAGCACGGATCTGGGATGGCTTACAGAAGTGATTGCCCATGAATGGACCCACAATTACCTCACCTTGCGTCCACTTGGCTTAAACTACGAGACTTCCCCGGAATTGCGAACAATCAATGAAACGGTCGCTTCTATTGCAGGGAAAGAAATTGGCAGAGCAATCCTTCAAAAATATTATCCAGAGCATCTTCCCCCAGCTCCTGCGGATGAATTAATCCCCCAGTCCACCGAGGATCAACCAGGAATGGATAACTCGGCTCCCCCTCCTTTTGAATTTCGCAAAGAGATGAGGATTACCAGGGAAACTGCAGACCTGCTGCTTAAAGAAGGAAAAATTGAAGAAGCAGAAGCATATATGGAGGAAAGGCGGCAGTTTCTCTGGGAAAATGGCTATCAGATTCGAAAATTAAACCAGGCTTACTTCGCCTTCCATGGAGCCTATGCCGATGAGACCGGAGGGGCAGCCGGTGATGACCCTGTCGGCGAGGCAGTTCGCCAGCTAAGATCTCAAAGCACCTCCCTGACAGACTTCATTAATAAGGCTTCGTGGATCTCAACCTATGAACAATTAGAAAAAATTATCCGCAGCGGTGATTAGTCCTCATCATCAAAGGAGTCGCCGCCAAAACCGCCCATTCCTCCAGGTTCAGATCCCAAATCAGGCAGATCGCGTTCAATTTGCTCTGGAGATTGACCGGCTTCTAACCTGCCAACTACTTCATTAAACTCAGAGGGCATTTCCTCTCCCACTTCTTTACTCATTTTTCGCATCATCCTGCCCAGGGCAACCGGATCATCCTCCAATCCATCGAAATTATCCATATCAGAAAACTCATCCATACGGCTATCTTCTGAACGGGCAAAGCGGATTTTACCGATCCTCCTTGTGCAATTTTCGCTCCCGCACTTTGGACAGACTACCTGCCTTTTCCCGTATTCGCTATAGGACATAAAAATTTCAAACCTGGCGTTGCAATCCAGACAACGGTATTCGTAGTTTGGCATTTAATTCTCCGGGTGATAGATATACTGTTATCTATTATAATCATCCTGAATTCATTTCAGCAATTTATTTCGAGGTATCCTTGATAATTGATGAATCCTTGTCATTTGAAGTACTGCACCCCCAGCCATTAATGATCATTGTATCCGGTCCTTCAGGCGTCGGAAAAGACACAGTATTAAAATCACTTAGACAAAGAGGCCTGCCTATCCATTTCGTGGTGACAGCCACAACAAGGGCACCCAGACCGGAAGAAATTCCCGGGGAGGATTACATTTTTTATTCCCAGGAAGAGTTCAAATTGCTCATTGAGCAAGGTGGATTCATTGAAAACTCGCTGGTATACACGGATTACAAGGGTATACCAAAATCTCAGATCGTGGATGCGATAGCTAGCCAGCAAGATATCATCATGCGTCTGGACGTTCAGGGAGCAGCAAAAATGAAAAAACTCTTCCCTGAATCCGTTCTGATCTTCCTGATTCCAAGAAATATCCAGGAGTGGTTTGACCGCCTCCATAACCGAAAAACCGAAAATGAAGAATCACTCCGGGTACGGATTGAAACTGTTCAGAATGAAATGCAGCATATCCAGGAATTTGATTACATCGTGATCAATGCCGCGTTACAACTTGAAAAAGCAGTGGACACAATTGTTTCTATTATTGAAGCAGAACATCACCGGACAAATCATCGAAAATTTTCGCTATGACCTACCAACCTCCAGTCAACCCCCAGGACAACCTAGACTATCCACCGCAATCGCCAAATACGGTGCAACCCCAGCCCCAGGCATTGATCCTGCAGATTAAACCCGCAAAACCCCGCGTCAGTTATTCACTCATCGGGATTACCATTTTCGTCTTCCTGCTGCAAATGGCCAGCCAGTTCCTGTTGAATGATGATCTCCTGATTTTCTGGGCAGCCAAATATAATAACTTAATTCGGGAAGGTGAATTCTGGCGGCTGATAACTCCCATATTCCTGCATGGCTCCTTTATCCATATCGCTTTTAATATGTATGCACTCTATATTATTGGTCCAGGACTTGAGGCTTACTACGGGAATTTGCGATTTCTTGTTTTGTATCTCCTGGCAGGGTATGCCGGAAATGTCTTTTCATTTATTCTTTCACCAGAGCCATCCCTGGGTGCATCCACTTCTATCTTTGGGTTGATAGGTGCTCAGGGAATTTTCATCTATCAAAACCGGTTCCTTTTCGGGAAGAAAGCACGTCCTTTACTGATCAATATCATCACGATTACCCTCATCAATCTTACTCTCGGCCTTTCCCCGCGTATTGATAATTGGGGACACCTCGGTGGACTGGTTGGAGGGTTAATTTTCGCCTGGTTTGCCGGTGCGGCTTATAAAATAACTGGAGATCCTCAGCGGTTGGTGCTGGACGAGAAAAAATCATTCCCCAGGTATCTACTTTTTGCGCTGATCGAATTTATCCTTCTTTCAATTTTGCTGGCAGTATCCTTCTAGTCTGCCCCACCCCTGGTCGGATTTTCATTGTCACAGATCAATCCATGAAATTATTCAGGGGGTTGTTTTTCGCAAAGAAATACGAATCAATCGCATCCTGAACAAGGTTTTTATTTCCCGAGGGTCTTAATATTTATGTGTTAGCTGGTTTTATTCGGTTACAGTATTGATCTGCAGCCAGTTGATGATCAATTTCTTTTGAGCGGCTTACAATGGTAATTTATGCCTTAGTCTGACCCCACTAAAAACAGCGAGGGATGAAGGTCTTCATCCCTCGCTGGCAGAACCAGTCTTTCTAATTAAATTTAGTAGCTTCCCGCCAGTTCAGCCAATCCGAGTTTGGCAAGCTGCTCGGGGGTTGGATTACCAGTGGTTTCCTCCCAACCGGCAAGCCTGTAATAAATTGTCTTTGCTTCCTCGATCACCTCTTCATCAACTGCAACCCCGGCACTTGGTCCGGTCCCTTTAAGGGGTTTGAAAAATTTTTCCGCCAGCCTGTCATTTTCACGGGTGAATCCTTCGCGCGCATTGAATACACGCATCATGTTCAGCCGCCGTTTACCTACCAGCAGCAGCTCCTCCAGGTCAAAATCCTGCCAACCCGTGACTGCTTTAACTATCTCAACCATGTGATCCGGACCGTATAATTGCCATCCGGGGCCAAAAACAAATTGGCATAAATCAGCGGAATCCGTAAAGGAGTAGATATACTGGGTAGTGAGTGCATAACGCACTTTATCTTCCCCCATGGATTTCTTGGGGAGGGTATTCTCAAAACCGAGCAGCTTCATTCTCACTTTTGAACGATCGCATGCCCCATCCTCTACGTTTGGATCATGTTCATGCGATTGGTGGTCGGCTCCAAACGGATTCACCGAGTAGATCAATCCGAGACTCTTTTTTACCTGCGGCATATGGGCAGGAGCCTCAGCCCCTTTGGCATCAATCAGGAAAGCATGCCCCTTCCCTAAATGATTGGCCGCCCGGCGCGAACCCTCCGCCAGGGTATCTCCAAACCCTTCTCTTGTGGCAATCTGCAGGATGGTACGGATCATCGCTTTGTCATCACCAAACCTCAAAGGATATCCGATTTCTGCCTCAGTTAGAACACCATTTTCAAAACATTCCATTGCCCAGGCAATGGTTGCCCCGGTGCCTATCGTGTCCAATCCATACTCATTACACAATTGGTTGCCATAGGCAACTGCAGCCAGGTTATCCACTCCGCAGTACGATCCAAGGGTAGCCACCGTTTCATACTCGGGGCCGCCATTACGTTTGACCACAGGATTGCCATTCCACTCCGTCTCTACCACCCGCTTGCAGCGAACACTGCAGGCAAAGCAAGAATCACGTTCAGCCAGGATGGTTTCCGTCATGGTCTCTCCGGATAGTTTTTCAAAGCCTTCAAATTGACCCTCGGAAAAGTTGCGGGTCGGCAATCCTCCATCCAAATGCTGGCCTGATACAACACCTGCAGTACCGTCAATATGTAGATTTTCGATGTCACCATTTTCTTTCCGCAGGACGGTACCCTCCCTGGCAAGTTCATTTAATCGTTTTCCATCCGCCAGGTTAATCTTCCTGGTCCTTCCTTTCACAACTACGGCTTTTAAATTTTTGGATCCCATCACTGCACCCATACCGGTACGTCCATTGGCGCGGTTAGCCATGTTTATGATGGCGGCCAATTTCACCAGCTTCTCACCGGCTGGGCCACATTGAGCAATTTCAATTTTTTCATCATTCAATTCTTCTCTCAATACGTCCTCAACCCGGGATGCTGTCTTCCCCCATAGATGTGATGCATCCCTTATTTCTGCCTCGCCGTCATGCAGCCATAAATAAACGGGATGAGCCGCCTTACCTCTAACAACAATGCCGTCAAAACCGGAAAATTTCATCTCAGCCGGAAAAAAACCGCCACATTGGGAATCTCCAACCGCCCCTGTCAGGGGAGATTTAGCGCTGGCAGTCATGCGGCTTTGTCCAGATATTGGGGCTCCGGTGAGTACCGACAACATCAGGGTTAAGATATTATCGGGACCAAGCGGGTCAATACCTGGTTTAAGTTCTTTCAGAATGTATGAAAGACCCATTGCAGACCCTCCAATATATTTCCGGTAAAAAGCTCTCCGGCGGTTCTTCAACCAACAACCTTTTATTTGAAAGATCTACATGCAAAATTTTTCCGTTGGCACTGATGGGCATGATTACCTCCAAATTATTCTCACAGATTGGTCATTAAAAAGAAACAAGGGATTTTATAAGAATTATACAAAGAATCGCCGAAATGGGTAAATAAATTTTTAAGGGCAAGTGAACAGGTTACCAATTAGAAATTTAGATATTAGTCCAGGTAGAAAAAACATAGGCTTATACATATCAGCAGTAGTTGTTGCAATCACCAACGAACAGTATTCCATCATCTTAGTCAAATAACACCGCTTGTCGTATCAGGCACTGAATCAACAAACATTTACTGATTGGTAAAACAAGCCAGGATTCTGGCAAATAAAGTTGATTGTTTGGAATTCCGGAATCATGGCTGTTTCGGCATCCAATTCTCGTTTGTACGCGTTTTCGGTTAAGAATTAAGTAATTTTACATCATAATCCGTAATTATTTACAGGATGCTTGACATGATCGGCTAAAAATTGTAATATATTTATATCCCTTAAAATGGATTATAATATTCCGATGAGCACGATTGATTCCATAGATCAAACAATTATCCGCCTTCTGATGGAAGATGGCCGGATGTCTAATCCTGTTATATCCAACCGGATTCCCGATTCAACGATATCAATGATCCGTTATCGGATCAATCGACTCCTTTCAAAAAACATAATTCGGCTGAGCACTGTTATTATCCCTGGTAAGGTAGGCTTTCCGGTTATGGCTAATGTCTTTCTGCGAGTTGAGACCGGATCCATACGATCTATTGCAGAGAAAATGGTCTGCCTGGAATCTGTCAGTTACGTTTGCAACACCCTCGGTAATCATGACATTGGCATTACGATCCATGCACGGGATAATATCGATCTTTATACGACAATCTCTAATCAAATAGCGTCCCTGCCTGGCGTTAAAGAGACAACCACTGAAGTAGTCCCCCTCCAGTTAAAGGATATATATCACTGGCAGATCCCGGATTCAATCGTACCTGGTTTGATCCCACCTAGAAAACCACCCTATTTTTCACGTCGATTACTCCCCCGGAAAATCGATGCGGTTGATTTCACAATTGTAAATTTTCTCATGGAGGATCCGCTCATATCCGCTGCAAGTATTGCCAGGCGCATTGGAAATATTTCGCCGCGTTCAATCAGCAGCCGGATAGAAATGTTGGTGAATCAGGATGTTATTCGGATTACTGCGATTGTAAACCCTGAAAAAGTGGGGTTCCCTGTTAAGGCAGATATTGATGTCCAGGTCGAATCGATGCCGTTATTTGATGCTGCCTTGCGATTGGCAGAGCTCGAACAAACCAGCTGGGTTGCGTGCGCTATTGATGGATCGCACATCAATGTACAGGTTTGCGTCCAGGATATCCAGGAGCTATATCGTTTCGTCTCCGATGTGATTCACAAAGTTCCAGGGATCATCAGAACTTCAACCTCTGTGGTTGTGCAGGTTTTCAAAGATAGCTATGACTGGCAAATTCCTGAATCTATCTACAAAGAAAGTCTCAATGAAGTAAGCGAGCATGCCTGATCACGATAGTTATCCCGGTCCGCAAAGTTACCATCCTTTTTGGGGATCTCCCCCATGGTTGGAAAAATAGTACTGGTAGGTAACCGGGATTTTGGCTGATTTTTCAAGTAAAGAACTCTGGCTACACAACATAAAGACCTTAAAAAATAAATAGTATTTTGGAGCTTTATGGAAAATAGATGATGACTTCACAGGCCATAATGTAGCTGAACCAATAATTAAATTTCTTAATTTCGATGGAATAGCCGATGACGAAAATAAACTTGGTTTATCGCCGGGAAATATCAACTGACATTCTTCATTGTGATCAATTTTGAAACATGATTAATCCTTATTATTCAATAAATTGGAGGAAAATAAATGGATATAAAATTTGATGAAGCACTTAGTCTCTCCCGCAAGGCGTATGGATTAATTACTAAATCTGAGATAAGTCCTCAAGAGCAGGATATGGTTGTTGTCGATGCTGCCAAATATTATACAGATCACTTGGCTCCAGGTTATGAGACCTACCGCAAATGTGTTTCCACTGATGCTACTGTTGTTGAATGGTCTGATCATGATTCCTATTTTACTGATTCACATGGGGTAGATTATCTGGATTGTATGGGTGGTAATGGTGTCTTCTTATGTGGACATAAAAATCCGGAGATCATCAATGCGATCCAACACCAGATCAATCGTTATGCACTGTGCAGCCAGGATCTGCTTGATCCACTCAGGGGGTACCTTTCCCACCTGGTCTCCCTGATAAGTCCGGGAGATCTGCAATACTGCTTCTTTAATAATGGAGGAGCAGAAGCTATTGAAATCGCCTTAAAACTGGCTCGCCTGGCTTCAGAAAAAACGTATATCATTTCTACAGTGAATGGATTCCATGGAAAAACCATGGGGGCATTATCTGCTACTGGAAAGGGCACATACCGGAAACCCTACCTGCCACTGGTGCCTGGATTCCAGCATGTTGAATTTGGTAATGCAGAAGCTATGGAAACTGCCATTCGCAATTTAATTGCAGTTGGCGAGACCGTTGCCGCGGTGATTGTTGAACCTATCCAGGGGGAAGCAGGCATTATCATCCCGCCGGATGATTACTTCCCCAAACTGCGTGAAATTTGTGACAAATACGAATGTTTCCTGATTGATGATGAGATCCAGTCCGGAATGGGTCGAACAGGGACAATTTGGGCTGTGGACCGCTGGGGGGTTGTTCCCGATATCATTGTATTTGGAAAAGCCTTTGGCGGCGGCGTAATGCCAACCACCGGGATAATAGCCAGGCCGCACCTCTGGAAACTGGTTGGTAAACCATTAATTCTTGGCTCACCAACCTATGGCGGAAATCCACTTGCCTGTTCTGCGTCAATCGCTACCATTAAATATATTCTGGAAAATGACGTCCCAGGACAATGCCAGGTAAAGGGTGATTATCTTATGGGAGGGTTAAGGAAACTGCAGGACAGACACCCCTATCTTGTGGATGTGCGCGGCAGGGGCTTGATGATTGGTATTGAATATCCAACTGATGCCATTGGTTGGGCAGTAGCAAAGGGATTGTTCAAGAACCACATCTTAATTGGTGGTTACCTCAATAACGCCCGTGTTGCCCGAATGGAGCCCCCAGTCGTATTCACCTATGCCGAGATGGACCGGGTTATCGAGACAATGGACCGGGTATTAGGTGAAGTGGAATTGGAAATCCCTCCAAAATAGGAGCCATTCTGAAAGAGTGAAAGTATTAATAATAGGTAAACCATTAATGGAATAACATAACGAGCCAGCCTTTTAATAATCCTAATCGAGATTTATAAATATCAGCCAAAACAAACCAATTTGAAAGGAGTTTGAAACATGAAGGAGATAGAGATGTACTTAAAATCGAATAAGTTTTCCATCATCATGAAAATTCTTGCCATCACTGTAGCCATATTTATCCTGGCCGCCTGTGCACCAGCTGCCGCCCCAACAGAGCAAGCACCAGCCGAATCTGGTGGTACCAGTGCGCCTGCAGGGACACCAATAAAAATTGGGGTGCCTGCCCAATTAACCGGGTATGCCGCCTCAGACGGTTTTGATACCAAAGCCGGATCAGAAATGGCTGTTGCCGACCTTAATGCCAAAGGTGGGGTGCTTGGGCGTCCGGTTGAGCTTGTCGTTTTTGATACGAAGGATATGCTTGCCGAGGATGCCATTGCTGCAGCCAAATACCTGGTAGAGGATCAGAAGGTTGATTATGTACTTTCATCCTATCTAAATGTAGCTGTAGATGTTCAGGAATTTGGAAAGTACGATGTCCCATACATGAGCGCTGGCGGCAGCCATGGTACTACCGAAGCCATTACAGCTGATTTCGAGCAGAATTTCAATTGTTTTATGTACACCGACGATGAACAAGCCAATACCATCCAAAATTATGCAAACCTTATGAATCTTGGTTATGAATGGCCAAGTAAAACGGTAGCCTTACTCACCGAGGATTACCAGTACAACATTTGGGTGGTAGATGCATTCCGGGAAACCGCCACAGCCGATGGCTGGACGGTTGTAGTTGACGAACTCTTCCCGATGGGTACAGTTGAATGGGGTTCGCAGCTCTCCAAGATCCGCGAAGCCAATCCTGCTCTAATTTTCATGGCATCGGTGAACCCGGCTGATGCAGTCACTTTCCTCCAACAATTCCTTGCGGATCCAACCAATTCACTCATGTATATGCAATATGTTCCATCCCAGCCTGAATTTGTTGATCTCGCCGGCGAGGACGCCAATGGATTGATCTACAGTGTTGAGGCAGGCCCGCTTCCCGGACCAGAGAAGGACGCATTCAAACAAAGGTTCATAGAAACCTATGACCGGGAACCAGGTTATTATATTCCATACCAGGCACATGACATGATCATGATGTGGGCTGAAACTGTTGAAAAAATCGGCGATCCTACCAAGTACCAGGAAATTACACAATCCTTCGTGGATAATCCTTATACTGGATTATGCGGTACCTATAAATTCCGGCCCGAAAACCATGTAACAGAGGTGAATGAGGAAACCTTCCCCCTTCACACCATCCAATTCCAAAATTCCGAACAAATCCTACTCTTCCCTCAAAAGTATGCCGGGGGCGAATTCCAGACTCCCCCATGGATAAAATAGTCTAATTGTTATTTGGACGTGGGTGTGATCAAATATCACCCCACGTCCTACCTTTATCAAAATCCATTACGGTAGAGAATAAGATGAGTGAAAATCTGGTTAGCAGAGAGTCATTATTACGTGTCCAGAATCTGGTCAAGAAATTCGGAAACCTGGCTGCGGTAAATAATTTAAGCTTCAACGTTCAGGAAAAATCTATTTTTGGAATAGCAGGGCCGAATGGCTCTGGAAAAACCACCTTGTTCAACGTGATTACCGGAAAATTCCATGGCTCTGGGGAAATATTCTTTAATGGGCTGGATATTCACGGGTTCAGACCTTACCAGATCTGCCAGCATGGCATTGCCCGGACATTTCAAATTCCAATTACATTTAAGAACCTCACTGTATTTGATAATGTAAGGGTTGGAGCATACTTTGGAGCAAGGGAAGGAGGTGACAAGGAGAGCATAATGGAGATCATAAAATTTGTTGGTCTAAGTGGAAAAGAAAATGTCACTCCTAAAAATCTAAGCCTGCTTAATAAAAAAATGGTGATGCTGGCAGTAGCATTGGCAACAAAACCAAAATTACTGCTTCTTGATGAAATAATCGCCGGACTGGCTCCATCTGAAATTGAACCAACCATGGAGCTAATTCAAAGGGTTAACACCGAGAAAGCGGTGACCATAATCATCATCGAACATTTAATGCAGGTGCTCATGGGGCTCTGCCAGGAATTAATGATTCTGAATAATGGAGACAATATTAAGATTGGCACCCCGGATGAAGTGGCTCAGGATCATTTGGTCAGAGAGATTTATCTCGGAGAAGAATATGCTTGAGGCTAAGGAACTAAATACGCATTATGGTGAATTTCACGCCTTAAAAGACATTTCCATAAAAGTAGAAGAAGGAGAATTTGTTGCCATTCTGGGTCCGAACGGCCATGGTAAGAGCACATTATTAAAAACGCTCTGCGGTTTATTATCACCATCCTCCGGGAAGGTTATTTTGGATGGCATAGAGATCACCCATCTACCACCAAGAAAAATAGTTGAACAAGGATTTGTTTACATCGCCGAGGACAGGCATCTATTCAGCGAGATGACCGTAATGGAAAACCTGAAGATGGGTGCTTTTTCACCCCATGCACATAAAAGGGAGTCTGAAAACCTTGAATACGTCTTTCATTTATTTCCGAAGTTGGCTCAATTAAAAAACAGGGTTGCTTCAGGATTAAGCGGGGGAGAAGCCCGCATGTTGGCAGTTGGCAGAGGGCTAATGTCCGATGCACGTATTCTGGCTGTGGATGAACCTTCGCTGGGGCTGGCTCCAATTCTTCGCACCGAGGTTTTCAAGAAACTCAGAGAAATTAACCAGAAGGGGATGACTATTCTACTGGTGGAGCAGAGTGTCCGGCTTGCTTCAGAATATGCTGACCGGGTGTATTTGATGGAGGACGGTCGTATCTGTTTTGAAGGGACGAAGGATGAGGCATTGAATAGCGAGCAGGTGCGTAAAGCATTTCTGGGAAGATAACCTGCTTGGTAATCCTGGTTTGGAGGATGTGAACATGACACAACTTGTTGATGCTTTGATTGGCGGTCTCATTCTGGGGGCTGTTTATGGGGTAATCTCTCTTGGATTATCGCTGCTTTATGGGATTGCCAAGGCTTACAATTTTGCCCACGGTTCATTTTTTGTATGGGGTGCCTATATCGTCTGGGTTGGAATCACATTATTCTCTCAAAGTTACTGGATTGCATTCGCCATTGCCTTACCTATCATGTTTCTATTCGGTATATTTCTTGAAAGATTTGTAGTGCGCCCAATTCGCGGCAGACCAGGTTGGGGTAACGACGTTTTTCTTGCCACCCTTGGCTTTTCATTATTCCTCAATAACCTTGCCCTGGTAATTTTTGGTTCGCGCAAGAAAGCAATCCCACCCATCATCGAGGGTACGGTCACGATTGGAAATTTCGTTATCAGCTGGAATGATATATTAATCTTTATCATAGCAATTTTGATTGTGGTTATTCTGGAATTATTTCTCAAACACAACCGGTTGGGAATGGCTATGCGGGCGGTTGCCCAAAGTCCAATGGGCGCTAACATTGTTGGAATACCCATCCACTGGGTGTTTGCGTTTACATTCGGTATCTCTGCAGTTCTGGCAGGTGTCAGTGGAATATTACTGGCACCCAAGTATATGATCTACCCCTTCGGCGGGAATGAACCATTTGTCAAGGCATTTGTGATCGTCTTTTTCGGGGGACTGGGAAGCATTAAGGGTACCCTGGTGGCAGCTTTCATTCTGGGTATTGTTGAATCAATGGTGGCTATGTATATTGGCGCCGTTTGGACGATGGTTGTTTTCTTCATCATTCTTTTAGCCATAATGATATTCAGGCCAAGGGGCTTATTCGGCACTTGGGAAGCATTGGAGGAATAGGATGAAGAGGGATCTTTTCATTTATATTGGCACTCTGGTTGTTCTGGCCGTCTTGCCTCTTTTAATTGGATCAAGCCAATACGCACTCCATATCCTGGTCATGTGTTTGATCTGGAGCGTTGTTGCCTCAGCTTGGGATTTATTAATTGGTTTTGCTGGAATTTTTGCTTTTGCGCAGATTGCATTCTATGCAATAGGAGCCTACACAAGTG
This sequence comes from uncultured Chloroflexia bacterium, assembly GCA_963841845.1. Taxonomy (GTDB): domain Bacteria; phylum Chloroflexota; class Anaerolineae; order Anaerolineales; family Anaerolineaceae; genus CAVVGZ01. The sequence goes on along the minus strand of CAWJEG010000009.1, from coordinate 227,633 downwards.
CTGTTCTGGTGATGAATCTGGGCTGGACTCCAATCATTGGGGTTCTTTTTGGAGGCATTGTTGCTGCAATAATTGGATTTCTCCTTGGTTTACCCTGTCTTAGATTCAAGGGGATTTATATAGCATTGATTACATATGCTTTACAAATGGTATTGCCAACCATTGTAAGGCGAGGATCAGCCTTGGGTATCCAACCCGCTGGATTAATCTCCAATATCCCTGGTCTGGAACTATTTGGATATGAATTCAGCAGTATGTACGCTCTACCCTGGTACTATCTGCTATTTGTAGTATTTGCAATCATCATGTTTCTAATGTATAAAATTATCTACTCTCCAACAGGTTTGGCTTTTGCAGCGGTCAGAGACTCAGAATCGCTGGCAGAAAGTTCGGGTGTTAACCAGTACAAATATAAACTGTGGGTTTTTTCAATATCGTCCTTTTTCACCGGAATCATAGGAGCTTTTTATGTTCACTATGCCGGGGCGATATCTGTCTCTTTCCTGGAGGACAGCACCTTCTTACTCGGAATCGCCATGGTCTTACTCGGGGGATCGGGAAGATTTATGGGAGGCGTGGTTGGAGCTTTTGCCATCACGATCTTAAATGAAGCACTCCGACCTCTCGGACTTTACCGTACTGTTTTTGTTGGGGCAGCGGTTGTACTCATGATTATTTTTATGCCCTCTGGAATTTTTGGTGGAGTGGAAAGACTGATCAGGGGGTTAAAGCGGAAAACCAGATCAAAGGAAGTGATTCCTGCATCTGATTAGGGCTTCAACCAAATAATTCCAGTTGCACAGGCATGCATTTGCCATTAACCAGCATGAAGGGTTTGGCCGCTTCCAGGCGAATCCCAAATGATCGAATTTCATCCATATTGACGAGTTTATGAGTATTCCGTTTTTCAATAATTCTGCGGGCTCCTATCGGACCAATTCCAGGAATCCGCAGAAGCTGTGAATAATCTGCACGGTTTATCTCAACCGGTTCATCCCTGAGGTTCTTTTCTGCCCATAACACCTTGGGATCTCTGTTTAATGGTAAATATCCCCCATCAAGGAAATTAAAATCCTCCACGTCATATCCATAGTCCCTTAATAAAAAGGAAGCCTGGTAAAGACGCACCTGTCTTTGCGGATGGGTGCCTGGCTCATTTTCCAGCGGTGTCCCGGGGATAGGATTAAAGCGGGAATAATAAACCCGGCTCAGGTTTAATTGTTTATAGAGGTAGCCGGAGAGATGGAGCAGTTCAAAATCAGTTTCGCCGGCTGGTCCAACCACAAATTGGGTTGTACTGGAAGGCTGACGATCCTGCCAGGTTGTATGCCGCGATTGTTTTTTTCGTATTTCCTCGACCCATTTTAATGGTTGGAGAAGTTCATCAAGGAAACCCTTGTGGGGAGCTAATTTTTGAAGTAATGTTGTTGAGGTTGTTTCAAGATTGACAGACACCCGGTCGGCCAACTGCATCGCCCTTTCTATTTGCGCCATCTCAGAACCTGGCATGATCTTGAGATGGATGTAGCCGTGGTAACCCATTTCCTTGCGTAAAATTTCAGTGGTTGCCAGTAAGCGGTCCTGGGTGCTGATACCTCCACCAGCAATTCCCGAGCTCAAAAAAATTCCCTTGACAATATTTTGGCGGTACATTTGAATAAAAGCCTTCGCCATTTCCTCCGGTCGAAATGAATAACGCTGGCAGTCAATGCCGGAACGCATTCCGCAATAATTACAATCCCTTTCGCAAACCGAGGTCAGGACTGTTTTCAGGATTGGGATGCGCTTTCCTCCAGCGGCAGCAAAAAATACCGGCAGACGGGATAATTTATCGGAAGGGCTGCTGCACGTAGCTGAAGGCGGGTGATTTACGCCACAGTTACTCACCTGAAAGCCTGCACCAGTTGCTTGCAGCAGGGGTAACCCATCTAATTCGTAATCAACCGAATCTCCCAGGGCAATTAGCTTTTGGATACTGTCCATACCCATATTATAGAACCAATTTTCTATTTTTTCAAGTAGGTGAACCTATTGATTTTGAATCTAAAGTGGAATTGGTTCACCGGGTTAAATCGTCATTAGTGGGTAAAAAATCGTAATAGTCATTTTTCATCTGACTGAGGTCTGAATAAAACCCCCGGTATTTTTCAGGCATCAAAATGGCAAGGCGTAACATGATCTGGTCTACAATTTCCTGGCGGACATCACGCGACATCCCCAAACCAGGATTCTTGAGCAAAAAGGGTTCCCCCACCACAATTTTAAAATCCGTCCTTTTCAAAGACAGAATATTTTTCCAAAAATTTTCGTGTCCATAAAATGCAACCGGTTGAATTGGAGCTGCGGTCTTCAGCGCAATTGGGATCACTCCTGGATATCCTTGGAGAAGTTTCCCGTCCCCGCTGCGTGTACCCTCCAGGGAAATTGCCAGGATATTGCCGTCCTCCAGTGATTTTATACAGGTCATTAAAGCGCTCCGGTCAAACTCTCCCCTTCGCACCGGAATACCTCCCCAACTATCCGCTAAAAAACCGAAAAAGGGATGACGGGTCGTTTCTATTTTAATCAAGGCATTAAGCGGGCGGGGCTGCATCCAGATATATATCAGCGGTATCTCCAGGAAATTGACATGGTTGGTAGCCAGAATGAGAGGTCCGGCAGCTGCGATTTTGTTCAACTCGCTTGCATCAATCCGGCATGCAATCGAAATAAGCACTTTGATAACAAAATTTACCAGACCACGAATAATCTTCATCAGGCGGGTTTTACCATCAGTTCAATCTGGTTGGCTTTCAATTCCATTCTTAATTGGACAGCCTGTGTGCTCAGTGTTTCCCCGTCAGTATGGGCAGGCAAGGAGCCTTCGCGAGCGGCAACTTTAACTTTGATGGTAGATAGTTGGTGATAGCCGGATGCCCAACCTGTATTCCGTTCATAAAATAGCATAATTGATCCCAGTATCTCAGATTTGCTCGCTTTTTCTGCGAAATAGATATTAAATATAATCCACCATCAACCTGGCTGGTCGGAGCCAGGAAAAATCTGCCAACCAGACAAATCCCGTTCATCACCGGTACCATTAATGCTCGTTGTTGAATTTTTTCTTTACCCATCTCTCACGCGACCAGGGGAAAATGATACAACAATATCATATCCTTATCCAACAGCCTGCTGGGCCAGGCAGGCGGCATGCCATGGACTCTCGCTAAATACAACATCGTAACTCGCCCGGTGTTTGGAAAATATGCATTTTAATTTTCGGAGCAATTTTTCCTGCAGCACCTCTTCCTGCAACAGGGTTAATGATAATCCTGAATTTCGTCATTTCTTTCCCATCAGATGGCTGATTGCGATGAATGAGTCGACAAGTAATGATTATAATTTAATCATATTATCGAAGAATGAGGAGTTTTTCCCAATGCAGCTATTCAACCAAATTGTAAAACCGACCTTGCTTTTGGATGAAAACATAGCCCGTAAGAATATTGCCCGGATGGTCACGAAGGCCAAGACCTCTCGGGTGGAACTGCGTCCTCATTTTAAAACCCACCAATCAGCTGAAATCGGCGGGTGGTTTTCGGATGAAGGTATCAAAAAAATTACAGTTTCTGCCGTGGACATGGCTCACTACTTTGCAAAGAATGGCTGGCGTGATATCACCATTGCATTTCCCGTTAATATAAGGCAAATGCCTGAAATTAATCAGCTTGCCGGAAAAATTCAACTTGGCTTGTTGATCGAATCCATGGAGACATTGGAATTTTTATCAAGTTACCTGGATCATCCAGTTCAGGTATGGGTCAAAGTTGATCCAGGAAGTAACCGTACCGGTATCGATTGGAAAAATAGCGATCAAATCCTCCAGATAGCAAAACGGGCACAGGCCTCCAGTAAAATTATTATTAAGGGGGTGCTTGTTCATGCCGGTCATACCTACCATGCGAATACAGCAGAAGAAGTCTGTCATATTCATAGCGAAACCATGAATCGTTTGCGCACGCTGAGCAGCGAACTTGCATCCCGCGGCATGGCCGGCCTGGAAATATCCATTGGGGACACTCCTTCCTGCTCATTGTGTGACGATTTTGCAGGAACCACCGAAATCCGGCCAGGTAATTTTATTTTTTATGATGCACAGCAGCTGAAGATTGGTTCTTGCACCGCAGAACAGATCGGTGTCGCTGTGGCTTGTCCGGTTGTCGCAAGCCATCCCGAGCGAAAAGAACTGGTTATTTATGGCGGGGCAGTACACTTATCAAAAGACACATTTTTTGAAAATGGGATAACCAAATATGGATTGATTGCATTCCCGGCACCCTTTGGGTGGGGAAAACCGGTCGAAAGGGCATATGTGGCCAGGTTGTCCCAGGAGCATGGCATAATTCATATAGAAAATGGAATAGAAAAAATTAAAATTGGGGATTTACTCTGTATCCTGCCAGCTCATTCCTGCTTGACAGTAACATTAATGAAAAATTACTTGACCCTTGATGGAAGACTTATCCAAACAATGAACAGTTAGTTATTCTTTTTATGTGACTCTTTCAACAACCTAATACAATAGAGATAGTGGGACCGGTGTGAATGTAAGGAAGAATAGCACCAATGCCAGAACTGCCAGAACTTTTCGCCACCTTTCTAGCGGTGTGACCTGATCCATGGGTTCTGCATGGGATCTCCCCAGGAAAAAGATTAATACCGCCCACAACCACCAGCCGCTCCAGGCAAAACCCAGCAAAACCAGACCAGCAAGCACAAACGGTAAGATGCGGCTTGCAGTTTTCTTGCCAAAAAGGACATAAAGCATATGTCCACCATCCAATTGCCCTGCCGGTAGGAGGTTTAAGCCAGTGATAAGTATTCCAGCCCAGCCTGCCCATGCCACAGGGTGCAGTAACACATCCATGCTCCCAAGGGGGGCGGGGTGCCCGGTAAAAAAATACCCAAGCCAGAAATGTATAAGTGGTATGCCGCTCAAATCTGCAGGAGCTGGCAGCAGCCGCCCGAAAACCAGGAATTTTGCCAGCAGGTACAGGATTGAGTTACCTTCTACCTGGAGAGAAATTCCTTCTGGAATTGTCGCAGGCAGAATATCCACTGTTGAAAGAGATAATCCCAAAATTAGGACCGGTATAGCAATAACCAATCCGGAAAATGGCCCGGCAATTCCGATATCCAACAGGGCACGCCTGTTTTTAGGCGGTCGTTTCATGTTGATAAAAGCACCCATTGTGCCAAATGGACTGAGAGGAAAGGGAATAAAATATGGAAGGGTAACATGCTCCTTGTGGTACCTGCCCACCAGATAATGCCCAAATTCATGTGCCCCTAATATAGCCAGTAAACTAACCGCAAAAGGCCAGCCGCGTTCAACAAGAAATATGAAAGTCTCAAGGATACCAGCCGGTAAAGGTTCTTCCAGGCCATATAAAGCACCAGTCAGCATGACTGTAAAAACAGTAATAACAAAAAGGATTAGATTGATGTTAACATTGGAGGGCTTTGGTTCAGGCAATCCATCTACAATGTAAATCGTTTGGCGGTCATTCTCGATTCGGAAAAGGGGAACCAACCCAAGGGTTTGCACACTTGCGGCAATTTTATCGTATGCCTGGCTGCTTTCAGAAATAAAATGGCCATGGTATTGAATTACAAAATTTTGCCGGGGAGATCCAAGGATATAATCATCAATCCGGAAATACTGTTGGACAACTCCTGCAAGGGTATCTAATTTCACCATTGAGATTGCTTGGTCATCTATTTCCAATAGCGTACCTCGGAATTGATTAGATTCATAGATTTTGGATTATAGCTTAGAAACTTCCTGATAAAGGATTTTCTATCGCCAGATTTTTCAGGCGTGTTTACTATGAATTTAAAGGGGGGATTTTAGGCGGGAATGGATGGGAGTCGAACCCACTGCGGCCCGCAAAGCGACCCGCCACCGATTTTGAAGACCGGGGAGCCCACCGGGACTCATCCACTCCCAGCACAAGGATACCTTTTATTGATTACTTTAGCAAGGATAATTTTTCCAAAAATCGAGTGCTCCAATTAAACCGAATTAAGATAAAATGATTAATGCAAAATTTTCCGGTAATCATATGTTGCAGGAATAAATAAATCCCTGATGGTACCATCAACCAATAAAATTTATGACAATTCACATTTAATCCAGACATTCAGAAATGCACATTCCCGTACGTATGAATGGATTAATTTCAATTTGCTTTCAATTACAGGAGGCGTGACATGAAGAGAATGAAGGTTGCAGTACTTGCAAATTTGAAGAAAAACGCTCCAAAAATTGAAGGCGCAACCGAAGACTGGTGGGATGATCTGGATTCGGAGAACACGATCCAGGCCCTCCTTGGAGCAATCCGCTCAGGTGGATATGAATCGGAATTTTTTGAAGGAGATATCTCGCTTCTGGATACCATTCGTAAATATCAACCGGACATTTGCTTCAACATTTGCGAGGGGCATTTTGGAGACGCGAGAGAAGCACAGGTCCCAGCATTATTGGAAATGCTGCGAATTCCGTATACTGGCTCAAAGGTGCTCTCCCTTGCCCTGGCGCTTGATAAACCGATGACCAAACGAATTCTCCACTGGCACGAACTCCCAACCCCAAATTTTCAAACATTCGAGCGTGTTGATGAACCATTAAACAATGATATGTATTTCCCCCTCTTTGTAAAACCCAGCCGTGAGGGCACAGGGATGGGTGTAAGCTCCAAATCAGTTGTTCATAATGAGCCGGAACTCCGGGAACAGATCTCATTTATCACCAACAAGTACCAGCAGACGGCATTGGTGGAAGAGTTTATAGATGGAAGGGAAGTCACGGTTGGAATGGTTGGAAATTTACTTGGTCCGGTGGCACGCCGGATGCCGGATGATCCAGATGCAGGTAGGATTCAGGCTGGACTCCGTTTTCTCCCACCTATGGAGATTGATCTGAAACCCTATAAAGAAAGTGATGCAGTCTACAGCAATCGCTTGAAAGTTGCCCTGGCCGATCAATTAACCTATCTATGCCCGGCACCGCTTGAACCCAAAATGGTGGACGAACTCAACTATCTTGCAGCTGCGGTATTCCGTGTGACTGGTGCCTTGGATGTAGCGCGTGTCGATTTTCGACTCGATGTCAATGATAACTGGAAACCTTACATACTTGAAATCAATCCGCTGCCAGGGCTGGCACCGGTAATCTCAGATCTGGTAATCGAGGCCAAGGCTGATGGTCTCTCCCATACGGAATTGATTTTAATGATCCTCGAAACCGCTATGAAACGTAATAATTTAATATAAATGAATTAATAACAGGGATTTATACCATCAGAGTTGTGTTTTTCAAAAAATGAATGGCGCGGTAAGGTACATTACCCCTTGCAAATCCAACATTACCCAGCCTACGATTATCCCGATAATAAAACCAGCCACGACATCAGAGACATAATGGACTCCCATTACGATCCTGGCCAGGCTGACAAACGGTGCCCATACTCCCACAATGCAGCCGAACCAGGCTGGACCCAGGCCGATTGCCATCACTGCCAATAATGCGGCTCGGGCCGCATGACCGGACGGGAAGGAATGAGGATCGGTTTTCCGGTAAATCCCCCCCCACTCACCCTCAGGCCGGCGCCTTCGGATGGTAAACTTGAGAATAAGCACAAATACTGCCAGAACAACCAGGCTTATTGCCAGGATAGCAGCCTTATACCGCCATTCAGGATTCCCAAATAGCCAAAGGATGACCAAACCTGCCAGCCAAAACCATGAATCGCCTGTATGGGCAAAAATAGACGCCATTTTCTTAAGTGCACTGGAGTCTGTTTTCAACCGCAGTCTTTGGGAAAGCCGGTAATCGTAATCCAGGATTTTTTCAATCCAACGCTGCATATCCACCCGCTGCTCCCGCCAGGTCCTTATTCAGGAACTCATACTGGTTCGGTTTGTCAATATCCATTCCAATTTCAGCAAATGGGCAGAGTATCGCCTTACCGCGTAAACCTAACTTATGACTGATTTTAGCTTCCGCATCAATCAAAGATAATCGCCTGGTGGCAATGAGGAACAGTGTGTCCAAACCAAGTAAAAGCGCCTGCTTCATTGGACTTTTCCTTGTTTCTCCTAATCTTCTCCAGGTATTTGACTGCTTCGTTAAAATTTCCGCCCGGATCGCCAGTATATCCCCGCCGCAAAGTTCCATATCTTTCAGGCGGAGATAGGTGCGCTTCGATCCCGGAAATCGTGTTTCCATAGCGGCTTTGGTAATTACAGGGTAATAAATATCTGCCTCCACTTGACGGACCGACTCTATCATCCAATCGATCATCCCCGCAGTTATAGCAGGAATGTCACTTGCAACTATCAGGATGGGTTCCTTTTGTTCACCCTTGTTGTTAAAGTATTCTAAACCCCTCACGATATTGGAATACAAATCTACGGTGGCATCCAGGTAGTGAACCGGCTGTGTACATATCAGGCCGGCCGATTGATCCAACCCTACCAGGGCAATTTCAGCGATGTTGGAACTTTTCCCAAGTGCATCCAGAACCCATTGGATAATGGACTTACCAGCCAATTCAACCATTGCCTTTGGTGCACCTTTGGATATTTCGTAAAGCGGCTCACCCGGTTGCGGTATTCCGCCGGCTGTTAGAACAACGTTCATGTTTACAAATCCATTACCTGGGGAGCCATCCCCACTTGTGTGATGATGTCTTCCATCATTTCGAGGTAATCCTTGGAATCGGAATAATCCACCTGGTGAGTGTATCCTACCGCAGCCAGAATCGCCGCTTCCATCATATTTGTCCCAAACGACCGTCCATTTAGAACAGGAGTGGATGTGATCAAACTTTTCACACCAGCCTGGCGAAAGAATTCCCGGTCTTGCGGAGTGGTTGTATTGGTTAATACAACTTTATCCGGCAGTCTTTCCGGCATATATCGGTGAATGTAATGACAATCCCCGGCGATGATGTTAGCCCATTCAAAATATTGGCAGTGTTTTGGATGCCGTTTTTCCTGCTCCTGACCTACAGGATAAAGCCATTCGAAAGGAAGCCTGCCAACAATGGGAAGCAGCAGGCCAAGCAACCTTTTGACGGATTTTATTTTTCTCAATGGGAATGGCAGCCCGAGACTGAACAATAAATCACCATAAACGCATTGATACGAAAGATCATCAAATCCCTGCACCATTCCCCAACGATCGATAGCCGTCATGATCAGGACTTTTTGATCCGGTTTTGCAGGGTAAAATGTTTGGTGAAAAAGTGCTGCAGCTTTCCTTTCCAGGGTCAGTTTTAAGCCTGTCCCGTCAACCACCGGTGTTTTATGGATAAATTCGCGCAGCATTTGCATGGAGGATAATTCGTGCCACTTCCCGTCAACCATGAAGCCAAGGTCTGTTCCGCCGACACCAAAGGCGTCCACCTTTCCATCCAGTTCGCCGAACAGCCGGGCAGCTTTTTGTATGTCCCCATCCGTGCCAATCCGCTCAATTGCCACTTGTTGACCCATGAGGGAAACTTCAGCTTTCCAATCCCTTTTTGATGAACCAATACTAATACTGACAGCATGCCGCATAGGATGAATCCAAATAGGAAGATATAAAAACTGAGTTTACTGCATTATCCCTTGATTGGATAGGAATTTGACATTATTTACTGGTATAACAAAATAATCCGCCAGGATAAGATAATCCAGGGATTCCGAACAAATTCCGGTAATTTACCGAGCTACTGTTGATAAGTATCAATCACATCCTGGTATGCCTGGCCATTTTCCCGCGATTCAATCAAGTACCGGTCAAAAACACTGAAAGAGGAATCATCAAATAATTTGCGAAGATCTTCGTATTGTCCTTTTTCTACAAGCTCCGGGAGAAAGTGGTAGGCGGATCTGGAAATATAGCTGAGGTCCGTTAAATGATTAGACTTTGCCAAAGCAAGTTCTGACTCTATAATGGAAATATCCGGATTCTGGCTCATTTTATCAAGCAGCTCTCTCTCGGGGGTTCCAGATCCTTCCAGGATATCCTTGCGAATCCATATACCCTGGGGAGCCCTTGGATTCTTACGGTAAGGTCCAAAGTCTTCCACTTGAAGATATTGGTCCGCGAATTGGGCGCTCTGGGTTAGATTGTTATACCTGAGAGACCAGTTTGCTTTCAATTCGATCATGTCCGGTGCCATTTTATTCAAGATATAATCAATTTCATCCTCACGCTCGATTTTTATTAAGACCGAATTCCCAAGCCAGCCCAAATCCAGAACATTGAAGTTTTTATACCAGCTAATAATCCCAATATCCGGGTTGGCAATCGTTGCCCGGGAGATGGAATTCTCCTCAGCATAGCCAAGCAGCATCTGCCTGGTTTCGTCCATTATTTTGTAATTCCAACCCAGGTAATAATATGGCTTTATACCAAGGCTGATTATGGAAACAAAAAAGGAAAAAATCAAGACTTTTACCGCAACTCGATGATTAAATGGCTGGAGCATTTCAACCAGGTAATACATTAATAAGAACACGATCAGGGGTGTCATAAAAGTAGTAGTCCGGGGTATGTCGATGCGTGTCTTGCCAAATAAAAATGGGTAAATCAGGCCGGTAAGAACTGGTACCCAAAAAACAAGAGTCGCCCAATCACTTTTTCTTTGCTTCTCAGTTTGTGTGCGCACCAGCAGTATGCCTGCCAGTGCAATCAGCATGACAAGAGCGTTGCTTTTTATTATTTCGAGCGAGTATCCATAAATCGTCAGAAGGTGTTCCCTGGATGTAAGGATCAGTTTGATGTTTTCCAGGATTGAAATCTCCTGGGCGTAGGCAGTATTGGACAACAGATCCCCAAAATAGAAATACCGCCACAAATGAAAAAGTCCATCTAAAAGAAGAATTGTAATAATCCCTTTTATTGGTTTCCAATTCTTGTTTTGTAAAAACCAGATAATCAGATACACCAGCAGAAGAGCACCAATGTGATAGATACTTTCCAGTCTGGAAATGGATGCTAAAAATACGATAAAAACCTGCCAGATAGGAAGGATTTTTTCATTAACCAGCGATTGGAAAAGAAACACACATGTGGCAGCAAATAAAACATGAGTGATTGGATTTTCCATCCCGGAAGCATGCCAGCCAATAAATGAGGCCTGTGCCGTCAGAATCAATGCAGCAGCCAATCCATACAGGAGCGACTGACCTTTCTTAAAACCGATGAATTGCATGAATACAACACCCAAAAGGAAAGAAAAAACAAGATTTTGAAGTACATTGTAGCCAAAGAATCCAATGCGTGTTACGAGGTATAAAAAATAATAGATGAAAAATTGGACCGGGGCAGAGTAGCCCTCCACCCTCTCACCAGAGGGATTAATACCAATAAATCCATAGTCGGCGAGATTTTTGCCGTGGCTTAAGGTAATCAGTCCGTCATCCCTTGCAAAATAGTTATCCATCCCGTATTTTGTAAAACCAAGAAATAGGAAAACCGAAACAAATATCACTCCGCCCATCAAATATATTTTGATAGGCGTATCTGCTTCAAGGGAAAGAATGAATACAAATAATATATAGGTGAATAGAAACAAGAACAGGATGAACGGATGGATCACAAGTGCTTTGGGATGGCTGATTGGAGCATAAAAACCGATGAATACGGTCGACAAAAGGCTTAGGCTGCACACGAGAATAATTTTCCCGGATTGGCTCTGGCGAATCCAACCAACAACAACCTCAATTACTTTGCTAAATATCCAGGTGTAGAGGAATAGTAATAAAGCAAGAATTACGATGTCCCGTTTACGAAAAATCGGGTAAGCCCCAACAAGAAAAAGGAATGAAAGGTACGTAAATAACAAGGAGAAAGGTAAACCAAAAACCAGATACTTGATATTAAACCAATGCCGCATGTTTACCCTTTCAAGAAAATTTGTGCCCCAATTATAATAATTCCCTTTCATAGAGGAAATGGTATGATAAATTTTTATAATTATAAAGTATCCGGTTTGATCATAGTAAGTATGATGAGATACATATTTTTTAGGATGAAAAAATATCTCAAATTACAGAATTCCGGCAGGTTTATTTACCAGCAGGAGAGCAGGCACAATTCAATAATATTAGGTTAGGTTAACCTGAAAATCGTTCCTGGAGATTGTTTCATTTGTTCGTCATCAGTTTTTCACCAGCCAGGTTTTCGATGATTCCAATTACAGCGGAATTATCCAGCTCACCCATGCCCTGCTGGATCATCGAATCGTAGAATTGGGTATGAATGGCTGCAGCGAGTAAAGGTACCCCATATTCTCTGGCAGTTTCCATGACAATATTAAGGTCTTTGGCTTGCATATAAGCCTTGAAACCCGGACTGCGTTCCCCGGTAAACAAGCGCACAGGTTTTTTATCCAGGGCCCAGCACTGGGCTGCGCCCCCTTGAATCGCTTGAACCACCTTCTCTGGATCTGCGCCAGCTTTTTGGGCGAAAATCAACAATTCCCCCATGGCTACCATCTGGGCAGCCACCATGATCTGGTTGGCTGCCTTAGCAATCTGGCCGGCTCCGCTATCTCCGATACGGGTAATACTCTTCCCCATAGCCTGAAAAATGGGGTAAACCTCCTCAAATGCATCCTCAGGTCCGCCTACCATTATCGTTAAGGTACCCTCACGGGCCCCAACGTCTCCCCCGCTAACTGGTGCATCCAGCGATCGTATTTGCCTGGTACTCAAAATTTGAGCAATATAGCGCACCGTTGCTGGTTTAATTGTTGAGTTATCCACGAAAATCAAACCTGGATGCGCACCCTCAATAATACCCTCATCGCCCAGGGCAACCCTTTCGACATCAGGAGAATCCGGGAGGTTGGTAAATACTACATCCACCTGAGAAGCCACCTCGGCCGGGGAAAAAGCCTCGGTTGCGCCTTCCTTTACCAATTCCATGACCGCAGCACGGCTGCGGTTATGTACAATAACCGAAAATCCCGCCTGCAAAATATTCCGGGCGATTGATTTACCCATAATTCCCAACCCGATATAGCCAACTTTTTTCATATTTCACCCGATTTAATTTGATTTGATTTTCAGAACAATACATACTATACTAATTTTAAAGGCTCTTGTCTATCCAGGAAATAGGGACGTCTCAGATAGGAGAATCCGAAGAATTTATCAACGATATATTTCCGCAAATTACTTTTTACAAGGTATATCAATTTCCATTGAACAGGAAATTAATATATCTTGCAATGGCATGTAGAATGGCAGGAAATTATTTCCTGGAAAATTTTATATTAATAATAATGTGTGAACCGGATAAGATTTTGCTTATATAAAGTAATATAAATTTTCAATTTACAATGATTTATGAACGAAAGGAATTAAGATGAACAAAAACAGGTATGTCCTAATAGCTTTTGTCTTGGTCAGCACACTCATATCATCTGCATTCACGATGCAGGGATCCTCCACCGCAGATACGTCGATGTTAGTCATTCTACTTTTTATTTTTCTCCTGGTTGTCGCTATCTTCCTGATTAGTGGATTTGGCCGGTCGGATGACCTGACTGAGATTGAGGGGATTGGTCCGGAGATTTCAAAGGTGTTGAAATCCAAAGGCATCAAGAGCTATGCCAAATTGGCTAAAACAGACAAGGCCGAAATTGATAAGATTTTAGCCGGCGCACAAATTTAACTTTGCACAATCAGACACCTGGAAAAGGCAGGCAGAATTAGCCCGGGATGGAAAGTGGACAGAGCTGAATAATTATAAGGAAGAGCTTAAAGCTGGTTTATAAAACAAGAATCTGGTATTTTCTCTGACTTTGCATAATCGTTAACCTTTCCATGGCAAGCTTATATATGCATTTAAGGTGTCCAATTAATAATCTATTATCTTGGAGGGAATATGTTTAAGGAATTTAAAGAATTTGCTTTGCGGGGAAACGTTTTTGATCTTGCTGTGGCCTTCATCCTTGGGGCTGCATTCGGAAAAATTGTAACATCTGTCGTAAATGATTTAATTATGCCATTGGTTGGTGTGCTGCTTGGCAACATGAATTTTTCCAACTTTTTCGTGAACCTCTCCGGGACGGATTACAAAACCCTTGCAGATGCCCAGGCAGCAGGTGCGGCAACCCTGAATTATGGTCTTTTCATATCAACAATCGTTGATTTTCTCATCGTGGCTTTGGTGATGTTCATAATTGTGAAACAATACAATCGTCTGAAAGGGCCAGTGAAAACACCCGTTACGATCAAAGACTGCCCGTATTGCTCAACTGCCATCCCAATCAATGCCACTCGCTGCCCTAATTGCACTTCGCAATTGTGACCCCCACCATGGCGAATATTATTAATTGAAACGATATCATCAATTTTGTTAACATATTCGAAATTTTATCGGTATCCGTTACAAGGGAATCTCCATTTTACTTTCGTAATCCATTGCTCCTTGATTCTTGAATACCGGAACTGAATACTATGTTAATATTGAGAATATCAGGGAAAATTTTCTCCGCTATTTCCAATCCACCTTATCCAGAATCTCCCAGGAATCAGGAATATTATGGAAAGAACTGTCCCAACAACAGCTTCCGAAGAAATTGATCTTTATCTCCGCACCATTTACTCACTGCTGCGTTCTACCTCGGTTGTCCATATCCGCACCCTCGAAGAAGTTCATGGGGGCATGAATTCATCCTTGCACCCTGATGCACGCCACCGTCATCCCGATATCCCTGCCTTCATTTATAGTCTTCTGCGCCTGCCTTCCTGCATTGTGGATGTAAAAACGATCCTTCTGGGACAAAGCCCATCCGTCTTTGAGCGTTACGGGTTCCCGGATATTGAAAAATGGGGCCAGGTATCGGCTAAGGCACGCCGCAGACGGTGTTTTTATGATGGCCAATCCATGCTGGCATGTCTCATTGGCAGCCGTTCTGACATTGATGATGTGATCCCGGCATTAACTGCTTTCCAGATCGAGTGGAATAAATTACATGAACATTTTCAGAGTTTATCAGAAGACCTTATCCGTAAATCCAAACAATCGCCTAAGGCAGCAATTCGACTTGCCGGAGATTTGGAGATCTCAATTGAAGACCTGGTAAGGTTGCAAACGGTGATGGGAGATGATTATTTAGATTTCCTTTTTCAAATCAAAGGCAGGCGGTGTGATTTTGAAGTGCGCCTCCTGAGTGGTTCTTTAACAGAATATTATCGGGCAACCCGTGCCTGGTGGGAGAATATCGAATCTCGTTGCCGGGACCTGCTGCAATCACCTGTGTATTTTATTTCCAGTAATACCCACGGCGTGGTCAACCTGCTATCCGGATTTGCTTTGCAGCGAAAACAAGAGCTGTTAGACTATCTTCAGAAGGAAGGAAACCAGCCGCTTCTGGATGAATGGAATGCAATTCGCCAGAGAAATTCACCCTCCAATGAAGCCAACTTTTTTTACTATGTCCAGAAAAAGTACCAGCAGACCCAGGAAGGTCAAAGCCTGCTGAAGGATAAATTTGCCTATGAACAAAAATCCGGTATCGTGCGAATTCCCAGTGAACATTATTTCGATGTTGATGCCCAGGTAATTCACCTATCCGAGCTGCGCCCGGAAACCATTGATTCCAGGTTGTCATCAGGTGACCTTTCATTCCTGGAGAAAAGCAACGCTATCATTTTAAACATTGATTACCCGCTGGGTTTGTCCGCTTACAATATCCTTATCAAGCTTGCAGAACATATCTACCCGATTCTCGGGGTCTATATCCTGGGAAAATCGGCTTCATTAAATGGGGTTATCGGCGATGTGATGATTCCAAATGTCGTCCACGATGAACACTCCAGAAATACCTATTTGTTCCAGAACATATTCCAGGCTGCAGACGTTTCCCCATATCTAATTTTCGGGACTGTCCTTGATAATCAGAAAGCTGTCTGTGTGATGGGTACTTTCCTGCAGAATGCGCAGTATATGGATGTTTTTTACAGGGAAGGTTATACTGACATTGAAATGGAAGCGGGACCATACCTGTCAGCCGTATATGAAATGTACCGTCCCAAACGGCACCCCATCAATGAAATCGGCAACCTTTACGGAGTGCCGTTTGATGTGGGTATACTCCATTATGTTTCTGACAACCCCATGAACAAAGCCAGAAACCTGGCAGCTGGTACCATGTCCTATTTTGGCATGGATTCCACTTATGCATCAACAATTGCTACCTTGCGCAGAATTTTCGATCTGGAGAAGAAGCGCGTCGGGTAACTATATACCTGTATTCTCCCTCATTTGCTGAACAATTTTTTCTTTCCACCTGATTTCCCATGGGTGCGGGTGGTTGTTTTTTTTGATCTTAAAAATCGTTATTGAAGGCAGGTGCGATCAGTTGCTTTTCTTCGACTTCAACAGCTGCTCCATTAACTTTTGCGCAGATAATCGATAGGTATCCAGCTTCTGCCGCTCTTTTTCGACCAATCCTGGAGGTGCTTTAGTAGCAAATTCGCCTCCTAGCAGGCCCTCCAGCCGCTTT
Source organism: uncultured Chloroflexia bacterium (assembly GCA_963841845.1). GTDB lineage: Bacteria > Chloroflexota > Anaerolineae > Anaerolineales > Anaerolineaceae > CAVVGZ01. The sequence goes on along the minus strand of CAWJEG010000009.1, from coordinate 211,080 downwards.
ATCTGGCTCTGTATCCCACCATATTCTTTTTCCAGGCTTTCATTTGCAGCCTGATCATCCACCAAATCAGGTTTAGGCAGGAATATTTCGATCCCGGATACCACCAGCGATAGTAGATTTTTTGGTTTTTCCTTTATCCCCGCCTGAATAACCAATTCATTTATATTCAATTTCGCCAAAGCCGCCAGGACCTTTTTTTGATAAACCAGCTTGGGGGCTTGGGTACCGACATCGATTATTGCAGGGATCGGCTTCCCGGGTTTGATGTTCTTCTCCAATCGCACATTGCGAATTGCCCGGATCAGATCCTGGATAAGCGAAAACTCGGCAATTTGTTCCTCGTCCGATTCTTTGACAACCTCTGCCTCCGGCCAGGCAGCAATCATTAAGGCATCCTCCCAGTGATTTTCCGGATATAAACCTGGTAAGGATTCCCGGGAAACATTTTTTAGATGACCCCAAATTTCCTCAGTAATAAAAGGCGTAAAAGGATGCAGCATTCGCAGTACCCGGTCAAAAATATCCACCAACCTGGAGACAGTGTAATATGCCCTATCTCCACCCTCGGCTATCTGGATTTTTGAAATTTCTACATACCAATCGGCGAAATCTCCCCAGAAGAATTCATAGATTTGCCTTCCGGCTTCCCCGTACTGGTAGGTTGAGAATAAGCGGTCGACTTCCCTGAGCAATTGTTGCAGACGCGTCCAGATCCAGGAATCTGCCAGTGTCCAATCCGCTTCTCCAACCGGGTTGGAAGGAGATTTTTGAACTGCAGTAATGACATATCTTCCCGCATTCCAAAGTTTATTTGCAAAATTACGATTTGATTCCACCTTTTTTATACTTAGATTCATATCATTTCCGGGCGAGGACCCTACCAGCAGGGTAAAACGCAAAGCATCCGTACCAAATTCATCCATAACCTGCAAAGGATCAATTACATTCGCTTTGGTTTTGCTCATTTTTTGGCCGCTCTCATCGCGTATCAAACCATGCAGATAAACAGTATGAAAAGGTATCTGCCCGGTAAACTCGAGACCGTCAATGATCATGCGGGCAACCCAGAAAAATAGGATGTCATAACCCGTTTCCAACACAGATGTAGGATAATAGTACTGGTAATCCGGTGTATTTTCAGGCCAACCCAGGGTGGAAAATGGCCATAATCCAGATGAAAACCAGGTATCAAGCACATCCGGATCCTGGGTGATATTCCGGCTCCCGCAGTGCCCGCAAACAAGCGCATCATCACGGGAAATTGTCATCTCCTTGCAATCATCACAATACCAGACCGGTATTCGATGTCCCCACCAGAGCTGGCGGCTGATACACCAATCCTGGATGTTTTCAAGCCAGTTGAAATAAACCTTGGTGAATCTTTCGGGAATAATCTTTATCCTTCCATCCCGGACTGCTTCCAATGCTGGTTCCGCCAGAGGTTTCATCTTTACAAACCACTGCCTGGAGACCATCGGCTCAATAATCTCCCCTCCCCGCTGCGAGCGGGGGACATTCATCAGATAATTCTCTTCCTTAATCACCAGACCGGCAGCGCGCATATCTTCCCAGATTCGCTTGCGTGCTTCAAAGCGATCCATACCGGCGTATGGTCCCCCATTTTCATTTATCCTGGCTTCTTCATCCAGAATACTTATAATTTCAAGGCCATACCTTTGACCAATTTCATAGTCATTTGGGTCGTGCCCCGGTGTAATTTTTAATGCGCCGGTACCAAATTCCCTGTCCACATACGCATCTGCAATAACCTCAATTTCACGGTTTAATATGGGTACAATCACTTTTTTCCCGACATACTTGGCATAGCGATCATCATCGGGATGAACAGCCACCGCAGTATCCCCCAGGATGGTCTCCGGACGCGTGGTTGCCACCGGGATATATGCATTTGGATCATCAGCCAGTAAATATTTAAAATAATAGAGTTTTCCATTCTCCTGGCTGTATTCAACTTCCAAATCGGATACTGCCGTACGCAAACCCGGCGACCAGTTTATCAGGCGTGGTCCCCGGTAAATTAAACCCTTATCATAGAGACGTACAAATGCTTCCCGTACTGCCCTGGATAAACCTTCGTCCAGGGTAAATCGTTCGCGTTTCCAATCCAGGGATGCTCCAAGTCGGCGGATTTGGGTTTGGATGATCCCGCCATACTTTTCCTTCCAGGCCCAGGCACGCTGCTGAAATTCATCCCGCCCTATCTGGTCCCTGGTGAGACCTTCCTTTGCCAGGGCTTTTTCGACCTGTAATTGGGTGGCAATGCCGGCATGATCACTTCCGGGAACCCACAGGGTTGGAATGCCTTTCATACGGTGGTAGCGGATCATCAGGTCCTCCATCGATACAAACATGGCATGCCCAAGATGAAGTTCACCGGTTACATTGGGCGGCGGGATGGAAATAACAAATGGTTTGATGGATGGATCAAAACCGGGCTTATTGGGATCATTAATTGGCTCAAAGTAGCCGGATTTCTCCCACCAATCATAAAGCCGCTTCTCGGTACCTTCAAAATCATAGGTTTTTTCAAGGGATAAATTTTCCATTTTTTAGATTTCCTCCATCAAAATCCATAAAAAAAACCTCCCATCCCTGAGGACGAAAGGTTTTACTTCCGCGGTACCACCTCAATTTACCAGAAAATTCCTGGTACTCTTGTTACCATCTGGCAATAACGGGCCGCCCGTGCTGGTCTATTCTCCCGGCAGGCCGGGATTTCTTCAGCAGTTCTACCAAACGACTTCAGCAGGGTTGACTGGGGAGGCTTTCAGCCGGTGGCGCTCCGTCTCTGGCAATCAATTGCCCACCTACTCCTTTTGGCAAATAACGTTTAGAATTGGTGTCTATTCATTATACAAACTTCTGAAGGGTGTGTCAATTGAAAGCAGCAGAATCCGATCTAAACAATTATCCCAGTTGGCTGGAATGGGCACAAAAGCTGCAGGCCATTGCCCAAAATGGTCTGGGGTATAGTTCAAACCCACATGACAAATTGCGCTATGAAGAAGTAAATCGGATAGCGGCTCAAATGATGGCCTCGCAAACCAACCTGCCGGTAGACCAGATCATTAAGATATTTGATTCCCAGACCGGTTATGCCACTCCGAAGGTCGATGTGCGCGGGGTTACTTTTATGAATGAAAAAATTCTGCTGGTGAAAGAGCTTTCTGATGGCGGTTGGACCCTCCCGGGCGGGTGGGTGGATGTGGGTGAACCTCCCAGCCGGGCAGTAGAACGGGAAGTATTTGAAGAATCCGGTTTTGTTGTCCATGCCGAAAAATTGCTGGCAGTTTATGACCGCAACTTGCACGGCCATCCACCTCATCCTTTCCATATATATAAACTGTTTTTCCGATGTGTAATTACCGGGGGAGCTCCTGCAGACAGTATTGAAACAGCTCAGGCTTCTTTTTTTTCCGAAAATGAAATACCGCCACTTATCGCTTGGCCGTACGACACCCCGGCAAATCAAGCGTGTCTTTGAGCAATTGCACAATCCTGATGAGCCAACCGATTTTGATTAATCCCAATAGAAAATTAGCCGTGAATAATCGACACGAATACTGGTACATTGAGAAAACGTATGCAAAATCATTCCAAACGACTGAATAAGATAAGTTCTTTCATCCTGGCATGGATCATGTTTCTCAGTTCCGCCTGTCAAGCTGAAAGGGTAAGTCCTACCCCAACGACAAGTATTCAACCCACTCCGGTCATCAATACTGCTACCCCGCAACCTACTCCTACTATTGTAAGCAATTTAGATCCCATAGAGGTAGACGCAGAAACTTTAGATGGCACCCAGGTATCCTTCTGGCACCCCTGGTCAGGCGCAACTCTCCAGGTAATTAATGACCTGACCTATGAATTCAATATTAACAATATCTGGGGAGTGGAGGTAACACTTGCGCCGCAAGGCAGTCCCCGTCACCTGCGTGAAAAAATTGAGGACAACCTTACCACCAGCAATTTACCAAATGTAATCGCCGCCCCGGTTGATGATTTGCGGGAATTACATACGGAAAAGGATATTCTAGTTCCCCTGCAAAATTACATCCAACAACCTGGCTGGGGATTGAGCGGGGAAGAAATTGCCAGTTATGTTCCGGACTTCTGGCAGCAAGAAACCTTCGATGGCAGCCAGGTGGGAATCCCTGCCATAAGAAGCACGGATTTGCTCTTTTACAACCATACCTGGGCCCGAGAAATGGGTTTTGAATCACCTCCCAGGACACCGCAGGAATTCAATGAACAGGTCTGCAGCGCTGCAAAGTTCAATCCTGATGACGAAGACATTGGCGGTTATATCCTGGATTCCAGGCACACAGCCATCCTTAACTGGTTGAATGTTTTTGACAGCACGATTACAGACCGGCTGAGTTCAGCGGATTACACCTTCGACAAACCTTCTGTCAAGCAAGCCGTTACTTTCCTGCGCAAAATGGTGGATGCGGGCTGCGCCTGGCGCAGCCGGTTACCTCTACCCTACGAGTACTTTGCAAATCGACAGGCACTGGTTTACAGCGGCGACATGCAGGATATTCTTGAACAAACCAGGGCAGACAAAAAATTTAACAACCAGGATGAATGGTCAATCATCCCATTTCCATCTAACGAGGACAAACAATCTCTCATTGTAAATGGATTATCCTATGCCATGCTGAATTCCAGCCCGGAAGAGCAGCTGGCTTCCTGGCTTTTCATGCGCTGGCTAACCCTCCCCCAGAACCATGCCAGACTGGTTCAAGCCAGCGGAACCCTCCCTGTAACAACCAGGGAAATGGAATTTTTAGGGAGTTTTTCTCAGCAAAATCCCAACTGGGAAAAATTTGTTAATTCTCTGCCCGAATTAAAATCCGATCCCACCGCCCCCGGTTGGCGTACCGTGCGCATGATCCTTTCGGATGCTGTCTGGCAATCCCTTCAGTATTACACCGAACCCTCCCAGATCCCGATTTTGATGCTCCAGTTGGACGCAATGATCAAGGAAGTTCTCTCCTACCAACCATAATAGCATGGTTTCTCCCCCTTCCAACAAGATCCAACAAACCACCACCCGGCAAATTCTTCACCAACGCCTCGAACCCTACACCTGATAAACAATTTCTGTGTGGTTTTGCCTGTACCTCGATGCTAAACTCGTGCTATTAAAGGATGAGAGGTAACGGCTGGTTTTGAGCTCGTGATATTAATAAATGAGTGGTAACGGCTGGTTTTGAACTCGTGATATTAAAAAATGGGAGGTAATGGCTGGTTTTGCCTGTACCTCGATGGTAAACCTGTGATATTAATAAATGAGGGGTAACGGCTGGTTTTGAGCTCGTGATATTAAAAAATGGGAGGTAATGGCTGGTTTTGCCTGTACCTCGATGGTAAACCTGTGATATTAATAAATGAGGGGTAACGGCTGGTTTTGAGCTCGTGATTTTAAAAAATGAGAGGTAACGGCTGGTTTTGCCTGTACCTCGAGGTAAACCTGTGATATTAATAAATGAGGGGTAACGGCTGGTTTTGTCTGTACCTCGATGGTAAACCTGTGATATTAATAAATGAGGGGTAACGGCTGGTTTTGAGTTCGTGATATTAATAAATGAGAGGCGACGACGGGATTTGAACCCGTGATAAGGGTTTTGCAGACCCTTGCCTTTCCACTTGGCCACGTCGCCATAATACTTTTTGTCTATGAATCTGGATAAAAAGAGCGGGCGACGGGATTCGAACCCGTGACCTTCTCCTTGGCAAGGAGACATTCTACCAACTGAACCACGCCCGCATCTTAAAAGTACTCTTTTGTTAATGTGTCCTAAAGTATAGCATCCTTCCAAAAAAAAATCAATCCTTTTTTCCTTGCCCAGTGAGCAGAGGTCAGCACATAGTATACAGTTTATGAACCGATCATATCGAACTACAGGATTAGTGTCTGAACAGCGTTTGCTTGCAGTTCACGGTTTCCATCAACCCGATACCAATCATCCTGCTTTGAAAGGATATCGAAATTTTTCCCGCCCATAAATAAATTGGTGCAGAATTTATTGACGCAGCCTGAGGAAGATGATAAAATTCCAATCTCATTGCGGGCGCGTAGCTCAATGGTAGAGCAGTGGCCTTTTAAGCCATTGGTTAAGGGTTCGAGCCCCTTCGCGCTCACACAATATTTATAGGGTATAACCCTGACAATACCCCATTTTTACGGTGGGTAATCGATAGCCTTTACAAAAAAATTTGTAAGGCTATTCGTATTTAAAAAAACCTAACTTACCATATTCATTCAAGATATTCCTTCCGCTGCTCAGTTATTAAGCTATACGTCTGTGCGGAAAGGAATTCAATAAAGCCCCCAATGAAACAACAATCAGTTAATTTTAGAACTCTGGTGAAACAGAAAAAACAAGGGGTGGCTGGCTGGTAAAGCCTTGCTTGCTGCCGCATTTTATCCTGTCATCCCAGTTCAGGTCAGTGCGGGTATCCGCCGGACCAGTTCCGCCCAATCACTGCTGCCAATCACTTTTTGAATAAGCTGGCTTACCTGGGTGAATACCGGAGGGGGCATCATCTTTTGCCAGGTACCGACAACAACCTCGCGGTCATCGTTTCCCAATAATGGAAACAGCCAGGCGGCCGCCTCGGGGAAACGGTCCTGCGGGACTGCGGATGCCATGATACCGAGAGCCTTGAATTGGTCTGGTATGGACACACGCTCCCGGATGAGGCGGTACAGGTGCGCGTCTTCCTTTCCCAGGTGGATGTCGAGGTGGAACTTGAAGGCCGCCGAGGCGCGGGCGACAGCCAGGGCGTCATTTGCATTCACTGCAGTGTTTAAGGCATCATATGCAGCATCCAAACCTTGGTGATCCCTCTCGTACGCCTCAGCGACCGAAGGGGCAACGATTTCAAGGGCGGGGAAAATGGCCTCTTCCTCACCATGGGCGTGCCAGACGAGCATTTCGTTGAAGAATCGGAAGCGTTCGATCGTCGCTGCCAAACCCGGTTTGCCTCGCGCCGTATCGAGAGCGGCTGTGTCGATCATGCTCATGTCGCTGCGGAAAGCATTATGAAAAGCCAGAATGATATCCATTGGTTCTGCCATTTTTCGCTCCTCTTTCTTTTAAAGTCCAATCCGATATATCTATATATTACTACTATTACATCCAGGCTGTTTATCTGATTGAAATGTCATCTTACCAATATTGGTGAGGCCGCAGAGCAGTACTCGTATGAAAATACTGTCCACCTGAAAATAAATCTAAACTAATAATCTCATATAACCCATCGAGAATTTATTGGGAATTGCAATGAAATAGGATGGACTTAAATAGATCCCTGATAAATTCAAATTGAATTGAGATTCTATTTTTCAGGTAATGAACAAGGAAACCATTAGAAAAAATACCCCTGCCAGCAGGTGCCTGACACATCCAAAATATTAAATAAAATGGTTAGGCATTATAAGAATGGAATTCCTGGTCCAGAATATTGGTAACCGGATATTTTTGTTTGGTATAGTGCTGATTATCGCCTGATGACCAGATTTTCGACTATCGTTGTTGCAGGTCTGTTACCCCCTATACAGGTTGATGTCATCCTGGGAGATGGGATCCTCAATCGGTTCTATGTGTGTAGCAATATTGGAATTTGGGATTGCCTTGATAACCTGGGTTTCTATCTGCTCTGCAACCTGGTGACCCTGCCGAACCGTCCAATTTCCCGGAACGAGAAGATGCACAACCAGGAATTTGCGCGCAGCTGCCTGGCGGGAGCGCAGTGCATGGTAGCGAACTCCTTCGGTTTGAAAAGAATCCAGGATTGTCTTAACCTCTGTTACCTCCTCGGCGGGTAAAGAGACATCCATCAACCCCCGGCCAGAACGGACAAGTAAATGATATCCAGTAAACAGGATGTTGGCTGCAACTGCCAACGCGATCAGCGGGTCCAGGCGCAGGAAGCCTGTCATTGATACAAGAGCAACACCAATTAATACACCGCCGGTGGTCCATACATCAGTCATCAGATGTCGTGCATCCGCTTCCAGGGTAATTGAGTTGTAACGTTTTCCGGCGCGCATCAATACCAGTGCCACACCAAGATTGATCAGCGAAGCAATTACTGAGATAAGCAGGCCAAGTCCCACCTGCTCCAATGGAACCGGATTTATTAGGCGCGGCAGAGCGCTGATGATGATGCTGACCGAAGCAAGAAGAATCATTCCCCCCTCGAACCCGCTGGAGAAATATTCAACCTTCGAGAAACCAAAGGTAAATTCATCGTTTGCAGGGCGTATGAGAATCCTGAGCGAGATCAAGGCGACAATTGCGGCTGCCAGGTTTACCAACGATTCCAGAGCATCAGACAGCATACCGACCGAACCTGTGAGTGTATAAGCCGTGGCTTTCAGGGTTATTGTAACAATTGCTGCCGCAATGGACAGCCAGGCATAACGGGTGAGGTTAATTGGATGATCCGGGGTATTTTCCATAATTATCATTTCCCTTTAAAAGATTCAAAAGTCAAATATATAAGATGTTTATCTGTGAGTGCCTGGAATAAATTATTTCGCCTCGTGTAAATCTAACAGAAACCAGCGTGTAGTGAATATAATCTTCTTCAATGTTATTGAGCTATAAATCCTGGCCTCTTATTTCAAACCGATAGATCTGACCACTGGAGACCAATTCGATTTTACCAATTACCTGGTATAAAATAGCTGTGGTTTTCTTCTTATTATATCTATTAAATAATTCGATTTTTCCAGGAGGGAATATGAAATGCTGGGATCATCGGCTTAAATCTGGGTGCCATTGAAATTTATACCCCATCCATAACCATATGGTACGGTTTTTTTTAGTAATCAGGGGTACCTCGTAAATTTCGCTGTATATACCACAGGTACATACTGCACAATGCGTTTATTGAATAGTGATTCAAATCTAAAATTTGGGCAAAATGTGGATAAAACTATCAATTAAATATTATTTCGATAAATCCATAGGATTTACTACTTTTGGTTTTAAAATTGTGTTAATATAATTTTAATCAACAGAGGAGGAAACCATGTCAAGGAAAACAATCAGCCTTGTCCTGATGACAGCTGGCGGGGTCCTTTTTGTCCTGTCTCTGGCGGCCGACTGGATTGGAATTGGCTCATACCCTGGCATAAACTCGGCGCAACTTGCTGGGATAGCCCTTGGGTTAGCCGGTATTATATATGGCTATTGGCTTGGGCGTTCCAGGGTGGAAGAGAAAAAATAACCCGCTCAAACCCCCAAATCCAGGGGCGAAAGTGCGAGCCTCAACACTCCCACAGAAATCACTGAAAACATCGGGATTTCTCGTTTCATTTATCACATCTTTCGAGACGTCTTTCTGGATTTCGGATTAATTCCACCGGGCTTCCCAACAACCAGATCCTTCTGGCGCTGCTTGCGCTGCAGGTTTTTCTCAACAAATATTGGCTGGCGCGTAAATGGGTCCAGTCCAGTGTGGTACATCAGGGCGGAATAGGTGGATGGCAAGGGTGTAAAGATCTGGACCTGTTCCGGTGAAATTTTTAATTCCTGGCTGGCGAACTTTTTCAGCTGGCGCATATCCGCCTCTGTGCAGCCCGGATGGGCAGCAATCAGGTAATAAGTGAGGAACTGCTTTTTTCCAATCCCGGCGGATAACCTGTCGAAAGAATTTTTGAATTCGATTAAATCCTTGGGTCCTGATTTTCCCATTTTCTCCAGGACGGCTGGCTGGCTGTGCTCGGGGGCAATCTTCAACTGGCCTGAAACGTGGTGGTCAACAATTTCTTTTAGATATTCCTGGCCATGTGCCCGGTCAGCCAGCACCATGTCGTAGCGGATTCCCGATGAGACAAATACCTTTTTTACCCCGGGCAGCCGGCGAATGCGCCGGAGAAGTTCCACTTGCTTACTGTGGTCCGGTTTTAGTGCCGGGCAGATTTCCGGGAAGAGGCAGCGCTTGTCCGGGCATGCTCCGCTGGAGAGCTTTTTACGGCACTCGAATCCATACATGTTGGCAGTTGGACCACCCAAATCCTGTATATATCCTTTGAAATTTGGCATGCTGGTCAGTTTTTTTGCTTCATCCAATATTGATTCCGCACTCCTCCAGCGTACTGTGCGCCCCTCATGAACAGCAATTGAGCAGAAATTGCATTCGCCATAACAGCCGCGGTGGGTATTAATTGAGAACTGGATTGTCTCCAATGCCCGTACTGCACCCTGGCGTTCATAATAGGGGTGTTGGGCGCGTTGGAAAGGCAGCGCATAGACCGCATCCATTTCTTCCTGGGAAAGAAAATCGGCCGGGGGATTCTCAACCAGGAAACGGTCCCCGTGCTTTTGGTACAAGCCTCTTGCAGTCATCGGATCGTTGTTGGCATAAAACAAATGGAACATATCAATGAAGGCATTTTTATCCACGGTAACAGCATCGTAAGAAGGTAGTTCGATATATTTCTCAGGAGCTTCCCTGCCTATATAACCCAAACCTTTTATAGTTAATGGGTCTTTTCCATCCTGAAGCACCCGTGCCAGTTCAAGAACCGATTTTTCGCACATTCCGTACAGCAGAAAATCGGCTTTAGAATCAAAGAGGATCGACCTGCGCACAGAATCAGACCAGTAATCATAGTGAGCAATCCTGCGCAGGGAGGCCTCCATTCCACCCAGGACAATTGGGCGGGTATTCTTGAAATAACGCCGGATGAGATTTGAGTAGGCAATTACTGCCCGGTCTGGCCGGCGGTTGTTGACTCCTCCGGGAGTATAATCGTCCTGCCTGCGTTTCTTATTGCTGGCGGTGTAATTGGAGACCATGGAATCCACACTGCCGCCGGACACACCCCAGAAAAGCCTTGGTTCCCCCAGGCGGGAAATATCCGCTTCAGACTGGATATCGGGTTGGGCAATCACCCCTACCCGCCAGCCAGCGTTTTCCAGTATTCGCCCGATTACCGATGTCCCCATATACGGGCTGTCAATATAGCTGTCCCCGCTGATTAAGATGACATCCAGTTCCGACCAGCCGCGCCTCTCCATCTCGGAAGGCGTCGTCGGCAGAAAAGCAGACTCATTCGTTCCTGTTGTCATTTCTTCGAATTTTTTGCCCATCAGTCCATACCGATAAATTTCGTATTTATTCTGGTCCATGCATGTCGAATTGCGTTAGCCGGAATAATAATGCATGGAGAATCCCTTAAGCGGACGTGCCACCCGGAACAACCTTCCGTCAGGAGGCTTGGCCTGTCGTTCATCCGGTATCAGCGATTCACGCCCAGGATTTATCCAATTCATCCTGGTTGGTCCCATAAGAGGCATCGCTGGCGGGAAACTCAACTGCTAATCTTATTCCACGATCAACCGCCCTCTGGGGATCAAACCGGATTCCTTTTCATCCAACCCAGCAGACGCACCACACAAATTCTATTGCATCAACCATCATGCTATCCAGCAAGAATTATGACAAGGGCTGGATGCACAAATTTGTCATTTTAGGAAGTATACTATATCCAATACCGGATGAAATACTCGTAACCTCATTCTAACACCTACCAGGCGGCGTCACTGCATGACAACCACACCCATCCAGGATCCAAGTAGGGAAAATCCCACCGGGGCGCAATCCAACCGAAAACTTGTAATTTTGTATTCCATCTCTGTTTTTTTCTATTGGATTTCCATGTATATCTACATGCCGACCCTTCCCATCTACATCCAGGGCATTGCCGGTAACCTGGTAGTTGTTGGAACAATCCTATCCATGTACGGGTTGTGGCAGGGACTAATACGCTTGCCAATGGGCATCGGCTCGGATTGGCTGGGAAAATACAAGCCATTTATAATCACCGGTTATATTTTCTCCGCAGCTGGCGCCCTTCTGATGGGACAGGCTCAGAATTCATTCATGCTGCTTGTTGGAAGGTCGTTTACTGGTGTGGCAGCTGCTACATGGGTCCCCCTGGTGGTTGCCTTCAGTAATCTGTTTCCACCAGCCCAGGCAGTGCAGGCTACTGCCTTGCTCACAGCCATAAACTCCACTGGAAGAGTGCTGGCAACTGCCTCTACAGGCACGCTGAACCAAATTGGCGGTTATCAGCTTGCATTTAACCTGGCAATTGTATCTGCTGGAGCAGCCTTGCTGGCAGTTTTACTCATTAAAGAACCAAAAAGAGCCAGGATGAAAATTTCATTGGATGGTCTAAAAATCCTGGCCAACCGCTATGACGTCATGCTCCCATCCATATTGGATGCAATCACCCAATTAATGATCTGGGCAGGACCATACAGCTTTTTTCCCATTGTAGCCCGCAACCTCGGCGCATCAGAGGTTATGATCAGCCTGCTGGTCAGTATGTATCTCTTGGTGTTTATGATTGGCAATTTTTCTGTTTCTTTTATAGTAAAAAAAATAAAACCGGTAATCTTTACATTTATCGGTTTCATTCTCCTGGCATTGAGTTTAATCATCGCATCGCAGGCAAAAACATTCGCCATTATTTTTGTTGCACAGTTGATCGCAGGACTGGCATCTGGTCTCACCTACCCAACCCTGATGGGAATGAGTATTGAACACGTGCAAAATTATGAGCGCTCAACTGCCATGGGATTACATCAGACAATTTATTCCATTGGCATGTTCATTGGCCCCTGGTTGGGGGGTATTCTAGCAGCCTCGTTTGGCATGGAGACTATGTTTATAATATTTGCATTTTTCTGCGGGATATCCGGAATGCTGGGAACATACTGGCTGGCGTTAAAACAAAAACAGGAACCCGTCTTTTCTCCCTGAGATCTTGTGAGGATCGTGTATCAACAATTGAACGCATTACAATTAATTGATCATATTAATCATAATCTTGTATAATTAATTCAATAATTTTCGGAAGAGGAGGAATGAATTATGCCTGAAGTAAATCTTACCGTTCAACATCCATCCGGACTCCATGCCAGGCCAGCATCTGTTTTTGTTAAAACTGCCAACCAGTTCAAATCTGATATCCGTGTAGCATTTGGCGAAAAGGACGTCAACGCCAAGAGTATTCTCTCGATACTAACATTGGGTGCAAATCAAGGGGCAAACATCACCATCAAAGCTGAAGGAGAAGACTCTGATCAGGCTTTAATAGCACTGACTGAATTAATCGAGAGCAATTTCGGCGAAGGGGCATAAAATGTCTACTATTGTAAAAGGGATTGGTGCATCACCTGGTATAGCAATAGGCCCTGTTTGGATTTACCGGCCAATAAAAGTAGAAGTTAGAACTATTTCGGACAGCGATCCCATCACAGAGCAACTGCGTCTTGACACTGCCCTCCAGGAGTCTAAAAAACAGTTGGAAGACTTGCATATACGCACCCTGGCGATGGTTGGAGAGGAAGAGGCTGCTATTTTTCAGGCCCATGCGATGGTATTGGAGGATCCGGAATTTATTGATACAGTAAAAAAGATCATCCGTGAAAAGAGGATAAATGCTGAGGCAGCGGTACAGGAAGGTGTCGAATATTATGCCAATATGCTGCTTGCCCTGGCGGATGAATATTTCCAGGCACGTGCCCAGGATATCCAGGATGTCGGGCGCAGGATTATCCAATCCCTGTCTGGTACCGGAAAAGGACAAAATACCAATCCGCCCTTCCCGGTGGTAATCGCCGCCGACGAGTTGTACCCTTCCGATACAGTCCAATTTGACAAGAAAGTCATCCTGGGTTTTTGTACAGTGAAAGGTGGACCTACCTCGCATGTGGCCATCATGGCGCGCAGCCTGGGTGTTCCAGCCATTGTCAGTGCCCCTTTCGTATTGGATGATATTGAGGAAGATTCCATCCTGATAATTAATGGAGGAGATGGGACCGTTATCATCAAGCCGGATGAAAATGAAATCCGTACAGCCAAGAAAAATCAGCAAGAAATTGAGGATGTGTGGGTAATCCAATTGGCTTCAGCGCATGAACCCGCGGTAACAACAGATGGGTTTGAAGTGGAGATTGTATCCAATATTGGCAGTGCAGATGATGCCAGGATTTCGGTAGAGTATGGTGCGGAAGGCGTTGGATTATTACGGACAGAATTCCTCTATATGGACCGTACCGCCCTGCCGACAGTAGATGAACAGATTAAAATCTACAAGGAAATCTTTGAGGTGATGGGCGACCGCCCCGTTGTTGTCCGAACACTGGACATCGGCGGTGATAAGAACGTGCCCTACCTTGGACTTCAAAAAGAAGACAACCCTTTCCTGGGATGGCGCGCCATACGAATCATGAGTGAACGTCCGGAAGTGCTGGAGCAGCAGCTGTCTGCCCTGCTTCAGGCAGGAGAAAAAACAGACCTGCGCATCATGATTCCAATGATTTCCAACCTTGAAGAAGTTATCAGTGCCCGGCAAATGCTGGAAAAAGTGAAGGGAGATCTGATCAAAGAGGGCAAACCAGTCCCGGAAAAATTACAATATGGAATCATGGTGGAAGTACCTTCTGCTGTGATGCTGGTCAGCGAAATTTCCGATTATGTCGATTTCTTCAGTATTGGGACCAATGATCTAACCCAGTACACCACGGCAGTTGACCGTGGCAATGAACGCGTGGCAAACCTCGCCAGTCCATATCCACCCTGCCGTTATCCGGCTGATCAATAAAACCATCCAGGATGCACATGCTAAAGGAAAATGGGTTGGGCTATGCGGGGAAATGGCCGGAGATGAATTGGCAGCACCACTCCTGCTCGGGTTGGGTCTTGACGAATTCAGCATGGCACATACTTCAGTTCCATGCATAAAGTACCTGATGCGCATGCTGAATAAAGCGGAGTGTGAAAAAATTGCCAGTCGAGGCACTGACCCTTCCTTCCATCGCTGCAGTAAAGAATTATATGGTTGAAATTAATCGAAAAATGGATATTTGCTGATTTTGAATTAAGATCGTAAGCCAGGTTAGTATGAAATAAAATCCGGATCTTAAACCATTTGAGTTCCGGATTTTCTCATTATTAGTTCAATACATTCCAATCCTGATTCAACTCAATTGGCATAGGCATCTATACCGCCATTCAAATTGTAAACCGATTCCAGCCCATTTTGTCGAGCCGCTGGCAGACCAGCATGCTGCGGCTGCCATGGTGGCACATGACGGCAATTATCTTTGCTCTTGCCACCCGAAGGCTGCGGCAGGTTTGCCAGCCGTCTATTGGTAATCTCGCTCATCGGGAGATACACATCTGTGGGAATTTTGAGCGACGCAAGGGCTGTCTCATCCGTTTCGTCGCACATCCAGGAGAATGACATCTCCGATCCGATAGGTTTTTTGCGGAGCTCTTCCGCATCTATGACGGAGAATCATACAGGGAGGATTACCCTTCCCTGGCTTTGGCGCTTTTCCAATTTTATTGTATCGGTGATGATTGATATGGCTCAGGCGCGGCTTCGCCGAGGAAAGGATCAATACGGTGATGGATGCCGTATCAATTTGCAGCCTGTGGAAATCATCCAGCGGCATATTTAAGTAATGGGCAATAGCTATGCGCAGTATATCCGCATGGGAAAATACTGCAACAACATCTTTTTCACCATAATTTCCCGCCAAACCATCAATTTCTTTAACCACCCGTTCGTGGATTTCCAGGATGCTCTCCCCTCCAGGAAAGCGAACTTTCGTTGGGGTTTCATGGACCAGTTTCCACAATTTCAACCTGCGCAGCGTTTTTATAGATTGATCCTGCCAGCTGCCATAATCAGCTTCGATTAATCCCGGGGCAATGAGAACGGGTAACCCCTTCAAATCGGCTGTCGGCCTGGCGGTTTCCATGGCCCTCTCTAATGGGCTGCTATAGATCGTTTTAATTGAAAAATCCGAAAGGGTTTCAGCTATCCTGACAGCCTGGCTCTTCCCAATATCGTTGAGATGGACCCCGGGCTTCCTGCCGGCTAATCTGCCCTTTGTTATGCTGTCATTTTCACCGTGACGGATCAACAGGAAAACCGTCATCTATATCCTTTCCAGTAACTTCCTTGTTACCAGTCTTGCTATTATTTCGAGCGTCCCGCCACGCAGTTACCCTTATGGCAATTTCGGCCTCATATCCCTGGTTGGAAGGTTTATAAAATATAGTCCCTTCCAAACCCTGCGGTAGATATTGCTGCAGTACAAAATTGCCCGGGTAGTCATGCGGATAAAGGTATCCCTTCCCATGCCCCAATCCTTTGGCATCTCGATTTGTATCCATAAGATGAATTGGTACCGGACCAACTCCTTGCTCTTCAATAAGTCCTTGTGCTCTGTAATATGATCCAACACTGTTGGACTTGGGTGCAGTGGCCAGGTAAAGGGTCGCCTCAGCAATCGGGTAAACTCCTTCCGGAAAACCAATATAATCAAACGCATAGGCGGCGGATACAGCTACCTGGAGCGCACGCGGGTCTGCAAGGCCAATATCCTCACCGGCCAGGATTATCAACCGGCGCAGTATAAAACGGGGATCCTCACCGGCAGAAATCATTTTTGCCAGCCAGTATAATGCCGCATCCGGGTCGGAACCGCGCACAGATTTGATGAAGGCTGAGACGGTGTCATAGTGGGCATCACCATTTCGGTCATACAGCATTGTCCGCTTTTGAATCGATTCCTGGACAACATCACCATCAAGCTGTATCGTACCCTCAGTATCCGGGGGTGTACTTTCAACAGCCAATTCAAGAGCATTCAACAAGTTCCTGGCATCCCCGCCCGACAATTCTATTAATAAATCACATGCCTGGTCATTTAGCTCTACTTTGAGTTTCCCATAACCGTGTGTTTTGTCTTCAATGGCTCTATTTAATATGGTATTGAGGTGCTTATTGGTTAATGGTTCAAGTTGGAATATGCGGGACCGGGAGACAAGCGCTGGAATTACTTCAAAATAGGGATTTTGGGTTGTCGCGCCGATCAGAGTGATAACACCTGTTTCAACATGGGGTAACAGGGCATCCTGCTGAGCTTTATTCCAGCGGTGAACCTCATCGATAAACAGAATCGTCCTGTTTTTATATAATTTGCGACGTTCCTGGGCGTCATGAATGACTTTCCTCAGGTCCGCAACCCCTGCTAAAACAGCTGAGATGGACTCAAAATGTGCCTTGGTATACTGGGCGATGATTTTCGCCAGGGTGGTTTTTCCTGTACCGGGTGGACCAAAGAAGATAATCGATGAGAACAGCCTGTCCGCTTCAATTGCCCGGCGCAGCAGTTTGCCTTCACCGATGATATGCTCCTGTCCAACAAAATCAGTAAAGGATTTTGGCCTGAGCCTGTCTGCCAGGGGAGCTTCCTTTTTTAGGTCTTCATTGAGAGAGTGATCAAATAAATCCATGATTACAAATTCTACCATGCTGGATTAATATTGATGTTGAATTGAAATGAATTAACATATAGCGGAATGCGAAAATTGGGAGTCAGGCATCTGCCAAATAAACAGTACGGATTCTTGAAAGGGTGGATTTTTTTAATAATTTATTAGCAGAGTGGGGGAGAGATACTCATGGTTTGTTCAATGATGGGGTAATTATGCTGTGATATTCTCGCCTGCCCGAGTTGACCAATTGATCATCAGGTCTGGCAATTCCATCAGGGTAGATATGCTCGCATCCGGGAGAATGGTTGAGCGATCCTCATTATTTTGAGGAGTATCCGCCTGGCGGGTGATCCAAATAGAAGAAATACCAACTTGTTTCGCCCCCAGGATATCCGCCCGCAGGGTATCCCCTACCATAACGGCATCCAAAGGAGAACCCCCAAGATGGTCTAATGCCATCTTAAAAATCAAGGGTGCCGGTTTGCGGACACCAATTTCAGCAGATATGAATATAACATCCATGTACCGCCGGAGATGGTTCCGGTCAATTAATCGGTAGACATTTTTAGCGTCTCCCGCATTCGAGATAATCCCGATTTTGTACCCCTGTTTTCTTAATGTGATCAAGGTAGGTATTGTATCTTCTGCAGGGTGCCAAAATCTCTCTGAGAAGGAATACATACCTTCAAGGGCTTTATGCAATAATTTCGGAGAGACTTTCGAATAACCATGATTTTCAAGACATCGATCTAGGATTTTGTAAGTTGTAAATTCAACATACCCCTCATCACGTTCCAGGTAATATTCCTGGATTCTGTGGTCAAATTCTGTAAGAAATCTTGTTTCATCCAGTCCGGGAAGTTTCTTCTTTAAGATTTTAAAAAGCTCCTGTTTTCCCTTTTGAAATACATCCTGGCTGTCTCCATGGAAATATAGAAGTGTTTTTCCAAGATCAAAAAAAACAATATCAAAATGCTTTTGTCCATTGATCTTTTGATCGCTTGGTTTGAACTTAAATATTTTTTTAATATTCACGTTTGAGATCCACCCGGTTATAAAGCGGAGTTCCATCGATATTTCTTTTCATGTTCTCGCAAAACAAAGCCATACCATCCCGGGCGTAGTTGGGACCAATTCCGGCTATATGCGGAGTAATTAATAAGTTAGGGGCGTCCCAAAGTGGATTTTCTTTTGGTAATGGCTCTTCAGAAAATACATCCAGGGCTGCTCCAGCAATGGACTTATTAACGAGTGCCTTTAATAAGGCTTGCTCATTAACTACCCCGCCCCTGCCTACAACGATAAGGTAGGCATCTTTTTTCATAGCAGCCAGTTCATCTTCCCCGATCATTCCTTTTGTCGCCGATGTGATTGGCAGAGTTACAACCACAAAATCGCAAATTCGGAGCATCGATTTAAGAGCCTTTATTGGATACATGCGATTAAATAAATCCCCTTCAGGATCCCCGCTGTTTTTAAGATAATAGCCGGTATCCCTTAAATGTTTTAAATCCTTTTTTGCTGCCAGTATATTCACATCAAATATCGTCAAGAAATGTGCAATTTGCCTGCCAATGCTGCCATATCCAACCAGGCCAACAGTGCTCTCCCGAAGTTGGCGTAAGTTTGGTTGGTTCCATTGATCTGCTATCCATGTTTTATTCTGTTGCCTGTAGATATGCCCTGGAAGATTATGACCCATCATTAATAGCAGCATCATTGTAAATTCGGCTACCATGATTGAGTTGGACCCGCTCAAAGTAGTAACCAGAATGTTGGGCTGTTGTACAACCGGAAATTTCATGGCATAATCCGCTCCTGAGACGTACAGCTGGATCCAGCGCAGATTTGGTACCCATTCCGGCTCGGGATAGACATTTAGGGTATATAACACATCTACACGCTGCCATATCTCAAGCGGGATTTCTGATGGTGAATTTGCGGGTTGAAGTGTGATGTTAATCTGAGGGGACACCTGTCTCAATTCTTCCAATAGATTTTCTGGCGTCGGGACGGTGATCAGCACCTCAATTTTTTTATCGAATTCCTTCATTTAATATCTACTCCGTATATTACATTATTGTGACGATTACCATAACAATCGTGCAATTTGCACAATGATTTTTATTGTCCATAAAACCCTTGTTTTTCCATCTAATTCCCCAAACAACTAAGGTGCATCCTTGGAGCGAATGAGGTGGATTTTTTATAAATCTGAATGATGACAATATCCCAGATTATCAATTTACCCCCATGTACATATCATGGAAAGCATCATATCTAATCTTAACCTGATTGAATAAACTGCGCCCAAATTATGCATCAGAATTCGTCGAAAGGTATTAAGACAGGAGCTGACTGCCTTACCATCCCTTTCATTTCCGGTCCATAACATTTTTCATGTAGGAATCCGATTGGATGGATCGGTGAGGCTGGCGATTAACCCTTTCTTATCACCGTCTGGGATTGTTCATGCATATAATATTGTAAATAATAAGGTCCTCCAGCACTTTTTCCAACCGCTCCTGATGCCTTCCACCCTCCAAAAGGCTGGTAACCGGGCCAGGCTCCTGTAGTAGCTCCCTGCGGCCGGTTAACATAAGCAACACCGCTTTGAACATTTTCCAGGAACCAGTTTCCCTCTTCTTCTGTGCCATAAAATCCGGCTGTCAGTCCATAGGCCACATTATTGGCAAGAGTCATTGCTGCGGAGAGATTATCTACCTTTGTAACGGTGGTTATTGGAAGAAACATCTCGTGCTTCCAGAGACGGTGGTTTAATGGAAGGTCGGCGACAATAGTCGGTTCGCAGAAGTATCCCCGGGCAAATTCATCATGGCTGCGTATTCTTCCACCGGTCAGAAACCTGCCATCCTGGTTTAATTCCTCGCAATAGCCCTGAAATTCCTCAAATGAGTTGCGATTAATTACCGGACCCAGGAACACCTCTCTCCTGGTAGGATCCCCGACCAATATCTTGCCGGTAAGATCAACCAGCCGTTCAACCAGTTGATCATAAACCGGTGCTTCAATAAAAATCCTTGAACAGGCAGAACACTTCTGACCCTGTAAACCGAATGCAGATCGAAAAATACCCGTAGCAGCTGTATCAAGATCCGCATTTTGTGAAACAATAGCAGGATTTTTTCCGCCAAGCTCCAGGATAACCGGACGCACCCATTTGAACTGGGAGAAATCACGATAGATTTTCATCCCAACATCATAAGAGCCAGTGAAAGTGATTCCATCCACATCCTCACTGTCGATGAGGGCCTGGCCGAGTGTGCTTCCCGGACCAGTAACAAAATTAAATACCCCATCCGGTAGACCAGCATCCCGCAGGCATTCAGCAATCAGCCGGACAGTCCAGGGAGTATCGGATGAGGGTTTGATCACAACAGTGTTACCGGCTATCAGGGTACTTCCTACAGGGCCGCTGGTGAGCGCTCCAGGGAAATTAAACGGGCTGATCACCAGCCAGACACCATAGGGTTTTAATACAGAATAATTCACTGCATCATAACCCACCAGCGGATCTTTGTTCATTTTTACAACAAAACCATTATTTTCCTCCATTTGAGAACATGGAAAACGAATAAGATCGGCAGATTCTGCCGTATCTCCCATGGATTCTGTCCTTATTTTTCCGACTTCTAATGTAATAACTGAGCTGATCTTAAATATTCGTTCATCAATCAAATCTGCCGCTTTACGGATCAGCTTCACCCGCTCCTGATAATGCATACGGCTCCATATTGGAAAGGCTTTGCGTGCTGCAGCAATAGCATCCCTTGCATCCTGTGCCGTTCCTTTTTGAAAAATGCCCAGCACCATCTCTGTATTTGCAGGAGACCGTTTTTCAAATTTATCTTTTGAATACCGCTCTTTTCCATCAATGATCATTCCATATTCTTTGCCCAGGTTACCGAGAGTATCTTCCACAGCCTGATCAAATCGGGTGTGCATTTCCTCCGGCGGGTTGAACATGGTTGCATAGGTCAGTTTAAATGGTTCCCTGGAAGCCATCACATCGTTCTCCTCAAAGAGTGTTTTTTTAACTTACGATTAAGTATAGCCCAGCCGTCCTGACATGTCAAAAAACGCTTGGATGCTAAGCTGGATAGGCGCTTCTCTTCCTGGATGTATTAATCCTGGAACTCAAGAGTAAGGTGATTCAATAAACAAATAAATCAAGAAAAGACAGGAATGTAAACCTGGATTTGTCCCAAATTTCAGGTATCTGGTTATTTCTTCCTGATAATCAGGTCGGTGATTTCCAGCCACACACTCATATCGGATTGCAAGGCACCAAAGCGGAATTTTCCATCAGGCTGCAGCGCAATGAACTGGTTATCAATCCAGCAGACCAATCCCAACGGGCCTTGGGGGATAATTCGCGTTTCCATGCAGACATCACCGTTTATCCGAAAAATTATCCTCTCCGGGACTGCTTCGATTTCAAAATGGTGCCAGGATGTCCAATCCAATACGATTTGAGAGGACGCCTCTTTTACAATACCCGCCGCAAAACGCCTGAGGAGACGTGCTGCCGTTGGCAGAAAAAGCAGTGGAGCGAATGGAAGAGCTGCCAGTGAGAATATGGAAGGTATCAATGGTGCTGAAAATACTGCTGCCAGCATTCCATTCGCCGGAAGATCATCCCGGAAACTCAAGTAATTATCAGCGGATGCATGAAAGAACCAGGCTGCATTCGGTAATGCCGGAAGCCTTACACGGGACCCGGGCAATCCCAATCCCATCACAAAAGGATCGTTCCAGAATCCGAATCCCCAGGTGCCCGGGATGCTGGTATGTGATGTTCTGGCATTTAGCGAAAGATGGAAAGGCGGTTTGAATAAGAAATCACCGCGGGCAGATTGCATGTAATCATCTACTTGAGCAAGGCGGTATTCTCCTTCTTTGCCAGCAGGAAGGCTGAGGTGCCAACCCCCATTCGGCAATTGTTCCACCCTTCCAGCATTAAGGATTCGTGGATTAAGCAGATTTTCTGGTTGTTTATCCATAAGCAATCATGACCCATACTCCCCACAAAGAAATCATGATAACTCCAATGATTAAACGGGCA
Source organism: uncultured Chloroflexia bacterium (assembly GCA_963841845.1). Lineage (GTDB taxonomy): Bacteria > Chloroflexota > Anaerolineae > Anaerolineales > Anaerolineaceae > CAVVGZ01. The sequence goes on along the minus strand of CAWJEG010000009.1, from coordinate 188,645 downwards.
ATTACAGCCCAGCCGCACCCTGCAGCCAGGTTGCGGCTCGATATAAATGCTTTTCTCCAATCTTTTTGATGGAATAATTCAAATATAAATAAAGCTGCCAGTGCAAAGAGGGGGCCTCCGAAAGGAAAAAAAAGGATGCTGCCAATTACCCCAGCCAACAGGGCTAATCCAATAGATAACCAGGGAACCCCGGTTTTACGAGCTCCTGCACCCATCAGCACATTATCTGCCAGGCTTCCAATCAGCATTAATATTGTAATTAAAACAAACAAGAGGCTGCCTGGCCAATCCAATCCCTGGATAAGTGCAAAGACCAGGATGCACACCCAGATGATACCCAGACCGGGTAAGCCGGGGATGACCAAAACGAGCAAGCCAAGCAGCTCAACCACAAGCAGAATGATCAGCAGAACATTATTACCGATATTTTCCACTGTAATTGGTTTCTCAAGCAGGTTCGATGATTTCGATTCCACCCATGTAGGGTTTTAATACATCCGGCACAACAACCGAACCATCTTTTCGCTGGTAATTTTCAAGCACGGCAATTAATGTGCGCGGCAGTCCAAGCCCCGAACCGTTTAGAGTATGCACAAACCGGTTCCTTCCTCCATCTGCAGGAGAATATTTGATATTGGCGCGTCTGGCTTGAAAATCGGTAACATTGGAGACCGAGGAAACCTCAAGCCATTCTTTGCAACCCGCTGCCCAGACCTCGATATCATAGGTAATGCTGGAATTGAAACCCAGATCGCCGGTACACACCTGTATCTTCCGGTAGGGTAATTTCAGGTCAGAGCATGTTTGTTCGGCATCACCAACCAATTTTATCAGTTCAGATTCTGATTCTCCCTCCTTGCAAAAGATATACATTTCCACTTTATCAAATTGATACCCTCTTTTTATCCCGCGCACATCCCTGCCGGCACTTATCTTTTCCCTGCGGAAGCAGGGTGTATATGCTGTATAACGCAGCGGCAGACGTTCCTCCGCAATGAAATCATCCATATGCAAACCAGTTAATGGGACCTCCGCCGTTGGAACCATCCAAAGATCTTCCTCATGGTCATGATAGAGATTGTCTGCAAATTTTGGGAGTTGGCCTGAAGCATACAGGGTATCCCCTCGAACCATAAAAGGCGGGTATTTTTCCAGGTATCCCTGACGAATGTGAAGGTCCAGCATCCAGAAAATCAATGCGCGCTGAAGCCTGGCCCCAGCCCCACTTAGAACATAAAATCGTGAACCTGTCAATTTCACCCCCTGGTCAAAATCGATGATATTTAACTTGGGACCAAGATCCCAATGCGGTAAAGGAGTGTAATCAAATTCCGGCAATTTGCCAGTGGTTTCCACAACCACATTTTCACTATCATCCCTGCCTTGCGGTACCCGGGTATCAGGGTAGTTCGGAATTCCGCTGAGTATGGTACGTAGCTCCTCGTCTACCATTTTTACATCAAGATCAATTGCTGAAATTTTATCCCCGACCAGGCGCATTGCCTCAATTTTTTCCTGCCTTGCTTGAGGATCTTTTTGCACGCCAATTTCACGCGAGGCTTTATTCCTTTCTGCCTTCAAGACCTCCACTTGTGTCAATAAGCCCCTGCGTTTTAAATCCATTGACAGTACATCATCAACCAACCCAGCATCCATCTGCCTTCGTCGTAATGCTTCCCGCAATTTATCCGGGTCCTCCCGGATGAGATTAATATCCAACATTTTCTCGCTCCTTCAATAAAAAATGAAAAACCCCTCGCTTGCAGGACGAGGGGTTCACTCGTGGTGCCACCTGCTTTCACTGAATCCGGTCCGAACCGGTTCAGCCTTGTTTTGGAGATAACGGATGCCGCCGGATCCCTTAGGGTTTCATGGAAACCTCTCAAGATCTGTCTGCCAATTCCGGGCAGCGAGGTGGATTTCAGCCCTATCTCCACCAGCTTTCACCATCCGCTGGCTCTCTGAAGAGATAGTTGCGCTTACTTGGCCTCTTTATGGGGATATTCTGTTACCTAAAATTATATTTAGAATTTTTTGGATGTCAATAAACAACAATTAACATTTACCCGGTGAATTACACATCCAGACGGTAGCCAATTCCCCGGATAGTTTTCAGGTAGCGCGGGTGGCGCGGATCATCTTCCAGGATATCCCTCAGCCAGCTGATATGAACATCCAATGTTCGGGTATCTTCTGTGTAATTGGTATCCCAGACAAAAGTGAATAACTTCTTCCGCTCAACAACTTCGCCGGCGTGATCCATTAATTCTTTTAATAAAACAACCAAACGTGGAGTAAGGGCAACCTGATGCTCAAATACTTTTACCAACCGATTTTCAACATTAAGTTGGATTGGACCGGCAGTGAGTACATTCTTTTGTTCAAATGGTAAAAGTGGTTTGATGCGGTTGAGCAATTTCTGAAGGGTAAAAGGCTGTGCCAGGACAACATCGGCATCTAAATTTTCACGGCTGTTGTTCTGGCCTTCAATCACCAGCAGGATCGGAACACCGGCGGCAGTTTCACGAATAGATTTACAGATCCGTTTTCCGCTGGTCCGCATGGATACAGCATCTACAAGGACAATGTGAGGTCTATCCGTCACCAGCCATTCTAATGCAGCTGCGCCACTGGGTACACAATCGACCTGAAATCCTTTTTCAACAAGACCCGGGTTGAAAGAATCACGATCTGCTTTTTTCCCTTCGACTAATAATATCTTTGCCTTCATTAAAAACCCCTCTATTTTCCTGTCAGAATAGCCCACAGATCTGATCCATCCTTCAAATCAATTCTACTCGTTATCATCAAAAATTTCTTATGGGGAAATTGGATTTCATGTAGATTCAGATATCCTCGAACCAATCTATCCATCTGCATTATCACTTTTTTTAATTCTTACACAAATTTTATCATTTTCTAAAAATAGAATTGATTAACCATTCGATGTATCAAGGGGGAAAATTATTATACACCTAAATAATTTTGAGATCAATTCTTAAATGAAATTAATAATTACCAAGTTGCGTACAGCATATCACCATGTTAGAATTAGTAAAACTATCCTTTTCCTCATCGAGTGAGGCTGTTATGGAAGATATGGTCGAAGTTGTAATCGACAGTGTGCGCGTCAGCTTGACCAACCAGCAAAGAATCGTGGTTCTGCGCCAGGTCGGTGATGAACGGTACCTGCCAATCTGGATCGGGCCTTATGAAGCTGAAGCGATAACCATCGCTTTACAGGAGATAGAAGTTGCCAGGCCTCAAACCCATGACCTGCTTAAAAATTTTATTTCTGCTTTTTCTGGTAGATTAGTTCGGGTAGAAGTTATTTCATTAAAAGATGATGTGTTCTATGGCAACCTGGTAATCGAAGCAAACGGCAAAACCATTAATATCGATTCCCGTCCTTCAGATGCCCTTGCACTTTCTGTACGTACAAATGTCCCAATCCTTGTTTCACAGGAAGTTATGGACTCCGCAGGAGTAATGCCGGACCAGGATCTGCAAAATGAATCCACCGATGACCATCCTCAGCCATCTGATTCTGCCCAAAAGGAATCCATAGATAAAGAAAGCGAAGAAAGACTTTCTATATTTGAAGACTTTCTGAATAAAATGGGTAATAATGAGCCGCCCGAAGGTGGGAATGATGAACCGGATAAACCGGGAGAAGATGGCACAACGGGTGAGAAAAAGTAGCGATAAAAATTTGATCGGTTCGCCGGGGTCTTACCAAAGCCCCGGCTTTTAATTCTGAAAGCCCTTATTTGCATTGTTTTTTTATACTGGGATAATTCGATGAATGTTCAAATATCTCCCCCCTACGATCCGCCACAGGCTGATTTTCAATCCCAGCCAAATAACCGCGAAGCGGAAGAAGCCATACTCGGTGCAGTGTTAATTGATCCAGAATCATATTATGAAATTTACCAGATTATTGAACCGGAGGATTTTTATATCATTCGAAACCGGTGGATCTGGGAAGCATATAACCGTCTCATTCAAAAACGAAGCCCGCTGGATTTATTGACCATTCGGGAAGAGTTGGAGCAGCACAGTCAGCTTGAAGAAGTCGGCGGACCGGCTTACCTGATGTCGCTTATCAATCAGACACCTTCTTCACTGCATGCTGGCGCATATGCAAAAATTGTCAGGGAAACAGCAATCCGGCGTAGAATGCTCACTTCTGCCAACCAAATGGCAAAACTGGCGTACGACCAGCAGCAGTCCATCGATACAGTAATAGAGGAAGCAGAGAAAAGTGTCTTTGGAATAAGTGAACAAAGGCTACGGCATGATGTCCAGCCGATCAAGAATGTACTGAGTGAGGTTTTGGAACGAATTGATATCCTCGCCGGGCAGGATGAGGAAATTCTCGGGGTACCAACTGGATTGATTGATATAGACAGGCTGCTTGGGGGTTTGCAGAAATCAGATTTAATCATTGTGGCTGGCCGCCCGGGAATGGGTAAAACCGGCTTCTTATTGTCAGCGGCAAAAAATGCAGCCATGATACATAAAAAACATGTGGCATTCTTCTCGCTTGAAATGTCAAATGAGCAATTGGTTCATCGTCTCATTGCCCAGGAAACAGGTATCGAAACCCAGCGGCTGCGGTCAGGTAAGTTGCTCGATGAGGAATGGCCGCTGTTTATGCAGTCAATTGGGGTCCTGGAGAATACCATGATATTCCTGGATGATACCCCGGCCATAACACCCCTTTCCCTGCGCACAAAATGCCGCCGCCTGGATATGGAATTTCACCTCGACTTGATCATTGTTGATTATCTGCAATTGATGAGCGGTGATGTCCGCAATGAAAACCGGGTTCAGGAAGTGTCCTACATCTCCCGTAGCCTGAAAGTCCTTGCACGGGAGCTAAAAGTTCCAGTTCTTGCAGCTGCGCAGCTCTCACGGGCAGTAGAACAACGTACGGACAAAAAGCCGGTGCTTTCCGATTTGCGCGAATCAGGAAGTCTTGAACAGGATGCGGATGTTGTCATGTTCATCCACCGTCCAAATGCTATGGAGCGTGACCATCCCCGGCAGAGTATCACTGAATTAATCGTGGCAAAACACCGCAATGGACCAACCCACTCCGGTATCGAGCTCGTCTTTCGAGAGAATCTTGCCCGTTTCGATAATGCTGCCACTTCCAAAATGGGTTTCTCTCCCAGGTAAGTCTGCGAGATTGGTATGAAATCATTGAATGGTTTTCCCCAGGGTGATAAAAATATTTCCATACCGGTGAGTTTTTTCAGCGGGATACTGCCGGAAATAATTTCCATCGGGGAAATAAAAGTAACCCTTTACGCCTTCTGGTTTCTCCAAAATCAAGAAGGCGATTACCCCTTTATCACCTACGCAGATTTTCGTAATGACCCGCTGCTGATGGGAGGTCTGTCTGAACAGGACCAGGATGCAGAAGTAATTTTACGCCAGAGTTTGCTATGCGCAGTAAAACGCGGGACTTTTCTTCAACATAATCTCCAGGGCCAGGCAGACGACCAGGAACTGTACTTCTTAAACTCACCCCAGGGCAGGGCATCCCTGCAAGCATGCAGCCAGGGCAATTGGGATTCTCTGGCGGAACCCCATATTTCGCCGACCCTGGCAGCAGAAAAGTATAATATCTTCCGCCTCTACGAAGATAACATCGGTGCCCTCACGCCAATCATGGCTGAAACATTAATGGAAGCGGAATCCATTTATCCGTACTCCTGGATTGAAGAAGCTTTTCAAATCGCGGTCGAGAACAATGTCCGAAAGTGGCGTTATATCGAAGCCATATTAAAATCCTGGCAGGAAGGGGGAAGAGATGGAACCCATCGACAAGGCGCTGAGGAAGATCACCACCGCTATGTTAAAGGAGAATATGGTGATTTCGGGGAATTCTGAAAACTTTAAAAATAACTCCATCTACGGCGATCCTCAATGCCCATTCTGCCACGGGGTCGGTTTTGTGCGCAATGACTTTCCAATTGGACACCCTGATTTTGGCAAGATTTCCATTTGTACCTGCCGCGCCCAGGAGCTGGCAGAGAACGCTAAGAAAAAACTGCACCTCCAGGGAAACCTGGAAGGGTATGCCAATAAAACGTTTGACACTTTTAATCCCGAGGGTTATGGCAATAGTCCCGATAATCAGAGGCTATCCCTGAAAGCTGCGTTTAAAACCTCCATCAATTATGCAAAAGACCTTAGCGGCTGGCTGATTTTAGAGGGAGAAAATGGGACAGGCAAAACCCACCTGGCAGCAGCGATTGCCAATTTTGTTATTGCCCGGGGTATACCCACCATCTTCCTGACCGTGCCGGATTTGCTTGACTGGCTGCGCTACTCTTACAGCAGCAGCGAAGCCAATTTTGAGGCCAGGTTTGAAGAAATCCGCAACATTCCTCTGCTTGTTATGGACGACTTTGGATCGCAAAACCTGACCGGGTGGGCGCAGGAAAAAATATTCCAGATTATCGATCACCGCTATATTCACAAACTTGCACTGGTCATTACATCTAATGTGAGTATGGATTTTTTGGACGAACGCATCCGGTCAAGGTTCCTGGACCGTGATTTTGTTACCAAAGTAAATATTACTGCCAATGACTACCGTGACCCAACCCAAAAATATTCCCAGCCCAAGCTCTCCTCCCTGCACCATTATGAGAAAAAGACTTTCGGCAATTTCTCACTTGAGGGAAAACGAAAAACTTCCTGCAGAAGAAAAACAGAGCCTGGAAAAAGCCTTCCGGGCAGCCCAGCAGTACGCTGACCGGCCGGAAGGATGGCTGGTTTTCATGGGCACCTTTGGCACGGGAAAAACGCACCTGGCGGCTGCCATCGGGAATTACCGCGCCAGCGAGGGTGATCGTCCCATGTTTGTGGTCGTGCCGGACCTGCTGGATCACCTGCGGGCAACATTCAGCCCCACCAGCCCGGTTTCTTACGATAAACTGTTTGAAGGGGTAAAATCTACCCGCCTGCTCATTTTAGATGACCTGGTAACCCAGAGCGCTACTCCCTGGGCGAAGGAGAAGCTGTACCAAATCCTCAACCACCGCTATGCCGCTGAACTGGCTACGGTGATCACTACCTCCAGCCCCCTTGAAGACATCGATCCCCGCATCCGCAGCCGTATGATGGATGAAAACCTGTGTGTAGTCCACAAGATTCTTGTCCCGTCTTACCGCAGCTCAAGCCCAAAAACCAGGCGCACAAACCGCTGAATTTATCTTTTCCAATTTACTTGCAAATGGTATTCCTGCCTCAGATAGTGAATATCCATATAACTACGATTAATGGTGTGGATCTTACTTGCCAGCGCTCCAATCACCTGTGCAGCCGGAGCAGGTCTGCAGGCTTCCTTTGCCGGTGCCGCTGTCTTTATCGATGATGCCGGTGATGGTCAGTGGGTTATTGATGATTCTTTGATCCGTTGATGCAATCCATTGGATTACCATCCGTGCTGCAGTTTGTAAAAATACAATCCTCCGTGCCAGTGACATTTCCACTCAGGTTGATTGCACCCGAGGCAGGGTCCAGCCCGCCGCTGAAACTTCCCGAATAGGACTGCGTGCAGGATACGTCATACTTGACTACCATCCCGAAATTTTCGATGCTGTATCCGGGGTGATTTGTAGTCCCGCCGCCGATTAAAGTGCCGCTGGCCGTTCCTGCAGCAAAATCGGCTGTGATGGTCAGCGTGCCTGAGCTGTAAGGGAATGCATCCCATGGGTCGATCGTTTCGGTTAATCCAAAAGTGCCGTTCAGGGTGATGATGCTGGCCTGGGTAGCCTTTTCGGTTTGCCTGGCAATGGCGGTGATCGTGGAGACGAATTCAGCCGTCTTTTCTGCAGCAACCTCGGTTTCCATGGCATTCTGGGTGTGATCGACCGTGGGTGTCAGGGTTAGTGTGGGTGTCGGGGTCAGCGTGGATGTAGATGTTGCTGTTTCGCTGGGTGGAATGGATATTTTACCTGTTCCTGGATCAACTTTTACGACAAGACCTGTAACAGCTAATGGAGGATGAATGCCCGTCAATGTGTAGGAGGGACGCGTGGCAGTGCAGCGTATTACTGTCTCGTTATTACTATAAATGTAATCGGAAGCATTGGTCGTGAGGGAACCGTTTTGCTCAGTTTTCTCAAATCTATTACCACCAGCACAACCAATTATCAGGATAGGATTCTCCATATTCGCATGCCAGGTTAGTTCGACATCAAAAACAACCGTTGTCCGATCGCCATCGGTATAGCGGTTTGTTTCCTTAACGCTGGCAATATTAAGGGTTACAGCGGGTTCGACCTCCCTTAAAGGTGTTGAGTCTGTTTGGGTTGGAGGATTTATCTCCATTGAGCCCGAAGTGGAGGAGGGAACCGGCCGCCTGGCTCTCACCGATATTTCCGCTTATATCTTTGCCCAGCAGGCTGGCTTTGCCGGCAGCGTAAGTGGGAAGTTCTGCCCCTGCTTCGGTGATGGTCACTCCTTGGAGTACCTCTACCCTGGCCTTGTTTGGACTCGCATCAGAGGGATCCTCTTTATAGGTGGATAGTAGATCTATAGCTCGATAAAAAGTCGCCGTATTTGCTCTCTCTGCCTCGGAAAGGCCAGCATAATTGGGGAGAAGCGCTTTATCGAGAACGGACAGATCTAATTCAAGGGTGACCTGGTCCTGGGTGGAAGCCAGCCAGGTCTTCAACTGCGTGTCTGCACTGACCTGGGTCACAACTTCAGGACTGAGGAACGCTGCCGAACCTTCAGGCAGGAAAGTGCTCTGTCCCGGTGTAAGTTCGTCTACCTTGGGATTCCACAGCATGGGTTTGTATTGTTCAATCGTTTCGGCTGCCTGTTCCCGGGAAATACTTCCGTTTGCCAGCCCCTGGCGCAGGTTGTTGGCCTGGATGACCATGACATAGCCCAGGCGGGCGATGGAGGAGTATTGCCCGGCAACATCCTCCATTGAGGGATTGTCTAGATACTGTGCACTGGTTTTGGCGAGGCTTTCCGCCTGGGTGGCAACATCGTCAGCCCGCCTGGCGAATTCCACCAGGTCACTGTCTATTTGCGGAATTTCGGCGGTGGGGAGGTCAAGCAGGAGGATGCTCTCGGCCATGTTGAGGTAGGTCACCGCCACCGCCAGGTGCTGGCTGTTCTGAATGTATTCATCCGGGGTGAGGTACTGCTCCGGTTCGCTGGTGGCCACAACAGTGATACCCGGGGATGTTTCTATCCCCTTTGATCCAAGTATCTTCGCTGGGTTCATGGGCAAACTACAGGCAGCAACACCCACAAGACCCAGGGAAAAAATGCCTGCCGTGATGGCGAATAAAACACAATTTTTTCTATCCATAGTCACTTAACCATTTCCGGGGCATTAATCCTCATTGGAATTTTTTAGGGTTTTTTGATCGGGCATCTGGATCCCCCGCCTTAAAGCAAGATAAGCTTGCTTCTGAGTTTATTTATTATATTATTGCACAGGTTATAGGATAGTCAAGTAAAAGGATCATGACCTTTCGAGAATATAGTCATCCACTAATATTGGGTACATAGTTTAATCAATCTCCACAATCCTTGATCCACCAGTGATCCAAACTTTTGATCCTGGAATTCATTGGACAAATTATTGGGATGATCGGATGGTTTCAATTAATATAACTCTTACAAAGAGATTAATTAGTTCTGTCTGTGAATCATTAAGATAATTAAGGTGGACTGGTTTTCTCATAGTCATAAAACTGGTCGGATAGAATCCAGGCAAATTTGCCATTATTTCATCCGTACTGAACGGGTCATTAGTTTTAAAGATTGGCTAATAACAAACCAGGGCAAAGATTTCAACCGGCTGACTCCCCATGTATATTGAAAGTATTTGAAGAAACCAAACAAACCCGGAACCTTCGGTGAACGCTGGTAGAGCAGGAGCCGTCTTGCAATCCGGGTGTAGGGACCAGGAAATGGCTGGTATGGATATACCCAGCGATTCTGGAGGCGGTCAGTCCATGAAACCGGTAATTCCAATAACTGTCTATGTAGCTGATCTTGCTTTCTTTATTTCAAGGATTGAAGTGATCTCCTGCAAGCATTTAACCATTGGCAAGACCTGGTGATTGAACTGGGCGAGCTCGGCGACCCGTCCCCAATCCATTGTGTCCGACCTTGTTCTTAACATCCATGCAACATCAATCAGGGAAAAAACAGCAGTTTCGGCTCTGGTACCGATTGCCCTTATACAACAACGCAAAAAGTGTGACTCAAGATCGAGGGTAAGAACCGGACAATCACCCACCAGAGTGTTGTCTGCACGCTGCCAGATGGTCACCGCCTGTTCCTGTGTTTTAATATAAGGCGTCACCCGCCAGGCAACAGTACAGGGGAGATCGAATGGAGACCAAACCTCTAAAGGCGTTTCGACAGATAAATATTTTTCTGCTAATTTGATCTTTGGCCAGATCTTTTGCCCTCTTAAAAAGTCCAGGAGTCTATGTATATCAGTCGGCTGAACCAATATGTCTAATGAGTACAGCCGCCGCGCACCTTGACCATCATAAAGTTGCAATATGGATGTGAGATCATCCAGTAAAAGGACAGGGATTCCCTGATCGTGGATTTGATTTATAAAAGGGATAACCGTTTGAAGAGAGAGCTGGTTTTCAACCCATGAGCGCCTGTAGATCCCCTTTAGCCTGCCCATTAGAGGATGATCTACTTCATGACCTGCCAGGTTATGGTAAACCAGGGGCAGCAGCCGGTAGGTGATGGAATCGAGGTTATCTTTTTCAAAGTCAGTCTCTCCCACCCAGCGCTGCCAGTTCTCAATTGCCTCTGGCCCTTCCTGTACCGCCGCACGTATCAACAAGGCATGGTCCCTCAGTACACCACCTCTTTTGTCATTTTTATCTGGTGGACTGATCAGGTCCTCGGCATTGCTTGTCGGGTGATAACCAACAAGCCTGGCAGCATTCTGGAAATCCCATTTGCTTCGTTTATTATCAGATATCCCAAAAAACACTTGAAATCCAAGGCCATCGCTATCCAGGCAGCGCTGGACCAGTTGAGCAAGATCATCCGGGCTGCACCAATTCCCCAGGATATCGTCCTTCGAACTTAAAGGGTATGGCGGATTCACATAAAAAGAGCCGATCCGAATGCAGATAATCGACATTCCAAACATCTCAGCATAGTAACGTGCCAGTAATTCTCCTGTTGCTTTGCTTATCCCATATAACGACCCTGGATGGAACGGCGTGTCAGTTGAAGCCAGTCTACCATGCTGTTTGTCTCCGGAACCATGCACTGCAAGGGAACTGGCATAGATCACCTTTTTTATGCCTGCTTTCCGGGAAGCCTCAAACACATTATATGTGCCCCCTATCCCGTCATAATAGACATCTTCCCAGGATTGGGCAATACCAGGATTTGCTGCCAGATGGATAACGGCATCAACATCTATCATGGACGTCATAACAGCCTTGAAATCCTTGACGTCGGCAATGACAACATCATCTTCATTCTCCACCGGTACAACATCGAGGCAGCGGAACAGGTATTTATTGCTAAGTGAATTCCGAAGTGAGGTACCGATCAGCCCCGCAGCACCTGTCAGTAAGATTCTTTTCATATCATATCAATTCCAACAATCTATAAAACAGAACACTGCCTTATTTTCATCGTTCTATAAGGACGGGATCGTCCAAAAAACAATCTGGTCACTCATCTTTTGCGGTGTACTGAGTCTCTGATGATTCGCATCATTTCATTTCTGCTTTTCGCAATATCCAGGGAAAGATTGGTATCATGAATTCGTTTGTATAACAAGATTTTAGGGATGACAGCGAACGGTATTTTTAAATCAAGCAGCCTCATGAACCAATCCGCATCACAATTCAGGGAATAATCAGGGTTAAATTGCCCAACGATCTGAAACAAATCTCTACGGGCAACCAATGCACTCGGGGTATATCCAATCTGGTCACGCTGGTAGTGATTCTTCTTTGGAAGGATATGAGGGGAATACTCCTGACCTACGATAAACTTCAACCATGTAATTGTTCCCTGGATATGAGGGTTGGCAGCAAGATAGCGAAGTTGGATACTCAATTTGTCAGGCGTCCACACATCATCCGAATCCAGAAATGCAATAATTTTCCCGCGGGCAGTTTGGATAGCGTAGTTACGTGCATTCGCAAGGCCTTGATCTTGCTGGTAAAGATAATGAACTCCCTTGATTGATTTCGCAATCTCGGCCGTCCGGTCAGTCGATTGCCCATCGACCACGATGACCTCTAAAGGTTCGTACTCTTGCTCCATCACGCTTTTTATCGCTAATGGGAAGAAACGTTCGCCATTTTTAACAACCATAATGACACTCAAAAGGGGGTTATCGATATTAACATCTCCGCATTACCATGTATGAAAATGATCCAAATTTGACCAGATAGTTCCTCCTGATAGGCTCTCGCGAAAAATTAACCCTATGGACTTCACTTGCCCTTCTCATCATCACGTTTCCGGTCAATAGAATGCTTCAGAATCCGTAATATTACGCTGCTTTTTTCGTTTATTTTTATCAGGCTAATATTATCCCCATGGATCCGGCGTCTGGCAACAACATCTTGCAAAACCAAAATATGGGTATGCTTGTATAGCGCATAAGAAAACCAGCTTATTGCCTCGCCATGCTGGTATTCCTCGTGAAACAAGCCGGTTTTTTCGAAAGCGCTGCGTTTGACCATGATCGCGATTGGCGAATAACCTGGTAACGGCTTATCAGGAAAGGAATATTTTTTTGCAGCATCCAGATCCAATTCAGAGCTTACAAATTGCTCTACATGACCGGTGACAATTTCCAGAGCTGGATCGTATTCGAAAGCCTCCATTTGCAGGGCAAGTTTTTCAGGCAGCCAGAGATCATCAGCATCCAGGAAAGTGAGAAATTCACCCCGGGAAATCTCAATTCCACGGTTGCGGGCGGCGGCGACTCCGCGGTTAGCCTGGAAAACATATTTGATAAGCGGAAAGGATTGGGCAATCTCCCGGCTCCTATCGGTTGAGCCATCATCAATAACGATCAATTCAAACGATTGATAGGATTGGGAAAGAACACTTTCTATTGCTTCAGCAAGATATCGTTCCCCGTTATAGACTGGCAAGATCACACTCACCGGAGGGGGGAAATCCATGAAATTATGGTTCATTTAGGTAATCCGTTGCGCAGTGATTGTTTTATATAGAGTTTTTGGTACAAATTGTCATAGGCATTGACATAATTCATCAGGTTGAATTTCTGCTGGGCACGTGACCGGGCAGCCTGTCCCATTTGTTGTGCTTTCTCCGGTTGGGATAGTAATTTAATAATTGCATCTGCCAGGGCTTGTGGATTTTCCTTGTCGACAAGCAATCCGGTCACATCATCAATAACGATTTCAGCAAGACCACCGGTATTCGTCGCTACCACAGGTCTGGCCATCAAGGCCGCTTCAACCGCCACAATTCCAAACGCTTCATACCATCGGGAGGGAATGACTACTAGCGTAGCTTTATTGATATAGGTTGGAATATCCTCTGTAGGTATGCTCCCAATAAATTCAACCCTTTCTTTTATTCCCAGGCTAATTGCACGCTGCTCCAATGCAATACGTTCGTTGCCATCACCAATCATTTGTACAATGAGTGTTGGGAAGCGCTCCAAAATGGCTGGTATGGCATCTAACAATAAATCAAATCCTTTCTCATGGACCAGCCTTCCAATCCCTGCAATGCATGGTTTTTCAAAAATAAGGGGAGCGGGTGCAAGATTAGAAGGTCCTGGACAGCCATAAACCATTGAAGATCGTTCGGCAATTTCGGGTATCAGCTGGCGTGCTCTCGTCAATATCGCATTGGAGACAGCAGTCACCCAATCGGCTTTCTGGAAAAGGTGGTTGGTGATTGTGTCCTGTCCGGCATTTAAGCCGGTTAAATCTCCATGCAATGAAATTAAAATAGGAAATGGTTGATACCTGGTAGTGGCGTGGAGGAAGTATGCAGTATAACCCGAAAAATCGACGTGAATTAAATCGGGTTTAAAAATTCCGATCAACTCAATTACCTGCCGGTTAATTTTCATGATCAAAGGAATATCATTTTTCGTCAGGGCATTTAAAAAAGGAAACCGGTGAACCGGTATACCTTTATATTCGGTTAAATCGGGTTGTTCCATAAATCCATGGGAGGTTACAACGGTAACCTCGTAGCCGCGTTCAGCCAAAACCGGGATGGCGTTCATTGCCAGCGTTTGTGTTCCGCCCAAATCAGGCCAAAATAGCGGGGTCCAATAAAGAATATTCATATATCCAAGGATCATCCAATATCAATTGGATTATTCATCATTTAGTTTCCTGGGGAGCCGCACAAATCGGTCAGGGGCAATCTTTTTTTGAGAGTGTGTTAAATACATGAGTTTAGCCAGAGTGCTGAATGATTTCTGGGTGCGTGCCCGGTCGATGAATCCCTGGGTCATTTGTGCAAGGCTTTCATACCCGTAGTTGCGCTGAATGGCTTGAACCTCTTCGAACATCCTGGCCATGTACTTCTGAGTTTTTGCATCCGCATGAACGGTTGCAGCCGCAATTATTTTTTCGGTTGGAATTAATTTGCCCGCACACGTAATCCGCATCCAGAAATCAAAATCGAAAGCATTTTCATAAATTGGATTTAATAAACCAACAACTCGGGTAGCATTCGCTGAAAAGAAACATCCTGGTTGTACAAACCAGTTATCCTCCCAGTTTGCGAGGTCATCCCGTTCAAGTTTTTGAGGAAGACGGCTTTGAATAATGTAGCCATCTTGTATAATGCTGTGGCCACCTCCTACCCATCCGGCAGCCTGTGGATACTGCTGGTACAGCTCAACCATGTGAAAAACTGCACCCTGAAGCAGGAAATCATCTGAGTTCAGGAAGGTTAATATTTCACCATTGGCTTTTTGAAATCCGCAATTGATTGCTTCAACCTGTCCACCGTCCGGCTGGCTCTGCCAGTAGGTCAGGTATTTGGAATATTTCTTAATGATTTCCACACTGCCATCCGTGGAACCACCGTCCATGACAAAGTATTCCAGGTTGGGATAACCTTGTTCGAGGACAGAAAGGATCGTGTTCTCCAGGAATGTCTTCTGGTTAAAGGACGGTGTCACGATCGTGACACAGGGATTTTTCAACAATAATTGTTCCTTAATATTCCTTTTACCCCGCATTATCTTGAACAGGAATGGAGATCACACATTCCCCAGTAAAACTGCCATCCTTAATTAACCTTATCGCATGACTGCATTATTAAAATTTTAACCACTATCGCAACCAGAGCTTGTAATGTAAAGATTTCACGAGAGAAAATCTTGTTGATGGAAGAAATTTCCTCCTCGGCAGCTACTTAATTATAAAGTGAATATCGGCTTTGGGTGAGCAGGATCTTAGCCAATCTGGCAAACCATAATGTTAATCAATCAATACCTGTTTAGAATTTCTATGTCGGATTAATAATTTGAAATAATTTCCTCCCTTAGCCCAATCATAATCCACCCACGCGAGAGGGACGATTGCCATATCCAATCATTTGATCGGTATCCCAAACACATCTCTCCCTGTTGTGGAACTTCTCCCCCTGATATATCCGATAGATATAAAACCATTGAGACATTATTATTACATTTCATATTCCATGGATAATCAGTACAATTATTGGGGTATCTATTGAATATATTGGGGATAAATGAACCAGAATGAGGTGAATACACGATAACCAAAGGGATTCACCACCTTGACAATCGCTCAAACAGTACAATATTCAATATAAACTGAAATCATGGAATGTGAATTTGGTCCTAACCCTTCCTTGCGTTGGGAGTAATAATGTGGGTGGCACATTATTTCCATTTTCGGGATCTAGGACTGTATGAAGATGATTATGCCCAGATCAGCCCATCCGCTTGGATGGCGATTGTCAGATCTTGGGAATTATTTGAGGTGGCTTGGGACCTGGCCAAATGGCAGACCATTGGGTTTTTTCCAGACTGGCACCCTGGCCTTTCTGGGTGGAAAATTGGGAGGTCTTAGCAGGGTCTACATCATTGGATTTCTGATTCAAACAGTCAATGTCTTCCTTATCTATTCCTTATTAAGAAGGATTAGTTCGGAAACTGTGGCATTAATCGGGGCATTGACCTTCGCATTGTATCCTGCAGATACAACTCACACCTTCCTGGAGATTTCTTTAGGTCTGCGACCTTCTCTTACATTCCTGCTGATTGCCAGTCATTTATATCTTTCCGGATACAAAATCCTATCCTACCTTGTCAGTCTGGGATCGTTGTTAACCTACGAATCAGCATATGTAGTATTCCTGGCAGTTCCTCTGCTTAGCCTGAAATGGGATAAGAAATTATTACGGGAGATGATCCGCCACTTTATCATTTGGCTGGGTATTCTTATAATTGTTGTAGCTATTCGCATTGATCTTGGAGAAGAGCGGGTCTTAGCTGCCGGATCAAGCGTTGCTAATATAGAAGTGATCCTTTGGCAATCAATTCAATCCCTGGCCATTGGTCCTGCTGTTAGCCTTTGGATGTTTGCTTATGGTCCCGGACGAACTTTTTTGCATTGGAATCGGGAATTGACCTACGTCTTCTTGGCAAGCCTTCCATTATTTTTCTTGTTATTTCACCGAATAAATAGATCTACCCAATCCGAGACGCTCATTCCCGATCCCGACATTGCCGAAACGCCTACCAGAAATACGCATACTGCTTATCGATCAATCTTGGATTCCCCACCAACCAGATTGATGATCGCATCATTGGTGATGCTCAGCCTGGCTTACGCTCATTCCTTCACGCACTTCCCCCCCACCACTCTTTATGGCCGGATGACTTCGGTCCACATGGCGGCCGCATTTGGAGGCTCCATTTTTTTCGCCAGTCTATGCTATCTTTGTCTTTCGTTCGCCCGTGCACACCATATGAAATTTCTTGCTATTGCTTTTCTTGTTTCTTACCTTTCATTGCTGGTAGCTTATCGTTTTTCTATCCAGCTGGATTTCAAGCAAGCCTGGGAGAACCAACAATGGTTTTGGACCAGTGTTATCGAAAAAACACCCGACCTGACCGACGGGACAGTTATCTTCGTCCTTGACCACGATCTCCCTGCTACCCGCTATATTCAGACAAATTCCTGGGCAGACCCAATCATCTTGTCGCAAATCTACCAATTTCCCGCCAATTATGAAACCCTTCCGCGATTGTTTGTTGTCCCTTTTGATTGGAAGGATACCATCATTCGTGAGGCCGACCAATTCAAATTGGAATTCCTCGTTCCAATTTGGACACCTCATTGGGAAATTCTTCCAGATTCGAAGGTGATCCTTTTAGAAATGGAGAATGGCGAACTGGTTCGCAGGTATGGGTCCATCACCATTAATGGTAATCCCTTACAATTACAGTCTGTACACCCAAATGTCTACCCTACATGGAAGAAAGGAAATTTATACCCCTACCTTATTACACAAAAAGAATAAATTTCTACCAAAAATGGTAACGTCAATGCCAGATGGAAGTCGTAATTATTCGCTTAAGAAATATTGTTTTAAGATCCATCTACCGAATATAACAGTATTCCCATTGTTTCCATCACCATAATTGGCATGATTTTGGACTCCCTGATTCCATTCCTGCCAGTTCTCCGGTTTTTCACTTAATTTTAAAACCTGACGTCAGATTTCCCGGTTCCCGAAGCATAAGAGATCGATTGAGATATGGGGTGCACGGAAGAGGGGAGTCCCAGCATTGGTCGCCTGTCTCTGGTGTGAAAATCGTTAATCCGGATTTTGTAACCTTCTCATCCAAAGGGACTATTTGGATAGGTTGATAACCAGTATATGATATCTCTGTTATTAAACCGATATTCTGGATGGTGAAAATCAAATATTGTAGATTACCTATTAATAAAGTGATACACAATACAACACCGAATATTCTCTTATTTCCAATTTGATTAATAGCTATTAGAAAAAGAAGCATCATGCAGTCAGCCAGCAGAAAAAATAGCGCATTAACAAATCTTGGATCAGGGGCAGTGAAAAACCAGAAAAAAAGAGCTGTGGTTACAGGAAACAGAATTGCCCATTCTAAAAATTGAGGACGTTTAAATTTCTTGAAAACAACCAGGATTATTGTAATGCTGAAAAATAATACGGAAAGTATGAGGGGATAAACCACACCCATAAAATCCTCGAAAGTCCTTGATATCCATGGTTTGATCCAATCCCAATTTCCCAATACTTCGCTCCAGTCTATGCCAGGCTGACCTGGCCCAACTGTAAATCCAGTTGGCTTCACTGGTAATCCAGTTTCTGGGAATTGCCCAGTCTACAGGTATATGTCCGATAGTTGAAGGATAGAGTGGAACCCCGGAAAGGATGAAGCCTCGAATTAAAAATACCAGGATAATTACACTGGCGGAAGCGAGGATCCGGAACATTGTTTGGTCTTGCTTCCTGGATGATTGCCATGCGTAAATAAAAACGAACACAAAAATACCGGCTCGCAAACATCAGGTTAGTTAATTTGATTGTTACAGAAGTTGCTGCCAATACGGATAGCAACAAGGCATTTTGATCCTGGTAGTATTGACCATCCAACCATTTGGATATCCCTTGAACAAGCACCACAAACATAGTAAGCTGTAAAAGTATCCCTGCCAGATCTGGCGATGGAGATGCTAAACCATTTGATTTGAGTGCCAGATATCCCAAATAAGGGAGCGCGAAAAGTGAAGGGAGAAATTTGAAGGGATGAGATACCAGTAATATCGAGGGCTTCACAAAAACAGGATGCAGGATATTTAGAAATGTAACAAATGTGAGGAGAAATAGAAAACTATTGGCGATTGATCGTCCGTGATTAAAGTACGGGTAAAAATTAAGTGCTGCAGCATAAGTAAAGAAGGACTGATTATAAGCAAACCGCCCATGCAAATTTCCAAGGCCGGGAATAATTGGGAATGAGTTGATCCAACGAATCGTGTTGAAGTAATATAGTCCGGCATCATAATTTGTGGTGGGAAGCATCGATCTCAATGCAATCCATATCACGATAAAAAAAACACCAAATAGGATGGCTACAAATCTCAGTTCTATCGGTCGATTTAATTTTGTCAGGTAAAATACACTTTTAACAGACTTGCGGGATAGGATAATCCCAATTATCAGAATCGATGCAGGCAAATATGCCGATATCGGGAAGAAAAAATGGAGTACCTGAAAGATGAATAAAGTAAATGCCCAGCCCATCCAGATATATATACAGCAGGATGTGTCTGGCTCATTCTTTATATTCAGAAAATTGATGAAGAGCTTTACCCCATCCGAAGTATGAAATGCCTAAAATGAGGTAGAGTACCAGGCTCAAGATCAAAGCCTGCATAAAGTTTGTCTCCATATCTCCAAAAATAATCATGAAATTTGAAACTTCGATATTATGCTGCTTTTATTGATAAGTGAATAACATCAAGAACACTTCAAGCATCTCTTCCAATATTTTTTTGATGAAAACTCAGCATACAAATAACAATAAATTTGAATCATTCTTTACAGATCTAATCAAAATAGACATTTTCCATTTGCTTGCAAATAGACTCCAGCGAAAAAGGCGTTACTTTTTTAATCGCATTCTCACCCATTTGCAACAAATCGATGGACGCCGCTTCTTTCATGACCGCCGTCAAAGATTCAACATTGCCGGGTTCAAATAACCACCCTGCACCAGTCTCGATTAATTCGGGCAAACATCCCATACAGGGGGCAATCACGGGACGGCCAAATGACATGGCAAGAATTGCGGAACCAGAAGTTAGTATCCTGGCGAATGGAAGCACAACCACATCTGCTGCATTCAAATAATTTTGAATCTCATCATCCGGTACATATTTAAGATGGAAAGAAATCCGGCTATCCGCTCCTCTTAATGCTTGCAAGTACTGGCCGTAATTTGCTGGTTTGTTGAGAGCACCAGCAATTACCAGGCGGTACCTTTTGTCTTTAAGATTTCGAAATGCTCTTATTAAATAGTCTATTCCCTTATTGGGACGGATGCCGCCCAGGAATGTAAATACAAATAATCCCTCTTCGGATAGATTAAGGATTTTTCGGGCCTGTTCTTTGGTCACAACATTGATATATTTATTTATGTAATTTGGATGGCCGATGACATAGATGGCTTTTTTTCTGCCATACATGCGTTTCATTAAGCGTTTGGCTTCCTGGCAGTGGACAATGACTCTTTCAGAGAGCCGGATGATGACGTAATGCCCAAAACGATCCACCCATTCAGGTTCAAGCCAATAGGTAGGTTCTAATTGGTGAACTGTAAATACAACACGGTATCCTAACATCCGTGCATGGATCAAATGAGATGCAAGCCTTAATACACTCGAGAATTTTGCCCTACCCTCCTGTGTGGTGTAAAACAGCTGGCAGTAATGAAGATGGATAACATGGATTCGTTTTCTATTAGAGTCCAGCCACTTCTTGTTTAATACATTTGGAGTATCTGCAATAAATTCAATACCAACCTTTTCAAATCCTGAGACCAGCATATCCCAATATGGATTGCCAGCCATCTTTTCCAGGGAAGGGAAAAAAGCAACGCTTTTATTTTTTCCTTCAAGTGAAGTTTTTATCGGCTCCTCCACCAATCCCATTTCTGTTTCATTTCGTGAATACAACAAGCAATATGGGGATTTTTGTTAATCTGATTAATTATCTCTATTTTACTCATGGAAAATCACTTGTTATGTCTTCTGTTGGATCACCCCGATTTCGAAATAAGCTATCTAAATATTTATCTTGAAGGTTCCCATCATAATAACAATTCGAAAATCTTACGGTCTAATAATGTTTCCAAAAATAAATTCCATCATTAATCCGATTAAGAGGTCGGAAAATCAATACGAAACCCTAAATCCCGGTTGGAAGGATGCCCATTCCATGAGTTCCCCAACGGATCTCTTTATTGACCTTCTCGAGATTGGTGGCGGAGCATTTCGCACATCAGTCTTTCAATGGAAGTCTGAACACTGAAAATATCCCGCTAATTGAGGATGCCTGCCTGAACAAGATCTATTGTCTGTCGGTTTGACAAGTATATTGCACAACCATTGAGGTCAGGTCACTATGCAAATTCATTTCAGCCCGACCTTATCCATTCCCGCAGTGTAATGATCTCATTGGCGCGCACCGCTTCGGATTGTGTTTTTGGGTCGCCTCGCATAAGCCGCCACAACATATTCCAGTTGCGTACCAATAGTTCTTTCCACCTCACCGGGTAATATAAGTAAATGCGCCAGGAATTCGCTTTTGCGGGATATGTCCCGTGCCATAATCTTGCGTGAAGGCAGCATACGGTCACGGATGAGCACCAATTTTCGATCCAGTCCCTTCCGATCCCATAAACGGGAAACATTCGGTGACGGAATCAGGGTCTCATCAAACCAATTTCTATAAAAAATCCTTTGGCCTGCAAGAATGAGATATTTTTCCTCAAAATCGTCGGGCCGGATTGATGTGAGCCACTCTTCCGGCACTGCCACACCCAACAGCTCCTTTGCCAGCCGCAGAATGAAATAGACAGAGCACAAACCGCCCCACTGCCGCGCCTGTGCAGCAATCGATTGCCAATCCAATTCCATCCCTTTGCTTCGCACGATCTCACCGATATCACAAAAAATACTCATCCTCATCCAAAACAAATGTTCTGCAGCATGCATGCTGAGGTGTACCATAGATCGTCACATGATAGTGCCTGCGCAGGCGCTTGTGACTCCACAACCGGCTCAGCCCTGTTCCACAAGCCCTCTCTGTCAATCTGTGATGGATGTTCGGATTCGAACAGAGTCCAATGGATTTCATAATGAAAATCCTTTTCAGGATACCTGTAGATAAAATGCCTGGTTTTCTCACCGGTCCAAAATCCCTCGTCATCGATCATGTAACCCATCTTCATTAGTTCGTGTTCGGCGAGATGCAAATCACCCTTTCTTACCAGAAGATCGATATCCACCATTGTCCGGAGCCTTCTATTGGCATATATAATCTCAGCCAGGTATGCTCTTTTGTGTTTAATGACCGGTATATTTATTTCCTGAAATTGCCTTAGCAGTTCACCCAATTCTCGAAATATACGAATATTCCGCATTATATTTTTCAGGGTCGCTTGTCTCAATTCCTTCAACACAGCATCTGATACATAACGCCCATTTGACGTAGCGTTTGATATAACAGCGGAGCAACAGTATGTCGATGGACCAGCGCCGTAACATCCTGCCAATCCTTAGCGAATAGTTTCGCCAACCGTTCTTTCTTTGGTGTGTCGTCTTCATAGCAGAGGCATGTCAGAAAATTTGTGACTGCATCCTGATCCATTTAAAACTCCTTGATAAGTTCGAGTTCCTCAATTCATCTGGAAAGGTATCAGTGAGAATTAACTGGGTGACCATTTCCATTCATCAAAAATTTTTCATACGAACTTGATCATCAGATGATATCAAGATGTTGTCCATTCCATAATCATGGATAAGTTCGCTGAATTATTCGATTTATGCCTAAACTGAAATCAACTCCCTGGATAATTTTTATATATCGGTTTTAAATTTCCTTCCTATCCAAAAAGTGGGATCAACGCACAATTTACATATATGAAGGAAATTGCATCCGGTTAAACAATCGTCCCACCTGTATGCAGGACTCATTTTTTGCCGTTTCAAGTCAGACAGGAAACCAATTCAGTTCTTACATTTGCCGTACGGCGTTCCCGCATCCAGAATCATCAAATGTCTGTGGAATTTCTCTGACACCCTCAGAGTGCCTTGATCGAAAAGGTTTGTTTTGCTATAAACCGATCCTTGAGATAGCAGAAGGATATCTGGATATCATCCTGGATTCCAGCAAGTCACCCGATTGAATGATCAGGTTTGCCGGATTCAGGTCTACCAGCACCGGGTTGATTTCATATTTTATCCTGGAGATATGTGGAATTTCGATATTTAGATTTG
Organism: uncultured Chloroflexia bacterium; assembly: GCA_963841845.1. Classification (GTDB taxonomy): domain Bacteria; phylum Chloroflexota; class Anaerolineae; order Anaerolineales; family Anaerolineaceae; genus CAVVGZ01. Next base: position 165,564 of record CAWJEG010000009.1, on the reverse strand, counting down.
ATCGAAAACCAGTATCAAACCAGGCTCATATTTATGAGTATGGTTGAGATCACATTCGATTAATATTCTCAATATCTCCTATCAATGGATCTCACCAGGTTGGATCGCTTATCCCGGACTTCTATCTAAACCAGGATGGCTTTTCTTCCGCGGTGGATATCCTGGTAATTTATGATCTTGGGAAAATTACAAATAATTAAGGTAAAATTGAACAAAGTTGAAAAATGATATAAAAATTTTGTGATCTGCAATGTTTGGATACAATTTAAGGGGTCCGTAACTCCTGAATTCAGGCTCTAGGGATGGAGAAAAACGAAGATGGATGATCTTGGCTACTTTAATATAAAAAGACCAGATGTGGTCCATGAAACAATTGATGGGGAAACTGTTATCGTCAATCTCGAAAACGGGGTATATTACAGCTTGCGGTACTCCGGTGTAGATGTCTGGAATCGGATCGAAAACGGGGCAAATTTCGAAGATCTAACGGTTGAGATTTCTAACCGCTATGATGGTGAGTCCAAAGATATTGAGAAAGCCATCCGCGAACTCCTGGTTGAATTGCAGCAGGAGGGACTCGTTCAAGTATCCTCTACCAGGCGCATAGTAAGCCAGACTCCAAAAACCCCCGTGGCAGCTGGATCAGAGAAAATGAAGTTTGAATTTCCCGTTCTGGAAAAATATTCCGATATGCAAGAACTGCTTCTTTTAGATCCCATACATGAGGTTGATGAAGAAGGTTGGCCTCACAAAGAAGAAGATAGTGATCATGCCAGCGTCGACAAAGGATAAGAGCCTATCATTTTTTCATTTTATTTATGTAATCTATAAACAGGCGGAACAGGCTGCCGGGGGATATCAAGATCGATATTTTAGTATTGGTGAACGTGCTATTCGCCTCCGCTTTGTTGGGAACGGATTAATCACCGCTCTAACCACCGCCATAAGCCACCTGGAAATTCCCCCTACTGATGCACCTGAATTAACGGTCTTGCTCTGGGATAGCGTCTCGACCGGGACCGAGATCCCATTATTTCTTTCGCATTACTTTAAACTCTCTGGGTGAGTGGTGGATTCATCTTGGCAACCGGGGAGAGATCAAGGAATGGACAGACGAAAGGATTCATGCTGCTTACCATTTGGGGCCGAATATTTTCAGCATCATTGATCTTCGGGAAAATCTGGCTATATACTGGGTGAAAGACGCACAAACCTTACCATCTTATGAAATTGCTTCCCCAATGAGGACTATTCTCCATTGGTGGGCGGATCAGGGGATATACCAGTTCATCCATGGCGGAGCGGTCGGCCTGCCGACTGGAGGTGTTCTGCTGGCAGGAAAGGGTGGAACAGGAAAATCAACCACAGCCTTGGCTTGCCTGGAGGCTGGCCTTTTATATGCCAGTGATGATTATTGTCTGGTTAAAACGGACCCGTTACCGTTTGCATACAGCGTATATAATACTGCCAAGCTGCGCGGGGATCTCGATCTGGAAAGATTCCCCAACCTGGCTCCACTCGTAAGCAACCAGAACCGGCAAAAAGATGACAAGGCTGTGTTTTTTTTACAGCAGCATTTCCCCGAGAAAGTCAGCCGCGGGTTCCCCATCAGGGCTATCATCCTGCCGCAAATAACAGATGGAAAAGAATCTCGTCTTAGAAATGCATCTGCAGGGGTTGCATTGACGGCACTTGCTCCCTCTACCCTGCTGCAATTACCTGGTGCTGGAGCAATGGAATTCAAGACGATTTCAAACCTGGTCCGGAAGGTTCCGGCTTATATCCTGGAACTGGGAACAGAGATTAACCGGATACCTGATGCCATATTCAGTCTTTTATCGAATGGTTGAGTAAAAAATGACAGCCAGCCCTTTGGTTAGCGTGGTCCTGCCTGTCTATAACGGGGAAAGATTATTGGCAGAGGCGATTGGAAGTGTTCTCCAACAAGCCTACCAGCCGCTTGAGATCATAATTGTCGATGATGGATCAACGGACACGACCGCTCAGGTCGCAGCCGGGTTTGCCGACCGGATACATTATTATTACCAACCCAACTCGGGACCTGCCGCGGCAAGGAACCTCGGAATTCAATTGGCAAAAGGAGAATTTATCGCCTTCATTGATGCAGACGATCTGTGGCCTGAAGACAAACTTAGCATGCAGATGAGATGTTTTGAGGCTTTTCCAACCGTCGAGATCGTCCAGGGTCTGATAAACAGGATCAAACTCCAAAATCAAACACAGCACCGGTTGGTTGGCGTTGATATTGATTTCCCTTTCATTTATACCAATCTTGGGTCCATGGTCATGCACCGGTCTGTTTTTGAAAAGGTCGGGTATTTCGATGCTGGACTAAAGTTCCATGAAGACTCGGATTTCTGGCTGCGGGCGAGGGAGCTTGGGATTAATATCCTTGTGCAGCGCAGACTGGCACTCATATATCGTATCCATGAGCATAACCTGACTACCGGAAAAGATATGATTTCTACGGGCTTTTTGAACATCATTCGAAGATCAATCCTACGGCGGCGAAAGTCATCCGGCATTGTCAAAGAACTGGGCAGACTGACCACAATACCTGAACTCCTTGTAAATGAACAGCAATTTTTTCAGCGCCAAAAGCAGGAACCGTTATCCTGGCCGCTCGTCAGTGTCATTTTATTTGACAGTGGCAACCTTGAAACAGGTCAACCGGCCCTCGATAGCATTAGTAATCAGGACTACCCCCACATTGAATTAATGATTGTAGGATCCAAATTGGATCGTTTTAATGCTCTGATAATGGACACCTTTAATCAGACCGGTTTTATTGGTGACTGTTCAGACCTGGTCTCAGGACTGAATGCAGCCATTGAGAGATCGAATGGGGAATTTATCGCTTTCCTGGATACCGAAGGTGAATGGGCTCCCGGGAAAATTAAGACCCAGGTTGCTTATTTACTTTCACACCCTGGCGATGGATATGTGGTGGGCAGAACCCGTCATATCATCATGCCCGATGTAAAATATCCATCTGAGTTAATCGATGAGCTCTCCATACGAAAGAGGTTCGGAGATTTGTTCGGCACGCTGATGTCCCGTCGCTCCACTTTTTTACAAGTCGGGGGTTTTGGAGCGGGTCACTCAGGTATGGAAGAAACCGATTGGTTATTACGAGCGATGGATAAAGGGATTCCCCATAAGATGCTGCCGGATATTTGCCTCTTCAGGTTTGTCAAACCAAATTCCCAAATTGTTGGAGTAGAACAAATGAAATCCGCCTTGCTTGAATCTATCCGATCTTCTGTTCTTCGAAAACGCAATTTTTCCTGATTTCAAAATTGAGGTTTTTAGAAACCATTGCAGATTTGAAGACGGTTATCTCCTCCCTCAATTGTGGACCCAATTGCTGACGCTGTTGATTTAGAGTGATTAAATTTGAAAATGTATTGGATTAAAGTATCAGTAATAAATTTTACCCTTCCACCATTATTGCTGGGATGAGCTTTCCTTTCCATTAATGAAATTCTAATAATCCATTTACCAAAATCTGATGATTACTCCTTATGATAAGGATATGGCTGGTTTTCTCCAGACATAATTTGGGTTGGATGGAAAAAAGGTAAATGATATGAATCTGGATAAATTTACACAAAAAGCACAGGAGGCAGTTTACGCTGCCCAGCAGTCTGCCATAGATATGAACCACCAGGCAATAGAACCTGCCCACTTGCTGCATGCCCTTCTGAACCAGCAGGATGGGATTATTCCGGCAGTCGTAACCAGGGTATCCGGGAGTATCCAGGCCCTCAGGGATGAGGTTGGAAACGAGCTGGAGCAGCGCCCGCGGGTGACCGGATCCAATGTCCAGGTCGGGCTTTCACGACCAGCCATGGATGTGCTGAATGCTGCCGAACGTTATGCAAAAGGGATGAAGGATGACTTTACCTCAACAGAACATATCCTGTTGGGAATTTTAGACAGCCCGGAAGGAAAAAGACTGCCAGATTTCGGCCTCACAAAAGATGCTGTTCTAAAAGCCTTAATGAGCGTGCGCGGCTCACAGCGTGTATCAACCCAGAATCCCGAAGCAACCTACGATGCACTGGCAAAATATGGGCGTGACCTTACAGCAATGGCACGCCTGGGTAAACTTGATCCTGTTATTGGACGAGATGAAGAGATACGCCGGACGATTCAAATCCTGTCCCGGCGTACCAAGAACAACCCGGCGCTGATCGGTGAGCCGGGTGTTGGCAAAACCGCCATCGTTGAAGGTCTTGCCCAGCGCATTATTAATGGAGACGTTCCGGAAGGCCTCAAACGCAGGAAACTCATCCAGCTGGATATCAGCGCCTTGGTTGCTGGTGCAAAATTCCGCGGCGAGTTTGAAGAACGGTTGAAAGCAGTTTTGAAGGAAATTACGGAATCCAATGGTGAAATCATCCTTTTTGTTGATGAGATGCATACCGTAATTGGTGCAGGTGCAGCGGAAGGCGCCATGGATGCCGGCAATATGCTTAAACCAATGCTGGCTCGGGGAGAACTGCACATGATCGGTGCCACAACCCTGGATGAATACCGCAAGTATGTCGAAAAAGATCCCGCACTTGAAAGACGGTTTCAACCAGTTGTGATCAATGAACCCACACCGGAAGACACAATCAGCATCCTGCGCGGGTTAAAAGAACGCTACGAGGTGCATCATGGCGTGCGTATTACCGATGCGGCTGTTATCGCTGCTGCGACCTTATCCCATCGCTATATTACGGATCGCTTCCTCCCCGACAAAGCCATTGACCTGATTGATGAAGCTGCTGCAAAACTCCGCACTGAAATAGATTCAAAACCGCAGGAGTTGGACCAGGTTGACCGTCAGGTTATGCAGCTGGAAATTGAACGCCAGGCGCTTCAGAAAGAGACTGATAAAGGGTCAATGGAGCGCTTATCAAAAATTGAAGTAGATTTACAACTGTTAAAACAGCGTTCCCAGGAACTTGGCATCCGCTGGAGGTTTGAAAAAGACGCAATCAGCCAGCTGCAGTCCATCAAGGAACAAATTGAGCAGACAAAAATTGAGATTGAACAATCCGAAAGAGCCGCAGACCTGGAAAAAGCCGCCCGCCTTCGTTATGGCGTCTTAAGAGAGCTTGAGGATAAGCAAAATCAGGCGGAGCAAAAACTGGTTGAATTGCAGGACGAACAAGCCTTATTAAAGGAGGAAGTCGATGCGGAAGAGATCGCAGAAGTGATTTCCAGGTGGACCAGTATTCCGGTATCACGCCTATTGGAAGGTGAAATTGAAAAACTGATTCACATGGAAGAACGACTGCACCGCCGGGTTGTGGGACAGGAGGATGCAATACGCGTCGTTTCAAATGCCGTGCGCCGCTCAAGGTCAGGTCTGCAGGATCCAAACCGGCCGATTGGCTCCTTCATTTTCCTTGGACCAACCGGGGTTGGAAAAACTGAGCTGGCGAGAGCCCTGGCGGAATTCCTCTTTGATGATGAAAAAGCGTTGATACGCATCGATATGAGTGAATACCAGGAGAAGCATACCGTTTCCAGGTTAATTGGAGCGCCTCCAGGATATATCGGCTACGATGAAGGTGGTCAGCTGACCGAATCGGTCCATAGAAGACCTTATAGCGTTGTGTTGTTCGATGAAATCGAAAAAGCTCATCCGGAAGTCTTTAACGTCCTCCTCCAGTTGCTGGATGACGGCCGTCTCACCGACGGTCACGGCAGGACAATTGATTTTCGTAACACGCTTGTGATTATGACCAGCAACATTGGCAGCGAGCTGTGGATGAACCAGTCGGGTGAGGTTGACAGGCAGCACATCAATCAAATCCTGCAGTCCCACTTCAGGCCGGAGTTCCTCAACCGGATCGATGAAATTGTTGTCTTCCTTCCATTAAGCCGGGAGGATCTCAAGGAGATCGTTGCCATCCAGATGCACCATGTCTCAAACCGGCTTACTGAAAAAGGATTGCTCCTGGAAATGACACCCGGGGCTGCTGCATACCTTGCTGAGGCCGGGTATGATCCAAATTTTGGTGCCAGGCCGCTCAAAAGGACGATCCAGCGCGAGGTTCAGGACCCCCTGGCTATGCGTCTGCTGCAGGGAGAGTTCAAACCAGGAGACTCCATCCTGGTGGATCTGGGTGATAACGGATTGATTTTCACCTCCACCGCTGATGCAGAACCTGTAGATACGTGATAATCGCCTTGGGACGGCAAATATTCTCCCGCAGCCGAATAATTCAGTTGCGGTTTGATATTATTAAAATTCATATTTTGCATCACAAAGTTACTGGCTGACTCCTTCAAACAGGTCATTTTCTACCCGCGAGTTCACTGGCGGGGGGTATGCCTGCATGTATGTATCTTTGCCTGAACGAATGCGCATCAAGCGGCCAAGCAGGCTCGGGGCTTTTTTATCGCCGCCCTGGCTGGCATGGCAGGCAGATGCTTTTTCCCGAATTTCCGATACAGCCTTATAGTTCACAACTGCGTGGGTGGGAAACTCTTCGCTGGCAATCAAGGTTAAATCGATATCTTCATTTTTCCCAAATTTTCGCGGGTTTTTTCCCAGGATGGGCATGATTTTAATTGCCCAGCGCAGCAATTTTTTCTGCATCGTATGAAAATAGAGTTTTTGTGGTGAAAAAGCCGGCAAATCATCTGGAAAAGCCAGTGGATCACCGGCAGCAAAAAATGCTTTTTCAGTAGCTCTTTGAATAGCAATGTGGTCCGGGTGGCGGTATCCCCCTATCGGATCAAAGGTGATCACCACCTGCGGTTTCAATTTGCGGATAAAATGGACCACATCCCCCACCACTTGCATTTCAGGGGCTGCCACCAGCGAGTCGGGATGGTAATTATCTGGCGAACCATCCATGCCAGAATCGCGGTAATCCAGAAAGAAAACGCTTTTCAATGCCAGTAATTTTGAGGCGCAATAGAGTTCCGATTCACGCCGTTCGGCAATTGAAGCGTAACCTTCCAGGTAATTTGCATCCACTTCCCCCGCCTCCCCGCGGGTAGCGCACACCAGGTAAACATCCACCCCACGACGTGCATACAATGCAAGGGTCCCACCAATAATAAAAGATTCATCATCCGGGTGCGCCAGGACAGCCAGCAAGGTCAGGGGATACTTTTGAATTTCAGTCATTTGTCTCTTTATTTCCGCCTTTCAAAGTAAGAATTAATACCTGGGATTCCTTTTTATTTGCCTTTGGTACGCCCAGGAGGAGTAACATCTGAAATACGATCCGCATCAAAATTCCTTTTTTTGGATGCTCATTCTGACTGGAACTTTGCCAATGGTCCCTGGGGATTGATCTCATCCGATAAAATTTCCCAAGGTACTGTCACCCTGAGCGTTCCCGCTGCGCCAGGTGCAACCTGGTAAGGATCGAATACGATCATTAATCCTTGCTCAGTGATCACCCAATTTTTGTAGTTGGCTGCACTGGGCTGGACTCCTTCTTCAAAAAGCAGTTCCTCTTTGCTTCTTAGCTCATCCGCACAAAAGTTGGCAATAATCGGCATGACACGATTTTCGGACAGGAATAAATCTTGCATAAGTAAAGGGCGGGATTCCAGAAGATCAAAGTTGATCACCCTGTTGTAATGATTCGGATGAGCCATCCCCGCTAGATATACTTCCACAGGAAAATTCAGGCTGATTAATTCATCCGAAAAATATCCAGGTTCATAGTGAAGATCCAGCCAGCTGGAGGATTCCGGCAGGTTTTGGCTGCGAAATTCCTCGTTTTCCTCACTCAGAGCAATAAAATCATCTATCTCTTCCTGGTAAAGCGAGTAAACTTCCTGGTTAAAATTCCTCACCAAATCCTGCTTACCTGAAAGTAACGGTTTATTTTGGATTATTTTATATTTGGGAATATCGCTTAATTCTTCAGAAGGTACGTCGATAATTTCAAGCTTCGGCTGCATTACCTGGGTCTGGGTAACAGTCATTGTCTGGGTCGGGGATGGCTGGGTTTGTGTTGGGGTAGTTGTCAATAGGGAAGGCGTGATGTCAATTGTCTGCGAAGGGGTTGGAGACAATTCGGCTTCCAGGGTGGGTTGGATTCCCACACCTGAAAATGGAAAATTGCATGCTGCCTGGACTGCAGCCAGCATGATCAATATCAGGAATATACCCGCACCAGGGCCGGGTAAAGTCATGCGAAGGATAGTATTCAATCTAGTACTGAACCATACTGGAATCCACGGACGCCGCCCAGGCATTGATACCTCCTTCGAGATTCTTTACAAGATTGAATCCCATTTTTTCAAGGATTAATACCGCCCGCCGAGATCTCTCCCCTGTCCGGCAGAATACGATTATTTCCATGTTTTTGTTCAACCTGCTTGCCAGTCCTTCCAGCTCATAGAGCGGCATGTGGATCGCCCCGGGAAGGTTAGAAATTTCCAGCTCACCCGCCTCTCGTACATCAACCAGTTGGACAGTTCCCCCTTGTTTTAATCTGGTTTCCAGTTCTCCCGCTGAAATGGTCTTATCTTTTGGAAGCATTTGGCTATTACGCCTGATTACTGGAACCCCGCAAAATTCTTCGTAATCAATCAATTCAATGTGGCTAACATTCTCTCCGCAAACTTTGCAGGCTGGATTTTTTTTAAGGCTAATGATCTGAAAATCCATCTCGAGGGCATCATAAATCAGCAGCTTCCCTGCCAGGGATTCGCCAGCACCCAGAATCAGCTTGATAACCTCGGTTGCTTGCAAGGTTCCAATTGTACCGGGAAGAATGCCCAATACCCCCCCTTCCGCACAGGACGGGACTGACCCTGGAGGGGGAGGTTCCGGGAAAAGGCATCGATAGCAAGGTCCACCTTCGCTATTAAAGACACCGGTTTGTCCTTCAAATTTATAGATTGAGCCAAAAACAAAAGGTTTATGTGTTTTCACCGCCAGATCATTGAGCAGGTAGCGGGTGGGGAAATTATCCGTCCCATCCACCAGGATGTCATAACCTTCAGAAATTCTTTCTGCATTTTCCGGGTTAAATACCGTATCATAGGTGGAAACAATAATTTCAGGATTGATGCTCAGCATACGCCTGCGCGCAGACTCAACCTTTGGTGAACCAAGGTCAGCAGTTGAATGCAGGATCTGGCGTTGGAGGTTGGTAAGTTCTACACGGTCATAATCAACCACACCGATTTTTCCAACTCCAGCCGCCGCCAGGTAGGTGCCGATGGCTGAGCCTAATCCACCCGTCCCCACCAACAACACTGCAGAACGCTTCAATTTAATCTGCCCGGCTAATCCAACCTCCGGGAGTACCAGGTGTCGGGAGTAGCGTTGGATTTCCAGGCGGGATAATTCCAATTTAGATTGATTCACAATTATCAATTTCCTTTCATCAAAATTCAAAGGGGTTCCCGGATGACAAAAATATTCGCTTTAAACCATGGACTATTTCATTTATCGGAGGTGGATTTATTTTAAATCAGATGGTTTAATAAATTTAACACAATCATAATTCAACCAGGAAAATGGTTACTCATACCGCAAAGCCCTGACAATCACCATGCCGGATGCCTGCCTGGCAGGAATAATGGCAGCCAGCGCCCCAAAAAGCAGCCCGGCGGCGACCGCGGCAATAAGTCCGGTATACGGGAATGAGTATTCAATTGGAAAACCACCGGTAGTGAGTGATTGAAGGATGATATAACCCAGGTATAATCCGGCAAGTAAACCCAGGGCAGTTCCAATGGCTGCCAGCAGAACCGATTCAATCACAACAATACGCCGGACCTGCCTGCGGGTGGCTCCAATTGCCCTCAGCATGCCGATTTCACGGGTACGTTCGAGAACACCAATCGTCAAGGTATTAAGCATGGCAATCAGCGACGGCACCGAGAGTACAGCCAGCAGTACCCCATATCCGGCAAAGACGGCATCAAATAGCGTCTTGGTTTCTGCAAGATAGTCCTTTCCGGAAACGAGGTTGAACTGTGGATAATCTTCCAGTATTTTTTCCAATTTTTGTTCAACAAGAACGGGATCTGCATTATCATAAACATTGATCTGGTAGAAAATGTCCTCTTCTTTATGGAAATCCTTTTCCAGATTGGTCTGTGAAATATATGCCGTCATGACCTTGGCATTCAGATAATCACCCGCGATGGCTGCAATCTGGTATTCTTTCTGGCCGGTTGGAGTCGAAATTCGTACCCAATCCCCGGTTACTAAACCCGTCTGGGCGGAGGTGACACCATTAATAATCAGGGTTTGGCTTTCTTCAAGCTCCTGGTATGTTGTTGATGGATCACCCTCCTGGAAAGTCAGGCTGGCGACCTGCGGGTATGTTTCCGGATCAATTCCCAGCATGTTGACAGCATCCCCGTTAAGGGTTGAAGAGGCAAACCGCAGGGTGCTGACCACACTCACTCCTGGAACGGAGTTCAATTTCTTTTTCAGGTCCTGCTTGGCTCCTACATCGCTGTCCCAGACCGCTACAGATGGGGGCATAATCAAATAATCACTTCCCAGGCTGCGCTCTACAACGCTCATAAAACCTATGGTAATACTTGAAATGGCTCCCCCAAGCCCAACAATGATTGCCAGTCCGATCATGGTTGCACTTGCAGTCACAGCTGCTCGTGTCGGCTGGCGGGATATGTTGTTTTGGGCCAGGCTGCCGGTGCCATCCCTGGCAAGAATGCTGGTAATTAATTGGTTGAAAACCATGGCAATAGGCCGTACCAGGGCTGGGGCTACCAATACCAGGCCAATAAGCAGGCACAAACCACCCAGGGTAATAAGGCCAATATTCCCTGTAAATAAGGCGAGTATTGCCAGGACTAAGAGCCCTGCCCCAATATAAATACCCAACCTGGCGGTTTTATGGGCTGATTCAGGGGAAGTTGGACGCAGCGCTTCAAGCGGAGATACCCTGCTCGCTGAAACTGCCGGGAGCAAACCTGCCAGGATGGTCATACCTACGCCGAGAAAGATGGTTGTTACTATTAAGGATGGCTGGATAACTGGTGCTCCAATCTGCACGTTCATAAATTGGGTAAGCATCGTCCCCATTAATTCCGTGACATAAGCCCCGATAATGTAACCGGCAAATATCCCCAGGGTAGTACCGACAACACCCTGGATGAAACCCTCAGTTAAAATAATTCCAACAATGGTCCGTCGGCTGGCACCAATTGTTCGCAGCATCCCGATATCGTGCCGCCGTTCGGCAATAATCGTGCGAAAAGTATTGAAAATAATGAATGCCCCCATAAACATAGCCAGGAAACCAATCAGGTTGAATGCCGCCTGCCCCATTTTCATACTGGCAAAGATTTCGGATTGGCTGGACAGGCTCCCGAGTGAGTAATCCTCCCCCAGCAGGGCTTCGATTTCACCCTGGATGGATGCCCGTTGGGCTTCATCGGTAGTATTTAAATTAATCTCAATAGTATTAATGCGTTTGGGAAGATCAAGCAGTTTTTGGGCTTCAGGCAGGCTGACAAGAACCTCTTCATTTCCCGGCATGGCACGTTCCGGTTGCAGGCCGATAATCCTCAATGTAATCATGCCGTCCGTGGTTGGCAGGGTCAGTTTGTCTCCCAGTTTCAGGCTCAATTTTTTAGCCAGGCTGGTCGTGATTAGAGCGTTATTCCCTTCCGATGACCGCAGGAAACGGCCGACCTCAAGCGGATATGACCTGACCGTCCTGGCATCTTGCGGATCAATTCCTGTTAAAGTGAGCGCAGTGATTTTTGAGGTGCCGTAAAAGTCAGCGGGAATGTTTACCGATCGGCTTAAACTGCCGGAAATCGCCCGGATGCCGGGGATAGTCTTCACCTGGTTGAGGATCCTGGTTGAGAAGGCTTCACCGGTCTCGTGTGTAATGGTAATATCCACCTGCCCGGAAGCCGCCAGCAGATTAGATTCAAATGCCTTAAGCATGGTGGGCATCATTAAATTAGTGGCAAAGACCACCATGGTCCCGAAAAAAATCGCCAGGGTTGTAAGGAATGTCCTCAATTTTCTGCCCCATAAATAACGGGCAGCCAATATCAACTGGAGTTTAAGCATATTCAACCTATCCTATAAATCCGATAAAGCCTTTTGCTTCCTTCATCAGGCAAGTTGTCGCATCTTATCCGTTACCCAATCGTGCTGCGCCTCAGGTGCCTCCTCAGGACGCTGTTCATCGAACAGGATGTCGCCGTCCCTCATATACAAAATCCTGTCAGCATACGAGGCATTGTGAGCATCATGCGTGACCATCAGTACTGCCCTGCCCCATTCATTGGCTACCTGCCTGAGTAGAGAGGCAATTTCATCCGCCGCCTTGGAATCCAGGTTCCCGGTTGGTTCATCAGCCAGGATTAATTTTGGTTCTGCTATCAGTGCCCGGGCAATTGCCACCCGCTGCTGCTGGCCTCCCGAGAGCTGGTCGGGACGGCTTTTCAGCCGGTCTCCCAATCCTACTTTACCCAGCCATTCCGCAGCCTTTTCTTTTGCATCGCCTGCCTTATCCCCATCAAGGGTCATCGGCAGGGCTGCATTTTCAAGTGCCGACAATATCGGGATCAGGTTATAAAACTGGAAAATAAAACCAATCTTTCGGCGGCGCAAGACGGTTAATTTATCATCCGTCAACTGATCCAGCCGCTCCTCATCAATGGACACAGATCCTTCGGTCGGTCGATCCAGACCGCCTAATAGGTGCAGCAGGGTGGATTTCCCGCAGCCACTCGGTCCCATCACCGCAACAAATTCCCCGGCTTCCACCTCGAGATTGACATGATCCAGGGCAACAAGAGCAGTCTCCCCCTTGCCATATATCTTTGTTAAGTTTGTTGCTTGAATGAGTGCCATTGATGGATTCCTTACCTGTTCAGTATGACTAAACTATCCTTATCGTATTCAATTCTCCCTAATTATACATCCTTCAAATATCCAATCCTGAACAGCCGGGTCATATTACCAGGATTAATCGTTCCATTTATCAACTGGATAGTTCATTAAGAAGTCAATCCAAAGTTATGTTTACATTATTACATTTTATGACTATAATTATCTTAATACTATTTTATTATAATCCTGGAAGGTGATTTATGAAACGCGGTGTCTTACTCAACCTGGCTATCATATTAATTTTGGTAATCCTGGTTCTTTTTCCGCTGCTGGTATTCTGGATCACAGATACATTAGCCAATGCCAATGGCTGCGATCTGAGCTTCGGCACTACCGAAGGGTACTGTGGTTCGCTGTATACACTTGCATTTATCACCGGACTATTCGGTTCAGTTACCTCACCGATCCTGCTTGGTGTGCTGGGCATCTACATCCTGGGGGTCTTTTTATATATTCTCTGGCAGTGGGGAAAAAGCCGTAAATCTGACCAGCCAATCCCTCCATTTACCAGGGGTATGCTGTTAAGTTCCACAGCAGTTCTTGGGCTGGCTGCCCTGGCAGCCGTGGTTGTGCTGACTGTCAACTGGTACCAGGTTTCTTTTCTCTCCGATTGCAAGGGTTTACCCGATCAGAAAATTCTATCTGGCTTGCACAATGGTCCCCTGGCAGTGGGAATAAAACTGCCCGAACCTCAGGGAACTCTTCACCAGTACCGCATAATATCCGTAACAAGCGATGGGGAAGTATTAAGTAGATTATCCAGCCTTCCCGGAAGCATTGATCCAGCCTGGTCGCCGGATGGGAAAAATCTGGCATTTGTTGCTCGTCCAGCTGGCAAATCTCGCTGGGAACTCCACATTTCCGATACATCGAATCAATCCGATCAGGTTGTTTTCGAAAGTGATATTGAAATTGAATCCCCGGCCTGGTCTCCGGATGGCAATTCCCTCTATTTTAATGGCTGGTTGGAACAGGATCCCAACCCGGATATTGAAATATTCAAATTGGATATTAGTTCCGGTATTTCCAGCCGAATCCCGGGCAGCACGGAATTTGACGGCGATGCACGCCCTTCCCCGGATGGATCCCGGATTGCATTTGTGTCACAGCGCCATAATTCCAGTGATGTTTACACCATGAACGTGGACGGGGGTGATGTCCAGCGGCTCACCCGCCATCCGGATGTAGATATCGATCCATCCTGGTCACCAGACGGAAATTGGATTGTCTTCTCATCCAATCGAGGCAGCGAATCCGGCATGAATAACTACAACCTGTTTATTATGAAGCCGGATGGCAGCAACCAGTGCCAGCTCACCAGTGAACCCGGATCAGAATGGGAACCGGTCTGGTCCCCGGATGGCCAGTGGATTGCTTTTATTTCCCTGCTTGACAGTAAAGCCTTGCGCATCAAGCCGGATGGAAGTGAGCTGACCCCCATAGAGATCTCGATGGATATCGCAGATCTAATGGACCTGGATTGGGCTTCTGCACGATAACGCCCATGCAGTGATTGGTTATACAAATTTCCATATCGTTTATAAAGGATTATCAATGCCATTAAATTGGATGGCAATTGGTGCTTAAATTGGAGGTCACCAATATTTCAGCGGTTGCCGGATAAGGGTAATAAAACCAATCAAAATTTGACATGCCACGTAAAATATTTAACTTCATTTTCTTGGATGAAATACCAGGGTTGTTAAAAAATTCAAGCATTAATTGATCCATTAAACCATCATACCTTTTTCTTGAGATACTTAATAAGATGGATGCCTCTGGGCGGAAAAACTCTTAACATCTTATTGATAAAAGCCAATGTCCATGCCAGTTCTAACAATGCCCTTGGATAACTTCCCATCGTGAGATGATCAGGGTACAATTTCCTTCTTAATAAGAAAACGAAGATGATAAAAATATGGATTTAGATAATCTTTACCTCCACCCGTCCGGGGAAGCCACCCGTCAGGTACGGGTTGGACAAACACACAATATTACACCTGGCAGCCAGGCTTCTGCAAGCAGGAATTTATTTCCTGCGGCAAGTTTATTCAACGAACCCATAGAGCAATTCCAGCCGATCCGTGTACCCAAACAGAAACCGCCGGTCCAGTCGCCCGCCGGCAGCCATCCCACGCCGCAGGAAAGGACCGTGGGGCTGCCTCGCTGGCATGATGTTACTTCCTATCCTTGTAGTCGTCCTGGTGTACTTTTTTCTTCCCGCCCGCACCAATATCCTCATCCTCGGCATTGACAGGGCACCTGAAGGGACAGATGCCAGCCGGACAGACACCAATATTAGTCCTCAGCATCAATCCGTTAAGACCTATCGTGAATATGCTTTCCATTCCGCGCGACCTGTGGGTAAACATCCCTGATGTAGGGGAAAACCGCATTAACACCGCTCATTTTTTTGCTGAAGCAAATGATCCTGGCAGCGGTCCGCAAGCCAGCATGCAGACCGTACAGGATAATTTTGGAATCCCAATCGATTATTATGTGCGCATCCGCTTTGATGGGGTCAAGGAAATTGTTAATGCCATGGGAGGGCTAAACATCGAGCTTCCCGAGGCGATGTCAGGGTATGAAGCCGGGACTCACCTGCTGGATGGGGATCAGGCCCTGGCTTTTGTGAGGGATCGGTCCGGAACAGATGATTTTTTCCGCATGCAGCGCGGGCAGTTAGCGGTTAAAGCGTTGATAAAACAGTCGCTTCTGCCATCCAACTGGCCAAAACTCCCGGCTGCTGCTGTGGCCGCCATGAAAACAATGGACAACAATATCCCCGTCTGGCAAATGCCGCGCATCGGATTGGCTGTAGCACGCGCTGCACTTACCGACAGGATTAATAATAAAACCATTACTCGGGAAATGGTAACCCCGTTCACCACCAGCGAAGGCGCCATGGTACTGCTTCCCAACTGGGATTCAATCAATCCGCTTTTAATCGAGCTGTTTGGCCAATAAAAATCCATTCAACAGGTTTTTCCAAACTTTGGTTGGCCAAGATATTAATTGGAATTTTTATAAAAACAATAAATGGATTTAATTGGCCGCTCAATAGAGTCCTGAAATACATGCCATGCAGGTGATTTGGGGAAAATTTTCCGGTTTTATCCAATGAGAATATCGATCCCATATCCCAGGATCAATAAGATCGTCGCTGTTGAAGATAACGCAATCATGCGGGTCATGGCTGGTGTGTAATGGGATTCATCAGAAAAATTTTTTGCATGCTGTACTGCATTGTATGCCAGGGGGATGGTGATCATGACCAGCAGGCTCCAAACCGGCAAAATGGTGCCAATAACACCCGCTGCAATGGCCAGGTATGCAATTGTTATGGTTGCCGCGATAATGCGCACAGCATTTGCCTGCCCAAACCGGACAGATAACGTTCTTTTTCCCGAGCGCACATCGTCATCATAATCAAAGGTGTTGCTGACCACTCCAACATTCATTGTGAAAACTCCCGGAATAAGCGAGAGAAGAATTGGTTCCAGGGTTACCTGGTAGGTCAAAATATAATAAACTCCCACCACAATCATTGGTCCAAATGCCAGAAACAGCATGGTTTCACCAAATCCGCGGTAGTTCAATTGAAATGGCGGGGAGGTATAGAAGAAAACAATAAAAAGGCCAATCGCCACCAGGATTAATACAGGGTAGCCAACTTCTAAAAAGATGATAACCCCGGAGATAAAAGCGATCAGCAGGCACAAAGCCGTTGCCACCATTACCTGATTCAGGGTCACCTCACCACTGATCAGCGGGCTGTCATGAAATTGCTGTACCTTATTCCCCAGATTCCCTTTCTTAAAATCAAAGTAATCATCAATGAAATCAGCAGCCGAATGAGCCATGACAATACCCAGGGTTGCCAGCCAGAAGATCATGGAATCAAAGGATCCATTCTTATAAGCAACAATTCCTCCCAACAGACATGGTAAAAAACTCACCACCAGGAATGGGGCTCGTGCAGCTTTGAACCAGGTTACCAGCCATTTTTTCATTTGAATTTCCTCCTACCCGGAAGCAGAAATAAGGAATCCGGCAGCCACCAACAGCCCGGTGATTATAAAGACCAATAATGCGTATACGGTAGCCCATAAATAATCGCTAATTTTCTTGTACGACTGTAATTTCATAATCAGGATAATCGCAAATGGAATGGTTAGCAGGCCCAGCAAAACAGCCGGTTCAAGATAGATTGAAAAAGCTCCAGCAATTAAGGTAAGGTATGCCAGTGCCAGCAGGACAGCTGCCGTATTCGGTTTCAGGTTGAGGATAATCGAACGGTCAGATTCGTCGACAATCCGGTAATGCGCTCCTTTAAGGTAAGCCACCAGGGTCACCAGGAACCCGATCGGCAGGGATGCGATCAGTGGTTCAAATCTGAATTGCTGGGTAAGGACATAATCTATCCCCAGCATGCTTAACGGTCCAAACGTCAGGAAAACCACTGGCTCTTTAAAGCCGCGCATCATAAGCGGTGTGAAAAATATGGCAATCAATCCGCCAGCCAGCGCCAGGATTATCACAGCGGCACCCAGTTGGAGATAAAAATACACCCCGATGACCAAAGCAATCAGGAGGCAGGCAATTCCGGCATGCAAGGTATGTTCATTCTTAATCCAGCGGTCTGCAAAGAGCGGTTTCCAGCCTGCAAATATTTTTGTATGGGCATCTCGCGTATCGGTATGGAAGTGGGTGAAATAGTAATATAAATAGTCACCGCCAGCCTGGCCAATAAATAAACCCAATCCGGCCAGGAATAACCACGGCATGTTAATATACCCATCCACATAAGCAAGAGCTCCTGCTACCAGGGTTGGGATAATCGAGGCGCTGAACAGCATTATTTTTATGAAGCGAATCGGACGGGTTCGCTCTTCTGAGATAGTGGCTGGATGATTTTGAGATGATTGCATAAGAAACCAAAAACAATTCAAAAAGGTAGTTGATTCTATCATCCCGGATCAAGACATTCAAGTCTTTTGTCGAAGGTTGATTCTGGCATATGAATAATATTACATTTCGGTAATTTCCCGGTGATGCAAGCTGAGGTTGGCAATTCCCGCATGGTTGAAATTAGTATGGTCATAGAGCCATTCCAAAAAAGTGACATCAATTATTATGAGAGTACAATTATCTTTGAGTTCAGGTTCATTAAATGCACAGAAGCAAAACAAGGAATCAGTTGAAATCACTCCATTTAGTCATACTGAAATGAATGACCGCATTATGCCTGCTTATTTACAATCCGCCTGACTGCCATGATCCCCGGGTCTTGATTGGAAACGATATCCTGCAGAAATCCTCCTGCCAGGATAAAATCCGACATCCCTTTCCAAAAGTACCACATTGGACAGGAAATATCGGCTTTGTGCTTAACGATTACCTGTATCGATTCTATAAACCAGCATTATCCTATACGATATTTATGTTACAAATCTGATTAAGGTTGGTAAACTTATTCAATATCCGTTGCACGAATTCCGTCTGACGTCTTCCGATACGTTTACCGTACCGGTAGAAAAATCAAACTAAATTCTTGGTGATATTTATGTTCAATAAATTAAAATACATCCTGACAGGCTCGCCTTTACCGTCCCAAATGATGGGTGAAAAACGGCTCAATAAGGTCAGGGCATTGGCGGCATTTTCACCTGATGCGCTCTCATCCATTGCCTACGCAAACCAGGAAATCTACCTGGGACTGGTTATTGCCGGATCAGCGGGATTGTCTTTGCAGTTCCCGATTGCTTTGGCAATTACCATTCTCCTGTGTATCGTTGCATTATCCTATGCGCAAACGATCCGTGCATATCCATCCGGCGGCGGCTCCTACGTTGTCGCCCGTGAAAACTTAGGGCCGATTCCAGGTCTGGTAGCCGGGGGAGCCTTGCTCCTGGATTACATCCTGACCGCAGCGGTAAGTCTTACCGCAGGGGTAGCAGCAATAGCTTCAGCCTTTCCGGAATTGTGGCCGTACCGCATCGTGATCGCCCTCAGTCTGCTGGTTCTGATAACCCTGCTCAATTTGCGGGGACTGCGGGAATCCGGAACCGCTATGACTTTTCCGGTATACCTATTCCTGTTTTCATTTATTGGTATGCTGTTGTTTGGCTTGTTTCAGGCATCTTCACAAACCTCTCCAACAACGCTGGCTGCTGTTGCACCTCCTGCAGTAGTGCCACTCTCGTTAATTCTAATCATGCACGCTTTCTCTACTGGCTGTACTGCACTCACCGGTATCGAGGCAATCAGCAATGGCGTGCCAGCCTTCAAACCCCCGGAATGGGTTAATGCCCGAAAAACATTAATTATCATGGCGCTTCTAATGGCAGTCCTCTTTATTGGGAGCATGGGTATGATCCAATATTTTGGAGTTATCGCCGAACCCAATGAAACAATCCTGTCTGCCCTGGCCCATAAGCTGCTTGGTACTGGACCCATGTATTACCTGGTGCAGTTTTCCACCCTGGCAATACTCGCCGTTGCCGCCAACACCAGTTTCGCCGGTTTTCCGCGGATAACTGCCATTCTGGCCAAGGATAAATTCATGCCGCGCCAGCTTTTTAACATTGGCGACCGCCTGGTTTTCAATAACGGAATTCTCTTACTCTCGGTATTAACAGCTGTTTTGATCGTTACTTTCAATGGCAGTTCCCACGCCCTGGTACCCTTATTTGCAGTTGGCGCCTTCACCGCCTTTACCCTTTCCCAGTCTGGAATGGTGATCCACTGGTTTCGGTTGAAGGATCCGGGCTGGAAAATTAAAGCATTTATCAACGGCCTGGGAGCCGCCATCACTGCCTTTACCCTGGTAATCATTGGTGTGAGCAAATTCCTCGAAGGAGCATGGATCTCCGTACTGGTCATTCCGGGATTGGTATATATTTTCCTCAAAATTCGCCAGCATTACCGGGATGTTTCCAACCAGCTCACCATGCGCGGCCTTCCGCCTTCTCTCCGCCCTTTTCCCAAGCCGCGGGTGGTCATGCCGGTTTCCGGGGTGCACCGCGGCATGGTTGATGCGGTGAATTTTGCCCGGGCCATCTCCGATAAGATCACCGCAGTTTACATTGATATCGATCCGGGTCCGGATGAAGAGGAATTGCTCAGACGCTGGAATGTCTGGTTTCCTGATATCGAATTTGTTCTGATTCCTTCACCGTTTCGCTCCATTTCGGAACCGCTGCTAACTTTCTTGGAACAGGCAGACATGGATCACAACGATGGTCAGCAGGCTGTGTTAATCCTGCCCGAGATAATCCCGGCTTCTACCTGGCAGGAATATTTACACAACCAGTCCGCCAAAGAAATAAAGGATGCTTTGTTATATAAACGCCGTAAGAGCAGAGTAGAGCGCATTATCATCGACGTACCCTATCATTTAAAAGAGTGATTAATCCGGATTATTTTATTCTGGGTTAATCTCCCCTGACTCAATTGATGCATGTGAGTATCCAATTGATCCCATTTTCATATGGCAGGATATGGCAACTATCCGCTATAATTGAGGGGTTGTATTAATCCTTATAGTAAATAAACACCAATAAGAAAGGTTCATTATATGAAAAGCTGGCCAAAACCGCCGCTGATGGAAATCGATCCGGACATGACCTATACTGTCCGGATGGAAACCTACGCGGGGTACAATTGAGCTTGATCTCTATCCCAAGTATGCCCCAAAAACCGTGAATAACTTTGTCTTTTTAACCCGCCAGGGATTTTACAACGGGGTAACCTTCCACCGTGTAATTGCCAATTTTATGATCCAGGGTGGAGATCCTACCGGAACCGGGCGCGGGGGGCCGGGTTATCAATTTGAGGACGAATTTTTAGGCAACCCGCTCCAACATGAGAGCGGGGTCATCTCTATGGCAAATGCCGGACCCGGCACGAATGGCAGCCAGTTCTTTATCACCCATTCTCCACAGCCTCATTTAAACGGAAAACACACGGTTTTCGGGCGGGTGGTCTATGGTATGGATGTGGTTAATATCATCCAACAGGGTGACAAGATGACCTCCATAACGGTAAAGGAAGGTGAATAAATCTACGGGATTATAACTCGAAGAAATTCCTTTTAAAATAGATGAATAGATTGAATCGGATTCAGAAAAATACACCAACAAATTATGGAGGGGATAATGTCCCAAACAACTGACAATCTAAAAACAGCTTTTGCAGGCGAAAGCCAGGCTTATCAAAAATACCGCGCCTTTGCAAAAATGGCTGCCAGAGATGGCTATGCCAATGTCGCCAAGCTCTTTGAAACTACTGCCGAAGCTGAACGCACCCATGCCGAAGGTCATTTAAAAGCAATGGATGGTATGGGAAGCACCCTTGCTAATCTTGAATCTGCGATTGGCGGTGAAACATACGAATATACAGAAATGTATCCACCCATGCTCGAGGAAGCGATAGCATCTTCCCATAAAGCACGGGTCATGTTTGAGTATGCGGTGGAAGCTGAGGAAGTCCATGCACGCCTATATAGCCAGGCACTGGAAGCTGTACGGCAGGGCAAGGACCTGGAAATCAGCGAATTTTACCTCTGCCCGAACTGCGGGTACATTGAATTAGGCTCCCGTCCGGAAAAATGCCCGATTTGCAATATCCGCGGCGACAAATTCTACACACTGTAAAATAGCAACAGACTAAGATTATCCATTGAGGCTGGCTAAAAAGTCAGCCTCTTATTCTAAATAATAATAGTTTCACCCAACAAATAAAAAAATATAGAAAAAAGCAGCGATCGCATGACCGCTGCTTTTTCGAAATTATGTGGAATACTAGGAATTCCCCACTCCGTTGTTATTTTTCTTTTCCTCGAGGTAGAAATCGCCGGAATCCCCAATCCTGATTTAGATGACCAAACACTGCCTCCACCTCTACCGGACGCCTTGAACGCATCTTCAACCCTTGCGGTGATAGCAGGTCATCTCGCACTTTCCGCTTCGACCTTTCTCACTCAACGCCACTCCGAATCTGCCGGTTATATTTAGTGCGGGTACATTCTGGCTTCATTGGACATTGTGAACAATCCTCGCTTTAAACTCCCCGCAGTATTTTCTGGCTCAAAGAAATTTTTCAAGTATGTTAATTGGTTCACCTTATTTGTTGGTTAAGGATTGGAAAATAACAGCACCTACCGAAAATCTTGGTAGGTGCTGTGTTTATTTGATGCTGCTTTAACTGCAATCAGGCAAGGTCAAAACGGTCAAGGTTCATCACCTTGTTCCAGGCCGCAATGAAGTCGTGCAGGAATTTTTCCTGTGAATCCTGGCAGGCATAGACCTCTGCCAGGGCACGAAGCTGGGAGTTGGATCCAAAGACCAGATCAACACCGAGTGGCAGTCCATTTTGCCTCTCCGCTCACCCGATCATGCCCTTCGAACAGATCTTTATCATCCGAGGTCGCCTTCCACTCTGTTCCCATGTCCAGCAGGTTTACAAAGAAATCATTGGTGAGGGATTCGGGTTTCTTGGTGAAGACACCATGCTTTGAGCCGCCATAATTGGCATTCAACACCCGCAGTCCACCAATCAGGACCGTCATCTCGGGAGCGGTTAATGTTAAAAGTTGTGCCCGGTCAACAAGCATTTCCTCAGCAGAAACGGCATAGCGGGTCTTTTGATAGTTTCGGAATCCATCTGCCTTTGGTTCCAACACAGCGAAGGCCACGACATCGGTTTGTTCCTGCATTGCATCCATGCGTCCTGGGATGAATGGAACAGTTACAGCATAGCCGGCATTCTTCGCAGCCTGTTCGATGCCAGCGCAGCCGGCCAGGATAATCAGATCAGCCAGTGAGACCTTTTTACCGTCGGTCTGTGCTTTATTAAAGCTAATTTGAATATCTTCCAGGGTCTTGAGGACCTTGGATAGTTTTTCAGGTTCGTTGACTTCCCAATCCTTTTGCGGTGCCAGGCGGATACGTGCACCATTGGCGCCGCCGCGTTTATCTGAACCACGGAAGGTGGATGCTGACGCCCAGGCAGTCGAAACCAATTCAGATACTGAAAGACCGGATGCCAGGATCTTGCCCTTAAGCGAGGCGATGTCTTTCTCCCCGATAAGTTTATGATTTACAGCCGGAATGGGATCCTGCCAGATCAGTTCTTCGGTGGGAACCTCCGGACCGAGATACCGGCTGCGCGGTCCCATATCGCGGTGTGTCAACTTGAACCAGGCTCGGGCAAAAGCATCCGCGAATTCATCTGGGTTCGCCAGGTAACGCCGCGCGATTTTTTCGTAGTCAGGATCAAACTTAAGGGAAAGGTCAGCCGTTGTCATCATCGGTCGATGTTTCTTGGTTGGATCATGCGCATCGACCACCATGTCCTCATCTTCGACATCCTTTGCCAACCATATGTAGGCTCCCGCAGGGCTTTTAAGCAATTCCCATTCATATTTGAATAAAACCTTCAGGTAGCCCATATCCCATTTTGTCGGGTTTGGCTTCCAGGCGCCTTCGACACCGCTGGAGGTGGTATGAATGCCTTTTCCGGTACCAAAGCGGTTGCTCCAGCCCAGGCCTTGCTGTTCGATTGGAGCGCCTTCAGGTTCGGGTCCGACCAGCGTCGGGTCGCCCGCACCATGCGCTTTGCCAAAAGTATGTCCACCGGCAATGAGCGCCACTGTTTCCTCATCATTCATCGCCATGCGGCCGAAGGTCTCACGAACATCATGCCCTGAAGCTGACGGGATAGGCTCTCCGTTTGGTCCTTCCGGGTTCACATAGATGAGACCCATCTGGACTGCAGCCAGTGGGTTTTCAAGATCACGCTTACCAGAGTAGCGCTTGTCTCCAAGCCACACGTCTTCGGAACCCCAGTAAATGTCCTTTTCTGCTTCCCAAATGTCCTCACGGCCGCCGGCGAAACCAAAGGTCTTGAAACCCATTGATTCCAGGGCAACATTGCCGGCAAGGATCATCAGGTCTGCCCAGGAAATTTTCTGTCCATACTTTTGCTTGATCGGCCACAATAACCGCCGCGCCTTGTCCAGATTGACATTGTCAGGCCAGCTGTTAAGCGGTGCAAGACGCTGACTGCCATTGCCTGCGCCGCCCCGACCGTCACCGGTGCGGTAAGTACCGGCGCTATGCCAGGCCATACGGATCATCAGACCTCCGTAATGTCCCCAGTCAGCAGGCCACCACTCCTGGGATTGGGTCATCAGTTCACGCAGATCCTTCTTCAATGCCTTCAGATCGAGCGTTTTAAACTCTTTCGCATAATTGAAATCCTTTCCCATTGGATTGGATTTCGAAGAGTGTTGGTGGAGCATATCAAGATTCAACTGGTTTGGCCACCAATCCCGGTTTGTCGTGCCGCTGCCGGAAGTCTGTTTGTAAACCAGGTCTTTGCTTTCTTTATCCATAGAATTTTCTCCTTTTTATGGTTTCAATTGATAGATAGTAGGTATCCAGGTTACCCTTTTTAGTGAAAAGGGTGCTGTTAGCTGATAATTACCGGTATTATTAAAGAGTTTTGACATCATTATTATCGCTATCGTTCACCTCCCCAAAAATTATCAAATTCCACGTCTGATAGTTATTGCCAACATTTTCACCCCCAATGGGTGAAGTTTTTAACGGAACCCACTAAACTTTAGCATTGCTTCCTACATTTCATACCATTCTTAACGATCCATTTCATAAAATCGGGTGTTGGAAACGATTTGACTCGGCCCAACTAAAATTCAAAAACGGGGTAAGATGTTTTTTGGGGTGTTTTTTTCGTGGAAGCCTTTGTTCATATACCTCTTGAAAAGGATATTTCGTGGAATCTGAGTTGATAATGATTTTTTCTTATGTCACAGGAATTAATCTTGCTGGTTTTTAGACCAACACTCTGCACAAATTCCATAGAATAGCAGTTGGGACTGCTCTACCCGGAAGTCGTATTTTTCCTTTATCTCCTGGTTCAACCTGTCGATGAATATTACTTCATCACCGTCCAGGATCCTGCTGCATCGGCTGCATATCAGGTGAGGATGGGGGTAAGGCTTATTACCGTCATAGTGACTCTCGGAATGCAGGTCAATTTCCAGCACCTCCCCCTCTTCTTTGAGAAGCGCCAGGGTTTTATAGATGGTCGCCCGGCTGACGGTAGGGAATTGCAAACGCAGCTGGTCGTAAAGCCCGGCGGCATTGGGATGTCCTTCGGACACAGCCAGCATCCGGATCAATGCCAGGCGGTGTGATGTAATCCGGCAGTTACGTTGTTTCAGTTTAGTTAGAAGAATGTTGTAACGCTGTTCAGGATCAATTTTCATATAGATAATGATTATCTTTAGAATATGTTTCTATATATTCTAACACGATTATTAATAAAATTGCAAAAGCATTTTTCCTAAATCCCCAGTGCTCGCCCGGTTTATTCCGGAATGGATTCCATCATACCCTTTATGGGCCATTGCCTTAATAGTTGCCCAAGAATTTGCATGTACCCCATCTTGTGATTTAATATTTGACTTTATGAATCAAAAGAAACTAAAATTGAAAATCCGCTCTTACCGGAGTTGAAAATCCAATATCTGCCGAAAAATGCTATACTCATAATGAATCTCATTTGAGGAGGAATAAAATGACTTTGACGAATATTATTACATGGATTATTGTCGGCGGCATTGCTGGTTTTCTGGCGGATATTCTTGTGACCGGTATACACATGGGCCTTATTGGAAAAATTTTAGTGGGTATCCTGGGAGCATTCGTAGGGGGATGGCTGTTTGGGGTGCTGGGTATTTCCATCGGATCAGGCATGGTGGGAAGCATCATTGCTGCTTTTGTTGGTGCTGTAATTTTGCTGTTGGTATTGCGACTTCTCCGCTAATCCATTCACTGCATACCTATATAGACGTCAACAAAATATATCAATATATCCACTGGACCTAAGATAAGGATGGTTTTCAAGAAAGCCACGTCAAAATGAATCGTGCGTGGAGTTGTTATTAATGGATAATTGAAATAATGAAATAATTTTCAGGTTGAGCATGATATCCATATTCTGGCGAAAAACCCAATTCGTTTTTATATTAACAATCATCCTGCTTCTGCCCGCCTGCAATCTTCCGGCGAAAACAGAACCCACTCTTCTGCCAACTGCGACGATAAGGGTACCCAGTCCAACGCAGTCTGCCTCATCATCTACGCCGGTAATAATGTCCAGCACTTCCTCCCCTAAACCGGTAATTACACCTGCCCCAACATCTGTAGAAAATCCGTTATCAACTGAATACCCATTAATTTTAAAAATCTTCCTGGTGGCAATGGAGGATGGGGGTATATCAGGCAAGGCAATTGGCTGTGGGGATAGTGCTGTCCCGGTGAACATTGAAATCCCGCACACCACCGCTGTCCTCCGGGCTGCCCTCACGGAATTGCTGTCTATCAAAGAGCAGTACTACGGCGAATCCGGTCTCTACAATGCCCTTTACCGGTCCAACCTGACCATCGACGGGATTAATCTTCAGAATGGCGAGGCTGTCATCGAACTGCGGGGTGAACTTAACTTGGGGGGTGTTTGTGACAATCCACGCATCCAGGCGCAGCTGGAAGAAACCGCCTTGCAGTTTAACACGGTCCAGAAAGCAAGTTTTTTCATCAACGGTATTCCCCTTGAGGACCTCCTCTCCGGTCAATAAGCCCTTGGTATGGCACAGAAACAATTATTTTTCATTCCAAGGTTCTTTCCGGAAGTGGCTACCTTATTAATGGGCTTATTTGCAGGAAATTTTTCAAAGTAAAAGGAAAAAAACATGTCACAATTAGTCACTCGCCAGAATGTCTTCTATGCCTTTGAACCGGGAATAAAGGAGGCAGTACGCCTCAAACAGGGCGATGAAGTAGTGATTCAAACACATGACTGTTTTCATGGCCAGCTTCAATCACAATCCGACCTGGTTGAGGCTCTGGACTGGGACCATGTCAACCCGGCCACCGGCCCGGTATATATTGAAGGAGTCCAGCCTGGTGATATCCTGCGGGTTCACCTGCTTGAGATTAAGGTGGCAGATCACTCCACCATGGTGACCGTACCGGGTGAGGGTGTTCTGGGGGGAGACATAAAAGAAATGGAAACTGTTCTCCTGGAGCATCTTGATGGCAAAGTAATTTTCAAAGGAAAGATCGAAATTCCTGCTAACCCGATGATCGGGGTAATCGGCGTGGCTCCCGCCAGCGGCAGGATCCCCAACGGTACTCCCGGGCCACACGGTGGCAATATGGACTGTACCCTGATAACCGCCGGGACACGGGTCTACTTTACCGCCGGTGTGCAGGGCGCCCTGTTTGGCTGCGGGGATATGCATGCGGTTATGGGAGACGGAGAGATTGTAGTCTGTGGAGCAGAAACCGCCGGTGAGGTACGCCTGAAAGCAAAGGTCGTCCCGCTCCCGGGACTGCCCACTCCCTTTTTGGAGACTGATAAAGTTGTTGCCACCGTCTACTCTGCCCCGGGACTCGACGAGGCTGCCTCCCAGGCTACCCGGCGCATGGCCCGATTCCTAACCGATTTTGTTAAAATGCCGCTCAATGATGCCGGCATGCTCATGAGTCTGGTGGGCCAGCTTAGATTTTGCCAGGTGGTAGATCCTGAAAAAACCGTACGTTTCGAATTCCCCAAATGGGTGCTGGAGAAGTATGGATTCAGGCTGCCGGATGAATAAACCCCAAAAAACAGCATAATTGAAACCGGACAGCAGGCAGAAAGATAATTAGCGGCCTTCTTCAAAAATCTCTCGAGTGGATGGTTCTATCCTTAACCTCCCAAAGGTGAGTGGCAAATCCGGAGATAAAATATCGGTCATGCACAACTGCCAGAATACTGCCTTCAAAGCCCCTTAGGGTCTGCTCAAATCGCACCCTGGAGGGTATGTCCAGGTGGTTGATGGGCTCATCCAGCAGCAAAAAATTGCAGCCGCGTGCCACAAGGCAAGCCAGTGAGAGTCGGGTACGCTCACCAAAGGAGAGGTTGCCTACCGGAAGGAAGACATCATCCCCGCTAAACAGGAATTTATGTAGGAAGGTGCGCACATCCGTATCCGATTTGGAGCGGTATTGTGCAGCTGTTTCCAGTACAGTCAATACAGGATCAAGGTCCTCCTGTTCCTGTGCCATGTATCCCGGTCGTACATTAGAGCCCAGCCTTAAATTTCCATTGAGGGCAGGTATCTCCCCGGTAATGGTCCGCAGCAGGCTGGTTTTTCCACAACCATTTTCACCAACCAGCACTACCCGCCATTTATGGATCAGGGTCAGGTTTAGGTCATGCAGCAAAATGGTATTCCCATATCCCACACTGACATCCTCAAGGGATAATACAATCTTCCCGCTCTCCGGAACCTCATCAAAATCTGCCCTCATCTGCCAGGAAAGCCGGGGTTTTTGCAGTTTATTCTCATTCAGCAGGTGATCCAGCTGCCCTTCGATATTGCGTGCCCGCCCGATTGTGCCCCGTGAACGGTCCGCAAAAAAGCCTCGCTCAAACTTGTCTCCACTGTCAGCTTTTCCTCCCTTGCGGAACGTTGCCAATCCCCGCATATGTGCTGCTGCAGTTTTAAGCCGGGCAATTTCCTCCTGCTGGTCAGAAAAGTCCTGGCGCTCCTTTTCAAGTTCACCCTGTTTCTGGACAAGATAATCACTGTATCCTCCGGCATAGGTCTGGGCGCAGTGCGTTACAGGATTAAGATCTACAATTCCTGTACAAATGGTATCCAGGAATGCCCTGTCATGGGAAACCACCAGGACTCCGCCTCGAAAACTTAACAGCCACTCTTCCAGCCATTCCAGCATGGCTATATCAAGGTGGTTGGTTGGTTCATCAAGTACCAGGAGCTGCGGTCTGGAAGCCAGCAGTCCTGCCAGCATCAACCGGGTTTTCTGACCGCCGCTGAGAATGTTAACCGGTGTATCAAGGGGAAATTGTTCCAGTTCCAAAGCTGCCAGAAACCGTCTTGTCCCGATCATCCAATTCGTGGAGCTTTGCAAAGCAGCCAGGATGTGGTCATATTCAACCTGCAGTTCCGGATCATCCGGCTTTTCTGCAATTTTTCCTGCGGCTTCTTCCAGGGACAGATTCAAATCCATCAGATCACCGTACCCACCCCGCAGGTAGCTGCCCAGGCTTTGACCCTCTGCTGCTACTATTCCCTGGGGCAAATATCCTATGCGCAAATCCAGTGGATTGAATACGACTGTCCCTGAATCAGGGACCTCACACCCGGCAATAATCCGCAGCAAGGTCGATTTACCGCTGCCGTTAGGTCCAACCAACCCAACCCTTTCCCCCCTATTAATATTAATACAGATATCCTTTAGAACCATTTCGATGCCATAGGATTTGCATATTTTGTTTACAGTTAACATGTTACCGCTGCCTGAGTCTAAAAGGAAAAACCGGGGTTGCTGCCCCCGGCTGCTAAATTGATTCAGCGGGTTCTGAACCCTGCCTGGTGCAATAATTCTTGCAGCCTGTCCTTTGCACGATCACTTCCCGGTGAAAAGTATTAAGCATCACATATTATACTATTTCGAATTCGTGACTTTTATAGACTGGTTGATAGCTGAAACCTTGTAATGTATTTCTTAAATGAATAAACATTTATAATATTCAGCATGGGTCCATATTCCCAACCTCAAAAAATCCTGGTCATCGAAGATGACCCTGCTGTTTCCCGCAGTCTGCATGACCAGCTGGCATCCGAGGGGTTCCAGGTGATGGTTGAAAGTACCGGTGGGAAAGGAATTGCCTCCTTTCAGAAGGACCTGCCTCACCTGGTCATTCTCGATGTGCGCCTGCCGGATGGTTCTGGTTTTGATTTTTGTCGTCAGTTACGTACTCTTGGCTGCCACCAGCCTATTCTGATCCTGACCGTTCATGACGAGGATACTTACAAAGTGCATGGCCTTGAAAACGGTGCTGATGATTATATGACCAAACCCTATAATCCCCACGAATTATCCGCCAGGATCCACGCCCTCTTCCGCCGGGCCTATGGAGAGTATTCAGCATCAGATACAAAACAGATCTACATCCAGGATCTGACCATCGATCTCATGAGCGCCACCATTTCCCGTAACAGCAATGAAATCCTGCTTACTCCCACCGAATACCGCATCTTCTTGCGAATGGCCAAACATCCAGGGGAAACAGTCAGACGTACCCAGCTGGTAGATGTATTATGGGGTTCCACCAGCGAGGATTCCAGTGATAATCTGGCCATATCGGTATACATCCGCCGCCTTCGTGAGAAACTGGAGCAGGACCCAGCCCATCCCAGCCTGATTATGACGGTTCCGGGTGTTGGCTACCGCATCATTTCCTGATATTCCCTGTGATCATATTGCATCACGAGTCCGATCCCCGGATATTACTAAACTGTAATATCCGATGAAGGGTGCAAACGTTATACTACCCCTAGAGGTAGAATAACATGACATCAGAGACAAACCCTATCGAGCAGAACCGAAACGGCAAACCAAAGAAGTTTGAATTTCATTTTGAAATAATTCCGCAGGTTATTCTCCATCCAAAACTAGCTTTCCAATGGATTGTAAAACAAGGCAGAAAAAGAACCTGGATTACACCAATTATCCTAATCATCGCTTTTACTTTGCTTGTCAGCTTGCTGTCTGCATGGAGCGCCAAAAAGGAAGCCAGTACCTCCTCGGCAATCGCCCTGAGTTCTTTGGTGACTCCCACTCCCGTAGCGTCAGTCAGGACATCCTCCTCATCCTCATCTTCTTCAAGGCAGTCTAATAACTCTTCCCAGGCCGCTGGAGGCGGTGGTGCACAAGGCGGACAATTCATGCCGTCATTTGGTGATGGGGGTCCACCCCCGGGTGATATGGGCGGTTTCCCCGGTGGAGCGATTGGGGGAATACCCGGTGCAGCCTCAACCAGCACGTCCAAAGCCGCCACAACCAGCACAGTGGTTACCACCAGTCCTGTTCTTTCCATGCTGGCATCCCTGTCCGGCTTTCTAATTGTCTGGGTTCTTCTGGGCGTGTTAATCAACCTCTTCTCCCTGGCCCTTGGCGGTCTCAGCAGCGCCGTAATGGCATTAAACCTTGCTGCCTGGGCAAGCGTTCCGCAGGCGGTTCGCAGCCTTATCCAAATTATTTATTTCATCCTGGGTGGAAAAACTATCCAAAAAGCCGGCCTCTCCGGATTAATTTCTTCCTCCGGTAACGGCAGCGTTTTCATCCAGCATCTTCTTTCCCATATTGACCTGTATTTCTTCTGGGAGGTTGGGCTGTTAGCCATTGGAATTGGCCTCTGGGGAGGGTTTTCCAGAAAAAAATCCCTGGCCATCACATTGTTGAGTGTCGGGATTATCCTGATCCTGCAGTCCCTGCTGGGGATGGGAATAAATATGCTTTCTAACATCAATTTGAGCCTTGGTTCAGTGGTACCAATGCGATGACCCCGTTTATACCCATCAGGGACTTTATAAAAATAGAGGACCTTACCAAGGTTTATGTAATGGATGAAGAAGTCCAGGTTCGGGCCCTGAACGGCGTCAGCCTGGAGATTGAGAAAGGGGCATTCATCGCCACCATGGGCCCTTCCGGTTCTGGCAAAAGTACCCTGATGCATATCCTGGGGGGTTTAGATCGCCCCTCGACCGGAAATATCCGGGTAGGAGATATGAATATAAACACCCTCGATGAACACGAAATAGCAATTTACCGCCGGAAAATGGTTGGTTTTATTTTTCAAACTTTCAACCTGATCCCATCCATGAATGCATTAGATAATGTTGCTTTGCCATTGCGCCTGAATGGCATTTCCAGGAAAGCCCGTAACGAGCGCGCCCGTCAGCTCCTTAAAGATGTCGGGCTTGAAGACCGGCTCTACCACCGCCCAACACAGCTCTCCGGCGGCCAGCAGCAGCGTATCGCCATTGCACGCGCCCTGGCCAATGATCCTCCCATCATCCTGGCAGATGAGCCTACCGGAAACCTGGATACAAAAAGCGGCACTGTCATCATGAATATCCTGGCTGAATTACACAACCAGGGACGCACCCTTTTCCTGGTCACCCATGATCCCCGCATGGAACAGTATGTAGACCGGGTCATCCACATGTTGGACGGACAAATTGTCAATGATTAATTGGTAAATAAAACAGCAGGGTAGAAAAATATGAACACCATTATGAGCCCAATTAAATGGGTAGTAGTAATCTTTCGGAATTTGAGGATTTATACATGAAACGATTATTCGTCATCGCCTTATTATTAAGTACCCTTTTCAGCACAGGTTTCCTTTCAACACAAATGACAACCGGAACCAACCTTATATTAGCTCAGGAAGAAATTACGGATACACCCATTCCGGTTGATACGGAAACACCCATTCCATTGCCGACAGAAACACCTGTTCAGGTGCAGTCGGATACACCTGATCCGACACCCACGGATGCTCCTCAGGTTCAGGTTGATTATTATTATGAAACCCATCAACCTACCAAACCAACCAGGACTCCAGCGGCTGATTACACCCGCACCCCAACTCTGATCACATACGCCCGCCCGCTGGTTATCATGACCAATTACAACTATGATGTTACCGCCTATGCAGGGGGATATTTTACGCTGGATGTTGATTTTGAGAACCAGGGCCAGGAGACTGCTTATAACATTGTGGTGACTATTGCATCCAGTGACCTTGTCCCAATGGGCAACGGTGGGGTACATTCAATTTCCGATTTGGAAGAGGATGACAGCAGTTCAGTCAGCCAGTTATTCATGGCCAAAAGCAGCATCTCGTCCAGTCCTTCAGCTGTAAACGTCACCATTAACTATACCGACAATTCCAATCAGCCCTATTCCCAGGCTTTTACAATTGCTCTGGAAGTCCTCTATTCCTCCGGGGCGACGGCAACTCCCACCGGAACCGCAATCGGGCGTCCCCAGCTTGTGGTCAATTCTTACGATACGGATGTCGACGTGCTTTATCCCGGCACCTCCTTTATCCTCAACCTGGACATCCAGAACAGTGGAAATTTCGAAGCACGTTCCGCCAATATTGCCATCGGCAAGCAATCAACCTCCAGCAGTGATTCAACTACAACCGCCAACTCGACTGATTTCCTGCCAGTAGGATCCTCTAATGTCCAGGTATTGGGTGATGTGGGAGTTAGTGAGACCTTGGACATCCAGCAGTCCTTTATCGTCAATTCCTCCTCCTCGACAGGCGCAGTCCCGATAACCTTGAGTTTTGAGTATATGGATCCCTATGGAATAAAATATTCTGATCAGCAAATCATCACCCTGTTGGTATACTCGATACCTTCCATTCAGGTTAGTTTCTATGAAGATCCAGGTACCTTTACCGTCGATCAGGCAGGCAGTTTGCCAATCCAGGTGGTGAATTTGTCAACCAGTGCAATTTTGTTGGGGGACATTTCTATCTCCATGCCAAATTCTACCCTGACCAATAACCTTGTTTTCATCGGAAACCTGGACAGCGGCGGGACTTTTACAATGGACTCCGAGGTTACTCCCCATCAATCCGGAACCCTCCCGGTAAAAATCAACGTGTCTTACCAGGATGTATTTGCTAATACACAGACCATCACTGCCGAATTAAGTATCGAGGTGAACGAATCCACCTCCAACCTCAACCCTTCTCTTCAGTTCACCCCAGGAGCCGGACAAATGGGAGCTGAAGATTTCCCTGGCGGGCAAACATCCCAGGAAAGCATCTGGCAGGTCATCCTGCGTCTCCTCCGCGGTCTGGTCGGCCTGGACAGCTCATCAACGCAGCCGTCCCGGGGAACAAGGCCCGTCTTTCCGCCAACTCCAACACCGTAGCTCATGAATCTATTTGAATTGGTCAGCTTTATCATTGAAAATATCCAGCGCCAGAAGAGCCGGGTATTATTAACTTCCCTGGGAGTAATGGTAGGGTCAGCATCCATTATCCTGCTTGTTGCCCTGGTCGGGGGCCTTGCAGAAAATTGTTACTGCCCAGTTTGCCGGCAACCGTGATCTCACAAAGGTCACAGTATCAACTGGTTTTGGAAGGTTCACAGGAGGAAGCAGAACCACCAGCAGCACTACCACTCAGCTGGATTTAACCGATGACGTGATTGCCCAGTTTGCCACCATCCCGAACGTATCCATGGTGGTTCCCCAGTACAGTGTCTCAGGAGCATCAACGTTATCTTTTCAAAATTTTATGGGGCGCGCCAATATCACAGGCATCGATGTGGATGACCTTTCAGAATTAGGGATGACGGCTGCCAGGGGAACAACCGAGCTCAATCCAGGTGAGGTGATTTTGGGAGCATCTGTACAGGATAATTTTTACCGGTCAAACTATGCCGGTGTAAATTCGACCCTTACCGAGGACCTCCTTGGTAAACGGATTAAATGGACCCTTTCCAAACAAGATTCAACCGGTACTAAAACAAAAGTAATCAGTCTCAAAGTGGCAGGTATCCTTAAGGAGGCCAGTGACCAATCTGATTACTCAGTCTATATTCCCATGCAGGATGCCGATAAGGTCTACCTGTGGCAGAATGGGGAACGCATTAATCATAACGACGATAGTTATTCAAGCGCTGTTATCCAGGTAAATGATTCAAATAATGTGACCGCCGTAGCGGATATCATAACCGGAATTGGATATCAGGCGATGACCCCCCAATCCTTTCTGGAAAATATCAATACCATCTTTACCGTGATCCAGGTCATCTTCGGCGGTGTAGGTGCCATCACTCTGCTGGTTGCCGCCATCGGCATCGCCAATACGATGACCATGGCCATCCTGGAACGCACGCGGGAAATTGGGTTGCTAAAAGCTCTCGGGGCAACCAACCAGGATATCCTCGTACTTTTCCTCGGGGAAAGCGCCGGAATCGGGTTCCTTGGTGGCGTCGGCGGATTAATCCTGGGTGTTGGTCTTGGTAAAATCATTAATGCAATTGCCAGCCCATACCTTGAATCTCAAGCCTCAGCCAGCGGTACAACCTTAAGCGGGGTATCTGCCGTATATATGCCATACTATCTGCCAATCTTCGCCCTGGTCTTTTCAACCGTCATTGGAAGCCTCTCTGGGCTCTTCCCATCCTTGAGAGCGGCTTCGCTTTTACCGGTAGATGCCTTAAAACACGAGTAAAATGGTATCTAATCGCCATATTTTCCAAAGTAGATACCTGAAATGAAAAGCAAGATCTTTCCAAAAACCCTTCGCTTGCAGCTGCCACTTACATATGCTGGAATTGCCCTCCTTGCTACTTCCTTGATTGGAGTGGTCCTTTTCCTGATTATCAGCAATTATTACCAGACGCTCGAGCAAAAATATCTGGATGGGAATGCAAATGGGTTGGGGCGTAGTTTAAGTGCCTTAGCACACCGGGAGAATATATCGGGGAATGGAGACATACAAACAAATTTGGATTTATTTAAAAACCAGGCTACGGTCGCTGCCTTTTTAATGCAGTCGAGAGTGAAAATCCTTGACCTGGATCTAAATATTATCGCTGATTCTGGTACACCTACCAAAGCATGGTACATACATCTACCTCCGAGTAAGGAGATTCCTCTCCCGGACCAGGATACTCCCTCCGGGGTAGACAGTACCGGACAGCCTTTTTCCTTCTCACCGGGGAGCAAGCCAGAGTCCATGGGGCAAAACCCTCCCCCGCCTGGTTTTAACGCCAGCCCTAATATGTTTGGATTTATGCTTGAATCGGAAATTATAGAAAATGGTCCGCGTTCCAAACTAAAGGGTGAGGCAGCTTTCTTCGATCAGAATGACCAGGAGCTTGGATCAATTCAGATATCCGAATCCCCGGAATATGGCCGGAGTATTATCAACAAGGTCATCCAGGGCTGGTTAATTGCCAGCCTGATATCCCTGGCTGTTTCCATAGTGATCGGCTGGCTGGTCAGCCGCCAGATCACCCGCCCGATCTCTGCCCTTGAAAGTGCCACCATCCGCATGAAAGAAGGCGATTTTGCTGCCCGGGCTCCACGGCTTAAACCGGCTGAACTGTCCTCGCTGGCGGATACGTTTAATCAGATGGCGGAACGCATCCAGAAGAATGTAGACACTTTACGCCGCTTCGTATCCGACGCAGCCCACGAGATTCGTACCCCGCTCACTGCGCTGCACGCAGATTTAAGCCTGGCGCTCACAGAAAAGGATCCGGATAAATCCGCGGGACTTGTTTCCCGATCCCTGGACCAGGTCAAACGGCTCGAACAATTATCAAAAGACCTGCTTGACCTGTCTAAGATCGAGGTTGATAACGCAGATAATTTATCCGAGCAGTTTGATTTACGTCAGCTGCTCCTTCAAGCCAGTGAGATTCATGCTTCTGCAGCTGAGCAGGCGGGGATAGAATTCCGTCTGGATATGCCAGAATCTCCAACTGTGGCCATGGGAAACCCTTTGCAAATTCATCGCGCCGTCTATAATCTCATGGAAAATGCGGTGAAGTTTACACCAACCGGTGGCTGTATTACTATCAAGCTCTCTAAAGAAGATGCCTGGGCATTAATCACCTTTGAAGATAACGGAATCGGAGTGCTGCCAGAAGAAAAAGACCTTGTGTTCAATCATTTCTACCGCAGCAGAAATGTGTCCGGCTATCCGGGGTCCGGTCTCGGATTGGCAATTGCTAAAGCCATCATAGAGAATCACCACGGTGAGATTGGCATGCTCCCGGTTGATAATAAAACCTGTTTCTTCATCCGCTTAAAGCTGGCTGATTGAATTTTTCCCCCTCAAAAATACCAATTATTACAAAATATTGAAATCCCACATCATACTGGCTAATTTCCCCAAGGATGATTTCCAGGAGACATTTCTACGGCTGAATTCTATCAGCCAGATCCGACCTTAGAAATGCCAGCCCGAAATGATCTGAATAGACCATTTCATAACCGGGCAGCTTATCCAAACTGGCATCTCCATAAAACCGCTGCCAGGCGCCCATATCATCCGGCCTGGCGGCTTCTTCAAGTGCACCAGGTTGGGTCACCATCTCTAAATTTGCCCGTTCCAGGAGGATCACATCCGGCAGCAGGTCTGCCATTAATTCATAGGAGGCCAGTTCCCAATTCATTTCTACCCGCCAGCCGGGGTGGTCAGGAGGAACATACATATGCCAATCGCGGTAAAAAACGAGCCTGTCTTCCTCAAAGGATTTCAGTACCTTGGAAGACAGGGTTTCATAAAATGCAAGCGAAGGAGATGTCTGCTCGCGGTTTAACTGCCGTGAATAAATATCCACGTCAGCAATTAAGAAAGCTGCTCCCTGGAGCAATATCCCTGCCAGGACACAAAATACAAGTATCCCGGTTATCCGTTTCCTTCCAGAAAGACCTCTTTCAAACGGATTGGTCAAATCGCCATTCTTCTGGAAACAGGCTGTGCAGGGATGAAAACAAAGGCAGGATCACCGGCAAAAAATAATGCGTCCGCCGTGTAGCGGCAAAATTAATGGAATAGAATAATGGAATAGTCCACAACAATATCATCACATTCAGAACACGCCTGCGCGGGTTGCGCATGCCCAAAACCAGCGCTGCCAGAGCAAGCAGGATAAATGCAAATTCCCCGTAGTGGATGCGGAAATCATCCGGGTAACGGTTCCACGCAAAATAAGGCTGGGCGTTTAGGAAAACAAATCCGCTGCCAAGTGTTTGCAGATTATTTACCTGGGTGGCTATGATCTCAGCACGTTCCTGCGGCAGCAAGAGCAGAGGATTGGTCACAAGAATTGCTCCGGCCATTACAGCTATAAAAATCAGCCCAAGTAGGGGTACTTTCCACCAGATAAGCCTGCGCACCACTGCACCCCAGATTAGATAAAACGGAACAGCCAGGTAGAAAAACAATCCCTGGTGCTTGGCACTGACAGCCAGCCCGCAGGCTGCGGCTGCCAGCAGGAAATTGCGTCCGAAACGCATATCATCCCGCTGCAGGAAAAAAAACGTGAGGGCAACAAAAAGCAAAGCCAGGGCGTCCGGGTGCCACCACAAGTTGTTGGATACCATCCCCGGGACGATCAGCAGGAACAAAAATAAAAGCAGTGACCGCCAGCGGGTCCGGAATCCGGTCTGGCAGTAGGTTAGTACTCCCACAGCCAGAAGTGCAGGAAGGACACTTAACATCTGCCGGAGCATGAGGACGATCAGGGGTGTCTGCAGCGACCAATCAGATCCTGAAATCCATTTAATAGGCAGTATGGATACTGCCGAAAGAAAGTAGAAAGGGTAACCATAATAGTAATGCAGGTAGAGCAAAAAGTTGCGCACCGTCTGGTAGAGTGAATCCCCCGGGGTGACCATGCGCAGGATGTGCGGATACTGGGCATACTCATCCACCTCAAAGATGGAAAGCATCACCGCATCCTTGGCACCCTTGAAATTGGGGAATATAAACAGGATGAATACCAGTACACCGGTCAGCAGGAGAAGGGTGAATGTCCGTTTCTGGGACTGGTCCATACCCTTATTTATACCCCATTTCATCATCGCCGGGGCATTATCCCACCACAAGGGCAACCCTCCTCCCAATTAAGACCGCCTTTGCGTATTCTGCAATCATCCGTGGTCGCCTATCCGCCTCAAACCAACCCAAATCTCCCTGAATCAAAAATCATCTATACATCATTGTTCATCCCCTCAACTAACCGCGGCGATGAAAAAACAATTGGTTGGAACTGCTTTATGGGTGCAAAGGTGAGGATTGCCTCTATGTTATGGTGGTCTTTGGCATCCAGAAAATCATTAATAACGCCGCCGCCAGGGCCAGCATTCCGCCGAACAGGAAGGGTGCCGATGGGCCGAATCCACCCCAACCCCAGGCGCCTTCCCACAGAATCCCCGCAATCAGTGATGCCGGGAAAGCCAGTAAACCGATTACCGCATGGTAAGTTCCATAGGCAGTTCCGCGCATGTTTTCTGGTACCAGGTCGGCCACCAGGGCATTCGCCGATCCATATGCCAGCCCATAATAAAGCCCATACGCAACATACAGAAGCCAAACCTGCCAGGACTGCGTGGCGGCGGCAAAGCCCAGGTAAATCACGGCGTAAACCAGCCACCCGCCAACAATCAGTCGCCTTCTCCCAATTCGGTCAGAGAGTGACCCCGCCGGCGTGGAGACTGCCGCATACACCAGGTTGAAGACCGCCACCATGACCATTATTCCAATTACCGAAATTCCAAGGTTTTGAGCCCGGAGAACAAGAAAGCTGTCAGAAGAATTTCCCAGGGTAAAAATACTCACAATGACTAGGAAAATAGTGAAGGGTCTTCCCATATTTTTCAAGGAAAACTTCGGGACAGTCCGCTGGTCAGAAACAGGGACATCCTTTGCCCCTATCGCCAGGGATAGAACAGCCAGGAATGCAGGGATCATGCTGATTAAAACAATGATCTGGAAGGTAGAACGGGATAGGTCAACGCTGTTAGCCTGTACAAGCCAGACCACCAGTGCCGCAATCAGCAGCCCGATCATTGCACCTACAGTATCCATGGCACGGTGAAAACCGAAAGCCAATCCTCGTATTTCCTTACTGGTAGAATCTGCAACCAGGGCATCACGGGGTGCTGTACGGATACCTTTTCCGATACGATCAACCCAGCGCACTCCGGCTATCATTCCCCAGCTTTGGGCGAAATAATAAAAAGGCTTGACAACAGCTGAAAGCCCGTACCCGGCCACTGCCAGCCACTTGCGGCCACCCATCTTATCGGAAAACCAACCGGAAAACAATTTGAGGATGCTGGCTATCGCCTCGGCGATCCCATCAATAAAACCAATGATGCTGGTTTGTACACCTAATACATTGGAGAGGAATAAAGGGATTAAATAAACAACCATCTCGCTGGAGATGTCCATGAACAAGCTGGTAATGCCGACCGCCCATACATTGCGGGGCAGGTTCTTGATCCGCTGCCTTTCATTTGATTGCCCTGTGATTTCTGCCATAGTTTTGTTCTTTGAGATCCATCGATTTAACAAGGTGTTTATTTATCACAATACAGGTTTGGAATGATGGTTATACATTATCCGGGTTTTTATTGTTTTTCCCGATATCCAACCTGCCTACCCGGGTAAAAACTTGATCAGCAAAAACCTGAAATGCATCACAGCATTGCATAAAGAATCCTTCTGCGTTTTTTGCCGGGCTGCTCTCAGGAAATTTCGCAGCTCAACCTTTCTCAACCAACTTTCAAGCTTTTTAAGATCTGACTCGTATTACTCATACTCTGCAAAACTGGAACTGCCTCGTTCGGTCTCTTTCTTAAGTTCGCCAGGAAAGTGCTCACATTGGTCCATAACCTCACCATATTCCGCTGCACAGTCGTGCATGAAGCCATCCAGGATGCCCTTTTAGGTATCTTCATCCCAGTCATTTGCAAGGAATGTATTGCTGATTCCACCCTTGCTGTTGTTATACTCCACAACTCATCAACGAACCTGAGTGATGCATCTGAAAATGGCAATTTTCAGAGACCGTTTCTCAATCCCAAAGACCCATAGGAACGCATCCCACCCGCGGGCTGAAGGGTATGGCAAGAAGCTGGGGACAGATAAGCATCCATTTATATTCCAACATGTAA
Organism: uncultured Chloroflexia bacterium; assembly: GCA_963841845.1. GTDB lineage: Bacteria > Chloroflexota > Anaerolineae > Anaerolineales > Anaerolineaceae > CAVVGZ01. The sequence continues at coordinate 125,058 of CAWJEG010000009.1, read as the reverse complement.
TCACTTTGTACCGTTTGTAGCATTATAATGGAAACCTTAACAGTCTATTGACGAATCCCATCTTCCCCGATAACATAAGAAATTATTCTGGGAGTCAGTCTATGAACTTTGTATTTCTATCGCCCCATTTTCCACCAAATTACTACCAGTTCTGCGGCAGTCTGCGGGCACTTGGAGCTAACGTGCTGGGCATCGCCGATGAACCTTACGACAATCTGCATCCCGAATTGAAATCTGCCCTGAATGATTATTATTATGTGCCCAACATGCACAATTACGATGATCTGGTGCGGGCTATGGGTTATCTCACTTACAAATGGGGCAAAATCAACGGGCTTGATTCCCACAGCGAATACTGGATGGAAACTGAAGCCAGGTTAAGGACCGATTTCAATATCGAAGGAATAACCCTTGAAAGCCTGCCTGCCATTAAGCGCAAATCCCTCATGAAATTTATGTATCAAAAAGCAGGCGTAGAAACCGCCCCTGGTATCGTGGTAAAATCGGCTTCCGCCGGGAAAAAATTTGCCCAGAAAGTTGGTTTTCCCTTGATAGCCAAGCCGGATATCGGGGTGGGGGCTTCCCAAACCTATCGCTTCGACAACCAGCAACAAATGGATGTTTTCCTTTCCACGCCGCCACCGGTGGACTACATTCTGGAAAAATTTATTGAAGGCCGTATGCAAACCTTTGACGGCTTGACGGATCATAACGGAGATATTGTCTTCTTCTCCTCGCTGGAGTACTCCCAGGGTATCATGGAGACCGTCAACGAAAATTGGGACGTTTATTATTACACCCTGCGTAAGATCCCATCCGACCTTGAGCAGGCCGGGCGCAGAATCGTGCGAGCCTACAACATCCGCAAACGTTTCTTTCATTTTGAATTCTTCCGCACCCCGGACGACCGGCTGGTCGGTCTGGAAGTCAACATGCGTCCACCAGGTGGGTTGACAACCGATATGTTCAATTTTGCCAATGATATCGATATTTATTACGAATGGGCGAATATCATCCTGCATAACCGCTTTTCTGCCAGTATCACCCGCCCCTATCATTGTGCTTATATCGGACGCAAATTTCATTTTTCTTATGTCCACTCGCATGAGGAGATCATCAACAGGTACGAGGGGATTATGATGCACCATGAGTCCATCTCAGGTATTTTTGCCCCGGCCCTTGGAAATTATGGGTACCTTGTGCGTTCCCCCAGCCTGGAAGATATTAAAGAAATAGCATCATTCATCCAGGAGAAAGCGGTCTGAGTTGAATATCGAATATCACAAATGGTTCAGCGAACGGCTAAATCAGGACATGGAAATGAAGGTCTACGGACATTCTGGTAAACCTGTGTTGGTCTTCCCTTCCCAGGCCGGGCGTTTTTATGATTTCGAAGACCGGGGTATGGTGGACTGCGTGGCAGATTTTATTGGAGCGGGGGATATCACCTTATATACCGTGGATAGTATTGATGCCCAGTCCTGGGCTAATTTTTCTGGACATCCCCACGACCGGGCTTTGCGCCATGAAACCTATGACGGTTACATCATATATGAGGTCATGCCATTCATCCAAAACCGCCACCCCGGATTAAAGACGGCTACTACGGGAGTGAGTATGGGGGGATACCACTGTGCCAATTTCTTTTTCCGCCACCCGGATAAGTTCGACGGTGTAATCAGCCTTAGCGGTTTATTCTCCCTGCGTTACTTCATTGGCGGATATATGGATGACCTGGTTTACTTCAATTCTCCTTTAGACTTTTTACCCTCGCTGAGCGATCCATGGTATCTGGACCAGTACAGGCAGAGCCAGATCATTATCTGTGCAGGGCAGGGTGCCTGGGAGGATGAGATGCGCCTGGAAGCCTCCCAGCTGAGAGAAATCCTGGAAATCAAAGGTGTACCGGCATGGGTGGATTTTTGGGGGCATGATGTCAATCATGACTGGCCATGGTGGCAGAAGCAGCTGCCATATTTCTTCAATCAGCTGCTTCCGGTTTTCCAGGAACAGGTTCAAGCAGCAGCAAAAAATGATTAACCCCTGCGTTGAAAAAAGGAGGAATCTTGTTATCTTATTACTTAATAGCCATCAATTTGATCACATTTGCTGTCTGGGGTGTAGATAAATATAAAGCAAAAAATCAAAAATGGCGTATCCCTGAAATCTGGCTTTTTGGATTAATGTTTATTGGAGGAGCATTCGGTGCATTAGCCGGCATGTTATTATTCAGGCACAAAATACGAAAAACCATATTCTGGATCGCCGTCATCATTGCTTGTATCCTTTATACTCTATTAATACTCAAATACTGATTGCACACCGAAATTTGGAGACTGCTCATTCTGCATGATCAGCCAAATATTCTGATCTGGGTTTGAGGATCTTCCCGGGAAATCTGTAAGATCGGTTCCAGCCCTATACCATATTCGTTAGTATTCTCCTTTCGGACTGGCAAAGACGGTATCAATTTATTCCAACCCAATGCCAGGGGTCAACAAACCACAGTAGTGGAGTTAGGATTTCTTTCCTCCCCATGCGAGCTATCCTACCAGGCCACTTCACTGAGAAAAAAAATTAATCCATACAAATTTAAAAGATCCATAAAGGAAATTTATTAATATTCAAAAGGCAATGCCCTTATCCAAAAGCAATGGAACAAGAAAAAATCACTTCTTTAACCAGCCGATTGAAATGCGATTTCATTTTTTTGGCGGGTACTCGCATAGGATGCAATCACGCTAATCAGGGTCACTTTAAAAGTGACAATATATGATTTAGTCTGATTTATTACTTTTGGATTGTAGACTGGATTCGAATCGGGAAAACCATGAACTTATTATTCATCATTCTATTTTTCTTATTTACAGTAAGCTTGATTACCTGGCTGGGTTTGCAGGTTAAAGCCAGACCCTTTTCCATGCCTGTACTGGAAAATTTGGATAAAAACAAGACTGTTCCATTGCCTGGCAGCCTGCCCGAACCGGTAGTCAGATTCTTCCGAACCGTTTACGGAGATCAAATCCCGGTCATAGAGTCAGCAGTCCTTACCGGTCGCGGCAGGATCCGCCCATTCGGAATCTGGCTCCCGGCTCGCTTCGTCTTTGTTCACAACCCAGGCAAGGATTACCGCCATTACATCGAAGCCACTTTCTTTGGTCTCCCATTTCTGAAAGTCAATGAAGGGTACCTGGATGGGAAAAGTTTCTTCGAGAGTCCAATGGGTTCATACTACAACGATGCCAATACCAACCAGGGGGCAAACCTGGCTGTTTGGGCAGAGGCTGGCTGGTTCCCATCGATATGGGCAACAGACCCAGGGGTATGCTGGGAAGCAGTAGATGATAGGACTGCACTCCTTTTTGTCCCATTTGAAGATTCAAACGAAAACTTCGTAGTGCGATTTTAACCCGCAGACCGGAATGATCGATACGATGGAAGCCATGCGCTACCGGGAGTCGGGTGAAGGCAAATCCAAAATTCTGTGGATTACCAGAAATGAGCCGGGGGCTACAATTTCCGGGACAGTGCTGAGCGCAACCGGGTCAGCCATCTGGTTGGACCAGGGAAAGCCCTGGGCATTTTTCACTTTAGAAGATGTGAAGCTCAACCTTGATGTCTCAAAATACATCCGCACGCGTGGTGTTTAATCTTTGATCTGAATGATCAGTGGAAAAACCCTGATATTGTCATCAAAAACGAAATCTTATCCTGCCATTGATTTTCTTAATTTTACAGCAGCCGATGACAGGGTTGGGTCATGCAAGCAGGGTCCACGGGAACCGGGGGAATATTTTTTTTGGCGGTTTTTCACCTGGTTTGCAAAATTGGCAATGAACTGTCTCATGACATGGGAGAGTCCGGTTATCCATTAATTGCGCGAATTCACCTTGTAAAAAGGATCACGGGGGAAATCGCTCAACCCATGGTACCATTTTTGGAGATAAGGTTTGATTGATTTAAGTCCTTCGGCATATGCTCGCTGTGCCGGTGTCTGACCCCTGGATGCATAATCCCTGACTTCCTTGTAGAGCCTCTCGATATCGACGGTTTTTATAACACCGTCATCAACCACCAACTTGCCGTCCACCATAACATTTTTAACGTGCCTGCCGCGTCCCCGGTGAATGAACATCTTGCCTATATCAAGATCTGGTGCCACCCACGGATCCTCCATCATTTCTTTTAAATCAAGGGTGATCAAATCTGCTTTCATTCCAGGCATGAGCCGGCCAATTCTGTTTCCTAATCCCAGACAACGGGCAGCGTTGCAGGTGCCCATTGCTATGACCTGGTATGGACTTAAGGCTGGAGTATTTACTAAATCAAAATCGCTCAAGCGGTTGACATAATAGATCATACGCAGCTCGCTGACAGCATCTTCATCATCATTGAAAGCCTTTTCATCAATTCCCAGCGCCACATTCACTCCAGCCTGCTGCATAAAATATACCGGGGCAATCCCATTGCGCATGGCAAAATTGCAGCTGGGATGGTGGGTTATGGAAGCATGTTTTTTTGCTAAAAGTTCAATATCAGCCTCATCGACATAAACAGCATGCCCCAGGGTGAGGTGTTCATCCACAAGTCCCAGGTCATCCAGATGCTTAAGCAGGGATTTGCCATATTTCTTCATCCCGTATCCACGTTGATGGGCAGTCTGAAGGGTATGAATATGTACCGGCAAACCGCCCAGTTCGTCAGCGCGCTGCTTCACCCTGGTGAGATATTCATCGGTTGCCCCGTGAGCCCAGCTTGGCCCGGGAAAAACACTGCTGGTACCGTTATTAAATTCAGCGTACAACCGGTCAAATAGCTCAAAATAATTTTGGCGCGCTTTTTCTTTGTCAAAATAAACCAGGGGATAGGCAAATTTTTGTAGGTCTTCTGGCAGGGAGTCATAAAATGCCTCATCATCGTATGCCAGAAAATTGATATCTCGAATACCCGGTGAAAAGGCTGACCGAATTCCCATTGCGCGGTAGGCCAGTATTGCAGTTTCCGCCTTGTGGTAAGCTTCTGGATCATTAACCCTGCCCATTTCGTTATGATGCAGCATCGTACAGCCGTTGCGTAAATGCCGCACAGCGGTGAGCTGTGCATTAAGTTCAGCTGGTAGATCAATTGCAAATGCCCAATCCAGCAGGGAGTTCTCCAGGAAATCGTATCCAATGCCTCTTTGCAAAAAAGAAAGGCCGCGTCCGTGGGTATGCGCATCGATAAGACCAGGCATAACCAACTGCTGGTCATTTCCAATGATGGCGGCCTCAGGGTGGCCATCTATTATCTCAAGAAATGAGCCTGTTTCTAAAATGATATCATCCTTCACGACAACGGCTGCGTTTTGCTCTACCCCTCCTTCGCCAATCGAAGCGTCTGTAATTAAATATCTGCCTCTAATGATGGTCTCCATGAATTATTTCTCCTCAACGAGATTGAACAATTAAAACTCGATGTTTTAGTGCGTTTTTAATGTTTTCTCGATTGCTTATCCCACGATACCAGGAAAGGATATATTTTCCACAAGTTGCATCAAAAACCCTCATCATCCAATTTTCCTCAAATTACAACCTGCCTGGGTTCTATCTGCCTACTTCAATCAGGATATCATTAATACCAAAGCAGCGCCCTGTAGAATCATAGGTCAACCAGCAATGTCATCCCGGGTTTTTTTGGGTGAGGCTGGCACCAATACTGGAACCGAATGGCCAACGATTGCTGCAAATACTAATTCTGATATCCAGGGAAATCCATCCAACCTCATTGTCACAATCGCTTCCCCGGATATATTGATATAGGAAAAATTATTTATTGATCGATGCCGTTTATTGAGGAGCAACCCATTACTTGGAGATAACCGCAGTCTCTCTGGATACCTGGAGATTTATAGCCTTCCTCCTTGCCAATTCCTTCACTATGAATGTTGCCACGTGATCAGCAAATTTTCCTGGACCAAAACCGGCATCAAATCCCACTTCTTTTGCCAGTTCATTATCGATACGCGGTCCGCCGCATATCAGCAATATTTTTTGGCGCAACCCTTCTGCTTCAAGGATTTCAACCAGCTCTGTAAGATTATAAATGTGGACATTCTTCTGAGTCACTGTTTGTGAGACCAGGATGGCATCGGCATTCAATTCAACAGCCCTGGCCAGTAGATCAACATTATCAACCTGGCTGCCCAGATTATATGCCTCGATCATATCATAGCGCTCCAGTCCGTAATGCCCGGCAAATCCTTTCATATTCATGATGGCATCAATACCTACTGTATGGGCGTCTGTACCGGTACTGGCGCCAACTACAACAATTCTTCTGCCTATATGCTGGCGGATATATTCATCTGTTTCATCCATGGTGAATATTTCCTCATCCATATCGGTTGTCTGGATGGATGTGTAATCCACGTAATGCTGCAAGGTGCCATAGACTATAAAATATGTAAATCCTTCCAACAGACTTTTTTCATAGACAATTTGCGGATTGGATACCCCCATTTTCCCTGCTAATACTTTTGCAGCTTCCCTCGAGCGGTCATTGCATGGCAGCGGGAGGGTGAATGACAGCTGGATTTTGCCGTCATTGAGGGTATCCCCATAAGGCAGGATTTTTGTCAGATCAAGGCTTTGACCATAGGACTTCTTTTCAAGTGAGTAAACACCTGCGCACATCGTTATTAACTCCGTTTCATGAGATCAATAAAAGGATTAAAGTATTCAGGATCTTTCTCAATCACCCCATCCAATCCCTTTCCCCCGTCAACCTGCCTTTTCGTACCTGCAAATATACCATTTTCAAGTGATTTAAAAAGCCCGTCCTGGCTGATTCTTTCCAGGAGATGATGAGCGTTGGCAAGGACCTCCCTGGCTCTATTTTCGATGATGCCGTCAGGCACAAACGTAATTTCATTGCCGAGATCCTTCATTGTGGTTCGGATATAGCGTGCATTTTCAATCGCCAGGTAGCGGTCTGACATAAAAGGAGTATGGATGGCTTCTGTGAACATTCCTAAAAGCTGTATTCGCTGGTCGGTTAAAACAGACACAATATTAAATAACGCATCCTGAATTTGCCCCTTAAAAATATTTCCAGTCATATATTTGGTGGGTGGCATATATTTCAAGGGTGCATTTGGAAATATTTGCCTGGCCATCTGTGCTTGCGCTACCTCAAAAAGAAAACCGTTTGTAATTTCGGGGTTGATCTCAAAAGCATGCCCCAATCCCATCTGTTCTTCGGGTATGCAGGCATGCATGGCTAATTGTTCATTAATAAATTGTGAGGCAAGTACCGTCCCTGCTTCTTCATAGGCATCCGAAGTGGTAAGATAGTTGTCCTCTCCGGTATTAATGATTACCCCGGCGAACGCATTGATCATCCGTGAAAAATGTTGGTCAATCATGGTGCGTTTCATGTTGATATCGCGAAATAGAATCCCGTACAACGCATCGTTGAGCATTACATCAAGTCGTTCCAGGGCGCCTATGGCGGCAATTTCCGGCATACACAATCCCGAGCAGTAGTTACACAGCCTTATGTACCGTCCTAATTTCAGACTTTCTTCATCGAGAGCCTTTCGCATCAGGCTAAAATTTTCCTGGGTGGCAAAAGTACCTCCAAAGCCTTCGGTTGTTGCCCCAAAAGGAACATAATCCAGCAAACTCTGACCTGTGGAACGTATGACTGCAATAACATCGGCACCCTGCCTGGAAGCTGCTTTTGCCTGGACAATATCCTCATAAATATTTCCAGTTGCAACAATCACATACAGTAGCTGCCCTTCCTGGTCACCATGTTCTTTAATAAAGTTGTCCCGCCAGGTTTTATTTTTCCGTATAAATGCAATCGTTTCGTATGCCTTATCCAAAACAATCTGTCTAATTTCTTGCCGGTTATGGAGAGGTAAGTTGGTAATATTGATTTTCCCCTGCGATACCAGTTCGGCAATTTCTAATGGTGTTTTTTGCAAGGCCAGCATGGCATTGCCGATATGGAAGGCTGACCCGAGCGTCAATCCTTTCTTTTCATTCAACTGTTGGATAAGAATATTTGGCAGTGGTACTCCACTTTTGTCCACGCCGTCAACACCAAATAAGCGTACCACGGCTCGTTCAACCGCAACGGTGGTGTGCCTGTCAATATAATTCTGAACATCATCTGCTATCGCTTTTGCAGTGATCCTGGCTTGATTGACAAGGCTGACATCAAGGTTAATTTTATTTCCTGTCATTATTTCTCCTGATAATTTTCCCTGACCAGGTCAAGGAATTCATTTTGGATGCCCATCAATTCTGCCACACGAACTGCATCCCTGGGTGGCAGATTGTTCCAGCCTACTTTGCCAATCCTGTAATCCATTAATTGCTGTAGCATTCCAGGTGAAGGGAGATCTTTTATTGCCGAAAACCTGCTAAGATCGGAATTCTTGAGGCCTACAACCTGAAAATGGTTCATCCCTTTTCTCACTACGCCACTGAAATGGGTGGATACCAGTGCAAAAGTTCGGTACTGTTCAGCCAGCCGCAGAAATGCTCTTACCAGGATCTCGCCTTCTTCTGGATTTGTCCCTTTCGCAAATTCGTCCAGGGCACAAAACACTTTTTCATGTCTCATTGCATGGATCAACCGGGTGACCTCCTTGATTTCTGCACCAAACGAACTGAGTCCCAATGCAATGGATTGATAATCATGGGAAAGGTAAAAGATTGAATCAAAAATGGGCAGTTTCAAAGATTTTCCAAATACAAAAAAACCACAATGAGCCAGGAGAATATTCAAGGTAATGGTTGCAAGCGCCACCGTTTTTCCCCCCATATTCGCTCCAGTCAATACATTTGCGCCGCTTTTCATGGAAATGGAAATAGGTGTGAACCTTTGCCAGTTATTTTGGAGAGTACTTTCCACATATGGATTGATGATATCGTTGGCTTTAATGGATTTTCTTTCAGTAAACACGGGTTTGCTGCAGTCGTAGCGGATGGCCAAATCGGCCTTGGCCAGCAAAAAATCCAGTTCACCAATAAAACGAATATTGGTTTTGAATTTATCCATGTATGATCGCAGCTTATCCGTAAGAGCCTGTTTTACCAGGTTTTCCTCGGTTTTTTCCCGGGTGGTTATTTCAAGGCGTTTTTGCAGAAGGAGGTTCCGATCACCACTATATAACAGGATTTGGTTCTCTACCTCCAGTTTCTTTTTTCTAATGGCGGTTAACCGTTTTGAATAGGAATTGTAGATTGCAAACGTGCGCGTGATTTGCCCATCCGGATTGAGAAGCCTTATAATCTTCCGTGTTGAACTGGGTCTGATCTTTTCAAAGTCCAGTCTTGTCCGGAAATATTCATGCAGAAGATATTCCATATCGATTGCAAAATTTTTCACTTCGAACAGTTCGGTTTCATCCAGATGTTCTTCAGATCTTTCGATTTTCCGCAAGATTCCACGGATATCCTTGAACCGGTGGAGAATATTCCTGATCTGTGACACTGCTTCCGGGTGTGATTTTTGAAATTTTACAATTTTTGATAAATATCGGATTTGTTGATTAAGGATCCGCTTTTCATGATCTGAGCACCAGTCAATATTTTTTTTGATCTCTTCCCCGAAGCAGTTACGGGTGTCAACCTGACTCATTACATAATAAAAACCGATACTCTGAAGCTGCTCTCTGCTAAATCCCTTCAACGAATAATCCTCCCAACGAATCAATCACGGGCATGTGGAAGCGGTCAGCATATTCCCTCAGAACTTTAATCACCTTGTCCGTATCCCACCCCAGGTGGCGTGGATTTAAACTTAATGCCATAATTTTTACCGGTTTAAGCACTCTGATATGGATATTTTGATTTAATAAGGCTTGTTGGGAGCCGGCATTTACAAATAGTTTGGTGGGATCTTCGACAATGATCCGGGCATTTGTCAGTTTTGCAGTAATTTTCTTATCTGCTTTTAGCAGGGCACTGACCAACGAATTGGTTAGTGCTCCCCGAAAATAAATTGCCTGGATAAGCTTGTCAAAATGGCTTATTGTGGTAATTAGTTCATTATTAGGTTTGGCTGCAGGTGGAATATATATTCTCTGAGCCTCATCAATGATGAAAAAAGATGCTTCTACTCCCGAATTTTCCAGGCATAAATCGTAAAGTATTTTATCCTCCAGTACCGGAGTAGTTAGAATCTCCATCTCCCTGGATAATTTATCCTGGGCTAAACCTTCACCCTGCCAAAAAAGGCTGTCTGTTACGACAATGGTATCTGTAAGCCCTGGATATGCACTGCTTCTTCGATCAATTGCACCATCAATCAATACGATCTCCGCACCTGCAGCAACCAACAAATCCCGGATGCGTATGGAATCAGCTATCATGGATGGCCCCGCCACGAACACATACCCGGCACTTTTTGCCTTGAAGACAATAATCTCCCCGGATGGGGTCTGAATTCCGGTCGTATGCAGGATTTCTTTGGTGGTATCACAAAATTTAAGGGAGTTTCGCGAAGTCGCCACTACAGTCCCCTCTGAAACGTAAATCAGACAATGATCATCCACAGGGAAATTTATTGTTTGATGATCTGTTCCAATGGACGTCACCCCAACTCTTTTATCTTTGAGCGCCTGTAGGAACACTTTCAGAGTCGTCGTTTTTCCACTGGCTTTCTCCAGCCCAATAAACGAGATTGTCCTGTAGTTATTGCAGATTCCCATCAAGAAGTTGTGAAATTCATCAACCTTCCTGTGATTGTTTTGCCTCATTCCGATATTGTCTCTCTCTCTTTTTCCTTTCGGTGAATTCAGGTTCCAGGGAAATTCTATTTATAGACAATCCGGCAATTCCCTGAAGTTCCTCCATTTTTTCATCCCGGCAGGCTTCACATGTGCAGTCCTGTTCATAGTCAGATGGCTCTTCATAACAGGCAATTACACCTTCATAATTTCTGACAATAACCTTGTTAAACCCGTGAGAAATTACATAATTTGGCATCACAGGTACTTTGCCGCCCCCCCCCGGCGCATCAATGACATAGGTTGGTACACATAATCCCGATACATGCCCGCGTAAACCTTCGATAATATCTACACCTACCGATACAGGTGTTCTAAAATGAGAAAGCCCCTGGGAAAGGTCACATTGGTAGATGTAGTAAGGCCGAATCCGATTTTTTACCAGTTTCTTAACCAGGGTGCGCATTACATGGACACAGTCATTTATTCCACGGAGTAATACAGATTGGTTTCCAAGTGGAAAACCCCCATCAGCCAGGGCTGCACAAGCTGCTTCAGACGCTGCGGTGAGTTCATCCGGGTGGTTAAAATGGGTGTTTATCCATATGGGATGGTATTTACGTAACATCTCAATCAGGGAAGGTGTAATCCTCTGCGGCATTACAACCGGCGTTCTTGTCCCAATCCTGATAATTTCTACGTGGGGGATTGTACGAATTTTTTGGAGAATGATTTCCAGCCTGTCATCCGAAAGGGTTAAAGGATCCCCTCCGGAAAGAACCACATCTCTAATTTGATGATTACTTTTTATATATTCAACTGCATTATCAATTTGGTCCATCACCAGAGCGCGGTCTGTCTGCCCGGCAAAACGTCTCCTGGTGCAGTGGCGGCAGTACATGGAGCATTGGTCAGTTATTAGAATTAAAACCCGATCGGGATAGCGGTGAGTAAGACCCGCTACCGGTGAGTCCCCATCTTCATGCAGAGGGTCAACAAGATCCGCTGACTTTATGACCAGCTCATTATTGGTAGGAATTGCCTGTTTTCGGATCGGACAATTGGGATCCTCCGGATTAATCAATGAGAGATAGTAAGGTGTTATCGCCATGCGCAGGGATTTTAAGCATTTTCTTACACCTTCCTCTTCATCCATTGTCAGCGGGATAAATTTTTTCAATTCCACCACGTCTGTGATCCGGTGTCTTATCTGCCATTTCCAGTCATTCCAGGACGCATCATTGATATCAGGGAAAATTTCATATCTTCTGTTTACTGCCAAGGTCTCCTCCAGAAAGCATTATCGCTCTTTCCGGTATTTTTTATATCGGCGTGTTTAACCTCATAAAAAATCCCGGGGATTTTCTGATCAGTGTTTAACATATTGTTGGATGAAATATTCCTGCAAGGCAGGCGATTCTCGCATGAGATCCAGTGCTTTGTCAGCGTGTCCGGTTGCATACCCGTTGCCTATGATCATGGTAACGTCTTTGGCAATTCCTTCGGCACCCAGGGCAGCTTTGGTAAATGAGGTCGCCATGGAAAAGAAGTACACCAGCCCCTGGTCTTTCACCGGCAGGATGCAGGACATTTCACAGTTTGGCGTATTCAGGCAGTTGATAGAGATATCATATTCATCCCCATCGTTTGCCTCCAGTGCCATTTCCATGACCTCAAGCGGATTTTGGGCGTCAGCGAATATCACCTTATGGCAGAACCCCAACTGAATTAGCTTTTGTGCTTTTTCAGCATTTCTCACAACCCCAACCACCAACCCGTCTGGACCTGCCTGCTTCCTCGCCTCGTAGGCGCACAGTAAGCCAGATTTTCCGGCAGCGCCCAGGATCAAAACCGTATCTCCGGGACGGACCAATTTCGCTGCCTGAGCCGGTGCTCCGGCAACATCCAGGACGGCCATGGCTACATCTTCCGGTAAATCGTCCGGCAGCTTGCAGTAAAGGGTTTTTTCAAACAGGATTGCTTTCCCTTTAACATCCACCCGGTCGGTTTTTGGATGGATTGCGGTGATATCATCCAGTCTTAAAGGAGTTAAGGATAATGACACAAGGGAAACAATTTTGTCTCCGGTGTCCAGGTCAATATGGTTTTTCAAAGCATCCCCAATCTGCGCTACACGTCCAATGAGTACGCCGCCGGAACCGGTAACCGGGTTCTTCATCTTGCCGGTTTCCTGGACAATCGAGAAAATCTTTGCTTTCATGCTTTCAACGTTGCCTGATGCTTCCTCGTATAGCTGACGAAAGCTGGCAGAGTCAATATTGAGGGATTCGACTTCGACCAGGATTTCATTGTCATAAATTTCCATGTCGTTTGATAGCACCTCTGCGGCTTGGGGGAGGGCGTTTGCGGGTTTGATGACCCGGTGGCTGCCATATTTACTTCCTGATTTCATAGTAATTTAATATCTCCTTTCATCTAAACTCATAATATTTTTTCCAGCCGGATTAATTTCTGTCAGCCAGAGTTCACACATCCATTTTCTTTATCTCACCCTCAACGATCAGATCGGCATCTGTCAGGGAACAGACCTCCTCCAATGTTGTTTCCGGGTGGATTTCCCGCAGTACAAGACCATTTTTGGTTACTTCAATCACCGCCATTTCAGTAATGATTAAATCAACTTCTTTCTCTGCACTCAGTGGCAGGGTACATTTTTTTAATATTTTAGGCTTCCCTTTGGCTGTGTGGGTTGTGGCAGCAATCACCCTTTTTGCACCGCACAACAAATCCATGGCGCCGCCCATACCTGTTACAAGTTTTTCCGGGATGATCCAGTTGGCGATGTTCCCTTCCTGGTCTACTTCCATGGTTCCAAGAACGGTTACATCCACATGCCCTCCCCTGATCAATGCAAAAGACATGCAGCTGTCGAAAAATGCCCCGCCAGGAAGGATGGTCACTGGTACACCGCTGGCGTTGGTGATACACGGATCTTCACATCCGTCTTCCGGTCTGGGACCCATATTGATCATCCCGTTTTCGGATTGAAATATAACCTTCACTCCGGGAACCATGTAATTTGCAGCTAGGCATGGCAGCCCAATTCCAAGGTTCACCAGCTGACCATCTTCCAATTCTTGTGCCACGCGCTTGGCGATGATCTCTTTAGCGATTTCAGGATCAATAATCATGCGGACTCTCCTTCAAGGATGTAATCAACCAGGACACACGGTGTCATTACATCTTCTGGCCGTAAATCTCCGGCAGGTATTATTTTTTCTGCTTCAAGGATCACGGTATCTGCTGCCAGAGCCATGATTGGGTTAAAGTTCCTGGTTGTCCCTTTGTAAAAGGTATTTCCCTGGTCATCCGCCAGAGATCCTTTCAATATGGCAGCATCAGCCCGCAGAGGCAGCTCCAGAAGATATTCCCTTCCATCGATCGTCAATTTTTGTTTCCCGATTTCCACCATCGTTCCAACACCTGTGGGAGTTATCACCCCACCCAGGCCTGAACCGCCCGCCCTGATTCGTTCTGCCAGGGTGCCCTGGGGGACAAATTCAACCTCTATTTTTCCCTCGTTGTATAATCTTCTGGTTTCAGGGTTGGTGCCGATATGGGAGGTGATTACCCTGGCAACCTGTCCATTAACAATCAGCCTGCCGACTCCCTTCTCCGGGAAAGCTGTATCATTGACGATAAGGGTGAGGTTTTTAATATTCATCTCAATGATCAGGTCGATGATTTTTTCTGGGCTTCCGCAGCCAAGGAAGCCGGCTACCATCAGGGACATCCCATCCCAAAAATATTTTTTCAGCCCCTCTTTTGACGTCAGTTTTCTCATATTTTCTCCGTGTTAAATCTATGTCAGCAAAGGTTGGAAGGATCAACCCATCAACGTACTTTCAGTCCAAGGATGGTCCTGGCTTCATCCGGACAGGCTATTTCACGACCCAATTCATTAGCCAGGCGCACAACCTTCTCGACCAGTTCACCATTGGAGCGTGCCAGGACTCCTTTCTTCAGGTAGACATTGTCTTCAAATCCAACCCTTACATGTCCGCCAAGCATGATCGCCGCACAGGCAACGTTAAATTCGTGTCTCCCAATCCCGGTTCCGGTAAAGGTGGAACCATCCGGCAGACAGCTGGCAAGATAAACAATGTCTTCAAGATTGGCCGGCATGCCAAAAGGAGTCCCCAGGACCAGATTGAAATGCAGGCTGCCGTCAATATAGCCCATTTGCTTAATCCTGGCAGCCAGCTGTACCATCCCCCGGTCAAAAACCTCAATTTCCGGTTTGATATGGGAGGCCTGCATGATCTGTGCAAATTCAATCACCGTGTCTTCACTGTTTGTAAAGATCTCACTCCCGCCAAAGTTGATCGTTCCGCAATCCAGGGTCGCCATTTCCGGATTGAGCTGAATAGGCGTCAGCCTTTCTTCATTGCTCATGCCTACAGCACCGCCCGTGGATGGCTGGATAATTATTTCGGGACATTCCTTTTGTATTGCTTCAATAGCCAGTTTAAAACGCGTCAGTGATTGGGTAGGTGTTCCATCATCCTCACGCACATGCAGGTGGATGATGCTGGCTCCCGCGTTATAAGCAGACCGGGCTTCCCGGGCTATCTCATCAATCGTATAGGGAACCGCAGGATTTTTTTCTTTGGTTACTTCTGCGCCGCATATTGCAGCAGTAAGGATTAATTTCTCCATTTTTACTCCCCTTGATAAGTTTTATTGGCGATGTAACCCAGGGATTCGCCAATCATGTCAATCGTATGGACAAGATCAACATCACTGTGGCGGTAACAAATATAACCATGGTGGTATGGCTGCATAAATATTCCCCTGCGGATCAATTGGGTATAAAAATCCCTGCGCATTTTTTTATAAATTTTTTGTTCATCCTTCTTAAAGGTAACGAACTGCATGGGCGGGATTCCGGAAACCTCGGCCGGCACACCTGACCTGGCAACAACCTGTTCCATGGAGGTCATGAACTTTCTCCCCTTTTCCCAAATTTTGCCCAGGACATCATCTCTTTCCAGTATCTCGATGGTTTTGAGTGCAGCCACAATGGCCAGGCTGTTGGGGAAAAAGGTCGAAGATATAAAGACTTCTTTTTCAACAACCTTCATGTACTGCTGCTTTCCAACCACAGCACTGATTTCGTATCCATTTGCCATAGCTTTTCCAAAAGCAGATAAATCAGGCGTAACTCCATAATATTTCTGTGCGCCTCCAAGGCTCATTCGGAATCCGGTCCTGATTTCATCAAATATCAGGAGGCAGCCATATTGATCAGCCAGATTACGAACTTTCTGCAGGAAATCCTGGCCTGGTTCCTCCAGTTTTTCTGCCAGTGGGTGTCCAAAGGGGGTTATGATAATTGCTGCCGTGTCATCACCATGCAGCCTCAACAAGGTTTCCAGTCCTGCCAGATCGTTGTAGCGGAATTCCAGGATATCCTCATACAGCTTTGAGGGGACACCGCCTTTTACCTCAACACACCAGTCATGCCAGCCGTGATAACCGCATCGCATGATCTTGGTCCGGTGAGTGCACCCCCGTGCAATCCGTATTGCCATTGTGGTTGCATCCGACCCGGTTTTTACAAAAATGCTCATTTCGGCACTGGGAATCAGGGATCTCAGTTTTTCAGCCAGTAAATTTTGCACGGGTTGTGTCAGGGAAAAGCAGAATCCGCGTTCCTTGATTTGGTTAATGACCGCATTATCCACTTCTTCCTCCCGGTAACCGAGGATGATCGGCCCATATGCACACAGGTAGTCAATGTATTCGTTTCCATCAATATCTACAACCCGGCAGCCTTTGCCTTCCTTGAAATAAATAGGATACTCATCTTCAACAAAATTGTAGGGGCGGCGGATACCGAGCACTCCACCTGGTGTAATGTTTTTTGCTTTTTCAAACTCACGAAGACTGTTCGTTAAGTTCAATGCTGGAACTTCAATCATAGATGCTCTCCTGGCTAAACTTTCATACTTCCGGATTTTCTACAAGCATGGCAATACCCATGCCTGTCCCGATGCACATGCTTGCGATCCCAAATCGAGTCCCGCTTCGTTTCATCTCCCACAAAAGCGTGACCAGAATTCTGGCACCACTCGCCCCGATTGGGTGACCCAGGGCTATTGCCCCCCCGTTGACATTAACCTTTTCTGCTGGGATTGCCAGTTCCCGGATAACAGCAACCGACTGGGCTGCAAAAGCTTCATTCAACTCCCACAGGCCAATATCTTCCATCCTGAAATTAAGCTTCGCCTTCAATTTCCGGATGGCGAATGCAGGTCCCATCCCCATTATGTCCGGGCGAAGTCCAACCAGGCTGAATCCATGGATAAATCCCATGGGCTTAATACTTTCTTGGATACATTTGTCTTCGTTGACCAGGATTACAGCCGCAGCACCGTCATTAATCCCGGATGCATTGCCCGCAGTCACCGTCCCTTCTTTTTTGAAAGCGGGTTTTAGAGATGCAAGACCCTCCCGGGAACAATTCTCGCGGATAAACTCATCCTCATCAAAGATGATTTCTTCGTGTTTGGTCTTGACTATCAGCGGGGTTATTTCTGCTTTAAATTTTCCTTCTTTTCTGGCTGAAGCCGCTTTCATCTGGCTTTGGCAGGCAAATTCATCCTGCTGATTCCTGGTGATATGATATTCAGAGGCGATATTTTCGGCGGTGATACCCATGTGAACATGGTTGACCGGACAGGATAGTCCATCCACAAGGATCGCATCCAGTATCTCTGCATTTCCCAGTTTTATTCCCGGGCGCATTGAACTGATGTAATGCGGAGCTGTGGACATGCTCTCCATGCCGCCTGCCACAACAATTTCCGCATTTCCAGTAAGAATAGAATTGCAAGCTATTCCAACTGCATGCAGTCCAGAGCCGCAAACCGTGTTGATGATGGATGCAGGCACATGCTCAGGAATATCGGCTCTCAATGCGGATTGCCTGGCCGGGTTCTGGCCATTGCCTGCAGATAAAACGTTGCCCATATAAACTTCATCCACCACAGTCTTATCAATTGGTCCGTCCTCAAAAAGGCTTTCCAGCAGCTGCGCTCCTAATTCAACCAGCGGCATGGATGCAAGGGTCCCCCGGAATGAGCCAATGGCTGTCCTTTTTGCCTGTACAATGGCGACTTTTTTCATACAAAGATCCTCCGGTTTGGTTTGGTATTCAAGTTCAATTCTTCCTCTGGTCTGGTAAATCAAAGATGCCACCTGAATTGGATGGCACCTTTGGTAAATTGACAAAAGGCAAACTCTTGATTAAATTCATTGGTTCTTTCAAAAAGTTAATTTCCTGATTGAGATGAAAGCCGGCAGCAATGAGAATCCGGATCGTCTGCAAAGACGACTTACACCATCTATTCCATAATTTCCGGACATTCATCTCAGATAAGATTAAGGCTGGCAGCATAAGAAATTTCTTTGTTTTCCGTAAAGGTCCCGCTAATTTTTTCCCATCATCCAACCGGCATCCGGGTTGAATGATTTTATGTCCGCTAAGGCTAAATAAAATTGGATGAAGAACACGAAGATTGGGGTTAAATCGACTGCGTTGGATCCATGTGCCGGTTGCAGAACACTGGATTTCTCCAAAACTGCAAGGACCGCTGCATGGATATTGCGGTGATAATTCCTTAATATAGAAGGGTGTTTGAACACCCATAAAGATAAAACTTGCGGTTACCCCATTCTCATCCCATTATAGTACAAAATAATTTACCCCCCTGCGGATTGACACTTCGTTACAAAATAAGGAAACGATCTTCTGGAAAATTTTTCCGAAATAATCCTTGATCAATTACAAAATCTCTTTTTTTGACCTACCAACCAATATATCTTTAGGGAAAATCGTTGTACTATCGCTTGACTCACCGGCAGGTCATCCGATGGCTGCCACAATCCTGCAGCTGTGAAGCCTCCCCATTAATATGTGAATTATATATTTTATACAATTCTACCATATCCCGCTGCCGGGATGATAATTTTCAAACATGACGTTCTTCCGCTAATCGAATGATGACTATCACCCCAAAAGTATATGCCGCCCACTCCATATATTTTCAAAAATATGTTGTTCCAGATTGGATGCACCCAGGTTAGCGGGGATCCATCAGGCAGGTGAATGGACTAAAATAATGAGCAATCAGAATCTTACCATCCTCTTTGAATGCTAATGGACATCTCGGCAATCTCTTTTTCCAGCGACCTCGGGTAGAGCTGCAACCCCGGTTGAATTGTGTCCGGTATCCCGTCCATCATCCAGGTGATTCCTTTTAGCATCACTGCTGAGTAATGGTCGAATTGGTCGATCCCAAATGGTCCAGCTCCCCCTGCCAGGTTTAACAGGCTGCCCTGTGCAAGCAGAAACAGGTAGGTATCACCAAGGTCAAACCTTTCGATATACGCTTTCAGGCGTCTATGTGGCTGTTGGTACAACCAATCGATATCCATTTCCCGGTTTGAGTGCCCGGCATTGAAAAGGATAGCCCCTGGTTTTAGCTTACGAAATTGCTCTTCTTGTAATACGCCTTCAGTGCCTGTAGCGGTGACAATGATCTGGCAGCTGGTTAAACCATTCTCCAGGCTGACCGATTCACATCCAAGGTGGTGCGCTTCTAATAATCGCACAGGATCCAGGTCAGCAACCCGCACCAATCCACCCAGATTCCGCGCACGTTCAGCGATGCCTTTACCTACCGGGCCGCAGCCTACCACCAGCACCCGCCTGCCGTATAAACCCATTCCCGTAAGTTGGCTGAATGCAGGCCAAACCGTATCTCCAACATGATAGCGGTTATGCAGGTCTTTTAAAGGGATGCTGTTCCAGTCGAATACCGGAAATGGCAGTTGGATTTTCCGAAGCAGGTGCAGCCCGCTCATCGTTGCTTCCAAGGCACCTTTAACCGGCGGAACTTTATCCAGGTAAGCCATGCACAGCTCCCCTCCCATATCACACAGGTAATCAGCTTCAAAGCTTCGCACGATTGCTAGGTTTTCCTCGTAATCGAGCCCTGGTCATCCCCTGCCAGCCATAGACACTGATCCCCTTTGATAACAGCATAAGCAGCAGCAATGTCATCCGTGCTGTCCACATTGCAGGCTCCCAGCACAATCTCAGCCCCTGCCTGCTTAAGAGCATCCACCATCAATAACGTGTTCTGCCTGGTAATATGACCCCAATAGGCAAGTCGTTTTCCCCGGTAATCCTTCCGGGCAATTTGGGAAACAATGGTCTCCGTAATGGGTGTGATCGTGCGGAACCATTCAAGTTCCCCCTGGTCAATCTGTAACGCCAGATCGATATTCTTGATTCTTGCCGGTACCATCATTCTTACCTCCTGAGGAAAAGATATCATGGCGCCATGCCGGCAGTCGTGAACTATTGAAGATGTCTCTATACATATTCTACAATTGAATTCAGGGTTTTTATACGTGCAAATTGTAAATACATCTGCTTTTTATCCGGGATTATATGTACAACCTGGGGATTAGTTATCCAGGCATTTTGAAATCATAGAAATCCGGATAATTATCCAAAGAGTCGGTTGTCCAATCATTGAATAGCAGGGCTGCTATGCACTGAAAACATTCTAAGATTCAATTTGTATTCTTCATCTAAATCATTTGGGAAATTAATTTGTCTGGCTGATATATAATCTTAACAGGTACATTGTACGATCGTGAATCATACAGGTTTTACTTATTATGTCAAATGAATTTCCATTTTGTGTGTCGGTTTTGGTATTTTGCATAGATCGGCAACCGTAATTACTAATGAGCGCAGAAATATATTAAGGCATCAATCTATCTGGCCTGGCACTGTTGATGGAAGCATCGGTTTTTTGCCTGGCTGCTAAGTTATAACAATATTCAAACAACAATTTGGAGGTAAAGAATATGTATTCCCTGATTGGAGATATTGGCGGTACAAAAACAATCCTTGCTGTATTCTCTAGCGAACAGGGACCGCATGATTCCCTGGTTGAAAAAACGTATGAGAGCGCTCACTTTGACTCACTGGAATCCATCATCAGCGATTTTCTTTCTTTATATAAATACACAATTGATCAGGCATGTTTTGGGGTGGCCGGCCCGGTAATAGAAGGCAGTGCCCGTATAACCAACCTGACATGGACTATTGAAAGTGGAAAAATCAAAGACACCTTTAATTTTTCCTCAGTGGTTCTCATCAATGATATGGTGGCCTTGGCAAATTCCATCTCTGTACTCGAGCAGGAAGACATATTTGCACTGCGTACCGGAAAACCCATGGCAGGTGCCTGCATTGGAATCCTTGCTCCTGGGACTGGACTTGGGGAATGTTTCCTGACCTATGAAAACAGCGGCTACGTTGCCAATCCTTCTGAGGGCAGCCATGCTTCGTTTGCACCGGTTAATGAAAACCAGATCAATCTGCTCCAGTATGCCCACAGCCAGGGACATGAGCATGTAAGTTTTGAGCGGGTCTGCTCAGGAGGACTGGGGATTCCACTCCTCTATCGTTACCTTAAAGTCAACCGGCAGATTTTCCGAACCATTCTGGCTGACAGAAAAATTAACCCAGGCTGTAGATCCAACACCGGTCATCATCAATGCTGCCGTTGATACGGATCATCCATGCGAAATTGCCGTAGCAGTCTTGGACTTATTTGTGGAAATACTTGGAGCAGAAGCAGGCAACCTGGCTCTTAAAGTCCTTGCCACTGGCGGTATTTATCTTGGGGGAGGGATACCACCCCGCATCGTTAAACTCTCTGAACCCATCTTCCTGGAAGCAATGAACGAAAAAGGAAGGTTTAAAGAATTGCTTTCTAATATCCCGGTGCATGTCATCCTGAATCCGAAGGCTGGGCTATTGGGAACTGCATTCGTGGGATTAAAAACCCCCGCTTTATAGGGGTTGAGTTTGCATAATTACGACATCTGGCAAGAATTCGGATTGATGAAATTGTGTCTGAAATCGTTTCATCTTTCTCAAACCGTTTCTTTTCAGAACAATTCTAATAAGCAAAAGAGAATAAAAGCCCCCTGTTTTGTGAAACAGGGGGATATTGATTTATAGACAGGCAATTTGATAAGCCGGGGCTTTACCTTGGTCTTTGCATGGGTAATCACTCCTGATGTGATTACCCGGACCCTGAAAACAAAAATGATTATTTTCCCCGGTTGCGGGTGGCGACATCGAAGATCACTGCCAGGGCAAGCACAACGCCGCGCACCATGTACTGGTACGAAATGCCGATGCCCATCAAGTTCATGCCATTGGTCAGCGACATCATCACCAGCGCGCCGATGATCGATCCGATCACTTTGCCAACACCGCCTGCCGCAGATACACCGCCCACATAAGCCGCAGCGATGGCATCCAACTCCCACAATACCCCGGCGGTAGTTGTGGCTGACTGCAGGCGTGCCGCAAATAACATACCCGACAGTGCCGAAAGCATGCCCATCGAGCCAAACACCGTATAGATGATTTTCTTGACATCAATACCGCTCAACTCTGCCGCTTCCGGGTTTCCGCCAACCGCATAGATATGCCGGCCAAGCACCGTCCGTGTCGTAATAAAGTGATAAACTCCCGCAACAATCAACACGACCACTGCCGTCCAGGAAAGTCCCTGGTACCCCGCCAGCAGCCAGGTAATACCGCCGATTAAAACTGATATAAAAACCAGCTTGATGACAAAGATATTCATGGGTAAAACTTCGAAATTGTAGGCCAGTTTCTGTTTCCGGTTGTTAATTTCACTGATAATAAACAGGACAATTGCCACAAGGCCTACCACCAGGGTGATTTTGTGGATATTCGGGAATAAATTAGCCCAGAGAATATCCGGAATAAATCCGTTGCCAATTGCATTAAACGCCTTGTTGGCGATAATAATCGTGCCGGTCGCCTCGGTGACCACCAGGATGGCACCCCGGTAGATCAACCAGCCAGCCAGGGAAGCAACAAAGGATGGAATTCCCAACTGGGCTACCAGAAACCCGGTCAGCAGACCGGCCAATATACCCAGGCCCATGATCATCGGGATGACAATATATACCGGCAGGTTCCATTCGACCATGCTGATGGCTGCCACAGCGCCCAGAAAACCACCCAGGAAACCGACCGAAAGATCAATATGGCGGATGACAATGACCAGCGTCATGCCGACTGCCAGAACCCCAATATAGCCCGCCTGGTTGATCAGGTTGACAATATTTCTGGAGGAGAGAAACACGCCCTCGGTGGTAATGGTAAAAATGGCCATGATGACGAATAAGGCAATAAACATACCGTATTCACGAATATTTTCCGATAATACTCTGCTGATATTGGTAAAGAATGTGGGCGATTTTTCAGGATTTGCATTTGCTAAAGATGACATCTTTTTCTCTCCTCAATTCGTTGTCCAGAGTCATAATTTTTTCTTCGGTTGCTTCTTCAATGGGCAGCTCACCCGCTATACGGCCTGATGAAACAACATAGATCCGGTCGCTCATTCCCAGGACCTCGAGCAGCTCTGAGGAAATCATGATAATACTCATGCCCTGCTGTACGAGCCGGTTCATAATGGTATAGATTTCGAACTTTGCGCCAACATCAATGCCGCGCGTTGGTTCATCCAGGATCAGCACATCCGGTTTGACAAACAGCCATTTTCCCAGGGATACTTTTTGCTGATTTCCGCCGCTCAGGTTGCCAACCGTTTGCTCGATGCTCGGGGTTTTGATGTTGAGGGATTGTCTGTACTCCTCTGCGACTTCGCTTTCATGATATTCATCGATGACCATGTTCTTGGCGAGCTGGCGAAGATTGGCAAGTGGTGATATTGTGTTTCACGTCCTGGATTAAAATTAATCCTTTGGCTTTGCGGTCTTCGGTAACATAAGCAATACCCGCATCGATGGCCTGGTTTGGATGGTTGAATGCATACTTTTTCCCTCGCACATATATTTCGCCATTTACCTTATACTTTTCCGGATTCCCAAAGATGCTCATGGCAAGTTCGGTCCGCCCGGAACCCATCAATCCTGATAAACCAACAATTTCCCCTTTGTTAACATGAAAATTGATATCCTTTAATAATTCTCTGCCCACAGCAGGGTTATAAGCGTTCAGGCTGCGAACCTCTAAAACCACCTCGTCAGAACGAATGTGTTCGCGTTTCGGGTAGATATTTTCAATCTCGCGCCCAACCATGTTCTTGATGATTTCATTTTCAGACAGCGCTCCGGCATGGGCATCCAGGGTGGTGATGGTTTGCCCGTCGCGCAGAACGGTGACCTTATCAGCAATTCCAATCACTTCCGAAAGCTTGTGAGAGATCAAAATGCAGGTAACCCCATTGGCTTTAAAATCCCGCAGCAGACCAAAGAGGTTTTCGCTGTCCACCTCATTCAACGCCGAGGTTGGCTCATCCAGAATTAATATTTTTACC
The DNA here is from genome assembly GCA_963841845.1 of uncultured Chloroflexia bacterium. Classification (GTDB taxonomy): domain Bacteria; phylum Chloroflexota; class Anaerolineae; order Anaerolineales; family Anaerolineaceae; genus CAVVGZ01. The sequence goes on along the minus strand of CAWJEG010000009.1, from coordinate 100,896 downwards.
TCACGGCTTATCGCCTTGGCAATTTCAACCAGCTGCTGCTTGCCAACACCCAGGCTCTTGATTTTTGCGGCAGGATTGACGTCCAATCCGACCCGCTTCATTAATTCATTTGCCCTTTTGATGGTTTCATTCCAATCAATCACCTGACCGTTGCGAATTTCATTGGAGAGGAAAATATTTTCATATACCGTCAAATCCGGAAAAAGCGCCAGTTCCTGGTAGATGATGGCAATGCCTGCCTTTTCACTATCCCGGATGCTGCGGAAGACCTGTTCCTCACCATGGATAAATATTTGCCCTGTATATTCACCATGAGGATAAACCCCGCTCAATACCTTCATCAGGGTGGATTTTCCGGCACCATTTTCCCCGACCAGGCAGTGGATTTCCCCCTCCTTCACTTCAAAGCTGACATTATTCAGGGCTTTTACACCGGGAAACGTTTTTGTGATGTTACGCATCTCTAATAGGGTATCAGCCATAGTACCTTCCATTTGATTCGATAAATTTGCCGGGCGAAACCAGTCATATACCAACCTGGTTTCGCCCTTTAATTTTACTTGGTTAAGGAAAAATCATTTTGAATATTTCAGAAGATTTTCCTTTTCAGAAAAGTTGATTCTTTTCCTCGGTCTGCGGTATTATGGCAGTCCGGTGAAATCGGTGGCGGGATAGTACCCGGAATCGATGATGGCAGCCTGGACGTTGTCCTTGGTGACTGTCACAATCGCAGACGGTTTGGCAGGTACATCGATCTTCCCGTTGTTGTAGCTGTTGGTCTGTTCGGGTGTGCCGCCGGACAGGTAGGCTATTGCCGCGGTGATGGCATCTCCCACCAGGGTGCGCACATCCTTCAGCACCGTCATCGACTGCTTTCCGTCAATGATGTACTGTACGGAGGCTTTCTCGGCATCCTGACCGGTAATAAAGTACTTGGTCACATCCTTGTCAGCCGCAAATACGTCCGCAATCGAACGCGCTGCGTCCGTCATTCGGGGCCAAAATGAATACCGTGCCCTTGTCTTCCGGTTTGGCGTTCGTCAGGTTGGCTTCCGCCAGGTTCTTCGCCACGTCAAACTTCCACTCCGTGGTCACCTGGCCGATGATCTTGGCCATCTCTTCACGGGTCAGTTTGGCTTTGTCCTGCAGCGCCACGGCTTCGCTCGAGTTCTTGATCACAAACGTGCCGTCTGCAATCTTCGGCTGCAGTATATTCCATGCCCCTTCAAAGAACAGGAAGGCATTGTTGTCTGAGGCTGCGCCGGCATACAGGTACAGGTTGTTGCCTGTCCCGCTGGCGTTCTCCACCAGGTAGTTGCCCCATGCCTCGCCGACTGCCACGCTGTCAAACGTCACGTAGTAGTCCACTGCATCGGTGTCACAGGATCAGGCGGTCATACGAAATAACCTTCACACCGGCTGCCCTGGCTGCTTCCGCTGCTGCTGCTGCGGCCGTGCCGTCCTGCGGGGTAGATGATCAGGACCTGGATGCCCTGGCTGATCAGTGATTCAACATTGTCTTTCTCTTTGGCTGAGTCACCCTGGCTGAACAGGATCTGGACATCATACCCGGCTGCTGTCAGTGCATCTTTGAAGCGGGTCTCATCCTGGATCCAGCGTGGTTCATCCTTGGTCGGCAGGACGATGCCTACCTTGCCGGTTAATGGCCGGCGCTGGCGCTGCTGCCAGCATCGAGGCCGGTGAAATCGGTGGCGGGATAGTACCCGGAATCGATGATGGCAGCCTGGACGTTGTCCTTGGTGACTGTCACAATCGCAGACGGTTTGGCAGGTACATCGATCTTGCCGTTGTTGTAGCTGTTGGTCTGTTCGGGTGTGCCGCCGTACAGGTAGGCAATTGCCGCGGTGATGGCATCTCCCACCAGGGTGCGCACATCCTTCAGCACCGTCATCGACTGCTTTCCGTCAATGATGTACTGTACGGAGGCTTTCTCGGCATCCTGACCGGTAATAAAGTACTTGGTCACATCCTTGTCAGCCGCAAATACATCCGCAATCGACACGCGCGGTCCCGTCATTCGGCGCCAGAATGAATACCGTGCCCTTGTCTTCCGGTTTGGCGTTCGTCAGGTTGGCTTCCGCCAGGTTCTTCGCCACGTCAAACTTCCACTCCGTGGTCACCTGGCCGATAATCTTGGCCATCTCTTCACGGGTCAGTTCGGCTTTGTCCTGCAGCGCCACCGCTTCGCTCGAGTTCTTGATCACAAACGTCCCGTCTGCAATCTTCGGCTGCAGTATATTCCATGCCCCTTCAAAGAACAGGAAGGCATTGTTGTCCGAGGCTGCCCCGGCATACAGGTACAGGTTGTTGCCTGTCCCGCTGGCGTTCTCCACCAGGTAGTTGCCCCATGCCTCGCCGACTGCCACGCTGTCAAACGTCACGTAGTAGTCCACTGCATCGGTGTCAAGGATCAGGCGGTCATACGAAATAACCTTCACACCGGCTGCCCTGGCTGCATCCGCTGCTGCTGCTGCGGCCGCTCCGTCCTGCGGGGTAGATGATCAGGACCTGGATGCCCTGGCTGATCAGTGATTCAACATTGTCTTTCTCTTTGGCTGAGTCACCCTGGCTGAACAGGATCTGGACATCATACCCGGCTGCTGTCAGTGCGTCTTTGAAGCGGGTCTCATCCTGGATCCAGCGTGGTTCATCCTTGGTCGGCAGGACGATGCCTACCTTGCCGGTTACTGCGGCTGCTTCAGCTGGCGCTGTGGCTTCCTCAGCGGGTGCCGCAGGAGCCTCGGTAGCGGCTGGTGCGCAGGCGCTTAATGCCATTGACGCAATCACCAGCACAGATAATAAGATAAACAAATATTTTTTGTGAAACATGGACTATCCTCCTCATTTATTAATGGGTTAATATGAATGAACTTGTGGGGAAAAGCAATTTGTAAATCTTCTCTGGCTACCTCCGATCCTATATTCGTGCAAGAAAAATTAGTAATTCTCGGCAGTTAGTGCGACTGATGATTTGAATTTGCCAGACCTGACAACAAAACCCCAGCCGATAGAATAATGCCATTCGGCTGCGAATTAATATTTGTGTCATTTTTCAGTATAACAATTCATCAAGGTGAAAATAGTCTCTATTCCCCCTAACCATTAGGGGATTTCCCCCTAAGGTGAGTTGCGTATTCAGTTCATTTCCGGAACAGCGTCAACCCTGGGATGCGGTATTTCAACAATCAAAAGGGAGCCGCCTTCTGGCAGCCGCTGCAGCCGGAACCGTCCGCCAAGCAGTGCTACACGTTCGCTGATTCCAACCAGACCGTAATGGCCGCTGTCAGACAGGTTGGCAAGGTCAATGTTCTCTTTCAGCCCTTCGCCATTGTCCTCGACGGAGACCACCAGGGTACGCGGGGAACTATGTTCTACATCGATTTTTACCTTGGAAGCATGTGCGTGATGCCATACATTGTTTAATCCTTCCTGAACAATGCGGAAGAGGGATAATTCGGTGGCTTCAGGCAGGCGTCCGAGGTTCTCATCAATCTGGATTTCCACCTTCACACCGGTGCGCGCCGACCAATCCCGGGATAGGGATTTGAGAGCAGCACCTAAACCCAGGCTGTCAATTGTTAACGGTCGCAGGTTTCCGCAAATACGGCGCAGGCTTACCACCAGCAAACGGATTCCCTGGCGTACTTCAGTCAGATCTCCGGCCAGAACAGGAGAAACACCCTCTTCAGTTTCCATTCCTTCCAGTTCATAATTGATGCTTAATAAATCCTGGATAATCTGGTCGTGCAGTTCGCGGGCAAGATGTTTGCGCTCTTCTTCGCGCTCCGTGAGCAGCCTGCGTTGGGCATCCAGTAAGGTCAGGATGGTCTGATCCAGCGCCTGGACCTGTTCCGCAAGCTGTTCGGTAAGCTGCCGGGTGAGCGACGCCTCTCCGGCCAGGTCCCTGCCGAGCAGCATCTGGTGATAATGCAATTTCTCCGTATGCTCGCGCATTTGACTGTAACTGTCAAAATCCCACAGTGTGGGGAGCTGTTTGGAGTATTCTCCGGTGCCAAGCAGCAGGCTTACCACTGTTTCGCGGTTCGTTTCATCCGTCTGCACATCAGCCACCTTGCTTCCCTGGTGCAGCACCACAATCCGGTCGGTCACAGCAAAGAGATGGTCGAGGTTATTGCTGCTGAACAGGACAGAAATACCCTGTTCGCGCCAGTCCTGAATTAACCCCAGTAAGCGCTGCTGGTAAGGATAGCTTAGTAAAACAGTTGGCTCATCGATGATGATTAATTGCGCCTGGATTGTCATCACCCGGGCGATGGCAATCAGCTGGCGCTGCTCACCGGATAAATTGGCAACAACTTCAAGAAGGGAATCAATCTGCACATCCAGCTGGGCCAAAATTCGCCTGGCTTCCTCTCTCATCCTGTGTGTGTCCAGCACCTTCAACGGGCCCAGCCAGGATGGGCGGCCAATTTCATTGCCAAGGAATATATTGCTTACCACATCCTGCAGGTCATCCAGTGTCGGCTCCTGATGGATGACTCCGATCCCCAGACGATTTACAGCAAATGGCCATTTTAGTTTTGTTTTTTTGTAAAAAATTTCCCCCAGGTTGGGCTCGTACTTTCCGGCCAGAAGGGAAACCAGCACCGATTTACCGGATCCAATACTGCCGGTCAACCCGACCACTTCACCCGGCATGATATCAAAACTCACCCCCTTGATAACCGGCAGAGGGCCGAAAGACTTGGCGAGGTCTAAAACCCTTAATAGAGGTTGCTTGGAATTTTCCTGGTTCATCCTTATTTCGATTATACATCCCGCAAGTCTCTTAAAATTGTTTTCAGAGCAGTTTTGTGATCTTAATTACAAGTTTCCTGTATGCCTCACAAATGTTCGCTGCTCATCGATTCATGAGGGATTTCCCCCGTCTGCTGCGGATTGCTTTCTATAGGGATCACAACCCGCATTCTGAAAAAAATCAGCCTGACCAGTCCAAATTATCCTTTATGGTATAAATACACCATGAACGAAGTTCGTGTTTTGCTTGCCGATGATCACGCCATTGTCCGCACAGGTATCCGCAAAACGATCGAGGAGTTACCCAACCTGCTGGTAATCGATGAGGTTGGAAACGGTCCCAGGGTGTTTACCGTTCTGGCACAGGAAAGTATTGACTGCCTGCTGATCGATGTAACCATGCCGGACTTTGAACCCATCTCCGCCATTCGCCGGATTCGCTCCCTGTACCCCGCTCTGAAGATCCTGGTGGTCAGTGCCTACGACGATGATATTTACGTCCAGGGATTGTTGGGAGCCGGGGTGAACGGGTATCACCTGAAAGACCAGCCGCTTAATGATCTTAAACTGGCTGTTCAGCGGGTATTGGATGGTGAACGCTGGATCTCCAGCAGCCTGATCAGCAAGCTGGTGGGCCAGCCTGGCTACGTACCATCAACCCCGCATCCTGACCACACGCCAGCGCAACCTGCTCAAACTGCTTCACCAGGGCCTGGACAATAAATCCATCGCCCAGGAAACAGGTCTGAGTGTAAAAACCGTGGAGAACCACCTGACCCGCATTTATAAACTGCTGGGTGTCCAGAGCCGTCTGGAAGCAGTAAATTTCATTGTGCGCTACCCGCAAATCCTGGGTAAATCCGGCCTGGAAGCTGCCAGGGAGGAGACAATTCCTGCACCTGTCTTTCAAAAAAGTTCAGCCATCCTGGTGGTGGATGATAACATGCGCTACCGGGAACAGCTGCAGCGCATGATTGGCAAACTTTCCCCGAGGACAACCATCTATGAAGCGGACTGCATTGAGGATGCACTCCAGATTGCCAGGGGTGTTGAACTGCAGCTGGCCCTTATCGATATTGTCCTGGGAAATGAGGACGGCCTGACCTGCACCCGCCGCATCAAAGCCATCCGCCCGCAGACCCGTATCATCCTCATCAGCGCCTATCCGGACCGGGAATTCCACCGCCAGGGGCTGCAGTCCGGTGCGGTTGCCTTCCTGGATAAAAAGGATCTTGATATTGCCACCTTGCGCCAGGTGATCAACGATGTGATCGGGTAACCGGCATGCAAAGGAAAAATCTCCGATGAATTTATTCAAACCGATGAATCCCGGGCAGGCAGCCAGCCATTTGAACCGCTATTTTGCAGCTATCCAGGCAAAGAACCCGCATAAACCGCTCCAGGTCAGGATAGTTTCCCGGGAGTTGGAATTGGATTTCACCTATCCTGCGGGCTCCTCCAGCCAGCCCTACCACATCGCCAGCATCGGCAAGGTATTCACCGCCTCCCTGATTTACATGCTTGCAGAAAAGGGGCTCCTCTCCCCGCAGGATTTAATTTCCAGGTATTTCACAACGGCAGAATTGGACCGTCTTTTTGTCTACAGGAACCTGGATTACGCCCCGCAGGTAACCATTGAACACCTTTTAGGCCACACCTCCGGCATCGCCGACTATTTCGAAGGCAAAACCACCGGCGGGAAATCCTTCCAGGACGGACATCCTGGCCAATCCGGCAGCGCACTGGACGCCTCAAAAATTGGTCGATTATACCCGGGAAAATCAATCCGCCGCCGGCATCCCCGGGAAGGTCTTCAACTACTCGGATACCGGTTATATCCTGCTGGGTTTGATCATCGAAAAAGTTACCGGAAAATCCTTTGCCGAAAACCTGGGGGATGCGTTTTTCCGCCCCCTGGAAATGAATGATTCCTACCTGATGTTCTACTCCGATCCAGTCAATAAGCCAAAAAAGAAGCTTGCACCAATCTGGTTTAACGGCGTGGAGGTCAGCGGGTATGAAAGCCTGAGCTGTGACTGGTCCGGGGGAGGCATCATTTCCACCACCGCAGACCTGCTTAAATTCAACCAGGCACTGCGCAGCGGAGGGCTGCTGCAAAGCAGCACCCTGGAAACCATGGATGCCTGCAGCCACAAATTCAGGCAGGGGATTTATTACGGCCGGGGGATGATGGAAATCCGCTTCAAGGAATTCTTCTTCCTGCTGGGAAAGCTGCCAAAAATTAAAGGCCATATTGGCATCCTCTCCACCCATTTGTTTTATGACGTTACCAGGGACGCCCATATCATCATGAATTTTGGCGACACCGCCAGGATGGTGGAAAGCTTCAAGGCGCTGATTGAAATCGAAAATGTCCTGCAAAGGATGGGGAGTTAAATTACCGGTAACCCGATGGATTTCAGGTAGCTGAATGTGGGATTGTAAAATTCCGGATTTCGGGTTGGGTCCCGGGGATCCCCTTCAGGGACCACAATAACCATTCCCTGCCTGGCTCGGGTCAGTAGAACTCGGTATGCATTAATTTCGATATTTCTTGCGTTCTGGTTTATGGATCTGTTGCCATCGATCTCCTACAAAAGACCTGTGCTGCCAACCCGATTCGGAATACCGGAAATCTGCATCCCAGGTGACACAAGACCAATCCAATTCCAGCCCCTGAATATCAAATTCGGTAGCCACGTCCTCTAAATAGTAGGAAGAACGCACATCATCCTTGCCATCCAAAAACCAGTGAATTGGATCTGTTGGTGAATGGATATTTATCGCATATGGTTTCAATCGCTCTGCTTGGGAGGAAACAACAATTCCATAACGCTCGGATCCTCGTCGCTCTCTCCTTTAACCAATTCTTTGCCACTTGTAAATTACGGGTTAAGACAATGGGATATTTATCCTGAACTAATGCTAAATGTTTTTCTTGCTTCATCTACATCAAGATCGAGTATTTGTTTAACGAGCAAAGAAACATTCTCAGCCCGGAAGGATCGCATCGACACAGATAAATGCAACTCTTTATTATAGGAAACCATTCGCTTAAAGGCGATTTTTTTCAACAGGTCCTGGACGCCATATTCACTGTCAGATAAATTGGGAGAGACATACATTTGCCACTCTGGGTATGACTTCTCTAAGGCACGGATCCATTCACTGATACCTGCTTCTCCTGTATATATTTCTTGTCCACCACCAACCAGGCAAATGACCACAGCCCAATCCTTATGACGATCCAAACAGGAAATTAAATATTCGGGTTCAGAAAATTGAAAATTTGGTTTATTCTTTTTCCGGTTCATGAAATCAGCTGTCTTGGCAAGATCCCAAGCTCTTTGTGCTTCATCGAACAGAACAACATGCTCCAGCGGAGCTTTATGGTCTATTAGATATTCATCCCGAAAATTATGTACATTCTGGATGAACATTTTTACTTCACTCATCACTGCGCCCTTTTTGAGTATATTTCCCCGTTCTCTTTCTGTAACGATTTTGTTGCGGGTTAAGGCCTCTCGTAGAATAGCAACCAGGGGACCATTTCCAGAGAGAAAGACGCTGTATAGATCACTTTCCTTATTAATATGGGTGGTGGCTATATTTAAGCCTATAAGTGTTTTCCCAGAACCAGGAACCCCGGTCACGAAACAAATTGCCTTTTGGGATTGATTGCGTGAATACTGGATGATCTCGGTTAGTAGATCACTTGTTTGACTTAAGTTGGTAGCACTGGCATCACTTCTGGAAATCTCACTCACAGAGTGCCCTCTGTATAACGCCATAGCGGCTTCGACAATTGTCGGTGTCGGGGAATAGCGGCCTGATTCCCAAAATAAAGGATCTATCGGCTCCCCTTCAACAAATGAGAGAACGGCAGGTATGATTTCTTTTAGCATTTCTCCATTGCACCTGATTGTTAGAAGGAACCTTTCATCTTGGTGGGTACTGGCAATAGAGCAGGGAACTTCTTGGGTATTCGTCGAAATTAATATTGGAACTACATACCTGTCGTGGCTTGTTTCGTGGAAGTTTTTTAAATCGAGTGCATAATCGGTAACCTGGTCTATCGCATCTGTGTTAAAGTTTTTTTCTCCGATTTTGAACTCAAGAACAAAAATTACCGGTCCGATAATGCAGACAACATCAATTCGTTTCCCCATCCGCGGAATGGAGTACTCAAAATAAATCGAGCCTATATGTCCGGTTAACGCTTGCTTTAATAGATAAATCTCCGCCAACCAGGCATCCCGTTGGGTTTGTTCTGTAGGGAACTCGTGATTCTGAACTAGTCGACCAAGAATTAAATCGGGATCTGCTTGAAGGAATTCCAAAATGGTACTGGAAAAATAATAACGTTTCATTTAAAATATTGTACAACAGGTGGTCCAAATTATTCGGTATTACCTTCAGTTAAAGGCTTAATCAATCCCATCATCACCCTGACAATTCTTCTATGTGTATCTGGTGCAATAAATCAATCCTTTTCTAATCTCTCCCCCCCTTCACATATTCCCTTTTCTGCCCCCGTGACATCGGAGAACATGATTCAAAATACAGCATTGAAACATTCCTTGATTTTAAAATCAAAATGTCCCCCACTCACAACCTGAAAGCCGATCTCCTTTTCGTCGCCGCCCCTTCAATCGTGTCCAGGCAGAAATCCGCTACCCATCCCGCACTCCATGTGGTGCGCCGTGCCTGCTCGTTTTCCAGCTCCTGCGGGTAACCGCCATTCTCGCCACCCTCTTAAAGGAATGGCGTGGTTGGCGGTTTTGGTAATTCCCTGCATCCTGGCATTCTTTAAACTATATTCGCCTGCCGCAGCCCTATTCGTTTCTCCAGGCAACGCCCGCCGGCTTTCGCGTTAACTTGCGTCAGTCCTGACGTGCATTCGCGTCAGGATCGGTTTGTCATTGCATCCGCAATTTTAGCTGGTCGGGCGTAGTCCTGCGTGTTCCTGGCAGGGAGTAGTCCTGCCTGCCAGAGTCCTGCCGTTCTTTGGCAGGGCAAAGTCCTGCATGTTCCTGGCAGGGCAAAGTATTTATAGGTTGGGTAGAATTTGGAACAGGCCTACCCCGTGGCTTTCCATTACACCAAATCCTACCCAAAACCTTAAATCCGTCTCATTTTGCTGCTGTCAGGTAGGCTCCACAATCAACACTATAGCCGCAGGTGATGGTCAGCACACCATCTTTGATTTCGGCTGATGCCTCACAGGTGCAGGTTTCATCCCGGCGGGTATTCTCCCGCCCGCAATTGCTCCTGTCGGTTATTTCATTCAAGGTTTTATCAACCCTGGCTGTTTTCGTCCAGGCGTCCTTGACCTGGCCGCTAACGGCATAGGAGGTTGAGAATTCATGATAGGATGTACACTGGCCCCCGGAGGAAGTATTATGTGTCATTGTATAGCTGGATTTCAAGATTGCTGAGCCACTGAGGGAGCCGTTCTCTGAAACGATAAGATTGATCTCATTGGTCACCTGGTAATATTCCGGAAAATTTCCCGGAAATTTACCGGCGTAGGTGCCTGCAGGGAAGGAACGGATTTGTTCACTTTCATTTTGCTCTTTATCTCCCTTCGTCGAATCTGCATCCTTAGGGAGGGTTCCTGAACCTTCCGTCGCAGCATTTTCACCCGGAGGGTAATCATTCGTCATGCGGATGGACGTATATCCACCTTGCTCATCATCCATATTAGTGCACACCTCATAGACGGCGCTTTCTGGAAAATTGGGCGTTTGCGGGGTACGGCTCAGCTCGGCTGCGGCGCGCTCATAGGTTGCACGGTCCACGGGGGTGCATTTTTCGGTTATTGCTTCTTCAACCATATCCCTCACATCTGGGATTTTACAGGCAATAGAGGCGGCAATCAAGCCAAGAAGGGGGATTATCATTTTGAAAGCAGGCTTATTTTTCATTGGAAAAGTCCTCCATTCTGGGGTTTTGCCCAACCAACGATTACAAATAATAATCAAAATCATGCTCGGTGCGCACCTTGCGCCGCATGACGAAGATGTGCGCCGGCACCGTCAGCGGGTTTAACTCAACGTAGTTGCGTTCCCCGTGCCACAGGTAGCGCGCATCCGTCAGCAGGTCGTGCGCCTGGTACGGCTGGCGCGCTTCCAGGCCCAGGTCTTCCAGCGGGAGGGTGATAAATCCGGACTGTTTATAGTGCGGGTCCAGGTTGACCACCACCAGCACCTGGTTGGTCCCGTCAAGGCTGCTTTTAGAGTAAGCGATGATGTCCCGGTTGTCCACCTCGTGGAAGCGCAGGTCATGGTTGGTTTGAAAGGCCGGGTTATCATGCCGGATGCGGTTCACCTTGCCGATCAGCTCCCGCAGGCTGTCAGGATGGTCCAGGTCCCAATTCTTGATTTCATATTTTTCTGAATGGAGGTATTCTTCTTTTCCCGGGGCAACCGGCGTATTTTCACACAGCTCAAAGGCCGGTCCGTAAATCCCGTAGCTGGTTCCCAGGGTGGCTGCCAGGATAAAGCGGCTCATGAAAGCCGGGCGCCCGCCGAACTGCAGGTACTCGGTCAGGATATCCGGCGTGTTCGGCCAGAGGTTGGCGCACATGTACTCTCTCACCTCGCTGCGGGTAAGCTCCTTCATATATTCGGTCAGCTCCCATTTTGTATTTCGCCAGGGGAAGTAGTTGTAGGACTGGGTGAAGCCGCGTTTTGCCAGCCCGTAAAGCGCTTTCGGGCGGGTGAAAGCCTCTGCCAGGAAGATGGCATCCGGGTAATCCTTTTTAATTTCCGGGATGAGCCATTCCCAGAACGGGAAAGGCTTGGTATGCGGGTTATCCACCCGGAAAATGCGCACCCCCTGTTCAGCCCAGTACTGCACAACACCCTTCAGTTCCTCCCACAACGCTTCGTACTGCTCATTTTCAAAATCGAACGGGTAGATATCCTGGTATTTCTTGGGCGGGTTCTCGGCGTACTGGATGGTCCCGTCCGGGCGCCGCTTGAACCACTCCGCATGTTCGGAAACATAGGGGTGGTCCGGGGCGCACTGGTAAGCGATATCCAGCGCCAGTTCAATGCCGTACTGCGCGGCAGCCTGAACCAGTTGGCGGAAGTCCTCCAGCGTACCCAGCTGCGGGTGGATGGCTTTATGCCCGCCCTCTACGGAGCCGATTGCCCACGGGCTGCCCGGATCTCCCGGAGCAACCGTGGTGGAGTTGTTGCGCCCTTTGCGAAAGCTGCTGCCGATCGGGTGGATGGGAGGCAGGTAGAGGACATCGAAGCCCATCCCGGCGATATACGGCAGGCGTTTTTCAACATCCTTGAAGGTGCCGTGCTGTCCCTTTACCAGCGAGCAGGAACGCGGGAACATCTCGTACCATGCCCCAAAGCGCGCCCGTTCACGGTCTACCACTATTTCCAGCTCCCGGTCATAGGTTGCGGCAAAGCGCCTCGGCGCATAGCGGTGCATCAGCCTGTCCAGTTCGGGTGACATGGCATGCCGGGGAGCATCTTCTCCCCCGGCTTTCAGGGATTCTGTATAGGTTGCCAGCCAGCTTTTATCGGTCCCGTCAGCACGCTGATAGGCTTCTTCTACCAGCTGCGCTCCAATCAAAAGGTCAACGCCGATATCCTGCCCGGCATCCACCCGTTTTTTCAGGTCCCGCCTCCAGGATTTGAAGGGATCAACCCAGCCCTGCACGGTATAGAACCAGCGCCCCATTTCCGGGGTGATAAAAGCAGCCTGCCAGCGGTCGTTGCCCAGCGCTTCCATCGGCACTTCGTTCCATGCCTCTTCGGATGCTTTGCGGTAAAGCAGTGTGCAGGAAAGGGCATCATGCCCGTCGGCCAGGACATCGGCTTCCACCACGGTTTCATCGCCAACAATGCGCTTGACTGGAAATCTTCCCCCGTCAATCTCCGGGGTAACTCCTTCAATAATGACCCGTTTTCTGCTTATAGATGGCTGCATACAATTCCTCCAGTTTTCGCTTCACAGCGAGCGGTACAAATCCATGGTTTGGCGGGCAATTGCCACCCAGCTGAAATGGTCTTCCACCCGCTGCCGGCCGTTTTTCCCGAATTTTTCACGCAGGTTTGGATCAAGCGCTGTCTGGTTAATGGCTTCTGCCAGATCATGGGAAAATTTTTCGGGATCAACCGGATCAAAAGTGCCTTCCTTCAAGGCCAGATCAACCAGCAGGCCAGTTTCCCCGGGGACAACCACCTCCGGGATGCCTCCAACCGCAGAAGCAACCACCGCTGTCTCGCAGGCCATCGCTTCCAGGTTGATGATGCCAAACGGTTCATAAACCGACGGGCAGCAGAACACAGCCGCATGCGAGTAGAACTGGATGATCTCCTGGCGGGGCAGCATCTCCTGGATCCAGACCACACCCGGCCGCTTTGCCATAACCGCTTCGACACCTTCTGCCATTTCCCGGCCGATTTCCGGTGTATCCGGCGCTCCGGCACAGAGGACAACCTGGATGGATGGATCGATATGAGGGATGGCATTTACCAGGTGGATGATGCCTTTCTGGCGGGTGATGCGCCCCACAAACAGTACAAACGGCCTGTCCGGGTCCACTCCCCGCTTAACCAGGGCGTCCGTAGCCGGATTCATACGGTACTGCTGCAGGTCGATGCCATTGTGGATCACGTGGACTTTTTCTGCATCCACCCCCGGGAAGCAGCGCAGCACATCACTGCCGCGTTTCCTGCGAAACGGCAATGACCGCATCCGCCTCGCTAATGCCGTTGTTCTCAATCCAGGTGCTGAGGTGGTAGGCATTGCCAAGCTGCTCCACCTTCCAGGGGCGCAGCGGTTCCAGGGAATGCGTGGTCAGCACAAACGGAACGCCCCACAACTTCTTTGCCAGAAAACCGGCAAACTGAACATACCAGGTATGGCAGTGCACAACGCTGGCATCCAGGTTATCCTTGGCCATCGATATGCTGCGGTACATGGCATCCAGTGCTCCGCCAAAACGCGGGTCGGTGTTCTTTTTTGCCTCAGGCCAGGCCCCATAACCCCTTACCCGCAGATTTGGCCCATCAACCACCTGGTCGCCAAAGCAGCGTACCTCTACCGGTACGGTTTTTGCCAGTTCCCTGCTGAGGTATTCGACATGAACCCCGGCTCCCCCGTAAATCGTCGGGGGGTACTCATTGGTAAACAGCGCCACCTTATTAATTTCAGCCATCTTGACTCCCTTTAAGAATGCAACAGGTTTGTTTTTATCCTGCAGGGTTGTGTACCAGCCCGGTTACCCCGTCTTAAAATGATGATCCGCTGCAGGCAGGGATTGGCAATCTGCAGGACATGCCTCGCTGTGCTGAGTCCTGTCCTGCATGATTGCTTTCAATTCCAGGCGGACCGCTTGCGGTTACATGACGGTGGTATCCCAAAACCACACGATACAATCCAAATTAATTGTTTCTTTTCCAGCCAGCCTATAAGAATAATAAAAAATGGTCAAATTAATTATAGTATCAGTCAGAAGGGATAATATAAAAAATAGTCCGGTTCTGGCAAACCAGATGTCCTAAATTCGCAATGTCCAAATAAATGCGCAAAGATTCCGGCAGGTCTTTTTATTAATTTTCCGGGTCCATTCCATATAGACCAGACAATTTACCAACAAAATCTATTTTTTGAACAATTTCAGCAAATTTGGTCATATAATAATTTTGAAAACCACTTCTTTTTGAGCAAAGGACAGGATTATGGACAAGAATGCTGAAGATTTTTTACAGGCAAAACGATTGGCGATTGCAGGCGTTTCCCGTTCGGATAAGAAATTTGGCACCGCCATCTACACCGAATTGAAATCGCGCGGTTACGAAGTATACGGAGTCAACCCGAACATGGACCTGGTTGCCGGGGATAAATGCTATCCCAACGTGGCGGAACTGGCTGGCATGGTGGATGGCGTCGTGATCTGCCTGCCTCCTCAACAATCTGCCCAGGTATTAAGGGAATCGGTCGCAGCCGGGATTCCGAAAATATGGCTTCAGCAGGGCGCCCAATCCGCAGAGACAACAAAAGCTGCCCGTGAATTGGGAGTAAACCCGGTGGAAGGTAAATGTATCCTCATGTACGCCGGAGAAGTAAATTCCATCCACGGATTCCATAAATTTTTCGCCAAACTATTCAGACAATACTAGAAAAATCCGTCTTTCACCAAAGATTTCCTTGATTTGCAGGGAACAGCTCTGTTTCAGGAATATCTTCGCCTATACCAATCCATGGTTGGTCTAAACGGGAAGAGGTAAATAAGGTCAGGGTATGAGTAAAGTACTGGTAACTTATGCAACAAATTCCGGTTCCACTGCCGAGGTGGCTGAAACAATTGCCAATCACTTAAACGAGACCGGTCATACCGTCGATGTAAAGAATATCAAGGATGTTTCTTCTGTTGAATCGTACGATTCGATTGTGGTAGGCGCGCCAATGATTTTCGGCTGGCATAAGGCGGCGCGCAGTTTCCTGAAAAAACACCGCAAAGTTTTGGGTAATAAAAAGGTGGCTTATTTTGCCTGCGCCATGCGCCTGACGCAGGTGCCGGGGGAAAAACTGGCTGATATCCCATTAACACTCGATACTACGCTGGCAAAAGCCCCTCAAAAAGCCGGCTCATTGAGCATCAAGGAACGCTTCACCACCATTCAATACTATCTGAAACCGATGCTGAAGGCTGCCCCTGCTATTAAACCGGTGGACATTGCTTTCTTCAATGGCAAGCTGGAGACGTTCCGCTTGAAGTGGTGGGAAGCTGCCTTTGTCATGATTGTGGTTCAGGGAGTCCCCGGAGATTACCGGGATTGGGAGCAGATTAAAGCCTGGAGCCAGTCCGTCAGCAGTAAACTGTAATCCAAAACATGTCTCAACCAGAAAGTTGGCTTAGGTCAGCATAAATAGTATTGGCAGCCAGACAGCAAATCCTGTCCACCAGGATGCGTGGTATTAATCATTTGTGCTAATAACAGGAGATAAATTGTAAATCTAAGGATTCCGTCAAGGAAAAGATATTTTTATATCTTTACGTTTTCAATTATCCCTACAGGCAGCCAGTCATCCATGTTACCAAATTGGCTCTTATCAATACGAAATTCTTCTACTGGCTGGACATCCGCAACTTCGATGAATACCAGGTAGCGTTTGCCTTGCCATCGCTTATGCTGGCTCTCCGTAAGCTGTAATGCGTTTTGATAAATCGTAATCATTTTGGATGCAGCCTCAGGGGTTAATGGGTCTGAATTGATCACGCTTGTTACCCTGGCTTGCCCTCTTATCACACCCTCACCATTATTGTTTATAAAATACAGAATATCATTGGCATTCACCCTGCCATAAGGCATTTTTCTGCCGGCAGCGCCTCTGATGAGCATCGTCTTTTTACCGGTCAAAAGGTTATCAAACTCCTGGGCAGGTGCATCCAAATAAACCACATGATCCATGCTTAATTTCCCCCACCCCGTATTAGATGATTGAATTTTGTTCTGTTTCCACAGGCGGTTTAATTCCATTGTGGTTCACCAGGTATGCGGCAATCGGGAAACCGGCGATGGTCGGTATCCAGAAGGTCAGCAGCCGGAATACCAGCACGACAATAACTGCAGTGGCTGGAGGTACACCCATTCCACTGAAGATCGCGATCATACTGGTTTCTACAATGCCCACCCCTCCCGGTAAAATGAAGGCGATTTTTCCCAGGAGCAGCGGGAGGGCATAACCGGACAGCAGCATGCCAAGCGTAATTTTTATTCCGGCAGCAAGGAATAGGAAATAGAGGGCTGACATGTCAAACACGACATAAAAAAATGCCCCCAGCACCAATTTATATTTCTTATCCTGCCACAAGCTGTCCCAGGCAAGAAAGATATTGATCAATTCGGCGCGGGTAAGGTCTTGATCGTAGTTATGAAGCCTCAAGCGCCCAAGCTGCTTGGCCAGCCAGTTGAGGAAATTTACGGACCGGTCCCGGTAACGGCCAGCCAGCACTGTCATTGCCACTAAAGTCACCATACAGGTCATGCTGGTGCTGTACCCGATCACCTCGGTGCGGTTTAAATCTCGGATAATAATTAAATGGATTAATCCAAAAATGGAAAGCCAGAGCAGCATTAAATTATTGGACATGGAGAGTAAAAAACTGGCCAGGAATGGAACTTGTTTATTGCCCCCATTCTGTTTGGTCCAGTGAAAGATGGCAGCTGAACTGCCTACTGTTCCTCCGGCGACAAATCCCACGCTGAGTGACCCCAACACAATCAATGTACTGTATAGCAGCGAAACCTGCTCCTGGGTATGTTCAAGAATTTGCTGCATCAGGTAGCCGTTGCTCACATACGCCAGAATTTCGACAACACATGCCAATAAAACAGCCCAGAGGGTAAGGCTGAGCAGCACATTCCACGAATTTTCCAGGGTCGATAGCTGTGGAAAAATGACATAAACACCTAATCCAAGCAGGACCAGTCGTGATGAGTTGACGCAGCTTGAGCTTTATTTTTTTTTGATTATCTGGCTGACCGTTTAACAAGCCATTATCCTGCTTATTTCCATGCAAATTCGTCCTGAAAATTATCCCATCCAAACTGAAGCCTAATTTTACCATCGGGAAGAAACCGGGTAATCCGGTAAAAAACATTACCTTAAGCCCCGTTCCATTACCATTATTCAGCGAATTATACGCCGTTTCCTTTATCATACCCGTTGCAAGAATGATACGTATTTCCTTAAAATATGATCCCCTTAAAACCAGATTATTGAGTAACCGGAGTAGGATGGAGAATTCATCAAGGCAAAAAATCAGAATGCTTTTTGTTCCGTCCGGGCGATGATCTCATCCTGCAGGGCTTCGCCCAGGTCACAGAAGTAATCGGAATAACCAGCCACACGCACGATCAGGTCACGGTGCTGATCCGGGAATTTTTTCGCAGCCCGCAAGGTGGCAGCATCCACCACGTTGAATTGGATGTGATGGCCATCCAGCTTGAAGTAAGTACGCACCAGCTGCACTAAATTCATCAGACCGGTATCGTCTTTTAGCAGTTCAGGAGTTAGTTTCTGGTTTAAAAGCGTGCCGCCTGTACGGACATGATCCATTTTAGCGGCAGATCGCAGAACAGCGGTAGGACCGCAGCGGTCAGCGCCCTGTACCGGTGAAATGCCCTCGCTTAACGGTGTAAACGCCCGGCGGCCATCCGGTGTGGCACCCGTAACCGATCCAAAGTAGACATGGACCGTCGTTGGCAGCATGTTAATGTGATATTTGCCGCCCCTGGTGTTTTTGCGCCCATCCACTGCGTTATAGTAGGTATTGAAAATGCGCACCATCATCTGGTCGGCAGCCTCATCATCGTTCCCATACTTGGGCGTGCGGTTAATAAGTTTCTGGCGGAGGTTTTCGTATTCTGCAAAATCATCCTCTAAGTACCGGATCAATTCAGCCAGACTGGTGCTTTGTTTTATGTAGATGTGATGGTTGATCGCAGTAAGTGAGTCCGTTATCGTGCCAATGCCCACCCCCTGGATATAGGAAGTGTTGTACCGTGCACCCCCATCATGGTAATCCTTACCGGTTGCAATGCAATCATCTGTGATCAGCGAGAGAAAAGGCGCCGGCATATAAGCGGCGTAGAGACGTTCAATGATGTTATTGCCGCGCACCTTCACATCGATGAAATAACGCATTTGCATTTCAAAGGCATTAAACAAATCCTCAAAAGAGCTAAAGCCGGATGGGTCTCCGGTTGGGATGCCAATCATGTGCCCTGAGCGCGGATCAATTCCATTGTGCAGGGTAATTTCCAGCACTTTGGGCATATTGAAATATCCTGTGAGATTATAGTTTTCCTTGCCAAAAGCCCCCACTTCCACACAGCCGCTGGAGCCGCCTTTACGGGCATCTATCAAGTCCTTACCCTGGCGGACCAGCTCCTGCACAATCAGGTCTGAATTGAAAATAGACGGTTGTCCGAAGCCGGTGCGAATGATTTTAGCTGCCCGTTTGATAAAACGGTCGGGGTTCTTTTTGCTTACCTGTATCGAGGAGCTTGGCTGTAAAAGGCGCATATCTTCAATCACATCCATCATCAGGTAGGTTAATTCAGAGACGGCATCCGAGCCGTCAGGCAGAACACCGCCAAGGTTGATTTGGGCAAAATCGGTATATGTGCCGCTTTCTGCTGCGGTGACACCCACCTTGGGCGGGGCAGGCTGGTTATTGAATTTGATCCAGAAGCAGTGCAGCAGTTCTTCGGCGCCTTCTCGGGTGAGCTTCCCGGTTGAGACCTCGCCCTGATAAAAAGGCAGCAGGTGCTGGTCGAGGTGGCCAGGGCAGAAGGAGTCCCAGGTATTAAGTTCAATGGTTACCCCCAGATGAACAAACCAATAATACTGTAAGGCCTCCCAGAAGGTGCGCGGTGCTTTTGCAGGAACCTGCATACAGACAGATGCAATTTGCTCAAGTTCGGCTTTTCGGGTGGGGTCATTTTCAAGAACAGCAAGTCCGGCAGCCTGTTCAGCATGGCGCTCAGCAAAGCGTATCAGGGCATGAGCACTTATTTCCATTGCCTTTAATTCTTCCTGCCGGGCGTAAACCAGGGGGTCGTTCAAAAAATCGAGACATGCCATTGCTTGATGGATGTCGTCGATGAAGTCGAGCATACCCTTGTGATAGATCTTATCATCCAGAACGGTATGACCGGGGGCGCGCTGCTCCATAAATTCGGTGAAGACCCCGGCCTCATATGCAGCCTTCCATTCAGGTGTCATTTCAGCAAAGATGCCCTCACGCATGCTTTTTCCATGCCAGAAGGGGATTATCTCGTTTTCATATATTTCTCGGGTAGTACTTTCTACTTTGAAGGGAATTTTTTGTCGCTGGTCAAGGATATCCAGATCGGATAGGGAGTGACAGCATAATTCCGGGTAAGTAGGAGTGGCTTTCGGCATGGGGCCTTTTTCACCAACGATCAATTCACCGGGCTGGATACAAATCATCTTTTGATCCATCAGATGGTAGAATGACCTGGCGCGCTTGACCGGTATGGAAACCAAATCGGAATTTTCCTTGTAAAATTCTGTCATCAAGCGGGCACGCTCATCTGAGATGGCAGGCGCCGACTCCAGGCTTTGCTTACGTAACTGAGACACCCGGTCCGTGATAGTCATGAGTTATCCTCCAATTCTGGTTTCTATTTGAAAACTTTGTAAAATTTGCACCAGGCTGGCTATTCTATCCTCATCCGGGGTGGAGCATGACGGCAGTTGATACTTCAGGCCCAAGCGATGGTATTTAAGCCGGGCAGCATCGTGATATGGCAGCAGGTCAATGCGCTGGATATTCGGTAAGGATTGTGCCAATTTCACAATGGCATAAATATTTTCCTCACTGTCGGTGATACCGCTGATAAGCGGCACCCGTAGAATGACCTTGTGTCCATTTTCTGCCAGACGCTTGAGATTATCGATTATGAGCTGGTTAGACACCCCGGTGTGTTGGCGGTGCAGGCTATCATCCATTAATTTAATATCATAAAGGAAAAGGTCAACATCCGAACGAAGTTCATCCAGTATTTCCCAGGGGGAATAACCGCTTGTATCAAGAACGGTGTGAATTTCTTCATACTTACAGGCACGCAGCAGCGCTTTGGTAAAGGCGGGCTGGTAGAGAGGCTCGCCGCCAGAAAGGGTTACACCGCCGCTGGATTCCTCAAAAAAAGGGATGTCTCGCCGGATTAATCTCATCACTTCGGAGATTGTCTGTGTGTTGCCAATTAATTCCCGGGCTTGGGTTGGACAGGCTTCAACACAGGTTCCGCAGCGGGTGCAGACCGCCATATCGGTTTCAGGCATCCCGCTTTCCCATCTGATCGCACCATCCGGGCAGACGGCCAGACAATCACCGCAGTGTGCACAGCGCATCTCCCGGAAGAAAACAGCCAGATCGCCGCTTTGGCTTTCGGGATTGTGGCACCACTGGCAGGACATCGGGCAGCCTTTCAGGAAGATGGTGGTACGTATTCCAGGTCCATCATGTACAGCAAACCGGTGGATATCGAAGATAAGTCCGCTGGGTTCATTCATATGGGGAGAATTGTGTCACAATCCTGGCTAAAATGCAAGATTAACACCATAAAACCAAAATCGGATGCTGAGAAACAACATCCTTTACTTTATCATCTCATTATGGTTATTTATCCACTCGAATGGACTATTGCACAAGGATATAGCGACACAAATCCGCTTGATTTTATTGGGTAATTCACGTTCTTTCAACCGACCCTTTAATTTTTATCATAACCTCATTGCGAGCAAGAAAACCTGGTATCCAGGGGGGATTGTATCCAGCGATAATAAAATCCCCTTCTGTTTCCAGCCCCTCATCCTTAATCCATCGCTCGAGTCGCCCGGTGTTTTTTTGAATTTGACCGGGATTGAAATAACCGGAAAATCGGATGGATGCCATTTGATGGGCCGGGACGGTATTGAAGTGTATATTATTGTCTTTTGGAATCGGAAGGGTTTCCAGGGTATACGCCGCAGGCATAATAAATGCCACCAAATAGGTATCTTTCCCGCTTACTTTAACAGGTGTTGTCATGTCAATCTTTTCGGATTGCGCCACCTTTACAGGTGCGGTCATTTCAATCTTTTGTTTGGAAATATTATTTCCAAAAATATACCCTGCCAAAATATTAAACCCTTTTTCAACAGCTCTTTTGTGGTCTATTTCAGCCACGCTTACCTCCGCCTGTATGTACCCTCCATATTGTCGGAGTTCAATATCATGATCTTTCTTTATTACTAAATACTTTGGGGTTTCTGTCATAGATCGCTCCACTTTTGTTTAAACATAATACAATCCCTTTGTGGATACAAGGAAAAAGGTTGTACACCGTCAACCTACTTAATGGATATGCAGCTTGAACACAATGGATCATGATAAATCATTGGGCGGGTTTGACTTGGAAGTTTCAATGGAGGATAATCAAACTTAAGAAGGAAAAAAAATGAAAGAAATCGCCATATTCAACATCATCCTGCTCATCGCCAGACCTGCCGCTGGAAAAAGCGAGGTAATTGACTATCTCAAGAGCATCCCGTTGAATGAACGCATCGAGCGTTTCCATGTGGGAGAGTTCAACGAGATCGATGACTTCCCGATGCTGTGGACCTGGTTTGAAGAAGACTTCCTCCTCGAGAAAATGGGGTATCCAAGGCTGCATACGGATAAGGAAGGTTACTTTCTCGGGCAGCACCTTTGGGATCTTCTTGTTGAGCGGATAGGGGTTGAATATCTGAAAAATCTGCGAATATTCCAGCCATATGCTGAATCCTTCACTACCATCATTGAATTTTCACGCGGCAAGGAACACGGCGGATATCAATCGGCATTTTCTCATTTATTACCACAAATGCTGGATAAAATGGCAATTATATATATTGACGTTCCCTGGGAAGAATCACTGCGAAAGAATCGGAAACGGTTTAACCCGGAAAAGCCCGATAGTATTCTGGAACATTCCCTGCCCGATTCAAAGTTGGAACGTCTATATAAAGAAGATGATTGGTTGGAAATCAGCCGGGACCATTCACAATTCTTGACCATCCAGGGTGTACGTGTGCCGTATATTGTATTTGACAATTCGGATGATGTGACAACCCACCGGGGGGCAGCATTGGGTAAGCGGCTGGAGCAGGTATTAACCAGGCTGTGGAGTTATTACAAAGATCAGGTATAACAAAAAAATATCAATAAAATTGAATTAGAAATTTTGGCAACCAAAGGCATTTCACCTGGGAGTAGTTTAAGAATTTAAATAGTTCTCAAGGTTTGATAACCTGAAACCGCCGGCATCCCGCTCAATCAAACCAGTATCAGAATTAGGCATAAATGGATGAATCAACCTGATCCATCGAAGTGGATTGAAATTACCCGAAGACTCACTATAATAAGATTTAAGGAACTCCGCTAACATTTCCTGTAAACGATATGGAGGCTGGATGCAAAAGTCACCGTCTCCCCAAATGCTGCCTGCTCGCCGGTATCCGGTGAAAAGAGGGTTTTCATTCCCATTCGTCCTGCTGGTAATTCTAATCCTGATAATAACAAGTGCCTGTGGCAGGTCCCAGGCAGTTCAACCAGTCCCCACAGGGTTGGCCGAAACAATCCCTTCCAGTATGGAAGAAGCAGTTCCTACTGGGACAGTTGTTATTGTCCCGTCTGAAGAAGTTGGAACTGACCCGCCCGAACCGGTAGAAACCATCGTTTCCACCACTAATCCGCTGTTGGAATATAGCGACGGTGATCATGCTTTTTCCATGATGCATGATGGGCTTGAGCGCTCCTATGTAGTGCACATCCCGCCAGGTTTAGACTCCTCCAGGGCTGTTCCGCTGGTGCTGGCTTTTCATGGATTAGGTTTGAATGCCAGTGAAATGAACCGTATCAGCGGGTTGAGCGACCAATCGGATGCTTCCGGTTTCATCGTTGCTTACCCGGAAGGTACCGGGGAAATTAAATCCTGGAACGGCGGTCGCTGCTGCGGCACAGCTGCCAGGGATAGAGTAGACGATGTTGGTTTTGTGCGTGCCCTCATCGGGGAACTATCAACAGCTTTACCTGTTGACCCAAATCAAATCCATGCAACCGGCTTCTCAAATGGGGCCATTTTCACCTACCGCCTGGCATGCGAGCTTTCCGATTTAATTGCCTCTTTTGGACCAATCAGCGCCACCCCTGCAGAGGATGACTTGCTAACCTGTGCACCCGGACGTGCCGTGCCCCTCTTACATTTCCACGGGACCGCCGATGATCCCAACCCATACAACGGCGGTCAATCGCCGGGTGGTTATTATTTCGTTCCGGTGAGTACGATAATCCAATTCTGGAGGGATTTCAACGGATGCCCGGCCCAGCCGCAAATCACCGAATCGGGCAGCATTCTGCACGAGAGTTATGCATCTTGTGAATCCGGTTCAGCTGTGGAACTTTATACGATTGTGGACGGCAAGCATGCCTGGCCGGGTGGAGAGGCAGTCAACCAGAAAATGGGTCAACCAAACATGGAAATTTCTGCAACTGCCCTGCTGTGGGATTTCTTTCTTTCCCACCCCATGCCTTGATTTTTCTCTTTATTGAGTTTTGATTTTAACATCCAGATGTTCTACCCGGATGGAGAATTTTCAATATCAATTTCAAGTATAATGATTGATGCTATTACATTGGTGGAAAGCCAGGCGGAAGCCCGGGCTATGCTCAAGGGTATTGTGCTAATATTATTGTAACTAAGGATGTAGGACTCAAATGATCCGGGGTTTCATAAACCAATGGATACCGATAATCGATTTACCAATAAAAATTAATTTCTCCAGATACCAAACAGTAACATTCATAATCACTGCAACGATAAGGGTTGAAGCATCATGAAATTCAGAAATATCATTTTATTCAGTCAGTTTGTCATCCTTTCAATGTTATTTTCTGCCTGCGCACCTGCCGCAGCCCCCACTGAAGAGACCCCTGCAGCAACAGAAATCCCGACAGAAAGACCGGCTGCAACGGAAACAATCCCCACTAGCGTTGAACCCGGCGCTGAACCTGCTTTCCCCCCAGGCCATCTCGGTACAGAGGGTGCTCATGCCGGTTTGGCATGCGATTCCTGCCATAAAAATGGAGAGTATGTAGGTACACCTTCGTCATGCGCCTCCTGCCACACCGAACCAGATTTCCATGTTGGAAAATTCGGCACAGAGTGCGCCGATTGCCATTCCACAACGGCCTGGTTATCCGTTGACTACGAGGGCCTGCATACCTTTCCGATAGAACATAATGGTGCAGATGGGCAGTGTGCCACCTGCCACCCGGATGGCCTGAACACATTTACATGCTTTAACTGTCACAATTTCGAAAAAATTGCTGAAGAGCATGATGAGGAAGGCATATCAGATATTACTAACTGTATGGAATGTCACGAAAGTGGCCGAAAACCAGATGATTAGGAAGACCTTTTCGTATTATTTTCCATTCAATATTCTTTCATCTGATTATTTACCGCACACGAGATATAGCTAACCGATTCAGCATTCAGGTCCATAATCAATCCTGAAACCAGGGCATAACAAATTTTTTCTATCCCAATGATGCGGGTTTGGTCAATACTGCCGGACTATACTCTCATTGGGGAAGACTCTTTTCCCCTTATGTTACAATTCATGAATGTAATTGCAAAACCAGGGGATTTCAATTGAAACAGCCCTTTGGAATAATATTCTTAGCAGCCATCATTTAACCCTCTAAAGAAAAATAAATTGTGGGAAATCGGGTTGGTCTTCCTTTATCATTTGCGGTTTTTCCACTGATTTTTATTTCTTGCGTGCGGACCAGAAACACCATTTCATCTTCATCATCGCCACCACCCGGTAACACAACGATAATAAGGAAGAACTGGGTAGGGCAATAATATGCGATAGAAAATCTTGTTAACTTGCAGCGAAAAAAGCAATAGGGAATCACGATGCAGAAAAATAGAACCAAATCTGGTAGAAACGGGGATGAATATGAATTCCCCGAGAAGGTTGGAATTATTTACAGTGATGTAAAGAAAAAGTATTTCGCAACCGAAGCACAATATATTACAGAAAAAGACGCGGATGAGGATGCCAAATTAATCGGTGATTATCTTACAACATTAGGTATAAAAGTCTACCTCTATGCCGGGGATGAAAAACTGCCTGCGCATCTATATAGGGATAAGCCGGAATTGGTGATCAATGTTGTCGATTCGGTCAAAGGTGACGAGGCTTTATCATCTGCGATTCCGGGAATATTGGAGCTTCTTGACATACCTTATACAGGGGCGGATATACTGGGTCTATCTCTGGACACAAACAAATTCCTGGTCAAGGAACTTCTCCAACAAAACGGTATCCCGGTGCCGACCTTTCAATTGATGAATACACCGGGAGATTATTTGAATCCTAAATTACGATTCCCATTAATCTCAAAATTGAATGCGATCCACGGCGCAGTGGAAATTAACAGAAACGCAATCTCAGAAGATGAAAAACATCTTCGGGATCGATTGAAGTATTTAATTCAAACCTATAAACAGCCCGTTCTGGTTGAGGAATTCATTGCGGGTCGAGAAATAACTGCCATACTTCTTGAGGGTATGAATCGGAAAGTTTATCTGGCAGAAAAAATATTTCTCCATCATGATGAGAAATATATCTTTACCACTTTTGAAGACCAATGGTTGTCCAGGAGTGATGCCGTTTTCCGGTATAAAAAGCATGACGACCCGATTTTAAAGGAATTTATCAAGAAAGCATTTGATGTAACCAACATGTATGACTATGGCAAGTTTGATATTCGCCTTGATCAATCTGGACGTTATTATTTTATTGACACAAATTGTAATCCTGCCTTTGGACCAAAAGAACTGGATATGGCTTTATCGGTCATCCTGGATTTATATGGCATCTCATTCTATGAGATATTGAAACGACTGCTTCTTAATACAGTACGGGATGCATCTGGAAAAGAGCGCTTGCCGCTCCCAGTCGATACCGAAATATAGACTTCCGAACCTCTAGGAAAAATTGGACATGTGAGTTTGTAATAGATCCTTGTCATTCCTGATTATGTGTACTTATTTGCAGTGCGTAAACTCATACCAATCTGTTTTTTCGGAAAAATCCCCTGAATTTTCAAAAGAAACTCATCGAAAACAAATTACGGGATCTGCGATAAGCATCGTAAGCCCGAATTAATCCTGTCCTCCCAAAAACAGCGGAGCGTTTTGGCAGTCATGTCGGGAAACGACGGAATACTTTACAAAGAATTTTATTCCCGTTTTCCGAATGCCGGGTTGACTGCTGCCAATTTCCAGCCGAATTTGGACCACCGCGTTTTGATATGATCTGATCACGATTGATAAAGTGGTTTTATGGGATGATAACAGCTCATTGGCGGGTGTCAGGCGTTTGAAAATTCAACACCTGGAGTAGAATGGCTTAATCGAATCCGTATTTTGAAGATTTATGGAAATTTATTAATCCCCATCCCAATACAATCCGGCATTAATTAGGAATGGATTGTCAATGGAAGTTAATGATATCCTTATAAAGCCTGCCTATTGAGAATCCACAACACCAATCCCCATATGTGTGGATATAAATAACGAGGAAGATCAGCGGAGCATCATAACTTGAAATTCGTATAGCGTTGGTTTTTAATCATCGTCTTCTTCAGCCTCATGGCAGGTGACGCAGTCGGTCGCAGGAGGTCCGGATGGATGGCATGTGGAACATTCTCCGTTGGCACCTCCATGATCCATATCAAATGAATGATCAACGGCAGCACCTCCCCAACCACCGGTGTTATGGCAGTCTGAACACTGCTGGTCGGAGTGGTTGTCAGGCCGGATATTGTTATGGCAGCCTTTACAATCGGTTGCCCCGGCAGCCTCGTGGTTGAAGCTGGTTGGCGCCCACCCGCTGGTGGAATGGCAGGCTGAGCATTGCGCGGCGTAGTGGTTGTCCGGCTGATTGCCGCTATGGCAGCCGATACAGTCGGTAGCCCCGGCAGCCTCGTGATTGAAACCGGCAGGCAGCCAGGCGCTGGTGGAATGGCAGGCAGAGCATTGCGCCGTGGAGTGATTGGCAGGCTTGGCGCTGTT
This sequence comes from uncultured Chloroflexia bacterium, assembly GCA_963841845.1. Classification (GTDB taxonomy): domain Bacteria; phylum Chloroflexota; class Anaerolineae; order Anaerolineales; family Anaerolineaceae; genus CAVVGZ01. The sequence goes on along the minus strand of CAWJEG010000009.1, from coordinate 73,438 downwards.
GTGGCACGAAATACAGTCAGTTGTGCCGGCAGCCTCGTGGTTGAAACTGGCTGGTATCCATGCACTGGTGGAATGGCAGGCGGAACACTGCGCCGCGTAGTGGTTGGCAGGCTTGGCGCTGCTGTGGCATGAAATGCAATCGGTTGCGCTGGCAGCCTCGTGGTTGAAACTTGCTGGCAGCCAGGCGTTGGTGGAATGGCAGGTGGAGCACTGCGCCGTGTAGTGGTTGGCAGGACTGGCGCTGCCGTGGCATGAAATACAGTCTGTAGCGCCGGCAGCTTCGTGGCTGAAAATGGCTGGTTGCCAGGCGCTGGTGGAATGACAGGTGGAGCACTGCGCTGCATAATGGTTGGCAGGCTGGACGCCTTTGTGGCAGCCCTTACACTCAGCGGACCCGTAAATTTCGTGTTTGAAGCCTGCTGGCAACCACCCATCAGTGGAATGGCAGGTAATGCACTGCAACGGAAAATGGCCGGTGGGTGCCATGCTGGTATGGCAGGATTTACAATTTAGTCTTATTGCGCTGTTATGCGAAAAGGATGCCCCAGCCCAGCCAGCCGTGGTATGGCAGTTTGAGCAAGACCCGGAATAGTGGTTATTTGGACGCAGACCTGCATGGCAAGAACTGCAGACAAGGTTTTCGGTATTGGGGTGTACAAAGGCCTCACCGGTTTTTTCACCCGTATTATGGCAAAGGCTGCATTCACCCAAAGCATGCCCTTCCGGGCGAGATCTTTCATCGCAAGTTTTACAACTTTTATTTCCGGTATCGGAAGTCAGGATAACAGGGCTGTTGACCCAACCCGTCGGATTATGGCACGTGGCACAATCCCCGGAGTAATGATCCTGCGGTACATTGTCTGTATGGCACGTGCTGCAATCACTGGAGGCAAGCTGATAATTCCCTCCAGCGTGGCAGGCGTCGCACTTCACCAGCGTGTGCATTCCAAGCAGTGGAAAGGAATAATGCAGCGAACTGGCAGGATCCTCAGGGAGCGGTACGCCAATCGCCGATCCTTTACCGTCAGCAGTGATTACCTGGGGAGCATTTGTTTCCGGGGTGAAGAAAACTTGTATCCCCGCAATACGGTTTATAGCGCTGAGATCCGAACCTCCGATATTAAGCAGCATGATAAATCCATCCACTTTTGCTGCCAATTGGGTATAGGCAGTTGGCTGCTCGGTGGGTAGGATGGATAATCCATCCAGTGCCTGGCGGGAAGATTGCAGGTCCTGGTTCAATTTGAACAGCTGCGCCTGGTCGCCGGCACCATTTAATTTAGCCGCCGTCAGGGCAACCTGGTCGATGATGTAGTTCAGCTCGGCAGCCGAGTTGGCTTCCTTGATAGTACCTGCAGAAGCATTTACATCCTCAACCCGGGTCTCAAGTCTTGTCAAAAGGTAATCCAGCCTGGCATTGATGGAAGATGTAATTGCAGTACGGATCTGTTCAGAGGAGCGCTGTAAAAAGAAAAGTGGCTGTCCAGGGTGAATGACCGATAAACTGGAAAATGCCAATACATCCGCCGCTAATACAACCAGTATAAGGGCGATTACCAGCAAGATATCGATTAGAGCGTTGCGCCGCATGGACAGTTCTCCAGAGATTAAAATAAACTGAAAAATCATTATACTAAGAAAATGATTTTGTCACCACAATTTCGGGAAAACAGCACAACTTTTTGCTAACAGGATTTGTTATCTATTTCCGAAATATTCCAATCCGATTTTTCTTTTAGAAATTAGTAATAGCCCGGGTGGTTGGTCATAGCATGCCTCGACCTTGATCTCAATGATCTTTATTTTCGGTATACAAAACCAGAATTTAGCGGAAATTCCGCTGTATTTTCCCACACACTCGTTCTTGCACTTGCATTTTAATTCCCAAATGATTATTAACAAATAATTATTTCTTAGATAGGATTAAAATAGTGTTATAATTCTTTGGATAAAGTAGAAAGGGATGAGATGAGAAAAATTTGGATTGTTACTTTATTTGTTGTTGTTCTGTCAATCATTGATTGTGAGCTGCTCTTCTGCAGCAACCACCGCTCGCCCCTGCTGCCGGCTTCTTCCAGGATCTGAGACTCAACAGCTATCGATCGGTAAATCTTTATTAGAAACCCGCTGTACTGTCTGTCATTCTCTTGACAGGGTTCAAAGTAAGTCAGCCTCTGCAGACGAATGGCAAAGCACCGTGAATAAGATGATACAAAATGGTGCCAAATTATCTGAAGAAGAAGCAATCGTCCTTGTTCAATACCTTGCAGAAAATTTCAAATAGGGCTGTTATGTAAAGGGAAACTACTCTGAAGATCAATCAGCTCGGTCAGGTAAAGACTGAGAAATCCCCACTGTTTTACCACATCTGTTCCTGAAAACCAATAAGAGTCCAGTTTATACCGAACTGACTTTTATCATTGCTGAAATCCAATTCCCAGGAATTATTGTCAGGATCAAATCGCAATGGTTGACCTCAACATTGGCTGCGCGCAGGAATTCAAGTGAGTTCTCATCGATCCGGTAAGGGACATTATAGCTGAGCCGGTAAATACCGGCATTAATGAGCACCTTTGTGCAGTTAATACACGGAAAATGGGTGACATAACAGGTGCTTCCGCGTGTGCTTACTCCGTGCAGGGCAGCCTGGATAATAGCATTGGTTTCAGCGTGGATGGTCCGTATACAATGCCCATCTGCCAGAAGGTGTCCAATTTCATCACAGTGCGGTTGCCCGGCCGGCGAGCCGTTGAATCCTGTGGTCAAGATGCGTTTGTCCAGAACGAGTACGCAGCCCACAAAAGCACGGTCGCAGGTGCTGCGCTCAGACACTGCATAGGCAATTTTCATAAAGTAGGAATCCCAGTCAGGCCGCATCGTTTTTTCTCCCTGGATAATGATAGCACAGCCTTGAACTACAGGTGAGTGAAATTAATCCGTAATTTTGCTGCAAGCCGTTGCATTTCAATAGCATGACAACCCTGTTGGCTGGCTGCCAACAGGGCTGGTGATGGATGTCACTTGCATTCAAATTAATGCACCCGAATTTTATTCTTTTTGGTTTGGTGGTTATTAATTGGGCAGGGTATCAAGCCTGCCCATAACCAGCACAACCCTTTTTAGAGTAAATTGGTTTTCATGCAATGATTCAGTGGATTATTTGAAGAATACCGGTGACAATCTCGGGTTTATTTAGGGTTCCCTCATCAGTCTTTCTCATGGATCACTTATGGCCTGGTTATTCAGTTGATTTATTGGCTCATTTAAACAAGCGTTGAATAGAACTTGATACAATGTTTACAGCAGGTTTGGGATCCGATCAATGATCCAAAATCCGCCACTGGGTACTCTCCGCAAATCCTTGGTTTGCCCGAAGTTGGTAGAATGAAAGCGGAAATCCGGCAGGTGAATGGGTTGTCAAAAGCGATCCAACCTGCAGTTGGCAGGATTGGCATAATGTAAAGTCAGTCTTGTTTAGCAGTAAAAAGGTGATTGACAATTAAGGATAATGTGCAAAGTAAACAATTCTGAGTGGAAGGATGATATTTCCAGATGGCAAAAATATTGGACAAACAACTATTGCGTTTGGTCGGCGAGCAAGAACCTGTGAAGTTAGATCCAGCCCATACTGCTTTAATCGTCGTGGATATGCAGTATTTTGACGCCCATCCAGATTGGGGAGAAGGAAAGACTGCCAGGGAGTTAGGCGTTGAATATCTATTTGATGAATACTATCAACAAATTGACATCATCATTCCAAAAATCCAGAAATTATTGGGCGCTTTCCGAAAGAAGCAGATGGAAGTAATGCACCTGACTGTTTCAGAAGTAACGAATGACTCTCGTGATGTTGGATACAAACAACTTGTCCGCGGTTTGATTTGCCCTGCCAATAGCAAAGAAGCACAGTTGCTGGATGAAGTAAAATCTGAAGGCGATGAAATCATAATAAAAAAATCCTCTTCAGGTGTTTTTCCAGTGACCAACTTCGATCGGCTGCTGAGAAACATGGAAATCACCAAACTCGTATTCACCGGGACTTCTACCGGCGGTTGTGTTGAGAGCGCTGTAAGAGACGCAATGGATCTCGGCTATGAAGTTGTTGTAGTATCAGACGCCTGTGCATCAGGCAAAGTCAGCGATCACGAGTTGGCATTGTGGAGGATGGAAGGCGGATTAGTCCATACTATGTCTACGGAAGAAATCGTTACACATCTAGAGAATATTCCGGACAATTACCGATTGTTGAAAAGTGGTATCACAAGAGTCAATCGATATCTGCCAAAATCCACTGAGGTGACGGTTAATGTTGATCCCTACTCGATTATCTTTCCACCGGCTATTGAGCAGCATTATACAAAGAAAAATACAATACTTCTTGTATTAGATATGACGAGATTTGCTTGTGATCCCAGTGTTGGTCTTGGTGCGAAATTTGCTGAATCTATGCCGCATGAATTGACCAATTATTATGAAAGGGTCGAAAAAGCCATGGTGAATATTCAAAAAGCGATTGCTTTCGCCAGAGGAAACGACCTGCCTGTAATATTCATCCGCCTTGCAGGCAAGAAATTCGATGGCTCGGATATCGCCAAAAAATACAAATCCATTGGCATTCAATTTGGTTACACTTCACCTGAAGCCGAATGGATTGAAAGCATTAAACCGTCTGTGAATGATGTCATTTTCAATAAACCGGGATCATCTATGATTTAATGGAACCGGTATTGATGAATACTTGCGGAATACTGGGATTGAATATTTAATCATTACCGGAGCTTCCTATGACGCCGGCATTGAATCATCCATTCGCAGTTGTACGGATAGAGGCTATAGCGTGCTTGTCCTCTCTGATGCATGCGCAGCAGCCCATGAGGTACTCCAAAAAGAACTGGAAGATATGGAAGTTGGCCTGATTAAAGTATTGAAAACAGGGCAATTGGATCAATTAAGCTTCTCATAAATGATTAATACGAATCCGTTTTGAGAACTGCTGATTCGTGTTTATCAATATATATTAATGGACACTACTGATGAATCGGGATGCAATACATAAATATATAGATGCGCACAGGGACGAACACGTTGCGAATATTCAGGAATGGGTGCGCCAGCCAAGTGTGAGCTGGGATAATATCGGTTGTGAAGATATGGCTCAACTGGCTGCCAATACCTACAAGAAGCTTGGCTGCCATGAAGTAGAGGTGTTGGAGGGACGTTTTCATCCGGGTGTATGGGCTGTCTATGACGCTGGAGCCCCCATCACAATCCACAACTATGCCATGCTGGATACACGCACGGTCACTGCCAGGGAGTGGGCATACGATCCGTGGGGGGCTGAATGTATTCCTTTGGGAAATTTCCCCAAGGTACTGGTTGGACGTGGCGCCATGGCAGCCAAAGGTCCGTACGTGACCTGGCTTAATGCGCTATCCTCCATCATTGCTGTCGAAGGAACGCTTCCGGTAAACATCATGTTCTTAGCTGAAAACGAAGAGATTATGGGCAGCCCATCCTACCGGAAATTTGCAGAGGAAAAAGCCGGGCAGTTGAAGAAGGTAGACGTGAGTTTTGTCCCGCTTGCCTCCCAAAGTCCTGCTGGCAGTGTAACGATGGGATTGGGTCTGAAGGGCATGATCGTGGTGGAACTGACTGCCACTGGCAAGGCCTGGGGAAAAGGCCCGGTCAACACCGTGCACAGTATGGTTGGATCGCTGGTAGATTGCCCTCCGTTCAGGCTGGTCCAGGCTTTAGCAACCTTATCCGATCCGGATGGAAGTGCATGTGCAGTAAAAGGCCTGGAAAAGGTATGGGATTACCGTAAGCCATTGACAGATGAAGAGACCGAGCTGCTGGGTACCATAGCCAGATCAGCCGAGGGCAAAGACTGGCGTGATGTACTGCCATTGGGTGGAGCAAAGAACGTCCGCACAATCCGCGGCGGCATGGTTGGTATGAATCCATTGATTAACTGGTTGTATGGCCCAACGTTCAACATTGCCGGAATAAGAAGCGGTTTCCTGGGTCCGGAGACCGGGACAATTCCTTATATAATCCCCAGCACGGCAACAGCTACCATCGATATCCGGTTGGTGGTTGAAATGAGTCCCGATGAAATTATCAACGCATTGCGGGAACATCTGGATGAGCATGGTTTCACCGATATCGATATCGATGTGTATGCAGCCTTCAGCCACAATGTGACCCCCGTATCAGCACCGGCATCGCAGGCAATGCTCAAGACCATGCATCAATATAATCTGAATTACACCATTTGGCCCATCCAGGCCGGCGGCGGACCATGGACTGTGATCCCCAATAAGTTCAATGTGCCATGCGTTCGCGGCGGCGCAATTGGCGGCGGTGCCGGACAGCCGGTTGACGAATACTATGTCATCGAGGGCGATGGTAAACTGGCAGGTATGGCTGAAGCAGAGAAATACCTGGTTGATTTACTCTACAATTTAGCTGAAACATTGAACCACAAATAAAAGGAATAATTATCGGTAAAAGTAAGGAAAGGTTGTTTTTGATATTTAATTAGAAAGGTTCATGATGGGAATGATACTCAGGGTGCCCTATAAAATGTTGGCAGCCCCAATTCCAGCTGAAAAACTTCGGAAGGAAAAAACAGCGTTTATTCTTCTTGACTTTCAGAAGTATACCTGTGATCGAAACAGCGGATTGGGCAGCCTGGCCACGGCAAAAGGTATTACTCCTGAATTTGATGAATACTACAGCATGGTACTTGCGGCAAGGGCAAACTGCAGCAGCCTGTTGGAGGTATGTCGGATAAATGAGGTAGAAGCCTTGTTTTGCTATTTTTTCAAAAACAGCAATCAGAGCCAATATTCCCGGCAATTCGAGGTAAGTCAATACCCGCTTCCAACCGGAGATCTAAAAAAAGAATATCTGGATGAACTGCAGCCCGCAAAAGAGGATGTGATCATAACCCGTGATTCCTATTCACCATTCCTCAATACCGGTTTGGAAGAAAACCTGCGTGCCAAAAGTAAAGATACCCTTATCCTGGCCGGGACCCTGTTCAACCAGACTGTTGCACTGGCAGCTCGAGAGGCAGCCGACCGGGGATTCACAGTGATTGTAGTTTGGGATGCATCAGCGAGTGAGACGTTGGACTGGCACATGGTAACCAGAACCGGGATAATGGGAGGCTTAATTCTGTCACGACAGACACATGAAGTGATTGAAATGGTAGAAGGTAAGCGGACATGAGAATAATCAGAACTGTAAGAGGAGATATTGATCCGTCACAATTAGGAATTACGGCACCACATGAACACATTTGGTGTGACCAGGAAATCGGAGACAAACGTGCAAAGTACAGCTTTCCTGGCATCTCCGAAAAGATGGTTATGCGTGACAGGCAGCTCATCATAAAAGAATTGCAGGAATTCCATCAAGCTGGAGGGGGGGCGGTAGCCGAAATGACAACCGATGGATGGGGGCGGGATGTTACCTTATTGAAGGAAATCTCGGAAGCGTCTGGTGTCCACGTAATCTCGATTTCGGGCACCTATATAGAAGACTACCTGCCGCAATATTTTTTTAGAATGGATATTGATGAACTGTCAGAACGGTTTGCCCGAGAAATAACGGTGGGGGTCGATGGAACGGGCATACAGACTGGTTTATTAAAAGCTTCGGTAAGTCGCAGAGTGGTGGAGCAGGCAGAAGCAAAAGGCGCCAGGGCAGTAGCCCGGGCACAGTTGAAGACTGGTGTTGCCATAACCACACATACCAACGCTTCATCACGGTTTGAGATTATGGGTGGAAACAGCGGAATGCTTCTTCTGGACATCTTCGAGCAGGAAGGGGTGGATTTGAGCCGTGTGATTGTGGGACACACCGATGAAAATGCAGATATCCGTCAATTGATTCAGTTGATCAAACGAGGTGCTTATATTCAGTTTGATACGATTGGGAAACTTCACTGGCAGCTGGATGAAACCCGTATCGGCTTGATACGGCAGCTTTGCGAAAAGGGCTGCGAAAACAGGCTTTTGTTATCTACGGATCGCTGCCGGGTGTCTGAAACAAAAACACATGGAGGTCCGGGTTATTCACATATCTTAAATACTTTTGGCCCTATGTTACTCCAGTCAGGTATCGATGAGAAAATTATCCACAAGTTCCTGGTAGACAACCCTGCTGCCATTCTCTCATTCGAAGCAGGATACACTAACCGCTGAGGAAAAAGAAGCTGATAAATCCTGGCGTCAAAGAAATGGACAAAAGATTTCAGGGAGATCAGACTAACCATTTTTCCCGGTTTGTCGTAGAATTCCATACTACCGGTCTGCCCCCGTCAAATCAAGCGGGTTATTGCAAAATATTTCCGATAATATAGGAGTTTTTATATGAAAAATGAACTTGTAGTCAGTACTTTATCTGCAAAAGCCGGCAAAAAGGTAACCGGCGTTGTTGAATTTAAAGTGGATGGGAAGCCATTTTCACTGCCCGTATTCTTAATCAATGGCGAAAAAGACGGTCCAACCCTGGTCATCTTTGGTGGCATTCACGCCGCCGAATATGCCAGTGCCGCCGCAGCCCTTGAAATTGGCCAATCCCTTAAACCAGCAGAAATCAGAGGACAGGTCATCGTTGTGCCGGTTGTCAATCAGGCCGGTTTCCCTGTCCGTTCGATCTACCTCAATCCGATGGACGGCATAAACCTGAACCGGGTTTTCCCGGGAAAAACGGATGGCAGCCCATCAGAACAGATCGCGGCCTGGCTGACTGAGAATGTGATCAATCAGGCTGATTATTTAATAGACCTGCATGGCGGCGATTTAATTGAAGCGCTTGTTCCCTTCACAATCTTCCCGGAGACGGGTGACCCAATAATTGACAATGCATCGCTTGAGCTGGCTCAGGTCTTTGGCATTAAATATCTGGTTCGCAGTGTCGGGAAAGCTGGTTCAACCTTCTCGGCAGCGGCTGGCGGCGGAGTTCCAGCGATCCTGGTTGAATCTGGCGGGCAGGGCATCTGGCCGCGCAAGGATGTCTTGAGACTTGTGCGCGGTGTTAACCGTGTCATGCACCAGTATGGTATGCTGCGCGGCGGCAAACCAAAGAAAGTAGAAACCATTGTCTTAAAAGATTTCATCTGGCTGCGCAGTGAACAGGTCGGGTTCTGGTATCCGGCCATTGCGGTTGGCGATGATGTAACAGAAGGATCAGGTTCTTGGAAAAATCACTGATGCATGGGGAACCAACCTGCAGACAGTATCAGCCACCCGCCTCCGGCCGTGTGTTATTCCTGGTTTCTTCACTGGCGATCAACAACGGAGATCCATTGCTGGCAATTGGGGCTTAATCACCTTCGGCTTTATCTCTACCCCCCAATTCTTAGAGAGACTGATGGAAACACCTGTCTCTCTAAGAGATGGATTGGGATACCTGGAATTGAGCAGGCAATCGAAAGCATGGATGATGCATCATTACGGTCAATTTCACACCCGCATATACAGGAATCTACCCTGACACAAATAATTTACCCTTTAAGGAGGATTATGAAAAATATTTTGGTTTTTTCTATTATAGTAACGGTTGCGGCAATAGCACTTGTGAGTTGCTCGTCTGCTGCTAATACGGTTACTCCTGCGCCAAATGCCACATTGACTGACACCGCTGCTCCTACCTCGATTCCTGCAACTTCGGCACCCGCCTCTCCAACTACGGCTCCAGCAACACCTAATCCCGACAGCAGCACCCCAGCCATCGATGGTAAAACATTGTTAGCAATCCGCTGCACTGCCTGTCACTCCCTTGACAGGGTCAACACCAAGTCAGGCTCCGCAGACGAATGGAAAAGCACGGTGGATCGGATGGTTCAAACAGGCGCAGAATTATCAAGTGAGGAAGCTGTCATTCTGGTTCAATACCTGGCAGAAAATTATAAATAAAGGCTGTCAGTAAAACAGAACATCTCTAGATCCTGCACTCGGTCAGGTCTAATAATCTGAGATACACCCCCTGTTTTACCAAATAGGTCCTAAAGAATCAAAAAAGCAGGTTCATGCCATAACTGCCTTATATCAATGCTGAAACTAAATCAGGGATATATTTCAGGATCAAAGCACAACTCCTTGACATCAACATTGGCTATGTGGAGGAACTCCAGCGCGTTTTCATCCAGGCGGTAGCTCCATTGGTTATAAGACGAGTAATAGCCGCGTGGATGTGTATCTTAGCGCAGCTGGTGCAAAGAAAATGTGTGACAAAACAGGAACAGCCGCGTATGAACAACTGCATGCAGGGCTGCCTGGATAATGGCGTTGGTTTGAGCGTGGATGGCGGGCACACAATGCCTATCCAACAGAAAATGTCCAATTTCATCGAAATGAGGCTGATCCGCTGATGAGCCGTTGAACCCTGTAGTCAGTATATGTTTATCCAGCATTAATACCTGCGGTCGGCAAAAGCACGGTCGCAGGTGCCGCGTTCAGAAACTATATAAGCAATTCTCATAAAATAGGGATCCTTATCATGGCGCATTGAAAATATCCTTTGGATAAGGATAAAACAACACGGAATTACAGAATAAAAGAAATGCCATTACCCATGTTATAAAAAAATAATATCTTTGTATAATTAATATAGTCAGGTAATATCCATATACTGTATCCGTGCGAATTTACAATATTTAAGAAAATCTGGGGCATTAAGGATAAAACGGAATCGCTGAACTGCATGATAAAGGATAGTGGATTACTGGATGTTTTTCCTTGTTTCAATTATTTACAATCGATCCACAAAAAAGAAAGGAGCTAACCGGAGAAATAATCAAATAAGGAGGAGTTTCAGGAGGGTGCCTTCATGAATAACCAGGGGATTTTGTATTAAAGAGTCAAACTGAGAAGTAAATTTATTTGCAGAACAGGAACAATCATTGACAACCCTGCTACCAGACAGCACCTGCAAATTTCGTGATGTGCACAGTAAGGTTGTGTTGGCTGCTATACACTTTTTATATTTGCAGTCAATATATAGAGGAAATCTATGTTTTTTCTCTTTCACCAATATTCAAAATGCGGCTGAGGTTATGGATATCCCTCTGCGCAAATAATTAATAATAGGGAAGGATAGAATGCAAAAAAAATCATTACTCCTTGTTGTTCTTCTATTAACCATCAGTTCCTTATTTCTTGCAAGCTGCGCCACACCACAAGCCGAACCCGAAGTAATTGATTTAAACACCTATACAGTCGATCAGATAATCGAAAAAGCAAAAGAAGAAGGTCATGTGGAATCGGTTGGTATGCCGGATTCATGGGCAAACTGGGGTGAAACCTGGCAGGAACTCACTGCCACATATGGTATCACGCATGCCGATACAGACATGAGTTCTGCAGAAGAGTTGAACATGTTCGAAAACGAGAAGGATGCCCCAACCAAGGACATTGGCGATGTCGGACTTGCTTTCACTACCGAAGCAATCGAAAGGGGCCTTGTCCAGGGTTATAAGACCTCCTACTGGGACACTGTTCCGGATTGGGCTAAAGGAGAAAACGGCCTTTGGATGATTGCCTACACCGGTGTGACTACCTTCCTTTATAACGAAGATATCACCGATGAACCAGCCCCTACATCCTGGGCAGATGTTCGCAATGGCACCTATAAAATTACGATCGGTGATGTAATTGGCGGCGCAACCGGCCAGGGTAATGTACTGTCCACTGCTTATGCTTTCGGTGGTGATATGGATAATCTGGACCCGGCCTTTGAGTTCTGGGCTGAGATGGCTAAAGCCGGCCGTATTGACCAGGGTGATATTCTCTTACAGAGAATCCAGGCTGGTGAGGTTCAGTTAGGCGTAACCTGGAGCTACAATGCATTGGGTTACCGTGACCAGACCCCCAACTATAAATTCATAGTTGGTGTTCCATCTGATGGTTCCATCCTCAGTGGTTATGCCTCTGTAATCAATTCTTATGCTCCGCACCCGTTTGCAGCTGCCCTGGCACGCGAGTATATCTTCAGCGATGAAGGTCAAAATAATCTGGCCAAAGGTGGCGCAGTCCCCACCCGGACGGATATTTCAATCCCACAGGAAATCCAGGATGCCACCATCCAGCAGTCAGAGTATGCAAATTCTGTTCCTATCAAGGATGCTGCTGCATATGCAGCAGTTGGCGCCGAAATCTCCAAGCGCTGGGAAGAGGAGATCATTCCCCTGATGAGCAAATAATTTCTGCCGCAGATTGTGAATAAGAGCTGAAAAATTTTTCATATGGGGCGTATTCGGCAATACGCCCCATTTTTAGATAAGGGAGAATCTTTGAAGAAAAAGCCGAATTTTAATATATATTTTCTTGTTCTGTTTCCTTTTCTGGTCGTTGTCTTTCTGTACGAGATCCTGCCCCTGGTTATGATGATTTTAAGCAGCTTCAAATCAGAAATTGACGAATCCATACTATTTACCCTTGAAAATTATGTAACCGCCTTAACGCGATTGTCGTTCCAGCGGGCAATCATCAATAGCCTGAAAATTACACTCATATCCACCGGGATCGGCATTCTAATTGGTTTTTTTGCCTCCCATTCTGCGCACAACGCTCGTGGAAAACTCAAGAATTTCTTTATGACCATTCTTAATATGACCTCCAACTTTGCTGGTGTTCCCCTGGCTTTTGCTTACATGATCATCCTGGGTAATTCAGGGGTCCTCATTATGCTTGGTGAGACGATGGGATGGGATGCATTGGCAAATTTTGATCTCTACACAGCAAATGGATTGATCCTGATGTATATCTATTTCCAGATCCCACTGTCCACCTTATTATTGATTCCAGCCTTTAATGGGATTCGCAAGGAATGGCAAGAGGCAAATACAATACTGGGTGGTCGGAATCTTTATTTCTGGTCAATGGTTGGAATTCCTGTGTTATTGCCAAGCATTTTGGGCACAATGAGTGTTCTTTTCGCCAATGCGCTGGCCGCTTATGCCACGGCGTATGCCTTATTAATGAACAACTATTCGCTTCTCCCTGTTAATATCACCGGTATGTTTACCGGTGATATGAAAACTCGTCCCCATCTCGGAGCAGCGCTGTCGGTAATCATGATGCTGCTGATGGTGGCTGCTATCCTCATCAATAACTACATCACGCATCAGACTTCAAAATGGAATGAGTGATAGATGAAGAAATCAGCATATACCCCTGTTTTCATAATTTCTCTCATAATTTATCTGCTCATTCCGCTGCTTGCTACGGCCGTCTATTCGGTGTTTGAGAAATGGACAGGGATCCTTCCGGAAGGCTTCACCCTTGAGCACTACACCTCTTTGCTTTCAAACAGGACATTCCTCCTTTCCCTTTGGCGTACAGTTTTGATTTGTATTTTCCCGATTGTAATCACCGTAATCCTGACTCTTCTGGCCCTATTTGCAGTGACAAACTATTTTCCGTCCCTGGAAAAATATGTCCAGATCCTTTGTATGATCCCCTATACGATTCAGGGAGTCATCCTTTCAGTGAGTATCCTGTCACTTTATGCGGGCGCCAGGAGCTTCCTCGGATTGCGCCTGGTGATGCTGATTGGAGCTTATTGCATCATCATTCTCCCTTATATTTACCAGGGAATTCGTAATAGTATGCGTGCCATTAATATGCCCATGCTGATTGAAGCCGCAGAGATGCTGGGAGCCAGCAAGCTGAACGCCTTTTTCCGCGTGATTGTACCAAACATCATTTCCGGCATTACTGTTTCTTCATTGTTGGCAGTAGGTATCATTTTCGGAGATTATGTGCTGATCCGGAATATAACGGGCAGCTCCTTTCAGAATGTTCAAATTTACCTCTTCCTGGCGATGAAACGTTCCAGTACTGAAGCATCCGCCGTTTTTGTTATTATCATGGTCACCACATTTCTGATCACTGCATTGGTGCTCTATCTTCAGAGCAGGGACAACCGGCAGAAAATAGAAAGCAAAGGGAGATAAACATGCCTTATATCCGCTTTGTGGATCTCAATAAATACTATGACAAAAACCATGTACTTAAAGATATTAACCTGGATATTGAAAAAGGACGGCTGGTAACGCTGCTTGGACCTTCCGGGTGCGGAAAAAGCACCTTGCTGCGCTGCCTTGCCGGTTTAGAGGAAGTTACGACTGGCAATGTATTCCTGGATGGTATTGACATCACAAATACCAGTCCCCGGGACCGTGGGATAGGCATGGTTTTCCAACAGTATTCTCTCTTCCCAAACTTGACTGTCGCTGATAATGTGGCCTTCGGTCTTAAGATTAGAAAAGAGTCCAGGGATGATATTGTCAGGAAGGTTAAAAATATTTTGGAACTTGTTGGCCTTTCTGAAAAAATCTACAATTATCCCAGTCAGCTATCTGGAGGACAACAGCAGCGTGTTGCCCTTGCTCGCGCTATTGTCACAGAACCAAAAGTGCTGCTACTCGACGAGCCTCTTTCAGCTATTGATGCCCTTCTCCGACGTAACCTTCGCATCGAAATCCGCCGCATCCAGAAGGAACTGCACATCACCACAATTTTTGTCACGCATGATCAGGAAGAGGCGATGGTGATGTCGGATATGATTCACCTTCTCAGTGCAGGATATATCGAGCAAAGCGGTACTGCAATCGATCTGTATTCCAGGCCGCGTACACTATTTGCCGCAACCTTCATTGGCAACTATACCATCCTGCCCGCAGAGGATTTCAGTAGGGTTTGCGGCGATGTACTTTACAGCAAGCACGTGGCTATTCGCCCTGAGATTGTTCACATGGCACACCATGCAGATGAGAGTGAAGATAAATATCACCTTCGTGGAACAATCAGCAACAGCATGTGCCACGGAAATATCATCCGCTACGATGTGAATTGTGCAGGAATCCATATTAATTCCGATGTGATTTTCGAGGGTGGCTTGCCACTTATTGATGGAGAGGATGTCTTCCTCTCCATCCAGAAAGAGGGCGTTATTGAGTTGGAATAATTCAACATAAATCCGGGCTGATCGAAGCCATGTCATTTTTATTGAAGGTACTGGTCAGGATCGTTTTAGTAAGATCCAGGTAATCGGCAACTCATAATCACTTTGCAGCCATTTAATAAGGAGACATCATTAACCAATTCCGAGGTTTACAGAAATCTTCATACCAGCCTGAGAAAATATGACCATCAACATCGCCCATCGCGGTTTCTCAGGAAAATATCCAGAAAATACCATCCTTTCATTCCAGAAAGCACTTGAGTTGGGCGTCGATGCAATTGAACTGGATGTGCAGCTCTCCAGGGATGGAGAGGTGGTAATTTTCCACGATGAAGATTTATTGCGCACCACAGGAGAGCAAGGACTGCTGCAAGATTACACCTTACATGAATTACACAAACTGGACGCTTCGGTGGCTTTCCAAGGTGAATTTGGAATAAATCGCATCCCAACCTTAGTTGAGTACCTGGAATTAACATCAAATGAAGATATCCTCACTTTTCTGGAGCTGAAAAATGCCGTGATTTGCTACTCCCATTTGGAGGAAAAGGTGGCGGATTGCCTTTACCGGTATGGACAGCAAATGAAGGTTATCCTGTTTTCAGCCAACCATCTCTCCGTCAAACTTTTTGGGGATCTTGCACCGGATGTACGCCTTCTATTTTCATTTGACAACTGGATTTTCAATTATGGGGCTTACTGCCGCAGCCATAGGATAACAGCCTGCATGCCTTACTACCGTGCCCTAACATCGGAAGTGATCACGGAGATAAAAAACCATGGGGTGTCTGTTTACACTTGGACAGTGGATGAGCCCGGGGAAATGCGGGAGTTAATCCGGTTGGGGGTGGATGGAATACTCACAAACTGGCCTGATCGTTTGAAAACCGTTCTGCAGAACACACAAAACGAGTTATAAAATTTCTGGATGTGTAAAAAAACATGGCAGACAATCAATTATTAATATCCGTAGGCATAGATGTTGGTACAACAACTACTCAGCTTATCTTTTCACGCCTGCGCCTTTCCAATGTTGCCAGAACTGGAATGATACCGCGCCTGACCATAACAGACCGGGAAGTCCTCTACCAGAGTCCGATTGTTTTCACTCCACTTTTAGACCAAAATACCATTGATGCAGGAAAATTAAGCGAAATTGTCCGCCAAGAATATGCTGCAGCTCATATTCATTCCAGCCAGGTAGCCACTGGCGCCGTAATCATCACCGGTGAAACAGCAAAAAAGAAAAACGCCGATGCAATTCTACAGGCTCTTTCTGGTCTGGCTGGTGATTTCATAGTCAGCATAGCCGGTCCAAACGTCGAAAGCTTGATTTCGGGCAGAGGGTCCGGTGCAGCGTATTATTCCCAAACACATTACACAACGGTAACGAATGTTGATATTGGAGGCGGTAGCGCCAACAGCGCGATTTTTCGCAGCGGCAACCTGCTGAGCGGTGCAGCCATGAACTATGGAGGAAGGATCTTAATCATCAATCATGCTACTGGCCGGATCCAGCATATTGCTGAACCAGCGAAATTAATCTTAGAGGACTGCAGAATCAACCTGAAAATTGGTGATGTCCCTTCAGTTGAAGACCTCCGCACCTTTTCTGACCGAATGGCTGCTATCACAGTGGAACTAATTGAAGGCACTTCCTCTCCATTGGCCAGGCAGCTGTACCTCACACCTCCCATGTCTATCTCCGGCAAAGGCACTACCCTGATGTTTTCCGGTGGTATCGGTTATTACTATTACAATCCGCTTGCCGCAAAAAATCTTGATGAAATCACCATCCATGATGATTTCGGTCCACTATTGGCAGAGAGCCTGCGGCGTAACCCGATCCTATCTGCCTACAAGGTGCTCCCCCCTGGTGAAACCATGCGCGCCACTGTGTTGGGAGCAAGCACCCAGACAGTTACTCTTTCCGGATCCACAATCTGGGCTGAACGTGAGATACTACCCTTGAAGAATATTCCGGTCATTCAACAGCTGCTTACAGTTGACCAAAATCCTGAAGGTATCGCCTTCTTTTTGAAGGAAACAATATCTCGCTTTGACCTCGATATTGCTAACGATCAGTATGCCATCGTACTCAATTTTAGCGGACCATTGGATTACCGGACGCTCTTAAACCTTGCCACCGGGTTGCAAGAGTTCTCCAGATTCCTTCCCCCAGTGAAACCACTTCTTATTATTATCGAAAGGGATTATGCCCAGGCACTTGGACAAACCGTCAAAGGATTAATGCCGTCCAGGCCACTACTGGTGATTGACCAGGTTGGGCTGATGCAAGGGGATTACATTGACATCGGCACTCCGCTTATGGATGGGCGGGTTGTTCCATTGAGTATTAAGACGTTGGTTTTTTACAATTAATTGCGTTGGATATGGATGATTGCTTCAAATAACAATTAGACATGATAAACCCGGTATAATAATTTCAGCCTTGGGATATCATCCCTTAAACCTTTGGTGAATCAATGCTCCTTCGAACGAAACTGCACGGTAGGACTTACGAATTCCCTGATATTCGCCTGCTCATGGGAAAAGCGAACGAGGAAAAATCCGGGGATCAATTAGCTTCGGTTGCGGCCGAAAGTGCCGCCGAACGTATTGCTGCTCGCATGGTACTGGCAGCGGTGCCGTTATGGGTGTTACACGCGACCCCCGCTGTGCCCTATGATCAGGATGAAGTGACACGCGTCATCCAGGATGCCGTCGATCAGGAAATATTTAGGGAGATTAAGGGTTGGACAGTTGGGGAATTAAGAGAATGGCTGCTGGCTGATACCACATCCTCAGATATGATCCGGATTATATCGAACGGGTTAACTTCCGAAATGATTGCAGCCGTCACAAAAATTATGTCTAACCTTGACCTGATTTATGGTGCCAGTAAGATTTCCATCACGGCTCATTGCAACAATACCATGGGTGCCCAAGGCACCCTGGCCAGCCGACTGCAACCCAACCACCCCACCGACTCTCCCGAGGCGATCCGGGCAGAAATCTACGAGGGTTTGTCTTATGGCGCCGGGGATTCAGTTATTGGGATCAACCCCTCTGATGACTCATATTCCTCGGTTTCCCGCCTCCTGGATATGACCTTCGATGTCATCACAAAATGGGATATCCCTACACAAAACTGCGTCCTGGCACATGTGACCACCCAAATGAAGTGCCTTCAGTCAGGCTCACCGGTTGGATTGGTTTTTCAATCCATCTCCGGCTCTCAGAAAGGGTGTGAATCCTTTGGAGTATCAGTTGGAATGTTGGATGAAGCCTACGACCTGGCAAAAAAACACTGTTTTCCCACCGGCCCGAATTTTATGTATTTTGAGACCGGCCAGGGCTCTGCCCTTTCTGCAGACGCCCATAATGGGTGGGATCAGCTGACCCTGGAAGCAAGGAACTATGGACTCGCCAAACGTTATAATCCTTTTCAGGTGAACACAGTGGTCGGGTTCATTGGACCAGAGTATCTTTATGATGCGCGCCAGATTCAAAGGGCAGGTCTGGAAGATCATTTCATGGGCAAGTTGACAGGCATCCCGATGGGAGTGGACGCCTGTTATACCAACCACGCCCGCGCTGACCAGAATTCCATTGAAAATCTGGCGGTCTTGCTTACCGCTGCAGGATGCAGCTATTTCATGGCAGTTCCCATGGGCGATGATTCGATGCTATCCTACCAATCCACATCCTACCATGACACCCCCACCTTGCGGCAGCTCTTCAAAGCCCGCCCCGCAGCAGAATTTGAAGCTTGGCTGGTATCACTTGGGCTGATGAAGAATGGCACCCTGACAGAATTGGCTGGCGACCCAACCTTTTTCCTGAGTCATTGACCGGCATTGATCATGAATGACATAGAATTTAACCACCTTGTGGAAGCTGTAATTCGCCAATTAGTATTAGAAGGTGTTGTCCCGCCAACACCCAGCCTCCCCAATGTTTCCACCGGGCGGCTGCCCTGTATTTCTTCGTCAACCATTTCATATTCCGGACTAACCATCGACCTGCCGTACGCAGCTTCGGAGAGTCTCAGATATCAGCCAGGTGTAAATAATCCAAAAGATCCAGCTGCACTTAAAGAGCTTATCGCATCCACTTCTGCCCGCATTGGTGTAGGCAGATCAGGTCCGCGTTACACCACCGCTTCGCTTCTCCTTTTCCAGGGAGACCATGCTGTAACCCAGGATGCCCTCTATCGCGAGGTTGATCAGAAGCTCTTGGATGAATTCAACCTGTTCACCGTTCAAACCAGGATTACGGAAGGGAAGGAGGAGTATCTTCTCCGGCCTGACCTTGGCCGCCAGTTAAGCAGTGAAGCAAGGGATAGAATCAACCAAAAATGTCTCAACAATCCGCAGATTCAGCTTGTGGTTGGAGATGGCTTAAGCGCGGCAGCCATAGAAAGCAACTTGCGTCAGATCTTTCCGGTGATTAAACAGGGAATCCAGTCATCAGGCTTGACCCTGGGGACACCTTTTTACGTAAAATACTGCCGGGTCGGAGTCATAAATGATATTGGTGACATATTAAATCCGGAAGTCATTATTCTGCTGATCGGAGAGCGTCCTGGCCTCGGACGTGCTGAAAGCATGAGTGCTTACATGGCTTATCGGCCGAAAAATGGGCAAAACGATTCAGACCGGGATGTGATATGCAATATCTTCGAAAATGGCGGAACCAATCCGCTTGAAGCTGGGGCTTATATTGTTCAGTTTGTTCAAAAAATGCGCCAGAACCAGGCATCTGGTGTTAAATTGAAATTGGCAGCAGGGTAGGTAAAGATGGCTACACTTGATAGGTTATATGCAAAACCCCTTTCGGTTCAAATTATTCCGCGGGTCGACCTCTCTTTTGCTGAAAAGCTGAACCTTAGGCAAGACCAGGTTTCTATTGGCTTGATCACATCCGACAATGATGATTCTACCTATGTGTCAATTGATCACGCAACCAAAATCGCAGATGTTGAGGTAATCTATGCGCATTCCTTCTATGCTGGCGCAAAGCATTCTTCAGGCCTGCTTTCAGGTGAGATTATGGCCATATTGGCCGGCCCAAATCCTTACGAGGTCAGTGCCGGGCTGGATGCTGCCATTGAATATATGAAAAATGAGGCTTTCTGGTATTCAGCAAACATGGACGCATCCGTGGCTTTTTTCCCACATGTCATTTCAAAGACCGGATCCTACCTCTCCAGGGTAAATAATATCCCCATTGGTTCACCAATTGCCTACCTGGTTGCCCCGCCAATGGAGGGACTTATCGCGCTGGATGCAGCTTTGAAAGCGGCTGCCGTGACTTTAACAACACTGACCATGCCCCCATCAGAAACAAACTTCATGGGGGTGGTTCTCACCGGAGACCAGTCTTCCTGCAGAGCAGCCGCTGCTGCTTTTCATCACAAAGTATTGGATGTGGTGAATAACCCAGTAAAGTATTAGGGATCCTGCTAATTCTGCAAACATGCAGAAAAAACCGGTACCATTTTTTGTATACTTATTTGCAAAACAACCCTGGAGGCAGCATGCATCGCCATTTTTTCACGGCAGATGACATATACCAGCTAATAAACAAGCAAAACTCATCAGTCCTTCTTATTGGTCCAGACGACATCATCACCCCTGAAGCTGATGATCTGGCAATTAAATTAGGCTTGCGTGTAATCCGGGAAATAGGGAAACAAGATTCGGTCTCCAAACAAATCCAGCCGGATTTCCATAAATTACCTTCTCAATTCCTGCCACCATTAAAAGTTGTGAGGGGATCCCAGGTGGTCCTCGAAAAATTCGGCTCTGACACTTATGAACAGAACGCCAATACCCGTTTAAAGGACGTGATTACCTCATCTGACAGATCTCCAATGGCTGCCGGTTATATGGCTCTTGATAAAGGAAATTTCTCCTGGACACTATCTTATGATGAAATTGATATCATCCTGGAAGGGGAGTTGGAGATCAGGCGTGGATTGGATGTGGTGCGGGGGGGAGTTGGAGACGTAATTTATGTTCCGAAAGGCTCGAGTGTAGTTTTCAGCACTCCAGGGAAAGTTCGTTTCGTCTATGTTACCTACCCGGCCGACTGGCAGGAAAAATAATCCTGATTTTCGGGGAGGGGATTTTTCGAATATTAGCAGGATTAAAAAATCCATTCGGAAATTTATAAAACTCTAAATTCGGGTCGTTTTTAATCTGACAATAATACAAACTGGTTTTGCCATAATTTCAGGATAGGTAGAAAATCAGCCGGTTCATGCGGGGAAAA
The DNA here is from genome assembly GCA_963841845.1 of uncultured Chloroflexia bacterium. Lineage (GTDB taxonomy): Bacteria > Chloroflexota > Anaerolineae > Anaerolineales > Anaerolineaceae > CAVVGZ01. The sequence goes on along the minus strand of CAWJEG010000009.1, from coordinate 52,180 downwards.
TCCAGGAGATAGTTAGCTATTAACTTCAATTAACCCTGGTACTCCTGGCATACAATACACATGAACAGGTGCATCCATGAATTGCCGACCTTGATTTATAGGTTTTTGCCGATGACAATTATTAAGTCTTTAAAGTGAAGAGTACCATTGGTGTAATTTCGATTAATCTCCACCGCTACATGCTGGATATCACCAGGAAGATATTATCCAATTGCATGTAATCCAAAATCCATTATCAAGGAATCCGCTAATATTCCTTGATCCCCCATATTCCTACTTATCTCACTATTATTTTATTATGACATACTGTAGATATTTAGTTACAAAGAACTCTTATTGTCAACCTGTATTCAATCGTTTTTGAAAAAGTATCGTTCCCTGGCCTTCATTTTTACATACTTTTCGCGCGCAGATTGCACGTTGGGATCTTCGGATACCTCAGCAATGGCAACATCCCACCACGATTCGTACCCGCTCACCCGCTGCTCCCGGTCGGTCTCAATTACAATCACTGTTGAATTTTTTTGTGATTTTGCATCTTGTAAAGCATTGTGCAGATCCTTTATTGTGTTCGCTTCAATCACATACGCTCCAAGGCTGCGTGCATTCGCTGCAAAATCAATCGGCAAATAATCACCGGAAAGTGTTCCATCATCCGTATTTCGAAACAGGTAGCGTGTCCCAAAACCAGCACTACCCACTGACGCCGAAAGACCACCGATGCTGGCATAGCCATGATTATTTAACAATAAAACAATCAGTTTATATCCCTCTTGTATGGAAGTGATGATTTCCTGTGACATCATTAACCAGGCAGCATCACCGACCATCACATACACCTCACGTTCAGGTGCTGCCATCTTCACCCCGAGCCCACCTGCCACCTCGTAGCCCATGCAGGAATATCCATATTCCAGATGGTATCCTTTCGGATTCCTGGTGCGCCATAATTTATGTAAGTCTCCTGGCAGACTGCCAGCAGCGCAAACAACCACATCATCTGGTTGCGAAAACTCATTTACCGCTCCAATTACCTCCCCCTGGCTCAGGAGTGGTTGATGACCTAAATGATAAATTCGCTCAACTTCGGCATCCCATTCACGATTGTAATTCTGAGCTCGAAGTTGATAATCACTGCTGGTTTTAAAATCTCCTAATAATTTGCTCATTTCTTGCAGGGTAACTTTTGCATCACCCACCAATGGCAATGCAGAATGCTTAAATGCGTCAAATTCAGTGATATTGATATTGATGAAACGAACATTTGGATTTTGGAATGCGGTTTTTGATGCACTTGTAAAATCGGTATAGCGTGTGCCGATGCCGATAATTAAATCCGACTCCCTTGTTAATATATTCGCCCCTGGTGTTCCGGTGACCCCCATTGCTCCCAGCGCCAGGGGATGGTCATATGGAACAGACCCCTTGCCGGCCATAGTTTCAGAGACAGGAATTCCTGTGATTTCAATAAATTTTTTCAAGGTATCCACCGCCTCACTGTAAATCACACCTCCTCCAGCAATGATCACTGGCTGTTTGCTCTCTTTGATCCACTGGCAGGCTGCTGCAAGCAGCTGCTGGTCGGGGCGGGGTCTGGCAATTTGCCATGTGCGCGGGTAAAAAAACTCTTCCGGGAAATCATAGGCTTCTGTTTGCACATCTTGCGGCATGGCAATCGTCACTGCGCCTGTATCAGCTGGAGATGTCAGCACACGCATTGCTTCATAAACCGAGGTAAGGATTTGGTCAGGACGGTTGATCCGATCCCAATACCTGCAGACCGGTTTAAATGCATCATTCACGGAAATATCCTGGCTTGTATTCCATTCAAGCTGTTGAAGAACCGGAGCAACATTTCTTCTGGCAAAAATATCTCCCGGCAAGAGCAGAACCGGCAGGCGATTCACGGTAGCAGTGGCTGCACCTGTCACCATATTCGTAGCACCAGGGCCTATGGAGGTTGTGCAGGCAAAAGTCTGCAGTCGGTTTTTCATTTTTGAAAAAGCGGCCGCCAGATGAACCATGGCTTGTTCATTACGCGCCTGGTAATAACGAAAATCTGGATTCTGTTGAAGCGCCTGGCCAATACCGGCAACATTGCCATGTCCAAAAATACCAATACAGCCGGCGAAGAATTTTTGATTTACATCATCTCGCTGCACATACTGGTTCTTTAAAAATTTTATCAATGCCTGACTTGTGGTTAATCGCATGGTTGCCATTGTTTTCTACCTTGTTTTTCTGATTTAGCGTTTATCCGGATTTGGAAGCATATAATTTCTTATCACGCCCACAAGATCATGATAGGAGCCAATGAACCCTCGTAGAGTGCGGACAGTCGCACCGTATGAATCAAATTCATCTGCTGACAATCCATCTTCATCGTACGCTTTTCTAAAATCATCAAAGTGATCATATAGGCTGGAGATGATTTCTTGAGGAACAGGATGGCTCATTCTTTCCTTAACTTCAATATCCGATTGATTAAATCGAACCTGCCAGGCATAAGGTATGGTAAGAATAATGTCTCCACCGATCAGTTCAGACCAGTGCAGGTGATGCCGGTAGGCGGCTGCTAACAACCTTGTCCGGTATTTGCGTTCCTTATAAATATCATAGGCTTTCTTAATACAGGCAACGCCCGCCCAATTATAATAAGCAGGGTTGACAATAATGCCATCTCGTTCCGCCACTACTTTAATCCAATCATCGGTTCTGCCAATCATGATGGTGCAAACAGGTGTCATATTGGCCACGGATTTTTTTGCAGCAGACCTGCGGTTTAAACCACGTTCAATCGCTTCTGCAACGGCAATTGCCTGTGGAACCGTGAAACAGACAGTGGCATTTATATTTATCCCTTCGAAAGTTGCTTCTTCAATGGCGTTAATTCCTGCTTTTGTCACCGGGATTTTTACCTGGATATTTGGAGCAAGGGTATTAAAGTGAATTGCCTGTTTGGTTATTGCAGCAGCGTTCCGGTAATTGGCTGCGTTGGTTTGGATGGAGATGCGTCCTTTTTTTCCGTTTTCCCGCTGAAACACAGGGTATAAAAGCTCAGCGCCCCGTACAGCCATTTCTTCGTTTAATTTCCAGGTAACACTTTCTTCATTCCAATCCGGATTTTCTTTAATGATATGAACAATTCGTTTTTCCCATTGATCCAATTCTTGCTTTAATACGTCAAGAACAATCGTTGGATTTGTGGTTGCCCCTACCGCACCCCGTTCAATGGCGTAGGTTAATTCTTTAAAGGAACAGGAATCATTCCAGTAATCGGTTGGAAAACCTGTGACAGATTTTTGCAAGGGGCTCATACCAACATCGCTTGCCATTTTTCCTCCTTCGTGTGGATATCAATATCAAATCAGTTTTCGTTGCAATAAATTCTATTGATTAATTTTTTCTACCAGGACAATCGAATAATTTCTTCCTGAATGAATATATTGCTGTATAGAGGTAGAAAACCTGGTAGTTTTGGGATAATTCTCCCTGCAAATAATTTCCTCAGAGTAATATTTTTCCGCTTTACACAAGCCATGGTTAAAGTATTGCAAACCAATGCCATTATAGCCACTTTTCACGACACGGTGTGATTGGGCTATTTTTGTCCGTAATTTTCCTGGCTCGAATACTGATTTTAATGACCCATCCTCTAGGCTTGCAGGGATACTGCAGCCGTACACTGTGCTTGATATTATAACAATTTCTTCACCGCTTGATTCCCTGGCAAAATTATTCAATTTTCTAATTGCTAATATCGTAGAAGGTACCTAAAAACACGTCTCCCATTCCCATCAAAACACAGCAAAATGGATACTTCCGCTATGATTGCGCAAGTAAGGGATGGTTTCTTTTTCCGCGGAAGTGGGTAGGCAATTTTCGTAAAAGAATCCTGTTTATTGATGACTCACCGTTGAATAATTGTTATCCCCTGTATCAGGCTTGGTCTTGGGATTCCATTTCCAAATTCACCACAGGTACGCGAGGGTCTTTTTCTCCAAATGTTTGCTTAACCCAGGAATGGTCTGGGTCATCAGAACTGGTCAGCGATTGCGCACTCCCTGCTAAAAAGTTCAAGTAATAAGTGGTATACCCGGGTGCTGAAACAACGGGATGATACCCTTCTGGAGAGAGGACCAGCATATTATCGTGCACCAGGATTAGTTCATCGATTTCTCCGTCACCTGTATAGATTCGTTGATACGCAAACCCTTTTGGCTTATCGATTTTGTAAAAATATATTTCCTCAAGATCTGCTTCAATAAGGTTTCCATTTTCATCATATCGGTGGCGGTCATGCTTATGCGGGGGATAAGAACTCCAATTACCAGAAGGTGTATAAACTTCAACAGCCACCAGCCGGTGGCAGTCGAATCCCGGGGCTATCATTGAGTTGATTTGGCGGGTCACATTTCCTCCGCCCCTGATTTCAATCCTGGCCATTTCCGGAGTAATTAATTGCATGGCATGATCCTGGTTAGTTAACGCCCATCCATACCCCAGGTCCAACTCGGTGGATAATGCCTTGATGGAAAATTGAGTGTTTCTGGGAATATAGACCGTATACGGCATACCGGAGAAAACATCAGGCCGTCTACCTATTTTTTTCCAGCTCAGCCGGTCGGATGAAAATTTCAGCCTGTCCGCCCAGAAGCACAATCGCCATCTCATTATCAGCAGTGAAGGATTCCCAGGTTGATCCCAGGGTTATTTTTCGTGCCGCAAAGGATAAATGCTCCCAACCTGCAATCTCAGGGGTGACTCTAATGTATTCATCATTTTCGAAATCAGGGGAAATACTAAGGGGTTTTTTATAAGGCATGTTTGGCTTCCTTCATTGAAAATCGAATTTGTTAATATATTCATAACCAACCCGTAATTGAAAAACCAGGTTATATAATTTTAATATTTCTTTACATATTCGTAAATGATTTAAACAAATATTTAAAACAATGGAGCTGCGTTTATTGAACGCAGCTCCATGAATTTACCGGTTTACTTCAGGAGAGTGAGTATTTTTTATTGAATTACTCTGTAATAAATTGGTCTACATTGTCTTTGGTGATAAGCACAAAATCCACCAGGATTTCAGGGAGTACTGTTTCACCATTTGCAATTTTTACTACCGTATCCATAGCAGTCTGACCCTGAACGGTTGTGTTCTGGGAAATCGTCGCTGCCAGGCGGCCATCTTTTACAGCAGCTAATGCATCCGGGGTAGCATCCAATCCGTAAACTTTAATGCTGTCAAGAAGCTTGGCATCTTCAACAGCCTTCAAAGCGCCCATTGCCATGCCGTCATTATTGGCGATGATAGCTTTAAGAGGGGTGCCTGTCTGAAGCCAGTTTTCAACCAAGGCCAGGGCTTCTTCGGTAACCCAGTTGGCTGTTTGTTCATACACAACTTTGATGTTGGGGTATTCCTCAAGAACCTTTTTATAACCGTCGGTTCTTCCAATTTGCGCGTCAGAGCCAAGAGGTCCAAGCAGGAAAGCAACATTACCTTCACCGCCAATAGCCTCAGCAGCAGTTTTCATTTCAAGAACACCACCATCCACGTTTTCTACACCAACAAAGGAGTTGGCAGCTTCTGGTTTGCTGATTTTCTGGTTAACAACCACAACCGGGATACCGGCAGCTTTTGCAGCCTCAAGGGCAGGTACAACACCATCGACTGAAACGGGTTCAATCACGATTCCTGAAACGCCCTGAGTTGTAGCAGTTTCAATCTGGCTAACCTGTTTGGCTGCATCTTTCTCTGCGTCATAAACAACAAGATCAACACCCAACTCATCAGCTTTTGATTGAACTGCTGCAGTAAGCTCATTGGTGAAAGCATTGGTCTGATGGCTGATCATGAATGCATATGGTTTAGCTGTTTCAGCAGCCTCTGCAGGAGCAGCAGGCTCAACCTCAGCAGCTGGTTGTGGCGCACAACCAACAAACAAGGCGACAACCAGAATTACGGCAAATATCATTGTGAATCTTTTTGTGAACTTCATATATCCTCCTATTTTCTCTATTTTGTCACTCACCATTTTTCTGAAATAAACCCTATCCTGTAACTTGTCTATTATAAATGATTTTATTTATTCTTTCCCTTTTCCCTTCATGTCTAAAAGAACGGCGATAATGATAATCGACCCCTTTATTAATAATTGAAAGTGGGAAGAGACATTCAAAATATCCAATCCGTTTCCAATCACTGCGATTAACAATGCACCGATTACTGTCCCATACCATTTTCCTGCACCACCCGACATGCTCACACCACCAATAATAACTGCTGCAATGGCATCCAGTTCGTATGCCTGGCCGGCGGTTGGATTGCCAGATACAATGCGGGAAGCCAGCAAAGCCCCCGCAATTCCAGCTAAAAATCCAGAAATTGAGTAAACAGCAATTTTGATCTTCGAGACATTGATACCGGATACTTTTGCGGCAATCTCATTTCCACCTACTGCATAAACCCTCCGGCCAAAAACCGTTTTTGTGAGTAAGAAGGCACTGATAATTGTAACAATAACAAAATACACTACCAAATGGGGAATCGTATTCAATACAAACCCGCCTGCAAGATTTTCAAATGCTTTAGTTACATTAAATACCGGCTGTCCATTGCTGGCGATTAATGCCAAACCTCGAATGATGGTCATGGAACCAAGTGTGACGATAAATGGCGGAATGTTTCCATATGCAACACCAACCCCATTCAAAACACCAGCCAAGAGGCCAACGGTTGCTGCCAAAACGATAGGTACAACAAGTGGAAATTCTCCAGGATGAGCAAAACTGGCAGCAATCACGCCCGTGAGAGCGACAATAGAGCCAACAGATAGATCAATACCTCCGGAGATGATCACGAACATCATACCCATTGCCAGAATGCCGTTAATTGACGCCTGTTTTATGATATTGATGAGGTTAGCCGGGCGGGCAAAGGCATTCGGCGAAAGTACCACTAAAATAGTCAAAATGGCAATAAAAGCAATGAAAATACCCAGTTCCCGCAAGGAATTCAGTTTAATGGAATTGTTGTTTTGTTTACTCATGAACCACCTCAAATTTGGATGCAAATCGCATGATGCCCTCTTGGGTAAAGTTTTCGCGTGGAATTTCACCAGTTAATCTACCACCTGCTAATACGATGATTCGATCTGCCAAACCCATTAATTCCGCAATTTCCGAGGAGATCATTATTATCGCTTTTCCCGCTTTTGCCAGTTCATTTATAAGGATATAGATCTCTCTTTTTGCGCCAACATCAATCCCGCGGGTTGGTTCATCCAGGATGATTATTTCAGGTTCTGCCAAGTAACCATTTTGCCAGGACAACTTTTTGTTGATTGCCTCCACTTAAGGACCGCACAAAACTCGTTCTGGAAAGTGTCTTGATACTTAATTTACGGATATAAGACTCGGCAGCTTCAACCTCCTTTTTATTATTAATCACCCCGGCTTTTGCCAACTTGTTTAAATAGACTAAAGTGATATTATGTGCAACGGTCGATTTAAGATTCAACCCCGTATGTGTGCGGTCTTCTGTAATCAGGGCGATGCGGTTTTCTATTGCACTTTGGGGAGTATGGATGGATATCGGTCTTCCTTTTATGAGGACCTCTCCAGATTCGTGTTTCGTGATTCCAAAGATGCTTTCAACCAATTCACTTCTTCCTGCCCCAACCAGTCCGGCTACGCCAAGAATTTCCCCCTTATGTAATATGAAGTTAATATCCCGAAATTTGTTCTTGAACGAGAAATTGCGAACTTCCAGGATCACATCACCTATTTTTGTGTGCTCTTTAGGAAAAACCTCTGTGATTTCCCGCCCTACCATATATTTGATCGTTTTTTCTCGGTCTAAATTTTTTGCACTTTCCGTACAGATGTGTTTTCCATCCCTGAGCACGGTGATCCGGTCGGCAATTTTGAAGATCTCTTCCATTTTATGGGAAATATAAATGACAGCCACACCATGCTCGTTCAGCTTCTTAATCTGATCAAAGAGGGTATCCACTTCTTTATACGTGATGGCAGATGTAGGCTCATCCATAATCACAACTTTAGAATCAAGTGATATCGCTTTTATGATCTCCACCAATTGTTTTTGAGCCACACTCAAATGGCGCATCAAGCTTCTGGTATTGATATCGATACCCAATCTCTGGAAAATCTCGTTTGCTTCCTGATGCTGGGCTTTCTGGTCAACAATACTTAACCCACCAAAATTGTTTTTACAAATTTCGCGGCCTATAAATATATATTCGCCCACTTCCATATCAAGCACTGGACTTAATTCCTGGGGGATCATGGCAATGCCGCTGTCCATGGCTTCTTTGGGATTTTGAATAACGATTTCTTTTCCATCAAAAAACACTTCGCCTGAGTCCCTGTGATAGATTCCCATTAAGATTTTCATCAGGGTTGATTTACCAGCCCCATTTTCGCCCACCAGGGCATGCACCTCCCCTGGTCTCAGATCAAAACTTACATTATCCAAAACCCTCACATTGAAGAAACTCTTATTAATATTCCTCATTTCAAGAATCAAATCAGACATTAATAGTATTCTCCCGATTCATTGATCGTTGCGATTAAAATTGTTTTCAATTCTAATAAATTTAGTGGCAAATGATTAATATTGTTGTGTTCAGACAATAATGCAGCATTTCTTTCACATTGAAAGCAATTATACATGGATGAATATTGACATGCAAATTTCAGGTATCCTTTATTGGATAGGGTTATGGTTAATTGCTAATTTCTATATTTTTTTATAAATCCTTTGAATGAGCCGGTATTTTTGGGTTTGCCTGATTGGTTTTTTTGTTCCTGGCATCTTGTTCATTTCATTGAGGCAATTCAATAGTGTTTTTATCCTCCCTGCAATTTTCATAAAAGTAAGGGAATTGCAATATGCTGGTTGGTTAACTATTTTCTTTTTATATTCGAGGTCTTGACAGATTAACGATAGGGTAATATATTCAATCGTTATTAACTATTAAAGGATGTTTATTATGTTGCCAGATAAACTATTAAATGATGTGATACGTGAATGGTCAGAAATATTCATGCACCGCTCCATGCGTGACTTCAAGCGATTCATGACCACTACCGGATTATCATTTTCCCAAATCAACATCCTGATGCGTCTTTTCCATAGAGGAAATAGCAGTGTCTCGGAGGTAGGCGAACAATTAGGTGTATCGAATGCCGCAGCCAGCCAGGCCGTGGACCGATTAGTGGGATTGGATTTGATCGAACGAACAGAGGATCCTGATGACCGCCGTACCAAGCGGCTGGCACTGACGCAACAAGGACACAATGTTATCGAAAATGGGCATTGATGCCCGCAGTAAATGGATAGAAGGTGTAACAAATTCCTTTAATCCGGAACAGCAAAAATTGATTATTACCGCGCTCACATTGCTCACCGAAGCAGCGCAAAAGAACAACGAGTAAATCACAATGGTCAGCCTGACAAACATTCAACTTGATTGTGGTTGCTATTCATTTCGAAAAATCTGCCGCAGCACCAATCTGTGCGTCTTATCTGAGGAGTTTTTCCAACTATGCTGCGATTAATTAGGTATTTAAAACCCTATACGCTCATGATCCTGCTTACCATCGCCCTACTTTTTGTTCAGGCAAATGCCGACCTGGCATTACCCGACTATATGGCCGATATCGTGAATATCGGCATTCAACTGGCGGGTGTGGAAAATGCTGTACCCGTGGCAATCCGCCAGAGCGAAATGGAAAAGCTCGGCTTATTTATGGGAGCAGCGAATATGAAAAGGGTGCTATCTGACTACACCCTGACGGACACGAATTCACCCGATTATGCCAAAAATGTCATTTTATATCCTGGACTTGCTCAAGAACCAATTTACATACTCAATGAGATTAACACCGCAGAGACCAACTGGCTAAATCCGGTGATGGGTAAGGCATTTTTAGCCGTTTCAGGCATCCAACAGGTTCTGGCGGATCCGGACAAAGCCTCTGATTTTAGCTGCCAGCATGGGCTTTGATATTGCCAGTCTTCCCCCTGGAGCTGACATTTTTTCCCTTCTGAGGCAGCTTTCTGAAACACAGAGATCCAGGATTAGCAGTACATTCGAATCAAAGTATGCCGCCCTGGGCGACGAAATGATCATCCGGGCAGCTGCTGCACCGATTAAGGCCGAGTACATTGCTCTAGGGATGGATACCAGAAAACTTTCATCCGCTTATATTATCCATATTGGTGGTTTGATGCTGCTCGTGACCCTGCTTTCTGGAGCCTGTATGATCGCCGTGGGTTACTTGGCTGCGAAAACCGCTGCCGGCCTAGCGCGCGATCTACGCCAGAAAGTTTTCCGACAGGTTGAAAGTTTTTCCAACATAGAATTTGACAAGCTCTCTACAGCTTCGCTGATAACCCGTTCAACAAACGATGTAACCCAGATCCAGAACGTGGTTATGATGATGATGCGCATGGTTTTTTATGCGCCTATTATTGGGGTGGGCGCTGTAATCCATGCAATGGCGAAATCCAGCTCAATGATGTGGATCATCGCCCTGGCAGTGATCGTCCTGCTGGGCTTGATCCTGACTGTCTTCTCAATAGCCCTGCCAAAATTTAAGATCATCCAAAGCCTTATTGACCGTCTTAATCTGGTGACACGTGAAAATCTGTCTGGAATGATGGTCATAAGAGCCTTCAATATGCAGCAATTTGAAGAAACCCGTTTCGATGCATCCAATAAGGACCTGACCAGCGTCAACCTGTTCATCAGCCGGATAATGGTCATAATGATGCCGTTGATGATGCTCATAATGAACGGGGTGAGTGTACTGATCATCTGGGTTGGGTCACACCAGGTTGCCCAGAACACAATGCAAGTCGGCGATATGATGGCATTTATGCAGTATGCCATGCAAATCGTAATGGCCTTTCTCATGATGGCAATGATGTTCATCATCCTGCCCAGAGCCTCTGTATCTGGTGATCGTATTGCTGATGTGTTGGAGACTGATCCGGTTATCAAAGACCCACAGTTCCCAAAAAACTTTAACGAGCCGTTCACAGGGACGGTCGAATTCCGTAACGTTTCATTCCGCTATCCCGGCGCAGAAGAAGATGTCTTGCACAATATCAGCTTTTCTGCGCAACCCGGTCAGACTACAGCCCTGATCGGCACAACCGGCTCTGGAAAATCCACAATCGTATCTTTAATCCCGCGCTTTTTCGATGTTACGGCAGGTGCAATTTATTTGGATGGAACCGACATTCGTGAGGTAACTCAGCATGACCTCCGCAGTACGATTGGCTACGTTCCCCAGAAAGGGATGCTGTTTTCCGGGACAATTGAAAGCAACCTGTTATATGGAGATCAAAACGCTGCCGACGAGGATTTGAAATTAGCTGCCAACATTGCCCAGGCCACCGAGTTCATCTCCACAAAACCAGAAGGCATGCAGACTGAAGTGGCGCAAGGAGGTATGAATGTGTCCGGCGGCCAGAAACAGCGCCTTGCTATTGCGCGGGCCCTGGTCAGGAAAGCCCCTATCTATATATTTGATGACAGTTTTTCCGCACTGGATTTCAAAACAGATGCTGCCTTGCGCAAAGCTCTTAAAGATTATATCGGTTCCAGTACGATGATGATTGTTACGCAGCGCATTGCCACCATCAGGAATGCTGAGCAGATAATTGTGCTGGACGAAGGTAGGATTGTTGGTAAAGGCACCCATAATATACTCATGGCGGACTGCAACGTTTATCGGGGCATTGCTTTGTCCCAATTAAGCAAAGAGGAGTTGGCATGAACACTCAAACCAGCAACTCTGCAACCAAACCAAATCAAAGCCGTGGCAATCCTCCAATGGGCGGCGGCCCGATGGCCATCATGCGCAGAGGAGAAAAACCTCTAGACTTTAAAGGTACTCTGGCAAAGTTCGTTCAATATCTTGGAAAATATCGATTCTTAATCGTATTTATCTGGTTGCTGGCAATTGCCTCAACAGCCGCAAGTATCTTTGGACCTAAAATCCTGGGGAATGCTACCACCGTATTGGTCGCTGGTGTCATGGCCCAGACTGCAGGGACGGGTTCCATTGACTTTGACACCATCGGCACAATTCTCATTCAGGCTATGTTGTTATACTTGCTCTCTGCCATGTTAAGCTACACCCAGGGTTGGATCATGTCCAACGTAGCAATGGATATCACTTACCGTTTTCGCAAAGATATTGCTGAAAAAATCAGTCGTATACCGCTCAAATACTTTGACGCTACCAGCCACGGCGAAGTGCTTTCACGCATCACCAATGATGTAGACACAGTCAGTCAGACACTGAACCAGGGTTTGACGCAGATCATTACTTCTCTGACCACGGTTATCGGTATCCTATTCATGATGTACACCATCAGTTGGCAGATGACCCTGGTAGCCCTGGCAATTCTTCCATTTTCGTTCGGCATAATTGCCTTGATTGTGACAAAATCTCAGCCCTTCTTTAAGAAGCAGCAAGATTACCTCGGCCATATTAACGGTCATATCGAAGAAATGTACAGCGGTCACATCGTGATGAAAGCCTTCAACGGAGAGGCTAAAAGCGTTGAGCAGTTTGACCAGATTAATGAAACCCTTTTCGATTCAGCCTGGAAATCGCAATTCCTGACTGGTTTATTGTTCCCCATAATGAATTTTGTTGGTAACCTGGGATATGTCGCCATCTGTATCCTGGGAGGCAATCTTGCTTATCAAGGAGTCATCACCATAGGTGATATCCAGGCATTTATCCAGTATCTACGCTCATATACCCAGCCGATCTCGCAGATTGCCAACATCTCCAATATTCTCCAACAAACGATGGCTGCTGCCGAGCGTGTGTTCCAGTTCCTGGCTGAACCCGAGGAAATTCCCGATACCACAACACCAGTTCTATTTAGAAACCATTGAAGGCCGGGTGGATTTCAAGAATGTACACTTTGGATACAATCCGGATAAGATCATTATCAACGACTTTACATTTTACGCCGAACCAGGTCAAAAAATTGCCATTGTTGGCCCAACCGGTGCCGGAAAGACCACCATGGTTAAACTATTGATGCGTTTCTATGACGTTAACAGCGGGGCTATACTGGTTGACGGGCATGACATCAGGGAATTTACCCGTGGAGACCTCCGCTGCATGTTTGGCATGGTGTTGCAGGATACCTGGCTTTATAACGGGCCTATCATAGAAAATATCCGCTATGGACGATCTAATGCCACGGACGAGGAAGTAATCACCGCCGCAAAAGCTGCACGCGTCGACCATTTCGTTCGTACTCTGCCGGAAGGTTACAATTTGATCTTGAACGAAGAGACCACAAATATATCCCAGGGACAAATGCAATTGATGACCATTGCCCGTGCTTTCCTGGCTGATCCTAAGATCCTGATTCTGGACGAAGCCACCAGTTCGGTGGATACCCACACAGAGGTCCTCATTCAAGAGGCCATGGACACATTGATGAAAGGCCGCACCAGCTTCATCATTGCTCATCGCTTGTCCACGATCCGCAATGCGGATTGGATCCTGGTTATGAGAGACGGCGATATTGTTGAGCAGGGCAAGCATGAAAAATTGCTGTCAAAGAATGGTTTCTATGCCGAGCTTTACAACAGCCAGTTCGAAGGAAAAGAAATCTAGTCTGAAAGCATCATCCATAAATAGTCGGATTAAAACCTGACATGTAAAAATTGATTTCAAATGGATTTAAGGGATTAGCATACTTCCTGAATATCGCTCATTAAGGTTTACCCTGGCATTAGAGGCGATTGGGCAGTCAATTGGATGCCAGCCGTTAATGCATCGCAATGAATGCCTCAGGAAGCGCCGGTATATCATCGGATTACATCATATCCTAATCAAATTGTATAGCATGGTGCAGAAAGAAATGCATGCGATTAAAGAAATTAACCTCGCTGTTGCCGGCATCGCAGTCCAGGAACAGCAGGTTCATTTCCGGATAGAGGGATTTGAGCCGGTTTTGAACCCCTTTGGCAACAACATGATTTGCAATGCAGCCAAACGGCTGCAGGCAAAGGATATTCTTGACATTGGACTCAACCATTGTCGAAATCCCGCCCGGAATCAGCCAGCCTTCCCCATAATGATTGGTCAAATCCAGAACCCGGCTGGCTTTTTCCGCCATATGCCAGATCGATGGTGTTGGCCGGTGGAAGTGAAAATCCTGCATGATCTTATCAATCCGGTGGATGTAGTTTTGCAGCGGCTGTTCAACCAAACGTGAAAGGACCCAGAGCCAGTCACGCCTCAGCAGGTGCTTTTTCAAGTCGATATCCCAGTTGACAAAATTCGATGTGAAATACTCGGTCAGGGGCGGTAAAATCACCTCAACGCCCTGTTCGATCAACCAGGGTACCACTCCGCCACCCCCAAACGGATTAAGTTTCACATAAATCTCCCCCACAATTCCTACCGCAGGGAATGACCCGGTTTTTACAGGCAGGGTATTAAACGACTGTACCGCCTGTTTTAACAAGGCCTGGATATCACCCGGCCGGATCTTTAGATGCGGGTCTTTGAGAGCATCCATAAATGTGTTTGCCAGCTTCCAGGAACTGCCGGGAACTTGCTCGCGCACAGCACAGGCATGGTACATTGCAGAAATCGAGTCAGCATAGGTTGCTGTCTGCAGGATTTTATAAATGAATTCCGGGTAATTTATGTTTACCCCCGGTTGTTCATTAATCGGTTTAAAATTAGTTGCCACCGTAACGACCGGTACCTGCTCAAATCCGGCTGCGACCAGCCCGTTCTTAAGCAGCGTCAAATAGCAGGAATCACGGCATTGTCCACCGGTCTGGCTGATCCCGACAGATACATCACCTGGGTCATACATCACCGCTTTGAAGGGCCTTGATCACATCTCCAATGACGATAATAGCCGGGTAGCATATTTCATTGTTGGTATATTTTAAGCCGAGGTTTACCGATTCCCGATCGGCAGGGGGAAGTACTTCCATTTTGAAGCCCATATCTCTCATCGGGCGTACAATAGGCAGTGTGGCGAAGGGTGCAAAGTCCGGGACCAGTATGCTTCGCCTGCGGTCTCTTTTTTGGAAGGCCGGGGTTGTTCGACGAGGAACAAAATAAGGCTCGGTGTTCGTTTTCCTTCGGCGAATTGACTCAATCATCGATCTCAGCCGGAGCTTAATCGAGCCTGTGCTTTCAATCTCATCCACACGAATTACAGTATGCCCCTTATGCCACTCACTTAAAATCCGCCGTGTTTCATCTACAGCGATAGCATCCGGGCCGCAGCCAAACGAATTAATCTGAACTACCTCAACATCCGGCTGGCTGCCAGCCCACTTTGCAGCATAAAGATTGCGGTTGGGATACTGCCAGAGCGACACAACATTTTTGTTTTCCAGCATTGAATTGGCAGGCAGTGGCACCGAATCCTCGGTTAAGACGTCTACTCCGAAATCAGTCAGGATATCCGGTACTTTATGGTGGATCTGTGGATCAATATGATACGGGCGGCTCAACAGCAGCACCAATGGACGTCCCGCGGCCCGGGCCTTTGCGTATGATTTCTGCACCTTCCCTCCGGACGGCTTGCTTATATTCCCGCTGTGACGCAATAGCCAGGCTAAAAGCCCGCTGCGCTGTCTTGTGATCCACCCCCAGTGAAACCAGGTAATTCTCACACGCTTTTTTCAAAAGCCCTGGATCGCGCATGGTAATGGCAGGTTTATCCAGCGGGATACCATGCTTTTCAGCCGGGTCAATGGAACTCTTGATCAGTTCAGGATATCCTCCAACTACCGGGCAGTTGAAATCCCCATCACTATCTGTAAACTCAGGGTGTCTCATAGGTGACCATCGGGTAGAAAATTCGATCCACACCGGCATCAATCAAGTCATAGATATGTCCATGAGCCAGTTTGGCCGGAAAGCAGATATTCTCGGATGTAATTGTTCCAGCGCCCCGCTCATACATCCCCACCTTAGATGGAGCCGAAAGCTGCACACGAAAACCGCTCTCCACGAGTAAAGTAGACCAGAAAGGGAAAGTTTTCATACAGGTTGAGCACACGCGGGATACCGATCACTGCGCGAGGGATGCCCTTTGGTTCCATCGATCGATCGAACAGCAGCTGGTATTTAATTTCCGGCATGCTTACCCCCCGATAAGCATTCTTGCCATTGTTGGTAAAGATTTTTTCACAGCGGTTACCGGTAAAGAATTTACTGCCATTGGGGAAAGTCAGGCGCTGTATAGCACATTGGTTTTCGCATCCCTGGCAGTGGATGATCTGTTTCCTGGTATTTTCAGTCATTTTATGGCTGCCCAGGCCGCTGAAACTGGTGACTTGTTCGGTTGGCGCAGCCATTCATCACGCGCCAGCAGTGCTGCCCCGTATGCGCCCATCAACTCAGCAATATCCGGACAGACTGCCTGGCGGCCGGAGATGTTTTCAAACGCTTTGTGAATGGCCGGGTTGCGAAAGATGCCACCCTGTAACAGGATATTTTCGCCAAATACGCCGGGGATCAGTCACTTTGAGCACCTTGTGCATGGCGTTTTTTACTACCGAATAGGCCAGCCCGGCCGAAATATCTCCGACACTTGCCCCTTCACGAAGGGATTGCTTGACCTTCGAGTTCATAAATACCGTGCAGCGCGTACCCAGATCACAAGGTGCATTTGATTCAAGCGCCTTACCGGCAAATTCGGTCACCGGAAAGCCCATTGAATTGGCAAATAATTCAATAAAGGTTCCGCAGCCGGAGGAACAGGCTTCATTAATTTCTATATTTCGGATCTGGCCTTCTTCGATGTAGATGGCTTTCATATCCTGCCCGCCTATATCGAGGATAAAGGAAGTGTGCTGGCTCAAATGCCTGGGCGGCGCGGAAATGTGCCATGGTTTCAACCACGCCCTCATCACAGTCAAATGCCGACCGCAGCAGGTCTTCGCCATACCCGGTCACAGCGGAACGGCCGATATAAGGCGGAGAATCAATCGAAGCAAACAGCCCTTGAACCTTTGCCAGTGCGTCGCAGGCAGTTTGCAGAGCGTTGCCATGGTTATGCTGATAATTCTGGAACAGCAGGTTTCCAATTTCATCCACCACGCAGACCTTGGTGGTTGTCGAACCTGAGTCTATTCCCAGGAAAACCGCCTTCCCGGACACTTCCCTCACTGTCACCCGTCCCACGCGGCTTTGCACCCGGCTGAGTTCCCACTCAGCGCGCTGTAAATCATCGGAAAACAAAGGCTGCAGGCGGATTGTGGACCCGGTCATGGTCCGTGCATGTTCATCTGTAAACCGTCTGAACCAAATCGCTGAGAGCCAGCGTCTTGCGGCTCTCTTTTGAAAGCGCCGCTCCCAAAGCTGAAATTAATTCGGGATGGTCAATCTGAGCTACATCACCATCGCCCAAATTGCATAGCCTGGATAAATCGATCCCTCAGGGCAGGGATAAAAGTCAGCGGTCCCCCGCAGAACAACACCTGTGATTTGGGAACCCGTCCGCGGGCAAGAGTTGCCAGGGTTTGGTAGACGACAGCGTTGAAAACGGAAGCAAGGATATCAGCATGCGGGATATCCCGGCTGAGCAAGTTCTGGACATCCGTTTTTGCAAATACCCCGCAGCGGGAAGCTATCGGGTAAAGGTTGGCTGGCTTTATGCGCCACTTCTTGAAGGTCTTCTACAGGCAGGTGTAATAAAGTAGCCATTTGGTCAATGAATGCACCGGTTCCACCAGCACACGATCCGTTCATGCGAATATCTGGTGGTACAGCACCTTCAAAGAAGATCATTTTGGCATCTTCCCCGCCAATATCGATTAAGGTATGAATATCCGGGTAACGTTTGATAACCTCTGCTGCAGCAATCACTTCCTGTAAGAATGGCAGTTGATAACTTTCGCTGATGCCCATCCCGGCCGAACCGGTGAGCATAACGGAGACATTCACATTCCCAACATGGATCTGAAGATCAGAAAGCATCGCCTGCAGGGTTGCACGCGTTTCAGCATAATGACGCCGGTATATGGTGTGAACCTTGGATCCTTGAGCGTCCATAAGGACAAGTTTAGCGGTGGTAGAACCGAGATCAATTCCAAGCTGGTAAGTGTTCATAGTTAATTGCTAAAATTTTACCATTTTTAGATCAATTTATTCTGCATATTGATGAAAACTCGTTTTCGGAGTAAAGAAAGAATACGTAAAGGATTTTCTGATTGGGTGAAAAGAAACTGTTAGTAGTAATAACCCATAAGACCCTTCATCCAGGTGGACATCTCGGTCTTCTGCCTGGACATGTTGTTGCCAAAAATATAGCCTGCCAAATCACTGGACCCTTTTTCAATGCCTGACAAATAATCTTTATCGACAATATTCAATTCAAGCCTGGATTTAACCTGCATCCTGGCGAGTTCGATTTGTTTTTTATATTCTTGTTACGGAATACTTTGGGATTTTATACTATTTTCTTCTCCAGTTCTTTTATTAGCACACTCCAAACTTTATACTTGTTCAAGGATATGGTTGTTTGGATTGGTAATATACCTGATAATTGAATAAAGTGATAGAAATTATTTTGATTATTTACATTTGAGTTGGAGACCTAAAAAGGAAATTTCCATGAACAATTTGCTTGGCAAACACTGGCACCATCTTCCTGTGGACGAAGTTCTTGATCTCCTGGACACGAACCTCCAGCAGGGATTAGACGTTTTTGAGATCAAGCATCGCCAGGAACGTTTTGGCCTCAACGTGCTGACGCCCAAAGAGGGCAAAAGCCCGCTGAAGCGTTTCCTGCTCCAGTTTTACAACCCTCTGATGATCATCCTGTTGGCTGCCGGCCTGATCACGGCAGTATTAAAAGACCCTACCGACGCACTGGTGATCTTCGGTGTGGTTCTGGTCAACGCTGTGATTGGGTATAATCAGGAAGCACGCGCCGAACAATCCATCGCCGCATTGGCGAAGACAGTGACCACCGAAGCAGCGGTCATCCGCAGTGGGAAAGTATTACGTCTGGCGGCGGCAGAACTGGTGCCTGGTGATATCGTGCAATTACAGGCAGGATCACGAGTACCTGCTGATCTCCGGTTGGTGGTTTCGCGCGATCTTCAGGTGACTGAAGCGGCACTCACAGGCGAGTCTTTACCAGTTGAGAAAGATGCATCCTTGCTGATTGACCACGATGCTGTGTTGGCCGAACGCCGCAATATGGCTTACGCTTCCACCCTTGTTACGTATGGCACAGCAACCGGCGTGGTCGTTTCGACCGGTGACGGCAGCGAGGTTGGGCGCATCTCTCAACTGATCTCCAGCGCCGCCGAGTTGGAGACACCACTCACCCTCAAGATCGCCCAGTTTAGCCGGGTGCTGTTGGTCGCCATACTGGCACTTTCGGCGCTGACCTTCGGCATCGGCATGCTACGCGGCCAGCCGATCATAGATACCCTCATGTCAGCAATTGCTCTGGCAGTCGGTGCTATCCCGGAAGGTTTACCTGCCGCAATGACAGTGACCCTGGCGATCGGTGTCTCTCGTATGGCCAACCGCCGCACCATCATCCGCAATCTGCCGGCGGTTGAAACCCTAGGCTCAACCTCGGTCATCTGCTCGGATAAAACCGGCACCCTGACCCAAAATCAGATGACGGTGAAAGAAATCTATACCCTTTCCGGGGTGTACTCCGTCGAAGGTGTGGGGTATGAACCCCATGGAACCATTTCCCGGGATTGGGATAAGGACGCCGCTGTCAGTGAGACACTCAAAGCCGGGCTGCTGTGTAACGACAGTCAACTTGTGGAGAGTGAAGGTCGTTGGACTGTGCAAGGCGACCCAACCGAGGGAGCGCTGCTGGTCTCAGCCCGTAAAGGGCAGCTCAATCCTGATGGATCCATCTACCCTGCCAGGCTTGACTCGATCCCCTTTGACTCGCAGCACCAATTCATGGCAACACTTCACGCCGATGGCATAGTATACATTAAAGGCGCCGCCGAAGTGCTGCTCGAAAACTGTTCGGGGGCTCTTGATCCTATGGGGCAGGTTATTGCCTGCGGTAACGAGGTGTTTCGACCGGCAGTGGAGAGCATGGCCTCGCAAGGCCTGCGCGTATTGGCATTCGCCCGCCTGGAAAAACCCGGCGCCCAGAAAATTACCTTCGACGACATCACCGGTCTCACTTTACTCGGCCTGCAGGGAATGATTGACCCACCCCGCCCGGAGGCCATTGCCGCCATCCAGGCTAGCCAGAAGGCGGGCATCATGGTCAAAATGATCACCGGCGACCATGCCCTCACCGCTGCTGCTATTGGTCGCCAGATTGGCCTGTGCCCGGACAATTGCGCTACTGTGCTGACTGGGGCGGAACTGTCTAAGCTTTCAGATGCCGTGTTGATCGAACAGGTCGAATCAGTAAATATCTTTGCCCGTGTGGCTCCTGAGCAAAAATTACGCCTGGTGGAAGCCCTGCAGGCGCGTGGTCACGTGGTGGCAATGACCGGTGACGGAGTTAATGACGCTCCGGCGCTCAAACAGGCCAATATTGGTATAGCAATGGGAATCACCGGCACAGACGTTTCCAAAGAAGCCGCCGATATGATCTTAACCGATGATAATTTTGCTTCGATTGAAGCTGCCATTGAGGAGGGACGGGGAGTCTTTGATAACCTGACCAAATTCATTGCCTGGACACTGCCCACCAACCTGGGTGGAGGCCTGGTGCTGCTGGCGGCAATTGTAAGCGGTGCCACACTACCCATCCTCCCGATCCAACTCTTATGGATCAATATGGTAACGGTTGCGTTATTGGGGGTTACGTTATCGCTGGAACCTAAAGAACCTGGCATCATGCTGCGCAAGCCCCGCAATCCCGACGCACCCATTCTGAGTGGGACGCTGCTCTGGCGCATCTTGTTGGTAGGGATCATTATTTTAGCGGGAGCCTTCGGGTTGTTTGAGTATCAAATCTACCGGGGCGCATCGCTGGCTGAAGCCCGCACGGTCGCCGTCAACGTGGTTATTTTCGTCGAGATCTTTTATCTATTCAACGCCCGTTCGCTGACACGCTCTCCATTTCAACTTGGTTTCTTCTCCAATCCGTGGGCGGTGGGCGGCGCAATCCTCATGGTGCTCATCCAACTCCTTTTTACCTATATTCCTTTTATGAACACACTCCTTGGCAGTGCGCCAATCCCACTGGTACTCTGGCTGGATATTCTCGCAGTCAGCCTGGCAGCCTTTATCATCATCGAGATTGAGAAATTGCTGCGCCGTAAGTTAAAGCGTTGACTGGTTCTATTCACACTGATCCCCGCCTTCCAGATTGATGATGAACGGAATTTTAAGTTATATTGTGGCACTACGATTGGAATATACTCCTGCCAATCCTCAGATGAAACATCCTGCTCAGCCATTCCCCACCGCATCGAAAACATTTTTTTCAGCACCTTTCACATGGCCTTAGCTAGGGGAAGAGAAAGGAATTGAACAAAAGTTACGGCGGTTTCGTTGGAATCCCTGGTATCACTCAGCACCTTCCAGGGATTTGGTCCCATCCCGGCCACCTTGAACCTTAAGGGGAAAATATACTAATTATTCATCGTAGGGTCTCATTATTCAAATGTTGCGCTTGTATGAGCGCATTCTCAATGCACTGGAGATAAGCTTTCGAAGTGAGGGTTGCGCCGCTGATAGTGTCCACCTGCAATGATTGTGACTTGATAACCTGATTGTATAGCATCTCATCATTCGTATTTTCAGCACCAGGATCTCCGCTCCCAATAAGTTTAATATCAGTAACTTTACCGTTTGCTACCCTGACCTCGCATTCGTTGGCCGCCATTTATACATACCCCCTGCATACACGCCGTGATAGGCTCCATCGCTTAGCCTTGCAAAATCAACTGCATCAAGGGGGAGGCTTGCAGCTTCGCGGTGTTCTGCTGATAATAATATCCAACCGATCCCCCCGCTCACGACAACGATCACTAAAATGATCATCAGTACAATCAAACAACCCATTGCTATTACTTTTTCCATTTTGTTTTATCGGATCATTCGTAGTCACAGCATCTATCTCCTTGGTATAATAAAATTCATTTTCTATTCGTAACTGTGACAGGACAAGCGCATTTTCTACCGCCTTGAGATATGCTTTCGAGGTGAGAGTTGCACTGCTGATCGTATCAACATGCAGCGATTGCGCCTGGATAACCCGGTCATACAGCTCTTGATGCTGCGTATTTTTCCCTCCCGGGTCCTGGCTGACTGAAAGCTGGATATCGGTCACTCTTCCATTCTCTACCGTTACATCACATTCATTCGCCCGCCACCTGTACATTCCACCCTCATAGACACCATGGTAAGTACCATCCTTCAGTTTGCTGAAATCCACAGCATCCAGCGGCAGGTTCCTGGCTTCACGATGCTCTTTCATTAATTTCGACCAGCCGATCCCATCCGGCTACACCTAGCACTCCAGAAATTATGAGTACAACCAACCATCCATTCATTTTCGATTTTCTCCTGATCATTTACTCAATCCAATATTGACACTTCAATGCCATGATCCGCCTGGAACCGAGCACTGCAGACCAGAGTGTGATGTGAACCCGTAACATCCGATGTCCATCAAGAACGGCTTCGGTATTCAGGAAACCTCTTCAGTGAATTCATAGTCCTTTCTTCATCCCAGCTACAAACAATGATTGTAGATAAGCGCATCTGCAGTCAGTGACTTATCTGAAACAATGGATACGCTGATCAGTCCCGATTCAGCAGGATAACCGGTTCAGGATTTAGAATATGATGATGCCTTCTGCCCCGACTGTCGATAAAGTAACGCTGGTAGTCTCCTGATGTCACCACCGACTGGTTTTCTACCGCAACTGAACCGATTATTCGGTTCTCCTGCCGTGGATGCTGGATGCCAATCTCGCCATGGAGAGCCGTCTGGTTTGCCACCCAGAGTTACAACATTGCCGCCGAGATTTGAATAAGCCGATGTGACTCCAAATTCCTTGAATATATCCAGGATCTTATCTCCGGCAAATCCTTTCCCGATCCCGCCCAGATCAACCGCCTGGCCGATGCTATCTCAATCCGGCGGTCATATCCCATGGATCCAGGATCAAATCCCGATCATTTACCAGTGAAAGGACCTGACGGATGCGATTAATTCATCCGGTCCTGACAAGGATGCTTTTCCATTGATTCCACAGGCTGTACCAATGGTTCGACGGTCACGTCAAAGCATCCTGGACAAGCATCGAGAAAATTCAATCGCTTTCGACAGTACTTGATAGGTTTCGAGGCTTACTTTTCCCTGATTTACCCCTGCAGACTGGTTTATCCGACTGATTTCACTACCCGGTATGAAACGGCTGATGAGCTTTTCTATCCGATCAATTTCGGAACATACGGCTGTCGAGGCTTTCATTCGGCAATCCTCCATATGCCAGATGGGTCATTACTGTACCCATTGCCATACGGGTTGTCTGACCAGTCAGATTGGTCCTGATTGTACATACCGGCCTTTTCTTTCATTGGCTTTTCCCTGACATGCGCTTGTGTTGTTGTTCAGGAATTGGATGAGCTCCGCATTGACTTCCCGGTTATGCCCCAAATGCGGGTGACCGCCATCCGGCAGGATAAACAGGCGCTTGTTCGGGAATTTCTCCGCCAGGCTGCTGTCACATTTTCAATATTCGAATATGGATCATCTTCCGCCCCAATTACCAGCACCGGGATTTTGATATCGCTGAGCGGGTAGGGGCTGGTCTCAGAAATGGACCCATAGAAGTCGTCCTGTAATTGTGGGTCATAGTTATCATAAATAAAGCCATCTATCCGTTCGCTGAGAGGCAGCGTGGTTGCCAGGCTTTCGTCCAGTTCAGCCTTATACTCCGGTGTAAGGGTAAATTCCCTGGGGACTCCAAGCATCTGGTACCCAAACGACCTGAAGTACGTGATCATTGTCCAATAAATGAAATCACTCCGCATCAGAGTGTCGAATATCATTTTAGGTGGTGGGGGTACAATCACTTTCCCGGGCGCAGCCGGTGCAAGCAGAACCAATGCCGAAATCCGCTCTGGATAGCGCGCAGCAAACCGGATGGAAGAAGTAGCGCCTCCCGAGAAAGTGAGTTGAGCAGCCTCACTGCCGATCCGGCTGTCAGCAGCCTGCAGCGCAGCGATGAGATATCGTCAGGAACCATCCCGATTGATTGTCATTTTTATCCAGGGAAAGCCAGGCTGCAGGAATACCACAACCACGATACTGGATGCCACCAGGGTCGTCTTGCCAAAACCGGCCGGGGCGGTAATCAGAGTACACGGTCTGCACAGTCCCTACATAATTGTTCCTGAAGCCGTGGCCTGGAAACCATTCCTGGCCGGGTGAAGGGCAGGCGAAGCTTCGTACGGATGAGTGAGTCTGTATTTTGCATTAATTAATAGAGCCATCGATGGCAATTAAGGGTTTTTGCCTCTCAAGATAAACCTAAACCTGATATTGATTATATATCTCACCATTATTCAAGTCTATGAAAAAAGGTCACAGTGTCACTGCGGGGCAGTGCCTCCATTCTGGAAGAGCAGGCGCTGCTCGCCGCCTGCCGTTTCCAAAGCAAAGCCGTCCCGCCCCATCCGGTCCGCCGGCTGCCACACTGCCCAATAAGGCCAGGTACTGTTGGTCCAATGAGACATCGCTGCAGAATGCCATTGTGGAAGCGTCCAATTGGATGGAGAATCCATTCTCCTGGGAATAGCTGCCCGCGAAATTGTTGCAGTCCGCTTTCCCTGTCAGTGTGCCATCTGCGTTAAAGGTGATTGTGTAATTTTCCGGGGCAGGCACCGGTGTGGTGGCGCCGGTTGTCTGGTTAGTCAGGCTGATCCACTGCCAGGTTATCCCCTGGATCGATGCGGTTGGCGGTGACGCCGGTTCTGGTGTATTTGTAGCTGCCGGCAGTGATGCAGGTTCTGGTGTTGGGGTAGCTTCCGGCGGGGATATGACTGCCAGCCCAAAGACGGTAAACAGCAGCACAGCTGCCAGGACGGCCAGCAGGATATAAAACAGGGTTTTCTTATTCATTGAATCACACTCCTAATTCCTATTGGGGACCATGCCGGATGATGCTTCCAGAGTTTGAGGCCGCCCGCACATCCTTATTGACAATGGAAGACGGATAAGGATAGCAAGACTGAAAGCGGCATGAACCGGAATTCCGACCCTCATCTTGATTGTCATTTGTTTATTGGAGATTAATTATAACTTCTGTTCATATGCCCGATCTAATTCGGGTTGGATAATCCGTCCTCCTTACTTCATTTATTTTAAATTGGTTCACAGTTATTTATGTATCGCTTTATCCTGGAAACCTTCAGTATTGCGTCACTCCCCCTGTTTTTCCAGCCACCGTCACCAGGCTAGGGCTTAGCTTTTGGGCGTTTAAGGCTTGTTTATATCAGGTCAATAATTAGATCCCATGGACAGATTGGCAAGCAAACAAGCCAGGCGAGCTAATGTAAATCATGAATTTCCCTGATGCCTGAACAAATCACAATTCAATTTGCTGGGTAATCGTTTTGTTGAAAAACAGCAGACTGAAGCCACTCACTTACCTTCTCCTTCGAATATCATCCCTTAAAAGCCACCAGCCCGGTTGTTAGCAAATATCCTGAATCCGTGCCACCGTTATGCACTGCACAAAATGCATGGGTTTGTGCGGCGAGCACTGCAACCCTGAGGAAAACATTCAGGGCTTACCCTTACACCTGCTGCACACATGCCCCGGCGGGCGGTGCCGGGGAGTGCAGGTGTCAGCAAAACCGACGAACGCTGGTCGCAAAGCACCCTGTGGGTTCCTGCTTCCCTACATTGGGTGCCTGGCGATGCCCGGCATGCAGCAGTCCCACAAGGGGATAATATGGCTGATCCTTGGGTATGGCATCCTATTCAGCGGATTCATCTATCCTTTTTTAGTTTTTTCTTTGGCCATTTCCGCCCCCTAATTAGGCGCGATGTATAATTATTTTAGGATGCCTGAACCACTTCTCATCACCAAACTTTATACCCCCACACTCAGGTCAGAAATTGTCCTCCGCCCCCGCCTGATCGAGCGGTTGAACGAGGGCCTCTCTGCGAGCCGTAAACTGACCCTCATCTCTGCCCCTGCCGGCTTTGGGAAAACCACGCTGGTCAGCGAATGGATCGCCTGTTGTGGGCAAACGGTCGCCTGGCTGTCGCTGGACGAAGGGGATAACGACCTCGCTCACTTTCTGACATACCTCGTCGCTGCGTTGCAGACGATTACGGCGAATATTGGAAAAGGGGTGTTGGCTATTCTCCAGTCCCCTCAGCCACCGCCGGCTGAATCGATTCTGACAACCCTGCTCAATGACATCACCACCATTTCGGACAACTTCATCCTGGTGCTGGATGATTACCATGTGATTGATTCCCAACCGGTGGATCGGGCCCTTGTTTTCCTGGTTGAGCACCTGCCGCCCCAGATGCACCTGGTCATCACCACCCGTGAGGATCCACATCTGCCCCTGGCTCGGTTACGCGCCCGGGGTCAATTAACTGAGCTGCGTGCCGCCGACTTGCGCTTTACTCCCGCCGAAGCCGCTGAATTTCTCAACCAGGTGATGGGACTGAACCTCTCCGCAGAAAACATCACTGCACTGGAGGACCGCACCGAAGGCTGGATAGCCGGTCTGCAATTGGCTGCACTCGCTTTGCTATGCAGGGACATCAAGATACCACCAGTTTCATCCAATCTTTCACCGGCAGCCACCATTTCGTGCTGGATTACCTGATTGAAGAAGTCCTGCAACAGCAGTCTCGAAAGCGTCCAGGCCTTCCTGCTGCGACACCTCCATCCTCAACCGCATGAGCGGCTCCCTTTGTGATGCCATTTTGGTCGACCCCTCTGTCTTCCGGGCAGGAAACCCTGGAATATCTCGAACGCACCAACCTGTTCATTGTTCCCCTGGATAACGAGCGGCGCTGGTACCGCTACCACCATCTCTTTGGGGATATCCTGCGCCAGCGGTTAGGACAAAAGCTGTCACCCGCAGAAATCGCAGAATGTCATCTCCGCGCCAGCCAGTGGTATGAAAAGAACGGGGATGAGGCCGAAGCTTTTCACCATGCCATTGCTGCCGGGGATTATGGCCGGGCGGCGGGGCTGGCCGAATTATCCTGGCAGGGCATGGATAGTCAGTTTTCAATCTGCCGCCTGGCTGGGCTGGGTCAAGAAACTGCCAGAAGATGCGACCCGTATCCGGCCGGTGCTCAGCACCCAGATGGCCCAGGCGTTCATGGATGCCGGCGAACCGGAGGCCAGCGAGGCCTGCATGCAGGATGCCGAACGGTGCTTGAATGGTTCACCAGGGGATGATCGTCGTGGCGGACGAAGCACTGCTTGGGTCCCTGCCAGCAGTGATTGCCATGACCCGTGCCTATAATGCCCAGGTCCAGGGTAATCTTTCCGACACGGTGAAATATGCCGAACTTGCACTCCAACTCATCCCTGAAGATGACCTTTTCAGGCGCGCCCAGGCTACCATGCTACTTGGAATTCACCCACTGGGCGAACGGAGACCTGGAGTCTGCCCGCCGGGCCATGTGCAATTGGATGGAGTAGTATGGAGAAGGAGGGTAATTTCGTTTTTGTCGTTGCCAGTGGTTTTTATACGGCTGAAATCCTGATCGCCCAGGGTCGTCTCCGCGAGGCTATAAAAACCTACCAGCGATCATTACAGATTGCCTCAGAACATGGCAACGATGCGCAGCACATCACCGCCCACCATTATTTGGGATTGGCGGTGCTGCAGCATGAGATGGGAAAGGATGCAGCCGCTGCGGAGCACCTGCAAAAAGCCTTGGAGATGGGTGAGAAAACCACGCTGGTCGACTGGTCTTACCGCTGGCATCTTGCTCAGGCCCGGTTCAAAGAGTCCGGGGGAGAACTGGAAACTGCGCTGGTTCTTTTGGATGAAGCCAGGCCGGCGTATGTCATGAACCCCGTACCAGATACCCGTCCCATCGAAGCCTTGAAAGCGAAAGTGTATCTTAAGCAAGGCCGCTTGGACCTGGCCCAGGCTTGGGCGCATGAGCGTAGGTTGTCGGCTGACGATGAAATCAGCTACCTGGACGAGTTCGAACATCTCATACTAGCCCGGGTGCTGATTGCCGAATGTCAAAGACGCCAGGGCAGGAGCTCTATCCTGCAGGCAATCGGATTGCTGGAGCGCCTGTTAAAAGCAGCTGAAGCGCAAAGAAGGATCGGCAGTGTAATTGAAATCCTGGTGGTACAGGCACTCGCACACCAGACCCAGGGTAACCTTCCCCTGGCTCTGGCGTCACTTGAGCGCGCTCTGACACTCTCCGAGCCGGAAGGCTATGTCCGGCTTTTTGTCGATGAAGGCGAGCCGGTGCGTTTGCTGCTGTTGGATTTTCGATCGCGGATTGAAAAGCAATCGAGCGGCCAGGACTATCCGCTGCTCGTTTATGTAGAAAAACTCCTGTCGGCCTTCAAGCGGGCGGTTGAAAAGCAGTCAACGAACAGTCTTATAATCCCAGATATGATTGAGCCATTGAGCGAACGCGAGCTGGAAGTGCTGCGCCTGGTCGCCCAGGGACTCACCAATAACGAGATCAGCCAGCGGCTTGTCCTGGCCTTGAGTACGGTCAAAGGACACAACTTACGCATCTTTGGCAAACTGCAGGCACAGAATCGCTCTGAAGCGGTGATGCGCGCCCGCCAGCTGGGCCTGTTGTAACTCCCCCAAAAACAATACTCCCGAACAATACTTTTGGTTCTATCCGGCAATACTGGATTGCCGGTATATTAACTTTACAGTGAGCAAGTAGAAAAGGCGGTTATGGCAGTCCGCAACAGGTACAGGTCATGTCAAACAAACGAAACCCCAAAAACGACTCCAGCCAACCCCTGGTTTATCAAATCAGGGTTGAGGGCCATTTAGGTCAACAATGGATGGACTGGTTCGAGAGCCTGACCATCACACCGGAAGAGGATGGCGAAACGCTTCTAACCGGCCCGGTGGTTGATCAGGCCGCGTTGCATGGCTTGCTCAAAAAACTGCGGGATTTGGGTTTGCCGTTGCTCTCGGTCAATCCTGTTGAACCCGGCTCCTCGACTACAATCCCCTCTTCGGGGACTCCGCGGGACAGGCCAGGTAGATATGTCAGATGTCAAATAGTAAATGGATATTAGCTGCTTGGAAAGGAGATTCGCCTTTGATAATAATTCTGGCCTATTTCAACCCCCGGTAACCGGGTGGCGACCCCAATTTTATTCAAGTCTAATGAAACTCATTCATATCGTTCAAAAATAGGAGTAAAAAAAATGAACACAACCAAAGGAAATCTCCCTGGGACAAACATAAAGACCGCCGAAATGAATACAAAAATTTTGCTAATCATATTATGGGTGTTTTATTCGCTAAATTTTATGTATTGTGATACCCTCTCATCTTTGGAGCCTGGGGTTTTGGCAATGCATATGACTGGATACACTGCAGATGGAACTGTTAAAATCACAGACAGGTTTTTGTTGGGAACCGCGATAATATTTGAGATTCCGTTTTTAATGATTGTCCTGTCCTGGGTATTAAAGTATAGGGCTAATCGTTGGGCAAACATCATCGCAGGTATACTTTTTATTTTGGCTCAAATCGCTTCATTGTTTCTTGGGGCGCCGTCTCCAGCTTATACTTTTTATGTCGCGATAGAAATCACAGGTCTGTTACTAATTGTCTGGAATGCCTGGATGTGGCGCAACCCCGAATCCCAGCCCTTATCGCAGCCCGTGCGAACAAATCAAATTTGGAGAAACTCATGAAAGCAATTGTGTACACCGAGTACGGCCCGGCCGATGTCCTGCATCTCCAGGAGGTGGGGAAACCCACCCCTGGAGACAATGAAGTGCTGATCAAAATTTTCGCCGCAACCGTCACAACCGGGGACTGCAATGTACGCGGCTTCACCTTTGTCCCGCCCGGCTTTGGCCCGCTGCCGCGCCTGATGTTTGGCCTTAGAAAGCCCAAAATTGCCATCCTGGGGACTGAATTAGCCGGGGAAGTCGAAGCCATCGGAGAAGCTGTGACCCGGTTCAAAAAAGGCGACCAGGTTTTCGGGATTAACTCAGATCGATTTGGCGCCTATGCCGAATACACATGCAGACCTGAAAAAGGGGCGTTGGCCATAAAACCGGCTAACCTCGTCATACCAGGAAGCAGCCTCCCTTCCATTTGGGGCTGGAACCGCATTGTATTTTCTGAGGGATAGGGCCAAAATTAAGCGAGGACAAAAAGTTCTGGTCATTGGCGCATCCGGTGGGGTCGGTGTTTATGTAGTTCAGCTTGCCAAATACTACGGGGCCGAAGTCACAGGTATATGCAGCACCGCCAATTTGGAACTGGTGAAGTCGCTGGGTGCTGATCAGGTGATTGATTACACCAAACAGGATTTTACCCAAAACGGTGAGACCTACGACATCATTGTAGATACGGTTGTAGGAAAGACTTCGTTTTCACGTTGTAAGAATTCTCTCAAACCCAAAGGGTTATATCTTGCCGTCGCTGGCGGTCTGCGGGAGATGGGTCAAATGCTATTAACTTCCGTGCCAGGCGGTAAGAAAGTAATCTTTGGGTCGCCAGTCGAGTGCAAAGAGGATTTGGTATTTATCAAAGACCTCGTAGAAGCAGGAAATATCAGGCCGGTCATTGACCGGTGTTATCCATTGGAACAGACTGCCGAGGCGCATAGATATGTGGACACCGGGCGAAAAAAGGGAAGTGTTGTCATTACGGTAGAACATAATACAAAAGTCTAACAAGTTTACAAAACAGACAATTACGACATACCGAAATGTAACAAGATCTAGTCGAAAAACATTCAATGGCACAATCGGTCATTTTGCAATTACTTTCTGTGATCCTGATCGGGACTTTATACTTTCTCGCACGACAGCCAGGTGCTCTTATGGGGTACTATACATTACAAGGAGAAAGTTAAATGGTTGAAAGTGGTTCGACCATCCTCTCAAAAACCTTTATATGCTCACTATTGGGGGGGGAATGGCATTCTGGGGTGCAAACTTCGTGATTTCTAAAACTCCAATCGCTGCGGAGTATAGAGCTGCTCTTTCAATTTCTTGATTTTCCAATGCTGCTTGAGTCATTGCTTGGTGGCCTGATGAACGGATGCTGTGTCAGCTATTTCCTGCTTCGTTTCTTCGAAATAATCCCTACAAAGAATCCAATGTTAAAAACCGTAATACTTCGTTACATCGTCCTGATTATTGTCACATCCTCTGTGGGTATCATCCTGAACGCTGAAGGTCCTGCCTGCTCCTGGCAGGAAAGTTACTGTGTAGCGTCCCCGATTAGATGGAATGTGAAGGATCATGCGCGGACCAATCAATCCGCTAGTCCAATGCGAGACATTGATGTCTGTGAATATTTCTCAACGGCAGGTTAGGGGGAGATGTGGCAATCAATAATTAATTCACAACCTCTGAGGACGGCGGCAGACCAGCAGCTTAAACCCTATTTTGCATTAACATCCGATTGGTGGATGCCAAAAATATTTCCCTCCGGATCCAGGTAGTATCCCTGCCAGGCCATCCCTGTCAGGGCAGCTTTTGGCAGTGCGACCATCCCGCCCAGTTCAAGGATCTTTGCTTCCGTGCGGTCGTAATCCTCCACCCCCAGGGTACAGACATAGCCGTTGACGGGCTGGCCAGCAGCCGGCGGAGGTCCGTGGCGCAGCATGAGCGCCCCGTTTATGCCCGCATCGGTTTCAGCCCCGGTAATCGCCCCCCAGTAGGGTGATCCGGCAAATGCAGTCCAATCCTCAAATATCCAGCCGAAAACCTCCCCGTAGAACTTTTTGGCACGTTCCATATCATTTACATGGATCTCAAAATGGATTAGACGTCCCATACCAACCTCCTTAAAATAAATCGGTTCAAGTTAAATGTCCCGGTGCGGTGAATCAGCGTTCCTCAACAAAATTATAGCTTGGTTTTTCCGCTCTTCAGAGCGGGCAAAGAGCAGGATCGCTGCCGGAGCAATTTTTTTATTATTTTTATAGAAAAATACCCGCCAGATATCCCATCCAAGGTAGAAAATCCTGATTTTCCATATATTTTGATAGGCTTGCAGCAGGCGGATATGGCTTGCAGCGATGGCTTACTGATCCATTCTATTTTACCGGCTGGCGTATAATCGTCTTGTACTTTTCAGGGGGGACTCGGCGGGGATCATTCATGTAGATCTCGTGATGTTTACCGTTAAGGGTATAACCCTGTTCAACAGCGAAATGATGTAGGTTTGCGATGGTCGGACCTTCGTCGGCGTAGGGTCCAAAATACATGATCTGTACGCAGGTTCCTTCATCATATGGTTCCAGGCGGGCTATGTCAACCAACGGTGCCTTGCCTTTGGCAACGGCCTGTTTTTTGGCTTCCTCAAACAGCGCCGGGGTGATGAAATCGGGTTGCAGAATCATCATCGTCCAATCCCAATCGGACTTCGGCGCTGTGCTGAATTTGGTCATATCGGGCATCCACCATAATCCCTCGAGGCTCATCACACCGTAATCGATTTCAAGCGTTTTCTTGACATAAAATTTCAAGGTGTAGGCCAGGCTGTACAGTGTTTGCACTGCCTCCACGTATTCGGGCGAAACGTTTGGATCCCCGTGTCCATCCACCATGATAAAGGGCAGCGAGGGAACCTCGATTATCGATGGGGTTTTGGCGGATGGCGAATAAAGATTTTTATATTGCTTTTTAAGATCCAGTTTTTCCATGGTGTTTTCCTCCTGAAAGGTAAGTGATTAGAAATTTTTGTGACCAATCCAACTCTGCCCGCAGCTGGACGAGTGAATACTCGAACATGGCATACACGTGCATCGGTAATCCGGACAGGGTAAGTGTAGGGTGATGTGAAATTTCTTCGATCTTCCTGGCCAGAAAAGTATTACGTTGATTAAAAGCTCTCTCAACCTCATCCAAGGATAGGAGAGGTAAACAAGAAAGACCCAAGAGAAAATGCAGGTCGCTACGGCCTTCAGTGGAAAGTGCCTGCCAAATACCGTCATGCAATACCTTTTGACCATGAAGCGTAGCACTGAAGACCTTTTTGGCAGGTCCGCGTCCTGCGGCAGGCTGTAAAGTGGCGCCAGCCAGCCCCTTTTTCACCAGACGATTCAGAATGAAGTAAATGGATGAGAAGGCAATTTCCGTCCAGGCACGCATGCCGCGCTCTTCGATAATTTGCTCCAGCTCGTATCCGTGGCGTGGTTTTTCTGCAATTAAACTAAGGATCGCCAGTTCCGCATTGGTTAATGTATATTCTGTCATATGAATATTATAGCACAATAATATTTAAAGTCAAGATCTGCCTCAGAAATACTGGTTTGTAAATCACGTTGAGTTTTCTATAAAAAGAAGATCCACAACCTATTAAGGATAGGCTCTTCCTTTTTTATTCCCTGCTGGATTTTTGGAAAGATACATCTGACAAACAGGTAATTTGAACTGAAAATTAAAAACAAAGACAAGAAACATGTCTACTAAACCGACAATCTCTGGTCGCAAAACCCCCGGTAGGCTCTTGCTTCCCAACTGGATGCCTGGCGATGGCCGGCACGCAGCAGTCCCACAAGGGGATAATATGGCTGATTCATAGGGTCTGGTACCCTTTTTAGAGAATTCATCATCACTTTCTAAGTATATTTTTTGGCTTTTTCCGCCCTCTAATGCAGCGGAATGTATAATTAATTTTAGAATGCCTGAACCACTTCTACTCACCAAGCTCTATGTCCCTGCCCCCTCGGCCTAAAACTGTCCTCCGCCCCCGCTTGATCGAGCGGTTGAATGAAGGCTTGCATTGTAAACTAACCCTCATCTCTGCCCCGGCCGGCTTTGGTAAAACCACCCTGGTCAGCGAATGGCTCGCCGGTATAGGTTCACCCGCAGCCTGGCTGTCGCTGGACGAAGGGGATAACGACCCCACCCGCTTTTTGACGTACTTCATCGCTGCGTTGCAGACGATTGCGCCGGAGATCGGTGCAGGCGTGTTGGCTGCACTACAATCTCCTCAGCCACCATCCATCGAATTGATTCTGACAATCCTGCTCAATGAAATTGCCGCCATCCCGGTAATTTCATCCTCGTCCTGGATGATTACCACATGATCGATTCTGAACCAATCGACCAGGCCCTCACCTTTCTGCTCGATCACCTCCCACCCCAGATGCACCTGGTGATCACCACCCGCGAGGATCCATCCCTGCCCCTATCCCGCTACCGTGTCCGGGGTCAATTGACCGAACTGCGCGCCGCCGATTTGCGCTTTACCCCTGAGGAAGCCGGTGCATTTCTTAACCAGATAATGAACCTCAACCTTTCGGTGGAAAACATCGCCGCCCTGGAGACCCGCACCGAAGGCTGGATCGCCGGTCTGCAATTGGCCGCCCTCTCCATGCAAGGCCGGGAAGACATCGCCAGTTTTATCCAGGCTTTCACCGGCAGCCACCATTTCGTGCTGGACTATCTGGTCGAAGAAGTTCTTCAGCACCAATCTGAACATATCCGCAGCTTCTTACTGCAAACCGCTATTCTCGACAGGTTTTGCGCACCTTTGTGCAATGCTGTCACTGGGCGGGAAGATGGCAAAGAAATGCTGGAGTTCCTGGAACGCAGCAACCTGTTCCTCATTCCGCTTGACGATAAGCGCCAGTGGTATCGCTATCACCACCTTTTCGCCGATGTCCTGCAAACTCACTTGATGGAGTTGCACCCTGATCAGGTAGCTGCATCTGCATCAGCGGGCAAGCACGTGGTATGAGCAGAACGGTCTGCCATCCGATGCCATCCGCCACGCCCTGGCGGCCGAGGACTTTGAACGTGCAGCGGGATTGATCGAACTGGCCTGGTCTGCAATGGACATCAGTTATCAATCTTCCACATGGCTTGGCTGGGTCAAAGTGCTGCCAGACGTGTTGATCCGCACCCGGCCGGTTCTGAGCGTGGGTTATGCCTGGGCGTTGCTGGATGGCGGCGAGTTAGAAGCCAGCGAGGCTCTTTTGCATGACGCCGAGCGCTGGTTGGAAACACCGACGGATAAGATGGTCGTAATGGATAATGAACAGTTTCGATCGTTGCCAGCTTCAATCGCCACCGCCCGGGCTTATCGTTCCCTGGCGGATGGCAATGTCCCCGGCACCTTGAAGTATGCCCGGCAGGCGCTCGAACTCACCCCTGAAGATGACCAGGTCAGGCAAATCCAGGCCACCTCGCTCCTGGGGCTAGCCCAGTATGCAAGCGGAGACCTGGAGGCAGCCGAGCGTTCGCTGGCTGATTTCCATACAAACCTGCAGAAAAACGGCGAAATCCTGACCCTGATCGGCATCACATTTCTTCTGGCCGACATAAGGGTGGCGCTTGGCCGCCTCCAGGAGGCGGAAAGCACCTATCAGCAAACCTTACGCTTTGCCACCGGTCTGGGCGAGCCCATTCCCCCCGGAACTGCAGACTTATATCGCGGCCTTGGTGAGCTTTACATTGAAATGGGCAACCTGGAAGCTGCCGCAAAACACTTGCTGACCAGCCAGAAGCTGGGTGAGCAGACCACACTGACGGATTGGCCGCATCGCCTGTGCGTTTCCCAGGCACGCCTGAAGGAGGTGACAGGGAGACCTGGATGGCGCCCTCGCTCTGCTTGATGAGGCGGAGCGCGTGTATATTCGAGGTCCTCTGCCCGATGTGCGTCCTATCGCAGCTTTGAAGACGCGGGTCTGGCTCAAGCAGGGCAGGCTGGCCGAAGCCCTGGGATGGGTGCGGGAGCAAGGACTATCGGCGGATGATGACATCCGCTATATCCATGAGTTCGAGCACATCATGTTGGCCCGGGTGCTCATCGCCGCCGGTAAAAACGATCGGGAGACTGGTGTCCCTTGATGAAGCTGCCCGGCTGCTGGAGCGTCTCCTGCAAGCGGCAGAAACTGGCGGCCGGCTGGGCAGCGCCATCCAAATCCTGCTGCTGCAAGCCCTCGCATTCCAGGCCCAAGACAACCTCCCCCACGCCTTCGCACCGCTGGAACGCGCCCTGGCCCTGGCCGAGCCGCAAGGCTATGTTCGTATCTTTGTGGATGAAGGCGAAGCGTTGCGGTTTTTGATTGAAAAACAATATCGCAATCGAGATCATCCGCTGAGCGGTTATGTGGACAAACTCCTGGCTGCCTTTATACAACCGGTGGCTGCGGCCAAAATCAGCCCGCCTGGCCGGCAGCAATCATCCATCAAAAATCAGACATGATAGAGCCTTTGAGCGAACGCGAGCTGGAAGTGCTCAGGCTGCTCCGAAGCGAATTAAGCGGCCCGGAAATTGCCCAACAACTGATCGTGTCGCTCAACACCATACGTACCCACACCAAAAACATTTTCAACAAACTGGGTGTCAACAACCGCCGGGCGGCCATCCGCCGCGCCGAGGAACTCGATTTATTCTAGCTGGCCTGAAATCACCAATCCCAGCCCTGGAAGATGTCACAAACCACCTGCCGGGGTATTTTTTGTTTTACGCCATTAATCACCACATCAATCACATCATGTGGTGATGACACCTCCCCACATCAGGCAGTATCCTATGGGCAGATCAACCACGAGAGAAAAATATGAGGCACAAAATGATTGACACACCGACCTCGAATACCGCAGTATTACGAAATCCGCCTCAAGGGACACCTGGAGGCCCGCTGGGTGAAGTGGTTCGACGGCCTGGCCATCACACTGGACGAGAACGGCAACACGCTCCTGAGCGGCCCGGTGGTCGATCAGGCTGCGTTGCATGGCTTGCTCAAAAAAGTGCGTGATTTGGGCATGCCATTGGTCTCAGTCATTCAAGTCGAACCCGGGCCTCCTACTACTCTCCCCGTTCGGGGACTTCACGGGACAGGCCCGGAGGATCAGTCAGACGTCAAATAGTAAACGGATTTTAAACTGCCTTGGAAAGGAGGTATGCCTTTGATAAAATTTCTAGCCCATTTATGCCCTTGGGAACAGAGTAGCAAACAAAATTGTATTTAAGTCTAATTCAATGAAATTCATCCATATTGTTCAAAAAAGGAGATAAGAATGAAAAATTTACAAAAGATGGGCGGCATTGCCGCACTGTACGAGGCAGCAGCATACATAGTGGGTATGATTGGTTTTCTCACCGTAGTGGACGTTTCTAGTGTTGCTGACCCTATCCAGAAGGTGGCTTTAATGGCGGACAACCTGGCCTTCCTGTACATACTGCACCTGATTGTCTATGTGGGATGGGGCATCTTTATGGTTGTCCTGGCGCTGGCGCTCTACGAGCGGCTGAAGGCCGGCTCACCAGCAATAATGCAGACAGCGACCGTCTTCGGGATATTCTGGGGCTGCGTGATCATTATTAGCGGCATGATCCACAACGTCGGCATGCAAACTGTCGTCGATCTCTATGGTAAAGACCCGACTCAAGCTGGGACGGTCTGGTTGACGATTGACTCTGTGTTGGGAGGATTAGCCGGCAGTAATGAAGTTATTGGCGGCATATGGATTTTACTGTTAAGTTGGGCAGCTTTGCGGACAGGAGAACTTTCCAGGGTACTGAACTATCTTGGCGTAGTGGTCGGTGTAGCGGGCATCATCTCGATTGTCCCGGCTCTCGCCGAGCTGTTTATTTACATTTTTGCGCTGGGTCAGATTGTGTGGTTCATTTGGCTGGGGATTATGCTGCTGCGCAGCAATACAAGCCGGGTAGCACATTACCAACAGCCTTTTCGACAGCAAGTTTCAACAGAAAACAAGAGAATTGGAGAGGTTGGCTCTCAGCTTCTCCATTCTTCACAAGTAATCCTGGAGGATGACATGAAAGCAATGGTATATACAAAATTTGGCCCACCCGAGGTTCTGCATCTTCAAGAGGTGGAAAAACCTACTCCTAAAGCGAATGAGGTGCTGATAAAAATATCATGCGACAACCGTCGTAAAAGAAGACCCGGACATGAGAGCTTCCCCAGGGTTTAACGGTTTTCTGAAACCCAGAAACCCGATCCTGGGGCAAGAGCTGGCCGGGGAAATTGAAGCTAGCGGCAGAGATGTGACTCGATTTAGACCCGGCGACCAGGTATATGGCATTCGACATGTTTGGCGCGTATGCTGAATACAAATGTATGCCTGAAAACGGTGCGCTGGCCATCATGCCGGTCAATCTGAGCTACGAAGAAGCGGCCAGCGTTCCGAATGGGGCATTAACCGCACTGCCTTTCCTGAGAGATAAAGCCAAGATCCGGAGCGGACAAACCGTGCTGATCTATGGCGCTTCTGGATCGGTTGGCGCTGCTGCGGTACAGCTTGCCAAGTACTATGGGGCGGAGGTGACCGGGGTATGCAGTACTGCGAATTTGGAATGGGTCAAATCTTTGGGAGCCGATCAGGTGATTGATTACACCCGGGAGGATTTTACCGAAAACGGTAAGACCTATGACATTATTTTTGACACCGTCGGCAAGCGTTCGTTTTCAGAGTGTAAAGGTTCGCTGACAGATGAAGGAATCTATCTTGCCACGGTCCCTACGCCGGTCATGATATTTCAGGCGTTTTGGCCTTTAAAGAGTGGCGGCAAAAAGGTAAAGTTTGTGGCTGCGGGTTTGAGACCAGCGAGAGAGAAGATCAAAGATCTTGTCTTCCTCACAGAGTTGATTGAGGAGGGGAAGATTAAACCGGTCATCGATAGAAGTTATCCGTTGGAACAGATCGCCGAGGCTCATCGCTATGTCGAACAAGGACACAAAAAGGGAAATGTAACCATTTCATTGCAGTAACCCCTGTAAAATTTGCCTTGCTTGCTGCAACCAGTCTTTTGTGGCTGACGAGGGTGGTATTCCAGGTGGTCCACCCGCAAGGTAATCTGTACCCGGGCCTCCAATATGGGATGTTGTTAGCCTTTGTGTTCATTAGCCTGTGTTACCTAATCTCATTCCTGAGCGTTTTGTTCCAGAATTATGTTTCGTCAGGGGTGTTGACCACCTTCCTCATCAGTTACGTTGCCAAACACCTGGAATAATATTTATGGGAACAGGGTTGTTGACGGAATCATTCAAGTGAAAAAAACCGGACAGGACAGTATTATAAGAGGGAGATGTGCCGTATACTTGATCTATGCCCGCTCCCATATTAGCTACGAAACTCTTCATCCCCCCGCCAGGGTCAAATATCGTACCGCGCCACGCGCCTGGTGGTGCGGCTGAACGAGGGTCTCTCTGCGAGCCGTAAACTAACCCTCATCTCTGCCCCGGCCGGCTTTGGTAAAACCACCCTGGTCAGCGAATGGCTCGCCGGCTGTAGGTTCACCGGCGCCTGGCTGTCGCTGGACGAAGGGGATAACGACCCCACCCGCTTTCTGACGTACCTCGTCGCTGCTTTGCAGACGATTGCACCGAGATATTGGAGCAGGCGTGTTGGCTGCACTCCAATCTCCTCAGCCACCATCCATCGAATTGATTCTGACAACCCTGCTCAATGAAATTGCCGCCATCCCGGATAATTTCATCCTGGTCCTGGATGATTACCACGTGATCGATTCTGAACCAATCGACCAGGCCCTCACCTTTCTGCTCGATCACCTGCCGCCGCAGATGCACCTGGTGATCACCACCCGCGAGGATCCATCCCTGCCCCTGCCCGGCTACCGTGTCCGGGGTCAATTGACCGAACTGCGCGCCGCCGATTTGCGCTTTACCCCTGAGGAAGCCGGTGCATTCCTTAACCAGGTAATGAACCTCAACCTCTCGGTGGAAAACATCGCCGCCCTGGAGACCCGCACCGAAGGCTGGATCGCCGGTCTGCAATTGGCCGCCCTCTCCATGCAAGGCCGGGAAGACATCGCCAGTTTTATCCAGGCTTTCACCGGCAGCCACCGTTTTGTGCTGGACTATCTGGTCGAAGAAGTTCTTCAGCACCAGTCTGAACATATCCGCAGATTCTTACTGCAAACCGCTATTCTCGACAGGTTTTGCGCTCCTCTGTGTAATGCTGTCACTGGGCGGGAAGATGGCAAAGAAATGCTGGAGTTCCTGGAACGCAGCAACCTGTTCCTCATTCCGCTTGACGATAAGCGCCAGTGGTATCGCTATCACCACCTTTTCGCCGATGTCCTGCAAACCCACCTTGATGGAGGCGCAGCCTGATCAGGTAGCTATCCTGCATAGCGGGCAAGCGCCTGGTACGAGCAGAACGGTCTGCAATCCGATGCCATCCGCCATGCGCTGGTTGCAAAAGATTTCGAACGTGCCGCCGGCCTGATCGAACTGGCATGGCCGGCAGCAGAGGAGGGAAGTATCCAGCCCGCTGCATGGCTTGATTGGGTAAAGACACTGCCGGAAGAGTTGGTCTGCACCCGGCCTGTGCTTAATGTTTGGTACGCCTATGCATTATTGGGAAGGGGTGAGCTGGAAGCCGCGGAGGCCCGATTTCAGGATGCCGAACGGTTGTTAGCCCCGGCAGACACAATGAAAATGCAGTTGGAAACCCCATCCGTTGAGATGTGTCCTGAGAGTAGTCGCAGGATGGTCGTCGTGGACCCGGAACAATATAAATCTCTACTGGTGGCAATTGCTGTTGGCCGTGCCTTTATCGCTCAGGCACTCGGCAATATTCCAGACACGGTCAGATACGCCAGCCAGGTTCTCGAGCTGGTGCCCGAAGGAGATCCTCTCAGGCACGGCCAGGCATCCATGCTCTTGGGGATTACCTACTGGGCAAGTGGGGACCTGGAAGCTGCCAACCGGGTCTTCGCCGATTACACCATGAAACTGCGGAGAGCAGGTAACATTCCGGATGCAATCGGCACAACCGTTGTTCTGGCTGATATCAGGCTGGCATTGGGGCGTCTCCAAGAGGCGGTCATCACAATCGAGCAGTTATTGCAGTTTGTAATGGATCAGGGTGAACCAATTTCTCCCGATACGGCTGACCTGTTTAGGGGTTTAAGTGAGCTGTATCTTGAACAGGGTAACCTGGAGGCTGCCGCGCAACACTTGCAGAGAAGCAAGGAATTAGGTCAGAAAGCGGAATTACCTGTTTGGCGGTATCGTTGGTGTATTGCCCAGGCCCGGCTCAATGAAACACAGGGTGACCTGGATGGGGCTCTCGCACTTTTGGATGATGCGGAACGCCTGTATATTAGATCGCCCTTGCCCGATTTCTGTCCCATCCCTGCTATGAAAGCTCGGATATGGGTTGCTCAGGGCAGGTTGACCAAATCACTGGAGTGGGTAATCGCAAGGGGACTTTCGACTGACGATGACCTCTATCACCTGGGTGAGTTCGAGCACATCACCCTGGCTAGGATCCTCATCGCCCAATATCAGAACGATCGGATGGATGGTTCTCTTCACGCAGTCATGTGGCTCTTGGATCGTCTGCTGCAAGCAGCTGAAGAAGGTGGACGGATGGGTAGCGTAATCGAAATCCTGGTATTGCTGACCATCGCTCACCAGGCACAGGGCAATATCACACTTGCTCACATGTCTCTGGAACGCGCCCTGGCGTTGGCTGAGCCGGAGGGCTATGTTCGCATATTTGTAGCCGAAGGCAAACGATTGACTGAATTATTGATAAGAATTCAAGCGAAAACTGGGTCACCCAGCTTAGAGAAATATATTCTGAAACTGCTTTCCGCTTTTGACATGCACAATGTGTTTCATCCTTCCGGCATCACACCCATGGGAAAAAACAAACCCTCAGATTGCTCACAACTTTTAATCGAGCCGCTGAGCGAACGCCAGCTGGAAGTGCTCAGACTGCTCCGAAGTGAATTAAGCGGTCCGGAAATTGCCCGTGAACTCATGGTGTCTCTGAGCACCCTGCGGACCCACACCCAAAATATTTATGCCAGGTTGGGGGTGAACAATCGCAGGGCTGCCGTCAGCCGCGCTCAAGAACTCGATTTGTTGTAACATTACTTCATTTATCAATCCAAGGTCCTGGCAGGGGTTTTGAGTCAACTGCCGGGCCTTTTTTGTTTCCCTGACAATCCTCCGATCCATAAATCATCACCTCTTTCATCAAATGTAATGATGACGTCTCATCATATTACCTTGTATCTTTTAATTGAAGAAATGAATGAATGCCAAAATGTAGACACGAGGCGCAGCATGAGTGAAACACTTGCATCAACCGAACACAACTACGAGTCTGGAATTTACGAGATTCGCCTCAAAGGGCACCTGGATGACCGGTGGAGCGACTGGTTTGGTGGTTTGACCATCATTTTGGAAGTCAACAGCAATACGCTTTTAA
The DNA here is from genome assembly GCA_963841845.1 of uncultured Chloroflexia bacterium. GTDB lineage: Bacteria > Chloroflexota > Anaerolineae > Anaerolineales > Anaerolineaceae > CAVVGZ01. The sequence continues at coordinate 9,767 of CAWJEG010000009.1, read as the reverse complement.
TCGGCCCGGTGACCGACCAGGCTGCCTTGCATGGCTTGCTAAAAAGAGTACGCAATCTAGGCATGCCCTTGCTCTCGGTCAATTTGGTCAACCCTGGCCAGGCCAGAACACAGGAGGACAATATTTAAAACCTATCCATTTTAATTTTCATGTTTACCAAACCAATAAATTTATAAAAGGAGATCAAGAAATGAATACATACAGAATGAATGCAGTAATGGCAGGAGCCCTCTACTTGCTGGGGACAGTCTTCGGGGTTTTGGGCGCGGTCATTGGCGGCGAAGTGCTTACCACGATCATTTCCGGCAACCCGCTTGCCGGAGTGGATATACTGGGCCTCGTTGCCGCTAATTCGTCCCGGCTTACAGTGGGTGCGTTTTTAACCCTCATGATGGGGATTTCGCTCGTAGCGATGACGGTCTTCCTCTACCCGGTCTTTAGAAAAGATAGCGAAGAACTGGCGATGGGGATGGTCCTTTTCCGCGGGGCACTGGAAGGAATATTTTATTTTGTTTCGACCCTCAGCATTTTGACACTTGTCGCCCTTGGCAACCAATACATTGCCACTGGGGTTGATTCGGCAGTTTTAGAGTCCATAGGCAATGTCTTATATCAGTTTGAAAACCTTAAAGCCCCGGTCAGTTCCATCATTTTTCTCATTGGAGCGACGTGTATATACCTCGCCTTCTACCGCACCCGGCTGATCCCCCGCTGGTTGTCCGTCTGGGGTTTTTTTGCCGTAGGAACTTCTATGGCCGCCGCCTTGTTGAATTTCTTTCACATGGAAACCAGCTATGGGTTATATTTGGAAATGGTGATGTTTCCACAAGAAATAGTAATGGCGGTCTGGTTGATTGTGAAGGGATTCGATCCATCTGCGATCGCTAACCTGTCTACCAAAAAGATAAAACGAAGTGTAACCGCACAGTCCTGGGAGAATTCCCTGGCCTCTTAATGTTAACCTGAATGAAGGGTTCTCCGCACTCAGGAGTTGAGAGCGGAGAGTCCTTCAACTTTACGGTGGTGTCAATTACTAATAATTAATCAAAGAATAATCAGCTCAATTATGAAGGATTAATAAAATGAACCACGATCAAATCGAAAAATACTCAGCGACCCAATCGGTCATTTTACATCTACTGCCGGGAATCCTGGTTGGTGCTTTTTACTTCCTCGTGAGGCAGCCTGTTGCAAATATGGGTTATCCATCGATTTTTGCCCTTCTTCTTGCATTCGCCTTTGTTCTTATGCCTGTCGAACTCGGATATCTTTTATACCAGGGAAAGAAAAAGACGGGCCGATTTACATTACAGGGGATCATCAGCTATCGAAATCCGATCCCGTGGTGGCAATACTTTGTATGGCCAATAATTATTGTTCTTGTTACTGGTGCCATATTTAAACTGTTAATACCTGTCGATGCTTTTCTACAGGAGAAGTTGTTTTTCTGGATGCCGAATGTAAATAATGGTCTTGATGGTAATTATTCCCGGACAATATTAATCGTCACATACTTGATGTTCTTATTATTCAATGTATTTTTAGCTCCCCTGGTTGAAGAATTGTATTTTCGGGGATATTTATTACCCAGAATGAAAGGGAAGTTCGCCCCTTTGTTCCACAGCTTCCTGTTTGCGGCTGCACATGTCTTTACGCCCTGGATGATTATTACGAGAACCCTGGGACTATTACCATTGGTCTTTGGGGTAAAAAAGAAGAATATCTATGTTGGAATGATCGCTCATGTTCTGGGGAACTCGATGGATCTTTTCACAGCGATTGTATTTATTTCAAAAATGGTTTAGCTAGAGAGAACTCAAGTAATTCATGTAATGACCAAAGGATTTCCAGTCAGGTATAAAAAAGGGCATCGTTATGATCAAGCATGACAGGTCAACCATCAAGGAGACTGATGTGAAAAGTACAAAAACAGTGGGGGAAGCCTATACCTTTCTAGGTTTAACCCTGGTTTTTTCCTATTTCGTTTTCTGGGGTCCCCTGGCTCTTTTTAAGATCCCAACCATTAGTTTCGTGAGTGATGTTAAAGGTCCTGCCTGGGCGATCGCATTATTTCTCGTCGGAGGATTTGTACCCTCCCTGTTAGCGATTTTTCTGACCTGGAAAAAGGAAGGGGTGCCTGGATTACGCTTATTAGGTCAGCATATCATTCAATTCAAACTTGGCTGGCGTTGGTACGTGTATACCTTCCTGATAGTTCTTGCTGGAACGGTAGGGCAGCTTATCATTAACAATCTCCTCGGCAATAATTTTAATGGGATTCTTTTGTTGGGCAGTTTTTTGCCGCTGTTGATCCTTGGTCCGCTGTCAGAAGAAATCGGTTGGCGTGGATATGCACTGGGAAGACTTCAGACGCGCTGGAATGCGTTGACTTCGTCCTTGATTGTGGGGTTGGTTTGGGCATTGTGGCATCTACCGTTGTTTATGATGGAGGGCACTTCTCAGCACGAATTGGGAATCCCGTTCATCGGCTTCCTGGTAGGCTTCATGGCCACTTCGATTTTATATACGTGGCTTTACAACAATACCAAACAGAGTATCTGGTCTGCGATCCTGCTGCACTGGTTATATACATACGCTGTACTGGTGGTGTATTCCGGGGTAACCCGGTCTCCTCTCTATAACTGGCTGGAATATTTACCCTATGTGACCATGGCTGTCGTCGTAGTCTTGATCTGGAAACCTCAGACTTTGATCAGATCGCAGAAAACAGAAGAAGTAAAAAATAACAGATAAATTAATCTAGATCAAAATCTCTTAAGTCGTAAAAAATATTCTCACAGATACTGTGCTGCGTTCCAAGTATGTGAGGTCCTGGTTTGACTACCCCTGAACGCTTCGTGATGAAATGGCCATTTATTTAATTCGTTCAGAAATTTTTTGATGGAGGAATTGAGATTGTTAAAACTAATATTATGAAAGGTCGGTAATGTACTGGTGGAAATAATGGGTATTTTTCATGATTGTTATTTGTTAATTTTTTTTTGTAGAAGTCCCGGAAAAGTCCCTCCTAATCTTGATAAAAACGGCAATCTGTCATGGAATAAACCAGTATGGGGAATTATGAGTTGTGAAAATATTATTTTGAGATTTATTATTCCCGACATTGGGATCGTCAAGTAATGCTAATGTCACCAATTTTTGTTTCGATGGTATTGATTCGTCACTCAGAATTTCTAAAGCAGATTTTTGGTCTGTTTAGTACTTCAAAATTATAATGATTTTGTAAGGGTATTTAATAACCAGGATATATTGTTTTGCTATAATAATAGCGTCAAGTAGAGTTGATTTTTTCGATAATTAATTACGGTGGAAGCATCAAGATTTTACAGCGATTTTTGGGTAATGTCATTCCGCGATATTGTGTAATCTGTCTCTATCTTAAATTCACTGAACATTCTATCCGTTGGCAGTTCACACTCACCCCTGCTTGAGCCATCCCTTCAATTTATAACCAATTGAAAGGAATAAATATGAATATTCAACCAATTCTCACAATATCAAAAAATCCTCTGGAGACATCGAGATCGTGAGCGGTGTCATTCTCGTAGTTTACCATGGTGAGGCATTAGACCTGCCGGGCCAGAATATGGCCGGAAAGACTACTATCATCGGGATGGTCCGCGGATTACTCCAACCCTGAAATTCTAAAATCATGAGTGTGGTGGCTTATCAATGATCAAGAAATCCAGTGAGTCTATCTCCCCTTGCATAACGGGTGGGAATCTTCCCTTTCTGGTTTAAATTGGCTTGGGAAAATATCCGCCGATGAAGGACCTTCCCTGAAAACTACACGCTGGATAACTCTAATAGAGGATAAATTTAGCCGCATTGGAGCATACTATCCCAGAATCAAATCAATGAGAACACTGCGAGAATAATGTTTTCCGATGGGTTGCAGGGTGCTAGATGCAGTTGTCTGACTAATTCAGCATAGGAGTGGGATCTATGAGCCCCAGTGATACGCAAGCAGCAGAAATAAAAGATTCGGTGACGGGTTTGAGCAAAGATCTGATTGTTCAAGCATTGGGGGTGCATAAAGTCTATATTACTGGTCAGGTAAGCATCCCGGCGCTGCGAGGGGTGGATTTAAGTGTCTGCCGGGGTGAGATGCTGGCCATAATGGGTCCATCCGGTTGCGGTAAGACCACATTACTAAACTGCCTCTCGGGTCTGGACGCCGCTGATCAAGGCCAGATCGCTATCGAGGGCGTCTCCCTCCCTGGGATGTCAGATCGCGAACGCACTGCCTACCGCGCTCGAAGGATGGGTTTTGTATTCCAATTCTATAACCTGCTGCCGGTCCTGAGTGCGGTGGAAAACGTAGAGCTGCCGCTGCTGGTCTCTGGAGTGCGGCTGGGGGAGGCGCGTAAACGGGCACTTGAGTCCCTGGCGCAAGTCGGGCTCGCCCAGCGCGCCAACCACCGGCCGGCGGAACTCTCCGGTGGGGAGCGGCAGCGGACAACAATTGCGCGCGCCGTGGTGAACCATCCGGCTTTGGTGTGGGCCGACGAGCCGACAGGGGATCTCGACTCGGAGACAGCTCACGAGATCATGAACCTGCTGGTGAATTTGAACCGGGAGCAGCGGCTGACATTTATCCTGGTGACGCACGACCGGACCATCGGCGAACGCTGCGAGCGCATCATTCGAATGCGAGACGGCCTCGTGGAAACCGAACAAACCGTAATGGTGCAGGAACAATAGCAATGGAAAAACTCTTCGGCCTGGAGATGTCGGCAATAGCTGGTGCTCTGAGCACTATTCTCGTTCTGGTGATTGTCTGCCTGGCGCTGCTGGCCTGGCGCCACCCAGTATTTCTTAAACTGGGTTTGCGCTCAATCCCCCGCCGCAAGGCACAATCCACTTTGATCATCCTCGGTCTGATGCTTGCCACGATGATCATTACCGCCGCTTTCGTCACTGGCGATACCCTATCGTACTCTATTCGCTCGGTGGCAATTGAAGGCATGGGGGAGATAGACGAGCAGATACAGGTCAGAGGTGGGGAAACGGATTCGTTATATTTCAAAATGGCGCGCTACGAGTCACTGGCGGAGGAGCTGGCCGGATACCCACTGGTAGATGGCGTCCTGCCAGCCATCCGTGAGTCAGCACCAATTGTGAATGTCACCCACCGCAATAGCCTGCGCAGCATCGAGGTTATGGGGCTGCGCCCGGAGGACATCTGGGTGCTTCCACAGGGGGAGGTTACGGACTCCACCAGCCAGCTGCTTTCGTTGGAGGACCTGGAGGCAAATGAAGTATACCTCAACGCCGCAGCAGCCAAATCCCTGGGCGCAGCGCCTGGCGACAGTATGGAGTTATATATCGGCTCTAACCCCAAGCATATCACCGTCCGCGCCATCGCCGCCCAGGGTGAGGAACCGCGCATGCTCGTCAAGCTAATCCAGGCTCAGCAAATGTTCAACCAGCACACAAGTATCAACATGATCGTTGTCTCCAACCTGGGAGATGCGCTGGACGGCGCGCCCCACAGCCAGGAGGTAACCACTCACTTGCGCGGTCTATTGAGCGATCCCAAGATGGTTGCGCAGCTCTATACCTTTCTAGCCCGCTACCCTGCTGTGTCTGATGCGCTGCGGGTGGTAGCGGAGCGTGAGGAGGGTAATACGCGCTCAGATCTGTTAGCCCTTGCCGACGGCCTGGAAGCTGGTGGCTTATCGCCTGTGACCCGTAGCCTTTTAGCCGACGAGGACCTGGCAAGCCGGGTGCAATCCATTCTTGCCGAGGTCGATTGGGGCAGTGAACGACTGCGCGACCGGCTTTCGAGATTTTTCGGTGATTTATCCGAACTGGCTGTGGACGATCTCAAGCGCGATACATTGGATTTGGGAGAGCAAGCTGCTAGCGCCTTCACCGCGATTTTTATCGTTTCCGGCCTGTTCGGTATCACCGCCGGGCTGGTTCTGATCTTCCTGATTTTCGTTATGCTGGCCGCTGAGCGCAAACCTGAGATGGGTATGGCACGCGCAGTTGGCACCCAGCGCAGCAGCCTGGTAGAAATGTTCGTTTTCGAGGGTACGGCCTATGCCTTGCTGGCGGCTGCAGTGGGTGTGGCTTTGGGTATGGCAGCTGGATTGATCATCGCCTTGACCTTGGGGCAGGCGTTTGCGGGCACAGATCTCGCCATCCTTCCGAAGGTCAGTTTGCGCAGCCTGTTGGTGTCTTATTCACTCGGCATGCTGGTGACTTTTGCCACCGTGCTTTTCTCCGCCACCCGCGTCAGTCATCTGAACATCGTGTCCGCCATCCGCGATCTGCCGGAACCAGCGCGGCCACCGAGCTACCTGAGAGATCGCCTTCTGGCGCCGCTCCGGGATGTTGCCGATGGCTTCCGGGCACTCTTTCGCCTGCGTATCCTTCGCGCTTTGCGACAATGGCTGGTAGGCTTGCCAGGCAGCCTTCTGCAGCTCGTGTGGTTGGGGTTTACAAGCGGACCGTTCACTCTGGTGCTGGGGCTGTTTCTGACGCAGATTGGCTACCAGTCCACAAGTGCCGCAGCCTTCAGCCTGGGAATCTCCTTCGTTATCATCGGCGGGGCACTCGTGGTGCGGGTATTGGTGGGTCCGCTTTTCAGGCGGATTGCTCGCAGCCGGGCCTGGAACGCTGCCGGTCTTCTCGACCGAATCACGTATACGCTAATGGGGTTGGCGTTGATGGTTTATTGGATGATGCCTTTCCGGTATCTGCAAGATTATTTCGGAGTTCCGGACATGAGCAGTGGCCCGGAGATGCTCTTCATCTCCGGTATCATGCTCGTCTCCGGAGCCGTTTTGGTGATTATGTATAACACCGACCTGCTGCTGCGCCTGGTCCTGCTGATCTTTGGCCGTTCACCGCGCTTTGCGCCGGTGTTCCGCATGGCAGTAGCTTACCCGCTGTCCAACCGCTTCCGAACCGGTATGACAATTGCTATCTTCGCTATCGTCATATTCAGTGTGATTTTCATGGCGACGCTGTTCAAGGTGAATGATATTATCCTGACTGACACGGAACAGTTTACAGGCGGCTTCGATCTGCGGGTGGACTCCAGCCGCAATAACCCGGTGGATGACCTCCCACTTGCCATTACCAGGCAGGCGGGCTTACCCCGCATGGACTACGATGTGATCGCATCCTTGACCTACCTGACCGTGGAGCTCAAGCAAGACCAGGCCGAGCGCTGGGACGGTTACATGCTCCAGGCTGCAGATGACGCCTATCTGGAAAATGTCGACTATGGCATCGGCGTCATGGCGGAGGGCTACTCGACGGCGGCTGAGATTTGGGGGACTGTGCGCGACAAGCCCGGATACGCAGTAGTGGACCGGTTTGCGGTGCCCTCCCGCACGACCACAAATATTGTGATTGGAGGACCAGAGTTCAGTTTGAAGGGCGTCTACCTCGAAGATGAAACGATGAAACCGATCCTTGTGGAGGTGCGTGACCCGAACAGCGGAGAGACTTTCGATGTGACCATTATTGGCGTCCTCGAGCAGTCGGCGATCACGGGCTTCGGCTTGATTACATCGCTGGAAACGCTGGAGAAGGAGTTGGATTTCGAGCTGCCGACGCCAACATATTTTGTCCGTCTGGCGGAAGGCGTCGATCCAACCTCAACCAGCGCCGTGCTGGAGAGTGTATTTCTCAAGAACGGTCTGGAGAGCGTCGATCTAATTCAGGAACTGCGTGACTCTATGGCGGTACAGCTCGTGTTCCAGCAGCTACTGTTAGGTTTTCTGACGGTCGGGTTGGTGGTCGGTGTGGCTGCATTGGGCGTCATCAGCACACGCGCTGTCGTTGAGCGTCGCCAACAGATCGGCATGCTGCGCGCCCTGGGGTTCCAGCGCGAGATGGTGAGCTGGGTCTTCCTGATCGAATCATCCTTTGTTGCCTTGTTGGGCATCAGCCTGGGGGTCGGCCTGGCGTTGATCCCGGCATCTCAGATGATCGCCGATATGGCTGTCGACATACCAGGCCTTACTTTCCAGGTGCCGTGGACGGAAATCATCGTCGTGTCAGGGTTAGCGTACGCCATGACCCTGCTGACAACCTGGCTGCCCGCAGTGCAGGCTTCGAAGGTTGGGCCTGCCGAAGCATTGCGTTACGAGTAAGCGCATTGTTTTAAAAAAAAACCGCCCCAGTTGGTTCAAATTAGTTGTGGGACTCAGAGATGTGCCCGTCAGGGTATTCGGATATCATAGTTCGATACTGCTGAGGACCTCGTTCAATAGAAAAAGACACCCTTTCCGGTGTCTTTCTGAAGAAGCGGGGCTCAGACGTGTGCCCGTTATTGTATCGGATATCATCCCCTCAGTGGGGGCTGAGGACCTCCGGGTAATCTAATGCTGTTAAAGATCCGGATGCTGTCCCGATTTTCATTTGAGACAGCCCCTTTTATGATTAGGATATGCGATATCGCATTCACCACCGGCGTCAACAAGTAACTTTGATTGTCCTGTATTTACAAACAAATGCCTGTTATGCTTTTGGAGGTGTTCCTTCAGCGTTCGATACAACCGCATCGATTTGGACTAAAGCATCTTTAGGTAAAGCTGATACGCCAACTGTTCTTCGTGCAGGAATACCGCTTGGGAAGAATGTTGTGTAAACTTCGTCTACAGCATCAATATCTGCGATATTTTTTAGGAAGATATTTACTTTTAACTACATCGCCCATAACGTGGTCGACACTTTCTACAATTGCCTTGATATTTTTTAAGCACTGCTCCAGCCTGCTCTTTTACACCACCAGCTACCATTTCACCATTTTTTGGGTCTATAGGTAATTGAGCTGAAATATGATTGTAATGAGAAAAAGCTACAGTTTGTGTATACAGAGAACCTTTTGGTGCATTTTCTGTATTGTTTGCTTCTATGATGATTCCATGCCTGTCTTCAGCAGTTTGTGGGGGTGTGCCATCTCCATGTGACACAACTGCCTCAATTTGTACCAAAGCATCCATTGGTAAAGCTGAAGCTGCAACTGTTGACCGTGCAGGGATATAGGCTGCGGCCCTTGCGACAGCCGAGTCTGGGAAAAATGTTGTATAAACTTCGTTTACGGCTTCAATATCCGAGAGATTTTTAAGGAATATATAATTTTAACAATATCGTCAAAAGGAACGTCGATACTTTCTAAAATTGCCTTGATATTCTTTAAGCACTGTCCAGCCTGCTCTTTTACACCACCGGCTACCACTCTACCAGATTTTGGATCGATAGGTAATTGAGCTGAAAGATTATTGTAATGAGAAAAAGCTACACATTGCGTAGACGGAGGACTGTTGGAGCATTTGCCGTGTTATTTGTAAGCTTAATGAGGTCGCCTGCTTGTGGTGCGTTTGGAATTGTACCTTCACCGTTTGAAACAAGTGCTTCAATTTGCACCAAAGCATCCATAGGCAAAGCTGCAACTGCAACTATCGTCCGTGTAGGTACATAGCTTGGGAAGAATGTTTTATAAACTTCGTCTATGGCGTCAATATCTTTGATATTCTTAACGAATACAGTAATTCTAACAACATCGCTCATAACATGGTCGATGCTCTCTAGAATTGCGTTGATATTTTAAAGCACTGTTCAGCCTGCTTTTTTACACCACCAGCTATCAACTTTCCAGATTTTGGATCGATAGGTAATTGAGCTGAAAGATTATTGTAATGAGAGAAAGCTACAGTTTGTGAATATGGACCGATTCCTTTTGGAGCATTTTCCGTAGTTCTTGCTAATACTGCGTTATAGCC
>CAWJEG010000008.1:0-277078 GCA_963841845.1 uncultured Chloroflexia bacterium | reverse complement strand
GCGCAAAAACAGACTCCTGTAGTCCAACCTGTCCATTGTTTCGTCCGCATATCACCGGGGTTATACCCGCAGGATTGGCGACTCATCAGTACCGGGTTTTATGTATTTAATTTTGCTCCGTTTTAACCAATCCTATGCTCTATTTAGACACCATTTTCAAAATTCAATCTGGAACGAGGGAATTCGTAATAACCGTTTTTTTCTGTTTATAGTGAACAAAATACGTAAATCTCTGCAGACCAATACATGCTGTTCAGTGTACTTAAATTGAGCTCCACTTTTGAAAGGTATAGTATAAGCACACCAAAGGATATTAAGTGAATAAATGATATATAATTTTTATGGGAACATCAAATATTTTTCTCGGTAAATGGGATAATGAAACCCTATATTGCACGTGCAGGTAATTGGGATAAGTTGATTGATATCCTGAATTATTAACTGGCAGGATTAATAGGCTGGAACCAACTCAATCAACAACCAGAAAGTGCTTCTGCAACTGGATCACCGCTATGGACCAGGGGAGATGGGCATGAGTCATGATATTTTTGTCAGCTATTCCTCTAAGGATAAAGCCGTTGCCGATGCCATTGTATCTGCCTTGGAAAACAGTGGCCTGCGCTGCTGGGTAGCCCCGCGGGATGTCAAGCCCGGTGCCGATTGGGGGGATTCGATCACCGAGGCAATCAGCGGCTGCAAAACCGTGATCCTGATTTTCTCAGGCAATTCCAACCAGTCCAAGCATGTGAAGGATGAGCTTTACTATGCCATTGCTGAGGAGAAAATCATCCTGCCCTTCCGTATCGAAAACCTGGACCCAACAGGGGCAATGCGCCTGCACCTTGCTTCCCGCCACTGGCTGGATGCCTTCCAGCCGTCCTGGAAAGCGCATATCAACCGGCTGATTGAAAGCGTTGCCGACAGCATCGGCCGCACACCGCTACCCCCTGCTCGGTTGGATGAGACCTACCGGGTTGAACGCCGCCACGGTGCTACCGATAGGCGGCGCACACCGCTACCCCCTGCTCGGTTGGATGAGACCCCCAACCCAGATATGGGTACGCCGAAGAAGAAGGGTGGCAAAAAGGCGCCCTGGTTGTGGGTCGGGCTGGTAGTTTTTGCAACAACCATTCTGAGCGTGGGGGTCTTTCTGTGGTTCGGCAATCGCAACGCTGATGAAGATGCGCAGCCCACTACTTTGTCTGCTTTGATAACGAAGAATACCGCCACATCAACTGCCAGAGCACTACCAACCAGGACATCAACCCCGCAATTGAAAACCCATATTGTCACCAGCCCTGGGGAATACGGGGCGGGAACATTGGCTGAGGCATTGTGGGATGCAAGGGCTGGCGATTCCATCAAGTTTGATCCGGAGATATTTCCACCTGACAGCCCAACCACAATATTCATTACCACTGAACTGCCCAGAATTTCACAAGGCAGCGTTAATCTTGACGCCAGCGACGCAGGAGTGATCCTGGATGGAAGTAAATTACAGGGAGGCTTTGGCCTGATAATCAATTCTGATCATAATTACATCAGGGGGTTGCAGATGGTTAATTTCCCTGGGATAGCAGTCTATATTGAGGGTGGTTCATTCAATACATTGGGCGGCGACCGGAACATCGGCACAGGGCCGGTCGGCCAGGGAAACTTAATCAGTAATTCTTTCATAGGCATTAATATATTGTCTCAAAGTGGCGGTAATGTGATAACAGGAAACCTCATCGGCACTGACCTGAGCGGTATTGAACCGAACGGGAATTGGAAGGCCGGCATTTGGCTTGAGAACAATCAGGTTTATCAGCCTATTCGCAATACGATTGGGCCCGGCAATGTTATCGCCTTCAATGGGGAAGCAAGTATTGCTGAAGGAGATTCAACCACCGGCGGGATTGAGTTAGACACGGATCTGCCAGCCACCACCATAACAGCAAACGCCATTCACGATAACGTCGGTCCCGGTATTTTCTACAATATAACCGACCCTGCCCCGGATGCTTATCCGGAGCCGCCCGCTATCCTGTTTTTTGACCTTGACGCTGGTACAGTAAGCGGTCAGTCTTGTAAAGACTGCGTCGTGGAGATTTTCAGTACTGAGACACAGGATGGAAAAATATATGAGGGCACCGTCACCGCAGACCAATACGGCAATTTTATTTTTCACAAAGGTCAGGCGCTTTCCGGCCCATACCTGACCGCCACTGCCCGTTCTACCGGGCACAACACCAGCGAGTTTTCACTTGCGTCACCAGCGCGCTCTGATATCCAGATCGCACTTGAAACGATCCAGAAGACGGCGCCAGTATACCAGAGCAGCTTCGATACCTGGAATTTAATCAATGATCCTATGGAGAAAGCCAGCATAGAGGATGGGAAGTTAATAATCACCAGTAAAAATGAGAATGTAGGCGCAGCCATACACAACTATCCTTCAGATAGGTTCGCAGTTGAATTCGAATTCCGCATTTTGGAGTCTGGCGCAGATGACCGCTGCTATTTTGGAGTTGAAAATGACCATGACAATGAAGGATCCAAACGATCACTCGGTGCTGGTTTCGGTTCAAATGGCCAGGTGATCTTGGAACATTATATCTATCCTGAATCATACCCGCTTATGGCTGAGAGTCGCTACGAGAATCTCAATCCCAACACTGCAACATTTATCTATCTGGCGGGCAAAATTGCGGCCTTCGTCAATGGGCAGCTGGTATATACCACCCTCGATCCTGACGGAAGTGCCGTATATACCCATCATACATTTTCGGCGGAGAAAACAATTGTGTGCGAATTTGACAACTATAAGCTTTGGGACTTAAGCAGGGTGGATTTCAACCCATGACCATAACTGGATGACCATTTCTTTGGTGGTTTTTCCGTTTTATAAGAACCATTACAAAAAAACCAGGAGACCTGGAGTGACAAATCCGATAAAACCAACCAATGATGATCCTTGTCCCAAAACCAACACCTCGAAGAGCAACTTATATCGACTATCTCGGAGTTTATCAGATGCCAGGCTACCTATTTTGTTCTTTCTGGGTGTCGTCTCGTTAACATTGGGAACGATTGGATTTCACAGGTATTTCGTCCAATCTCTTGAACACAAATCTCTCGCAACAGCCCTTTACAACGCTGTTTGGCTGTTTACCTTTGAACCGGGCAACCTCATTGAGCCAATCCCCTGGGAACTTGAAATTGCCAGGTGGCTTTCACCGGTAATTGCCATGTCTGCAATCCTGCTTGGTTTTGCTGCCATCTTCAGGGATCAAGTCAGGTTGTTGAGTTTGGGCTTATGGCGAAACCATGTCATCATTTGCGGCCTGGGTCAGAAGGGTTTGAACATTGCCAGGAATTTTCGGGAAAACGGGTACAGGGTTGTGATCATTGAGAAGGACGGAAATAATCCGAATATCGCTTCCTGCCGGGAATTTGGCGCTGTTATATTAATCGGTGATGCCCACGATGAATACTTGTTACACAAAGCAGGAATAAATAAAGCACGATATATGATCGGTGTATGCGGTGAAGACGGGGTCAATTCGGATATAGCGGTGATAGCCAGGAAACTGGCTGCCAACCGCTCAAGAGGGATATTAATTTCCACCATTCATATACAGGATCCAAACCTGTGGATCCTGTTAAGGGCGCAGGAGTTCAATGCCAGCGAAATCGGTTCTTTCCGGTTAGATATATTCAACATCTATGATCAGGGTGCAAAACAGCTTTTCCGGGAATTTCCGTTTACAGAGGAACCATCCAGGGGTGGTGCTGTTCCACACTTACTCATCGTAGGATTTGGGGATTTTTCAGAACAGTTGATCCTCAACGCCGCCCGCAGGTGGTCGTCATATTACGATGGCACTGCACAAAAAATCCATATTTCGATTATTGATCCTCAAACAGATGTATATATCAAGAGATTATGCCAGGCATACTCATTGGTTGACCGGTTGTGTGAATGGAAGAGCCTGGAGTTTGATACGAACTCTGTCGAATTCTTGAAAGCGGAATTCCTGTATAACAAGGAAAAACAATTGAATGTATCCATGGTCTATGTCATGGTCGAAGATGAAAGTATCGGATTGAGTTCGGCATTGACGCTCCTGGACCGTGTGGGATCTTTTCCTGTCAAAATCCTCGTTCGGATGAATGAAGAAAAGGGCTTGGCGAACCTTATCCGGGAATCAAATAAAAATGCAGGATCTTTTAAACAGTTGTGTCTGTATGGTTTGATGGAGCGAACCTGCAGGCTGGACCTGATCTACAACTCGAGCCACGAATCGATCTCCCGGGCGATCCATGAGGAGTATGTCTGGAAGGAAGAGCAAAAAGGTAATCTGCCAGGATCAAGCCCAATTTTGGTAGCTTGGGATTGCCTGCCGGAGGATTATAAGGAAATGAACCGAACGCAAGCGGATGACATTGGGGCGAAGTTGAAAGCCATCCATTGTGATATCGTCCCATGGAGTGATTATGGCGGTGAAAACTTTATCTTCACTCCGGATGAAATCGAGTTAATGGCCAGAATGGAGCATGATCGCTGGTGCGAGCAAAAGAGAAAGCAGGGATGGGTGTACGGCCTGGTAAGAGATGACAGGAAGAAAATCCACCCTTCAATGGTACCATATGTCGATCCCCGTCTATCAGAAGCGGAAAAAGACAAAGACCGTGATACAGTAAAGCAAATTCCCCATTTCCTGGCACTGGCAGGGTACCAGATCTATCGCATTTAAGTCCTGGTGAAAAATGGTGAAGTTATACCTGATTGGTTAAGAATACCTGTTTTTTTAAGCATTCATACGAATGACCATGATTTATTGATTTGGCTGTCTATCGCCATTTACTGCCTTTTTTTGTAGTTAGCCCTTAATATAAGTCATCTCAAGTGGTTTTCCTTAAGTCGCAAAATCGTTTTTCGAAGTCAACTGCTGACCTCTGGCAGTTTTCCCTTTCTCAATGAAAATCATTAATACCAGGCATTTTTTCCAAGTGAGCAATTTAGATCCATGAAGAAAAGGGATGCTTAACTTGTAACGCAGAATCTGGATAATTACATTTCTAATAGGATTGTAACAGGTCCATCGTTTTCAATTTTTACCAGCATATGGGCACCAAACTCTCCAGTTTGAGTGGGTATACCATGTTCCCGCATACATTGGACGAATAAATCGACCAGCGGACTTGCCAATTCAGGCAGAGCCGCTTCAATAAAGGATGGACGGTTTCCCTTCTGGGTATTTGCATACAAGGTAAACTGGGATACAACAATAGCCGCACCATGGATATCCATCAGGGACAGATTCATCTTGCCCTGGTCATCACTGAAGATTCGCAGTAGGGCTATTTTGCGGGCCATCATTCGCACTGTGTTTTCATCATCCTGCGGTCCGATTCCAAGCAGTATTACAAAACCGCGCTCGATAGCCGAGATGGTATTTCCTGCTACAATTACTTCCCCTTTTTGTACTCGCTGGATAACTGCCCTCATAAATTGATTCCTTTATCCAGGTAAGCATGATTGCTTGTCTCAAGGAAGTTCCCCTGGATTTAATCAGGCTTAGATAAATTTATGGCAAACCAATTGCCTGGCGGACTTCACCCATTGTCTCATCAGCGATGACTCGTGCGCGGCGTCCGCCTTCATTCAGGACATCATAGATTGTATCCGGGGTTTTTTCCAGTTCTGCCCGCCGCTCCCGCAACGGTTCAAGCGCATGGTTGAGGTTTTTGGCAAGCAGACGTTTACAGTCCACACAGCCAATACCAGCCCGGCGGCATTCAACATTAACCATATCCACCTCGTCCGGGCTGGAAAAAATCTTATGAAATGAATATACATTACATACATCCGGATTTCCGGGATCGGTTCGCCGGATCCGTGCCGGATCGGTGACCATCATCATGACCCGTTTGGTAGTATCTTCAGCGCTTGACGCTAATTCAATATGGTTGTCAAGACTCTTCGACATCTTCTGGACACCGTCAATCCCGATCACTTTGGGCACTTCGGTGATCTTCATCTGCGGCTCAATCAGCACATTGGTCTTGTAACGGTAATTAAAGGAGCGCACCGTTTCACGCGCAAATTCAAGATGGGGCGCCTGGTCCACTCCTACCGGCACGATGCCTGCTTTATACAGCACGATGTCTGCAGTCATCAGCACCGGGTAGCCAACCAGCCCGTAATTAACATTTTGGGGCTGTTGGCGGATTTTATCTTTAAATGTTGGCAAATCCGTCAATTTCCCCAGCGGGGTCACCATCGACAGGTAAGTGTGCAGTTCCATCACCTGTGGAACATGGGATTGGATAAATATAATTGATTCCTCAGGACGGATTCCAGCTGCCAGAAAATCTAAAGCCATGTCAAAGGTATTTTGCTTTAAATCTTCGGTTGTATCCATCGTTGTCAGAGCATGGACATCAACGATGCAGTAGACGCATTCGTATTCATCCTGTAAGGCGACATAATTCTTGATTGCACCCAGATAATTTCCTATGTGTTGTCGCCCGGTTGGACGTGCGCCGGAAAATACCCGGCCTTTTTTTTCGCTCATGATCATTTTCCTGTCGTTTATAATTTTTGCGGACAATTTTTCCATCATGCCAAAAGAAGAATATTTTCTCCAGGAGAAGCAGCAATGTGACTTTTTGCTTCCAGGAGCCCTTTCTGGCTTACAGAATCAGCAGTAGTGTTTGGATATTATATCAATGATCAAATTTTTGGTAAAATGCCCTTATGACTGCATGGCTGCCACCTGGATTTCCTCTCTGGAAAAGGGTGTTCGATCTATCCCTCACCATACCCGGACTTGTTATTCTCAGCCCGGTACTGCTGGCTGTTTCAATCAGTATTCTCATTATTGAAGGTAAACCCATTTTTTTCCGCCAGGAACGACCCGGTTACAAAGGACAAATATTTACCATATACAAATTTCGGACAATGAGAATAAGCTATGACAGCGATGGGAAACCCCTTCCGGATGGGGCCAGGATATCTCCTTTAGGCAATTTTTTACGCAAAACCAGCCTGGACGAGCTGCCAGAATTTTTCAATGTTTTCAAGGGTGATATGAGCCTGGTTGGACCGCGCCCCCTCCTGACAGCCTACCTTGCCCGGTATTCTTCCGAACAGGCTCGCCGGCATGATACGCCTCCCGGTATAACCGGTTGGGCGCAAATTAATGGCCGTAATGCCCTGAATTGGGAGGAGCGTTTCCAACACGACGTCTGGTATGTGGAACATCGTTCTTTAACCCTCGATATAAAAATTCTCTTTGCTTCTATTTGGAAAACAATCCGCATGGAAGGCATCAGCCAGCCGGGTCAAGCAACCGTTGAAGAATTTTTGGGATCAAATCCATCTCAAAAACCAGCCGATGGCAACCACCCTTAGGGATAAATAATTATCAGATGAAAATCAGGGTATGGACAAGGGGAAAATCAGACCATTTTGTAAATCCTGGTTGACCTCGTTGACCATCCCCATGAAACCTTCTGTCAGATAAGTCGGGTTAATATCCGTCAGGATCAGTTTTGCATTTACCAGCTGACCACCCTCGCCTGTAGTAACCTGTGGCCATATCTGGCGCAGGGCTTCTTCAATATCAAATGTAATGGTTGCTGCCCATCGAGAACGGATTTCATCATAGGGAGCGCTTCCTCCCAACAATACGCCATTTAATTCGAGAATGTGGTTCAATAATTCAGGGCTGGCTGCTTCCGGCGCGACATAATAGATGTAAACAAAATTCTGAGAAAGTTGATTAACGCCTTCCTGCCAGGCAGCCGGATCACTTCCGGTTGGCAGGGTAAAATACAACGGAAAACGCACCGAGGGTAAATATACTGGATTGCAAATTCCACAAAAATAACGCCCTCCATTCACAAAGGCATCCAGCTTTTGCGGACCAGCCGCACCATCTGCCGGCAAAAGTCCCGCTGCCCGAAGATCTGGACCAATCAGAACGGAAATAAAACCGGCCAGGAAGGCTTGTTGTTCCGGGTACATCCGGATAATGGAAAGGTTTTCATCAGTGGCCAGCTCTTGTTCACTGAGGACAATAAATTGAGTTCCAGGAGCACTGGATTTCAGCTCAGCAAGGTTGGCAGGTGGTGAAAAATAGAAAATCACCCTGGCATTGGATGGAATCTCACCAGGATTGGGGGACTGTACCACCTCAAATGTTAGTCCGGAGGAACCGGCCAATTCAGAAAGAACGGGTTCAACAGCCAGTATCTGCTGCTGGTTTAATTCAGGTGTGGTAACCATGAAAACCGTCCCCGGTGCAGGTGTTTCTGTGGGAGGCAGCGTTGTTTCTGTCGGCAAAGCGGTTGCAGGAAGGTCTGTAGGAGTCTCTGCAATCGGTGTACCTCCGCAGGCAGTCAGCACTGCAGCAAGAATGATGAAGAATATAATTATCCGGATTATTCGTCTCATGAAGGGATGCTTTGCGGTTTGGATTCGTACTATTGTAACCGATAAAAACCAGTTATTACTGGTTGTATTATAATTGGGCAATGATCGAGATAAATATTCCCGGGTGGAAAGCCCTTGAGCTTGAACACCTGATTTGTGACGTGAACGGCACTCTGGCTGTGGATGGGAAATTATTGGAAGGCCTGGTAAAAGAGATTAACGGATCTACGCAAAAAAATATCCGTACATTTGATTACCGCCGACACCCACGGGCAGCAAAATATCATCAGCCAGCAATTAAACCTCCCTGCAGAGCGGCTGACCCCTGGCCGGGAATCTCATCAAAAAGCGGAATTCACCCGAAAGTTGGGTGCAGAACATGTTGTTGCCATCGGGCAGGGTGCTAACGATGCCGAAATGCTAAAAACGGCTGCTCTTGGGATCTGTATCCTCTCAAAGGAAGGCTGTGCAGCCAGCGCATTGTCAAATTCTGATATCATTGCACCCGATATATTTACTGCTCTCGACCTCCTCAACCATCCACTCAGAATTGTAGCCACCCTCAGAAAATGAATACTCCCCCAATTGAATTTCCAAATCCTGATGAATCCCTGCCAGTAGAGACTGGTCACCGCAAACGTAGAAAACGTTCTCTCCTGTCTGACTATACAGGAGATCAGGCGGCGATTCTTGAAACGCTCAAACATATTTTCTACCCGTCCATAGATTTTTGGATATATTCCTTCCTCTCGGGATTGGTAATTGGCCTGGCTGTCCTGACCAATTCGCTGCCACTCTTTATTTTGGCAGCAGTACTTGCACCATTTTTTGCTCCGTCCCTGGGTTTGGCGTTTGCAGCAATATCCGGTTCGTTGAGTAATTTTTTCCAGGTATTGGGTGGCATCATCATTGGCCTCCTGCTTGTAATTATTAGCAGCGCACTGGTGGGGTGGATCTCCCCAGCCTTGGATTCACATAATTTCGAGATCAGCCGGGAGATCATCCAATTCTCCTGGGTTGGTTTGGCAGTGGTTTTCTTTGGAGCCATTCTAACTACACTATTGATCTTGCGTTCCCAAAATAATAAAGCCCTGGCTTTCAGCGTTATCCTTGCATACTCCATTTATTTGCCCCTGGGGATCTCCGGTTTTGGTCTTTCCGAAAACTCCTCCGGATTATGGCCGCAGGGTTTTTATTTATCTCTCCTCCACCTCACCTGGACAATCATCATAGGGATTTTTACCTTCGGAGCCTCAGGGTTTAGGCCAAAGAATCTAACCAGTTTCTTCCTGGGGGCTGTACTGCTTGTCGCCGGAGCAGCTGGATTATTATCTTATAACATGGCTCCGTCCGGATCAGAGACTTCCCAGGAGATTAAGGTCAGCCCGACCAGGCTCATCCAGACAGAGGCACATGAAGGTACTGCCACAATGGTCCAGAATAAACCCACGTCAGTTCCTTCTGCTACCAGAACGGCTACGGCATCAATGACCACAACACCTTTTGTTACAACACCTATTGTCACAGCCCAGCCAACATCGGTTTTTGCAATTATCAAAGCCGAGGGAAATGGCGCAATTGTGCGCCTGGAACCGGATTTAAACGCTCCATCGGCATTGACACCGCTCATGGATGGAACGGAAGTGAAAGTGCTCCCAGATTCGGTTGAAAAAGGAAATATTACCTGGATTCGGATCCGAACCATCGATGGTAAAGAGGGTTGGATATTAAAAGATTTACTGGCTACCGTAACCCCGGTACCCGAATAGCATCAAAGAATAGATCTATGGACATCCCCAGGACAAGATATAGAACTATTGATTCATGAATAAAAAAATATATAATTCAGGAGTTTTTGTATGCCCATTAATTTTGGTACAGATGGTTGGCGTGCCGTCATTTCCGATACTTTTACATTAACAAATTTACGCCTGGTTTCACAGGCGATTGCCGATGCGTTTGCTGCCGGTACATGGATCAATGACAATGACCCGATCGTGGAGTTGCTGGATGAAAGGAAAGTGGTTATTGGTTTTGATACCCGCTTTTTATCTGACAGATATGCAAAAGAAGCCGCCCGTGTTTTAGCTGCCAACGGATTTTCTATCGAACTCAGCCAATCGGATGCCCCAACTCCAGCCATTTCATATGCAGTCTGCAATCTTAATGCGGCCGCAGGGATCATGATCACAGCCTCCCATAACGCTCCGCGATATAACGGAGTAAAACTGAAATCAGCACGAGGTAATTCCGCCTCTCCAGAGCAATGCCGGAAAATTGAGGTTTACCTGAATGACAATGAGACTCAAGGCAGAGGACCAAACCTGATGGATTTTGATAAAGCCCGGGAACTTAATCTTATCCGGCGCTTCAATCCTATTCCAGCCTACCAGGAACACCTCAGAAAACTGATTGATTTTGATATTATTGCAGATTCTCAGCAGCGCGTCGTCGTTGATGCCATGTATGGTTCGGGAAGGGGTGTGATTCCTGGCATCCTCCAGGGTACAGGTTGTGAAGTTTGTGAAATTCGGGGCGAAATGAATCCCGGGTTTGGGGGTATTCATCCAGAACCGATTGCCCGCTACCTCAGTGCGCTTGCAGGTGCGATCAGCACTGCCAAGGGGGATTATGGTCTCGCTCTCGATGGAGATGCTGACCGGATTGGGGCGATGGATGAAAGATGTAATTTTGTTGATCCGCACAAAATTATGACCCTGGCTTTAAAACACCTGGTTGAAAAGCGGGGATGGACTGGATCAGTAGTGCGAACGGTCTCCACAACGCGCATGATCGATAGACTGGCTGCAAAATATGGATTAACCGTCCATGAAACACCGGTGGGATTTAATCATATTGCCGATTACATGATGAAAGAGGATGTTTTAATCGGTGGAGAAGAATCGGGCGGCATATCATTTAAAGGGCATATCCCGGAAGGGGATGGTGTCTTAATGGGGTTACTCATCATTGAAATGGTTGCCAGCTCCGGAGCGACGCTTTATGAACTGGTAGAACAATTACAGCAAGAAGTTGGGCCGGTAAATTATTCCCGAAAAGACATCCGGTTACGACATGCAGTCTCCAAAGAAAAAATGACGGAACATCTGATTCAACATGCACCGGCACAAATTGGTGGGGAAACCATCCATGAAATAAGCAATTTAGATGGAGCGAAGTATATTCTTGCTGATGAGTCCTGGCTGCTCATCCGCCCATCCGGTACAGAACCGGTATTGCGCATATATGCCGAGGGCAGAAGCCCCGAGATGGTAAAGGCCTTGCTGGCTTATGGGGAATCTATCGCTGAAATATAAAGGCCAATTTAAAACAAAGAAGGTGATTTCAACAGGTTTCTGCGAAATCACCTTCTAACTTTAATTGGAGGTTACCGCATATTTGACCTGAGCTGCCGGATTCCGAAAATTGCCAGCAGTAAGAGTATTCCTGCAACCAATAATCCCGGTAGACCCACATTGTCTGCAAAGCCGGTAGTAGGTAATGCAGTCGCAGTTGGTTGGGCAGATTGGGTATTGGTAGCTCCCTGTGCAACTTCGGCAGTAGGAGTCACTTCCGCAGATTCGGCAACCGGTGTTCCCTGGGCAGCCTGGGTAAGCAGCGCTGCTACCGTCTGGGTTCTTAAGATTCCGCCCGCGGCTGGTCCCTTGGCACCTTCTGCTGTTGCCTCTGCTGGTACCCCTGCAGCCATTTCTGCTGTTGCCTCTGCCGTCACCCCTGCAGCAATTTCTGCTGTTGCCTCTGCTGTCACCCCTGCAGCTATTTCTGCTGTCGCTTCTCCTGCTGCTATTTCTGTTGTTGTTCCTGCCGGGACAGGTGTATCGGTCGGTAATGCCGCTTCAGTTAAAACCATGGCTTGATCCCGGGTTTGCTGGCAGATTATCGCTTCAGCAGTTTGCTCTGCCGCAGATTGCAGGGCAGTTTCTTGAGCATTGATTATGGTGGGCGTTTGACCGGTTAAATCCTTGATGCTTGTAGGAGATAATAAAAAGAAAAATATCATAACCGCCAGGGACAGGATGATGATGAGCCCCAGAACAGATAAAACTGCCATGACTGGACGATTGTTTTTCTTTTCCGGAGTGGGTTCCGGGACCGCCGGAGGTAAAGTATCCGGGTTATACTGGTTATAGTCGCTCATTTTCTTTTTCCTCCAGATTATTTATTTTAGCATATCCAGATTCACCAGGGGGATAATCATCTGCTCATCTGTCTGCAGTAATACATTAGCGGCCGTGGTGATAACTCCATTCGGCTGGGAAATTGGTTCCGGATAGATACATTGGATAACTCCAACTTCGCCAACACGGGGGCCAATCCTTACCCTGACCTTCATATCCTTTTGGTATTCAGCTGTTTTGAATTCTTCTTCGGTATATTCCTCAAGGGGGATAAATATTTCCGGTCTTTCTCCAAATCTCTGATAGGTATTCCCCCCAAAAATGGATACCACCCTATTTTCATGAGCCAAAAAAATGTCGTAAGCAGAACTGTTTAAGGGGATATTCCCAAACCCTTCTACAAGGATGATAGGAAACGGCAGCCTTTCTGCTACCGGCACCAGGGACGGAGACATACTTGGCAGGATGAGACCTTTTAAATCAAGGCGTGCACAGAGCTGTAAAGTCCTGGCGTGGCGGCAGTGACCTGCCAAAACAACCTTTCCTTTAAGGCGGCTGTTTATTTGATCCTGAGTAAATGCTTGCTTCGGGTTGCTTAAGTTGGAGATAAGCATTCCTTGATTGATTTGCCCGTTGCCCCAAACTCCCTGGATAATTGCCCCGCTATTTTCAATCACCACCCCCCTGTCAGGAATAATCCTGGTAACCACACCTCTAAAACCTGATAATAACCTGTGGGGAGGATTCTGTACTTTTACAATTATTTTCCCACCCTGAACGGATACAACCTCACCTGAAACCGGGGAACGAAGTACCCTCGGGAAGAAACCTTTTAATTCTGCCAGAACATCTCCCCGATTGATCCGATCACCGTATTTCCGAACAATAATATTTTCCATGTTATTGGATCGCTTCAAGGAAAAAGCATGCTGAACTTCAATTAGCACATGTTTTCCATCCTGCCGTGTTTCTGCAATTACATCCGTGGCATTGATTGCCTGGTCAAGACGTGCAAGCACCCTTCCTGTATCCTGCAGCAAACGGGTCCGGCTGATGTGTGTATGGGGCGAAATGTGCGTTACCTGCTCCAACATGGTGTGGAAATTCTCCTCACCAAGTAGGTGCAATAAATATACCAGAATCTCATTGCTTAATGGAATGATTCCATTTGTTCAGCATTGTCCAGCGTCTTCCTTCAATAATTGGCAAATTTATCGGTCTGCCGCGTCCATCTATAATCACTCCCAGGCTACCCCCCCTGACTTGAAAGCTTGACTCACTTACCTTTCCTGCAGCGTCCAACCTGGTAAGAAACCTGGTTTTTACATGAAGGGTTACTACCACGCCAATTGGAATTTTTATTTGGACAAGTTCCCCTTTCTTCACCTCATAGGCACTTCGATTGCCATCCTGGTGTTCAACCGTTACCTCCAGAATTGGCATTCCAGACATTGCCCTGCTGACAGGACAGATGACTGTTGCCAGGTTTTCCGATAAGAAAGATTCCAACACCTGGACCGGCAGGGCTTGATCGGACTGGGCTGCAGCACCCATCATTGAAAGGATAGCATAACGGTCTAAATAAATTGAAATGATTCCAATTGGTTCTATACCATCCAGCAGCATCAGCAAACTCTGGATAGATGAGGGAGCATTTGCTAATACTGCCCCGCTGGCCAGGATAGTTCCATATTCCAATTCCCGGGATAAAAATTCACCATCAAGTTCTGCTTTTGATTGTTGAATGATCACCCGTGCTGCAGCCTGTTCTATTGCCAGTGAATCTGAATCTGCCGGGATCGATCCCGGGTAGAGGCTTTTTTGCCAGAGATAATCCCTCACTTTTTGTTTTGAAATTCGGGGGGGCAGCCAGCGCCTGATTCCAGATAAATCCTCCGGCGTTGTTATTGAGGCCATTGGCTCGCCCATCCCGTAAGGCAGTACCCGAATATTTATTTTTCCATCTTTTGCTGCCGCGATCGTCGTGGTTTCAGTCCCAATATCAATACCCATTATGCCTTTATCCGGATCAAGGCATTTGCTCAAAAAACGTACGGCCCTGCCAAAAGAATGTGCAGATGAGGCAGGGAGGGTTTCGCTGATTTTTCCCAACCTTTGCAAAGAGCTGGATTTTTTCTGGCGGAATTCCGCAACAATTTCTTCCATTTCATGCTGCGCCGGATTTAAATCTTCCAAATCATAGGTAGGCCTCAGGTTGGAAACAATCCGTGTTGGAGCCAATTTTGACAGGGTTTCACTGGCATATTGAGCATACTTCTTGTTGCCAGCGTACAAAATAATTGGACGATCATACTCAGGCAGCACTGAATAAATAAGACGAATAATTTCAATGTTATTTTCCTGTGAACGCTCAGCCCCCTGGTCAAATCCTCCTGTAAGAATCAAAAAATCGGGTTTTGTCCGGATAACCCTATCAATTTGTTCAACAACCGGAAGCTGATTAAATAATCCGATCTTGTGGACAATCTCTCCATAATTCAATTCAACAAGATGAACCGCACTGGCCAGGGAAACATCCGCTAACAAGCCAGCCAGCAGCACTTTGATGGCTGGACCTGATGAGCAGGTAATCACTACCCGCCCTACCCCGTGACCATCGCGGGAAACCGGTACAATGACCATTCCATCAGAGTTCAGTAGAATTCTGCCGGTTTTTGTTTCTATAATGGAGACAGCATTTTGAACAGCCCGGAAAAAATCAAAATTTTGGCTATGATTTCCCCCTCCCGCTTGCGAGGCACAAATAAATCGATAGTTTCCTGAAACTATATCGAAATAAGATGCCTTTATATTGGATGAACCTAGATCTAATCCAAGTACTGGAGATCCAAAACTGGGTGACCCCATTCTGCCCGGCTTCAGGGTAAAGTAACCAGGACCTGGCTGACCGAATTAAAGATAAATTGAATCCGGTCAATGAGGGAGACAAGTGCTGCTGAATAGACCCCGACAAAAAGGGCTCCCAGGGTAAATCCAATAAAAATTTTTCCCAATTTGGCTAGCGGCTCAATCCAGGCCGGTCTGTTTTCAGTATTCCTCTTTCTGGCTGCACCAAAATGGAAATATGCCAGGGTGCTGATGGTACCGAGTAATAAAAATCCGCCTTCAAGCCATTTAGTTTGCTGATTTTCCAGGGGCAGGGTGTTAAATGCGTCAATGGCAGCACCTGTTTGTGCGGTGATCGTTCCAAATAATGCTCCCAGGGTAATTAATGCCGCACCTACACCAGCCAGAAATCCCAGCGGGATATTCCCCAGGGAGCTCCACCGGGGGGAGAGTTTTAAGATTAGCAGTAAGGACAATAATAAGGGGACTACCAGAAGCCCGCGTTGTTCATTGGTGCCACTCATCAGTGGCCATACCAACCTCCCCAGGATGACCTGATAGAAAACGATTACAGCAATATAACCAGCCGTAATACCAATGAAAATATACGAGGTCAATCGGAAAATAAAATTATCTCCTAATAGATAACTAAAAATCACAAGGGTGAAAAAGAGACTTACAATCAACCAGATCGTATCAGAGGGTAACATCATCATTTCCCTTTTCTTGCGAAGGAGGCGTAGCTGCAGGTGAGAATATTTTTAGAAAGATTCCTATGATCAGTGATACCAGCAAGATATACATTCCGGTCCGATAGGCCAGGAAGGCAGTTGGATCACCGATGCCTTTATTGAGAAGCTGCTCATATACCAAATTTCCAGGGAACCCGGATATCACTCCATTGGCCTGACCGCTAAACAAGTAAGGGTTTAACATGGGGCCTGCCTGGGCACTGGTTACCAACAGTAAAGGGATTTTCCCTAAAGATGGCTGCACCTGTTCAATCCATGATCTGCCGGTTTCCAGGCGAATCAGAAATGACTATTACCATGGAGAAGTCGGACAGACGTGAAATGCCCTGCAAAGCAGGTTGTGACCAGGGAGACATTCCATCTGCTGCCGATTGCAAACCATAGGTGCTAGCCTCTACCGGATTGAGCGAAAACTCTCTCAGGGACACCAGTCCACCCGGCAGATACCCCAGATTTACAAATTCGCCCGGATCTGTTTGCTGTAGTAAGGAATTAGCCGGCGTTGCTGCTGCATAGACGTCTTCTGCCAGGATTGGACCTGCCGGAACAATAGAGATCGCCGCAATAGTCGCACTTTTTTGTTTCAGATGTTCTATTACATTTATTGCCAGGGGGCGAATTTCGCCCGAGAAGGCAGCTTCATAATCGAAAGCCACCAAAACCGGGGCTTTTACCGGCAAGGATTCAATCTGATTATAAAAAGAAAGCTGCTGTGGCATGGGAGGGATATAAAATGATGGCAGCTTCGTTTCGCCCGCAGTAATTATTGTAAAAATCAATGCTGCAATTAGTATGATTCCTACAATCCAACGCATTAATAAGTTCGGGATTTTACTCCGTTTCACCGGCGGAACCTGAGGTTCCACTTCATCCCTCAGCAAATCCTGTAAAACCACTGCTTGAGCACGCTGCTGGTCAGTAAGGTTGATACTTCTTAAGGTGCTGGATGCCGGCGTAAACTCAGCCGGGAATTCTTCGGACTGGACAGAGCCAGGCAAATCCGGGGAAGATGTCCCTGCCTCTGTGAGTTCTTTCGTTCCGGATCGTTCTGCAGGGCTCAGTGAGTCCTTGGGTTCATCGAGCAAGGACTCCGCCAATGCAACTTCTTCCTGTCCTTCCTCAACCTGGCTAACCAGGAGAGCGGCACTATCTGGGCCGTCAAGATCTGTATTTTTTACCTCAGTAATTTCATCACCGGGAATTCCAACCTGTTCATCAGCCGCATAGATAATCGATCCGATTTCTTTTGAGAGGGGGATTTCTTTTTCTTCTGTTACCGTATTTTCCTGGGATTTTGCCTTGTGAACTTTCAGAAACCCAATTCCGCCCAGAATAGCTGAAAGCCTGCCAACCAGATCATTTCTTTTCGATGAGGATTCCGGCGCCGCATCGCTGATTGCCGTTACAGCCGCTGCTGCCGCAAGATTAGGACCATAATCCCCTGTTTCATCCGCTTCGCTATCATATTCTCCAATTTCGACCGTCAGCGATTCTTCAGAAATTTGCTCAGGCTGCACGGCGAGTAATAATTCTTCCCCTTCGATCACTGCGGGGGTTTTCTGGTTATCCTGGGGGACCGTCAGACTATCTGAAAGGAACTGTTCCGAGCCATCACTGTCATTTTCCCATACACCCCCACCAGGCTCCCCGCTTTCCGATTCCTGGAGAGACGCCCCCAATATCAGGGCTGTGTTTTCACCACTTTTAGAGTCCGAGGGATTGTTTTTTGGGTTTTCAAGCTTGTGTAATTTATTCAACCAATCCTGTAAACCGGAACCATTTACCGGTTGAGGATTGCTGGATGGGGGTTCCCCGGATGAGGGTGTTTGCCCTCCTTCGGGGGTTACTCCTGGAGATTGTTCCACAGGCGGGTCAGAGATATAGGCGCGTCCGGCTAATTTCTGTTCATTGTGGTCACGAATTCGACGCAGCCAATCAGGTGTACGGTCATCTGGATCTGACGAACTTCCTTTTGAAAGATCATCCTCAAGTCCAGGATCCGGTGAACTAGTCTTTTCCCGGAAATCCTTTAACCACTGCGGTTCATTTACTTCATCCCCCGGAGGTGTTTCAGAAATGGGAAGATCAGCAGGGACCAGATCGGCTCCGCAGAATAAACAAGTATCTTCACCCGGAGGGTTGCTTTTTTTACAGACGGGACAACGTATATCTTCCATGGCTATCCATCATAAGGGCGGTCAGAACCGAAGATTATTCTCAAACCAGTCATCAGGCTTCCCAGGGCCACTCCTATGAGAATACCTCGCGCTCCGGCTAAAGGAATAATATTCAGGTACGCGATCATATTTGATATTGGCGAATGGTCAGGTACAATTACCAGCATCCCGGGGCCAAAAATTATAAATAATACGGCACTAATAAGAAACGACCAGAGCATCAGTCCTTTACGCATCCGAAACAGCCTTACGACCGCTACAAGGAGGGTGATGGATAAAATTGCCAACAGGCTGGTTTCCACAGGAACCTGAATGGAAGTCACCACGTGCTGGAAGGATTTATCCGCTGGTGTGAGCCACAATCCAATAACCAGGGTAACAAAAAAAGAAGTGATTAATGCCGGGCTGTAAAAATCCCGGTTCTGATGGCGAAATGGTTTTCGCAAATGCACACCAATCAGGTTGATTATCCCTACCAGTGTCGCAACTCCAGCAACAACAACTGCCCAACTGAGAAAATTGGTGCTAATTTCCGTTAGAACAGGTAATGGATATACAAATCCCATTAGAACAATTAGATCCAGCAGCAACCGCAATTATTGCAGCAATGGATATTTTCATAACCATGGCCTCCCGGTAAGGGAAGTAACAATTTTATCAATTACGCTCACAACCATGATGGCGATGAGGATCCATCTGAGAACATCCTGGGTTCGAAGACTTGCGGTCTGGAATAGCCCTTTGTCCAGATAAGCCGCGGCTGCAAAGGTTTCCTCACCAAGCAAAGGGTCCTCAGAAGTCACATAAAGGACAGCCTGCGCAGGCAGGGCATCACTACCCCCCAGAAGGAATGCATTTTGCCTGCGGGCAGCATCTGACAGGTAAGCTACCTCGGGGCCAAAGTGCCCAACAACCAGATTGGTACCGACTTTCTCCTGGCCAATCACCGGTATTGCGCCCAGGGCGTATGAAAAAGGAGTCACCCCTGTCATTCTGCCGTTATCAGGATCAAAAAGTTGGGTTGAATCAAAGGAGGTGAAAGCGTTCCTCAGGGTTTCTTTACTGAGCAGCGCTATTGAGCCATTTCCGCTGGTTGATTCAGGTGGCAAATCTCCCAGGCTGCTGAACTGGGCTATGCTCCTTAATGCCCCTAATCCTGCCAGGGCTGAAGCAGATGTATTCTGCCGGTAATCCGGCGCTTCCCAGTGAAACATGTATCCGTTTTCCCTGTTCGATTGCTTCACCGATGGACCGTTTCAATTGCATTATTCCGGGAATTTGCCGGAAATGCTGTTTTCTCTTTGAACGTCTATCAAGGGCAAACATGAAAAGAAATGTAACTGCTAGAACCAGAATTGCTGATCCGAATAAATCAGTACCTTGCGGGTTCAATGAAGCCCCTCCTCACTGAGAAAGCAAACAAAACGATTACATTCTTGCGAATCTTCCAGGAGTTCCATCATTGCGGAAAATTCGTCCTTGCTGATATGGGAAATGAAAATAGGTTGGACAATAATCGCCAATTGTGCAAGGAATAATCTGCAATGGCCCGGATGCACTTAATATAAAGCATGCAGTCTCTCGAAAACCCCACCGTTGCAAAGAATCTGACCAGGAATACCAGAATTTTGCTTCTTGCATATTATGAGTATAGCATAATTTATTAAGAGAATTTCCTATAGCTTAATTATTTAAGGAACATGGTTCTTAATTTCAACACCACAACATTGCTCCGCCACCGTTCAACCAATAAGCGTAAATCGCTTCGTACATGGCCGGGATATCGCTCCAAAATGTACTGATTTGGGATTTGTATGCAGATACAGCCTGCTGCCAGGATAATAAACTATCCTCACCAACGGAAAAAATTTGTTCCACCAAACCGGACCTTGCATACCGACCTAACTCAAATTGCGGATTAATTACGTAGGGATAATCCGCATAGTAATAAATCCGGGAACTAATCCCCTCTCCTGCCAGGCGGGTTAATTGGTGATCTACATGGTTACCAATCGTCAACGGAAGTACAAATTGAGCCGATTCCGGAACCGATTCCTTCAGCTCCTGGTGAAGATGCCTGACCAGGGATTCCTCACGACAGTCAAATATCCGGAAAAGATCGTCTTCATTTTTAATTACCGGTTCAATTGTGCCCGGAAAGCGGCGGTAAATGCAGTCCGGGTAGTTAAAATGGATTGAAACTGCTCCTAGATGGTAACAGGCAAGCAGATCTTCTTCCCTGCGAATTGAAACGGGATTGTTTTCCGCATTCCAGCGGGTGTGCAGTTCCCTGGCAAATGGGGTCAATTCATAATCGGGGGGATCACCAGCACAGATCGTCCATACCTGCACCTGATCGCCAGCTTTAATTTGCTCACAAATCAGTCCGCCGCAGGACAAAACAACATCATCAAGGTGGGGCGATAAAAAGATCCAATTCATGGGTATGGTGTTAAGGATGGATAACTTAAAAATAGGTACCCGGAAAAATATCCGCAAGGCTGGATTATGCCAATGGTCCTTTTCGGTACGCCAGTGCAATCCAATCATTTTGCTGCATGAAATCAACCTGAGTCAGCCCATTCGCTTCAGCTGCCTGTTGTATTCTCGTTGCCTGGTCTTCCAGGATACCAGCCAGCAATAGAATGCCGCCGGATTCCACAATATCAGCCAGCCCATTATGAAAAAGGTTAAGAATTACCGTGGTTAGGATGTTGGCCACAACAAGGTGGCCTTTTGAGAAGGAATAATCTCCTGCCTTTATCTCATCCAGGGATCCAAGGTGAATCTCTAATTTTGCCAGCACCTGGTTTGCAGAACCATTATCAAAGGAAGCTTTTACAGCATCCGCGTCAGTATCAACAGCCATAACAGCTGCAGCGCCAAGTTTCGCTGCAGCAATGGAGAGAATACCTGAACCGCAGCCAAGATCAATCACATTCATGCCGGGTTGGAGATATTTTTCCATCAATACCAGGCAAAGCTGGGTGGAAGGATGCGTGCCGGTGCCAAATGCCATACTGGGATCGATTCGAATCGCAATTCGCTGCGGGTCTTCTTCGGTTATCCAGGCCGGAAGGATTAGAATCCGGTCTCCCAAATTTATGGGATGATAATTTTTCTTCCAGGCTTCCATCCAGTTCTCATCCTCTATCTTGCGGAAAACCGGTTCAGGAAGTTCTCTAATTCTCCCCATGAAAAACAACGCTTGCATAAGTTTTTGGCGTTTTTCCTCAAGTTGGTCATCAAGGGCCATATAGCCAAAAACACGCACATTACCTGTAGAAGTATACGTTTCTTCTGATTCATCGTACACAACGGGGGTTTCTATTACAACCCCGTTGACAAAATGTTCAGAGAGCATAGCAGCTAAAGCCTCTGCCATCTCCCCGTCTACATCGAGAGACACTTCAAGCCAGTAAGCGTTATCCACCAAGAACATCCTTCAAGCGGTCAAGGAAGCTTTTTTCCTGAGGAAGAACTTCACTGCCAAGTGTCTTCGCCAGCTGTTCAAACAGGTCTCTCTGTTCAGTTGTCAAGCGAGTTGGAATATCAACATTTATAATTACCATCTGGTCTCCCCGCCCGTTGTTACGAACAAAGGGGACTCCTTTACCTTTCATGGTGAATATTTTTCCGGGTTGGGTGCCGGGAGGTATGGTCAACTTTTCAATCCCGTGTACAGTTGGCACCTCAATCTCTGCTCCGACAGCAGCCTGGGCAATATTGATATTCAAATCCAGGTAGATATCACTTTTTCGACGTTTAAAGAATTTATGGTCAAGGACTGTAATATCGATATAGAGATTTCCATTTGGACCACCGTTAAGTCCTGGTTGACCCTCTCCTGCTAAACGAACCTGGTTGCCATTATCAACACCAGCCGGTATAGACACCATTTTGGTAAGATTCTTCCGATCGAGCCCGCGTCCTTTACAGTTTTTGCAAGGGGTTGAAATCAGTGAACCTTTTCCATTGCATTTAGGGCAGGTAGTCACCTGGACCATTGATCCAAGGAAAGTCTGTCGGACAGTTTGAACTTCCCCCCTCCCCCCGCAAGTCTGACAGGTTTCAGGAGTAGTGCCAGGTTCAGCCCCATTTCCGTTGCATCTGCTGCAGACCTCATCCCGGGTAATTTTTATTTCTTTATCCACCCCAAAAATGGCTTCCTCAAATGCCAGGGTCAGATTGTAGGAGAAATCCGCTCCTCTCCTGGGGGCATTGCGGTTGCGCCTGCGGTTTGATGTCCCAAAACCAAAAAATTCTTCAAATAGATCTGAGAAATCAAACGTGGTGTAATCGGGCATTCCTCCCATTCCATTCAGTCCGGCATGCCCATAGCGATCATAAGCAGCCCGTTTTTCCTGGTCCGAAAGAACGGCATACGCTTCGTTTATTTCTTTAAATTTTTCTTCTGCATTAGCTGCCTGGTTTACATCTGGATGGAATTGACGCGCCAGGTTGCGAAATGCCGACTTCAATTCATCTGGAGTGGCATTTCTGGATACCCCTAATATTTCATAATAGTCTCTTTGGGCCATAATTGGTTAATAATAACAGGTTTTTGACAGCTAACACCGCCAAAAACCTGTTTATCATGCTCCTCGTTTATAAATTATTCGCTGGTGAATTCCCCATCCACAACTTCTTCCCCGCCCGTGGTTCCCCCACCCTGCTCTGGGCTGGGCTCGGTTGGCCCGGTTTCCCCGCCTGCAGGATTTTGCTGCTGGTACATGGTAGCGCCAACCTGCTGGATAAGTTGTCCAAGTTCATCAGCTGCTGAGCGAATCTCGGTTACATTATCACGCTGTGAAATTTCCCGAACTGATTTCACCTTTTCTTCAATCTTGCTCTTATCATCAGCAGAGACTTTATCTCCCAAATCCCGCAGGGTTTTCTCAGATGTATAGGCTATGTTATCAGCATAATTGCGGGCTTCAATTAACTCCTTGCGGTTTTTATCCTCTTCAGCATGAGTTTCCGCATCCCGGCGCATCCGTTCAACTTCCTGGTCAGACAATCCGGAAGATGCCGTGATAGTGATTTTCTGGCTCTTACCGGTGGCTTTATCCATGGCTGTCACATTCAAAATACCGTTTGCATCAATATCAAAAGTAACCTCTACCTGGGGTATTCCGCGTGGTGCCGGAGGGATCCCATCCAGGACAAATTTACCCAGGGATTTGTTATCAACCGCCATAGGCCGTTCCCCTTGCAGAACATTAATTTCCACCTGGGTCTGACCATCCGATGCTGTTGAAAAAATTTGGCTCTTGCGGGTAGGGACGGTTGTATTGCGTTCAATTAATGATGTGGCTACCCCTCCAAGCGTTTCTACAGACAATGTCAAGGGGGTTACATCCAGCAGGAGAATATCCTTTACCTCTCCGCCCAACACACCAGCTTGAATAGCAGCCCCAACAGCCACAACTTCATCAGGATTGACACCTTTGTGGGGCTCTTTATTAAATAATTTTCGGACAGCATCCTGCACAGCAGGCATACGCGTCATGCCGCCAACCAGGACAACCTCATTTACATCGGAAGGCTTCATACTGGCATCATTCAAGGCGTTTTTTACTGGTTTTAAACTCCGCTCGATCAAGTCTTCTGTCAGCTGCTCAAACTTGGAGCGGGTCAGGTTCATCACCAGGTGTTTTGGACCGGTACTGTCTGCTGTCAGGTAAGGCAGGTTAATCTCAGTCTGCATCACGCTGGAAAGCTCAATTTTAGCTTTTTCAGATGCTTCCTTAAGGCGCTGCAGTGCCTGGCGGTCCTGCGAGATATCTATCCCATTACTCTTCTTGAATTCACTAATTAAGTAATCCATCACGCGGTTGTCAAAATCATCGCCTCCCAGGAAAGTATCTCCGGAGGTGGACCGCACCTGGAATACTCCTTCGCCAACATCAAGGATGGAAATATCAAACGTTCCTCCACCCAGATCATAAACGGCGATCACTTCATTCTTTTTCTTATCCAATCCATACGCCAACGACGATGCGGTTGGTTCATTGATGATTCGCAGTACTTCCAGTCCGGCGATTTTGCCTGCATCCTTGGTTGCATTGCGTTGTGCATCATTAAAATATGCCGGCACAGTGATCACTGCCTGGGTAATGCTTTCTCCCAGATATGCCTCCGCGTCTGATTTTAATTTAGCCAGTATCATGGCTGAAATTTCCGGGGGTGAATAATCCTTTTCATCCAGCCTTACCCGGATATCGCCATTGGGGGCCTTTGACACCTTGTAAGGTACCCGCTGAAGCGATTTTTGCACTTCCGGATCATCAAATTTTCTGCCCATAAACCTCTTTATTGAAAAGATTGTATTTTCGGGGTTTACGATTGACTGATTGCGGGCCGTACGCCCCACCAACCTTTCATGGTTTTTATTCACGGCAACCACTGATGGGAGCAAGCGCTCCCCTTCTGCCGTGGGTATAACCGTGGGCTCACCACCTATCATCACAGCAACTACCGAGTTTGTTGTTCCTAAATCAATTCCAATAATTTTTCCCATAAGATGTCTCCTAGCGAGCTACGCGAACTTTAGCCGGGCGCAATACCCGGTCTCCAAACCTATATCCTCTTTGAAGCACTTCGATAATCTCTCCGCTTTTATAATTTGGATCCGATTCATTTGAAATGGCTTCATGTACATTTGGGTCAAATAACCCTTGTTCTGCTTCTATTTGTTTTACACCTTCCGATTCAAGGATCGATCGCAGTTTTCTTGATATTAATTCAATTCCTTCTGCCCAATTCTTACCGTCCCCAGCATCAGGTTTTGATTTCAAGGCAAGTTCAAGATCATCCAGAATCTGCAGGTAGTTTTTTATAATATCACCCTTAATTTGATTTCCTGAGGAAACCTGATCGCGTTCTATCCTCTTCTTATAATTAAGAAAATCTGCTCTTTCCCGCTGCCAGCCTTCAAAATTTTCAGCTGACTTGATCCTGATCGCTTCCATTTGCTCCTGAAGCGCCTCAAATTGGCTCAGAGGCACGAATACACCCTCGGTTTCATCCGTAAATTCAGGTTGAGTACCGGTATCACCTTCTGATGATTCATAAGGTGGATTTTTATCAACAGGCTGCCCATCCATTTTCTTCCTTGAATGTTTATCTTGCTTGGGTTTTTCCATCAGTTTTCCAGTTACTCCTTTACACCATACAAATTATTTCAAGATATCTAACCACCCGAAATGGACAGTTTATCAATCGACAAGAGCATCCGTTACCATGCTGCTTAACAGGTTTGACATAAACCGAACCGTTGAGATTGTCCGGTCATATGGCATCCGCATTGGTCCCAGGACTCCGAGAGTACCCATTGCCAAACCTGGTACACCGTACCGGGAGAGGATAACGGAACACTGTTTTAATTCCTGCATGTTTCCCTCACCCCCAATGACCACCTGAACACCGCCGACCTGATTGGTTAATAGGGTACTGGTCAGAAGATCATAGAGTAAAGACCGCTCCTCCAGCAGGTGAAGAGCATGGCGCGCCTCTTTGGAACTGATAAACTCCGGTTCGGACATGACATTTGTCAGGCCGTCAAGATATACTTCTCCTGAAGAAAAACCATCCGCCCGGTTCATTTCTTCAATAATCCAACCCGCAATATCGCTTTCCAAACCCAGTAAATTTGCTTTCAGTATTGTAATCGTCCTGGCTTCCTGGCCTTTAAATAATTGGACCATTTTTTCGGCAATTATTGAGAGCTGGTTTTGTGGTACCGGATCGTCAAGCGAGATGATCCGCTGATGAACAGAGCCGCCAGTAAGTACCAAAACCATGAGCACTTGTTTTCCCTGAGTCACGATTAACTCAAGATGTTTTAATCTGGCAATCTCAGGCATTGGATTCGTTACAACGGAAGCCGCCCTGGAGACATTTGCTAGGATCGATGCCGCAAGAGGACCCCATTGTTCTACATCATGCCGCATTTGAAAGAACTGGTGACTTATTGTATGCCGGATCTGTACAGGTAGATCAATTTGCTGGAGAAGGTGGCTGACAAAATAACGATATCCCTTTTCATTTGGCTGACGCCCTGCTGAAGTATGAGGCTGATCAATATATCCAAGTTCAGCCAGGAGTGCCAGTTCATTCCGAATGGTAGCAGAACTCATATCTAAGTGGTATTTTTCCATCAATAATCTGGACCCAACCGGATTTGCAGAGTGGATATATTCGTGCACCAGCAGGGTAAGGATAAATTTTTGGCGGTCAGTTAATTCTGCGAGCTCAGACATACTCCATCCTATTAGCACTCTCATAGCGAGAGTGCTAAAATATCGCTTTTTATAATACCACGCACCTACCCCAACGTCAAGTTTCTCTGCTGCATTCTGATAAATTATTAATAAAACGGATATATTCCGAAAATGAACATATTTATTTCTTAAATAATTCCTTTCCGAACTTAATGATTATTTTCGTGATCGCATCCGAATTTCACGTATAATTTAAAATCGATAATCCAGGTATTTTCCCGCTTTGCAGGTTTTCTTACAGACTGATCCCTTTCCAGGAGTTGATTTCATGAATCGTTTACAGTTCCCATCCAGAAGAGCGCCCATCTATCAAGATATTCCTGCCGAAAAGTGGAATGACTGGAGGTGGCAAATCAGCCACCGGTTGAACAGCCCCGCGGATTTTGAGAAAATCCTCCAGCTGACCGAAAGTGAGAGGTTAGCATTGGATACGCAGGGATTGTTTCGTGTGGAAATTACGCCCTACTTTGCTTCATTGATCGATCCGCAAGATCCCCAGGATCCTATCCGTAAACAGGTGATTCCATCATCCGGTGAGATCACCCCATTCACTGGAATGATGGAAGACTCCCTGGCAGAGGATCTGCACTCCCCGGTCCCCGGTCTGGTACATCGCTATCCTGACCGCGTATTAATGCTTGTAACGACACAATGCGCTTCCTACTGCCGCTACTGCACACGCGCCCGCATTGTCGGGGACCCTGCCTCAACCTTCTCGCGGGATGAACATGAAGCACAGCTTGATTACATTCGCCGCACTCCCCAGGTTAGGGATGTACTCCTCTCGGGGGGTGACCCGCTAACGCTTCCCCCAAAAGTGTTGGAAGACCTGCTTATCAGGCTGCGCAGTATCCCCCATGTGGAAATCATCCGTATAGGTTCGCGTGTTCCTGTATTTATGCCTCAGCGAATAACTGCTGATCTATGCGAAATGCTCCAGAAATACCATCCTATCTGGTTAAATACCCACGTGAACCACCCCAACGAAATCACTGCTGAACTGGCAGATGCCTGCGATAAACTCAGCCGGGCAGGCATCCCGCTTGGCAACCAGACGGTCCTCCTGGCAGGGATCAATGATTGTGTCCATATTCAGCGCAAACTTGTCCAGGACCTGGTAATAATCCGGGTCCGTCCTTATTACCTTTACCAGTGCGATCTTGTGGAAGGAGCAGGTCATTTTCGAACCCCGGTTGCCAAGGGTATAGAGATTATTGAAGGGCTGCGCGGCCATACATCGGGATTTTCCATCCCTCAATATGTCGTGGATGGTCCTGGCGGCGCTGGCAAAGTACCGATGGGTCCTAACTATCTACTCAGCATGTCCGACCATAAAATTGTTCTGCGCAATTACGAAGGAATGATTACGACCTATGAAGAACCAGTCAATTATCACTCTCATAATGCATCGAATTGTAAATTTTGCCAGGATAAATGGCTGGAACCTGGGCAGGGAGGGATTAGCAGGCTGCTGGATGGGGATGGAATTCTTATCAGACCGGAGGGCTTTGAAGACATCCACAAACGCGGAGGAGCAATGCACCGGTTGCGCAGTCAGGATGATAAATGGAAACCGCTTGGCATTGGTCCCGGAAAAAGTACCGGCAATGACTGACTAAAAATGCCCCAAAATGGGGCATTTGAAGAAACCATCTTAAACAGGTTAATAATTATTCAGGGGATTTTATAGCCCATTCTTCAACCGAGTGGCAGTCAATACAATCAGCATCAACCTCATGGGGGTTATCATGACAGTCCTGACACCTTAGTTGTGATTCATTACTGAAACTAGCGTGGCAGGAGTGGCATGTAGTCTGGATTCCTGTAAGGTGGGAATTCTCAGTAAATGGATCCGATCCGTGGGCTACCTGACCATGGCAGGTGCTGCAGCGGTCAATGGTAGAATCTTTATGCCTGACATCCAGAAATTCATCATGAATGGTTTTTTCAGAGGTGTTGATACTTTTTTCTGTAATATCTCCATGGCAGGTGATGCAGATGCTTTCTACACGGCTGTCCCCATAATAGCTGGGGGCAACCAGTAAATTTGTATGGGCTTCATCAAAGGTTTTTGCCTCCCCATTACCCAAATGACAGGTGCTGCAGCCAAGCTGGGCATGATACCCGGTTAAATAGACCGGATCAATGAAGACCTCGTCAACCGCAGCCGAATTCTTAGCAACTTCCATCAGCGCTTCTTTGTTGGTGTGGCAATCTACGCATGCCTGGGATTTCAGTGAACCAAACTGTATCATACCCTTCTTCACAATTGTGGGTTCTTCTTCTGGAGAAATACCACTGACGATAGGCACAACAACCGATCCAAGCAGGATCAATACAATAATGACAGCAAAAGCTATCGGGGCAATCGTCCAATCAGACCAATTTTTTGGAATCATGTCAATATCACCTCACAAAAATGCGTGGATGCCAGCCGCTACGATAACAAATCTCAGTATGAGACTTGAAAACAGAACTCCAAGAGCATTGGCAAGGCAAATATTATCATTCAATTTCTTTTTACCCGAACTGTGTATTCCGTGTATGATCACCGGAATAATAAGCCCCAGACCAACAACAAAAAACCAGAACAAAATGCTGTATGGACCGCTGATAATAGCCTCGGCCGACTGAGCTGCCGCTCCTCCACTAGAATTGGCATTGAATTAATAATAGGCTGATAAAAAGTCCTTCAATCAGGATTATTGCCAGATGGTAATAGGGGAGCCGGCTCATATGTTCGTGAGAATCATGGTTTAGCACGCTGTCTACAAAATCTACCGTGATTGCCAGCCCGGAGGAGAGCGCTGAGGATAAGAAGAGCAACGGAAGGATGGGTATAGGAAGGGCAGGTATCAGCGGAATAGACCAGAATGGGACGGCTGGACCAACTATGCTGATCAGCAAGCCTGTATATAGAGCCACGCCCAGCGCCAGTACACCTGACACCAAGGCTATGCCTTGCTTGTTGCGCTTTAGCTGGAAATTTTCTAAAAATGTATGGAACTTTTCCATTCTGACTATCCAGGATCTGGATTTTATCCATTCCCAGGCTTCCGGCTTAAAATCCATTACCTCAAAAAATCCGTACACCATTGAAACCGGAATAAAAAGGGTCAGTATCCATGTTCCCCAGGTCATTACGGAAGTGAAATGGGTGTACAAGTTAATAATTAACAACGGTTTTTGCAGTCCCTGGCCAAGATCTAAGATCAACAGCAGGGTACCAATAGCCAGGATTGGGCCTGGTATGGTTGCACCAACCAGGGTGACTGGACAGGATGAAACACACTGATTTATTTTTCTAAAAAATTCCATGAAAACAGCAACCATGCAGGCGCCGGCCCCAAGGCCCCCCAAGAAAAGATAAATTGCGATGATCCAACCCCATTCTTCTTGCATATTGCTCCTCTTGTCTGCTGCTTATGATTCGATAATATAGGTCACAATTGCCGGGTTTGTGCCAAATTCCGGGTATAGCGGCTTAGCTTTTCCGGATGCCAGCACTTTAGATACTTCAGGATCATCAATTTTCCCGAAAATACGCGCACCAAACAGGCAGGCAAAAACACACCCGGGATCCTTCCCTTGCAGTACCCTGTTCATGCACAACCAGCATTTATCAGCCACACCTTCATCAGGAAGGTACACCCGGGCTTCATAAGGGCAGGCATACATACAATATTTGCACCCCACGCATAATTTCCGGTCTGTTATCACCACTCCGTCCGGACGTATGTAGGTGGCATTGGTCGGGCATACGGTTGCGCAGGGGGGATTTGCGCAGTGCTGGCAGCTCATCATTAGAAACCAGGTATTGTCTCCATCATCCTTTACGATGCGCTGAATATAGCTCTTACCATCTGGTAGGTCGTTCACCATCGTGCAGGCTGTAACACAGGCTCCGCAGCCAACACACTTGGTTGTATCAATAATCATGGCATATGCTGCCCCATTGGATTCATTGGCGGTCATCGGATTGATATTGAGCAGACTGGAACCCGTGGTTACCAGAGCTCCCCCGCCTGCCAGGGTTAGACCCATAAATTTTCTTCTAGAAATTTCTTGTTTTTTCATAATTCGCAGTTCCTTTGTGCTACCGGTAAAGATTGTGAATGCTTATCATTCTTATCCTTAATCTTTGGATCCAGCCAAAGCCATAGTCAACCAGAATCAACTCCCATTTAGTTATCTAAAAGCATCATTTGCACCGGTATCTCCAATAATTTTGCCACCCATATGAACCAAGGATTATTTAAAACGGGTTGGGGGTATATCTTCCACAATTACATTCTGATTTGCATCTAGTTCGGAATTGGTTACTTTTTCTTTGGTTAAGAAAATATCTTTATTCCCGTGGCAGGAATCACAGGTCCTGTTTTGAGGGGTTTGGAGTTGTATGTTATGCGGGGTAGCATAAACCCAGGTGGGTAAATTATCAAATTCCGGCAGGAGATTATTACCATAAGCCTCAAAGGATGTTTCGGTGATGGGTATATGTCGCAGGGTGGCATATTTAGCCGGATGGTTTTCATCCTGAATGGGGTTCAATCCAATCATGAAGGTCATTGAAGACCCATCCAGGTTAAAGGTAGGCATTTCAGTTTCATCGTTTTTCGTAACATGGCAGCCATCGCAGCTCTTATAACTTACGGAATGGCATACCTGGCAGGAAAAATCTTCGCCGTGAACCCGGTGCATGACATTATTATCAATTAAAACATATTGATGACAATCTATACACTGGGGACCCAGGTCTCCTGAATAGCGATTATCCGGCGGGGAAACAACTTCTTCCCCGGCACCGGTTGGCGGATATTTTCCGTGCATTTGATCAGCGGTGTGGCAGTCTGTACAGATCATGTTGCCCTGGCTGTAATGCACATCTGCTTCGAAACCCTCGTTATTTCCCATGAATTCGTCACCTGCCCGGCTGCCATGACAGGCGTTGCAATTACGCTCTAGGGAAGGGGTTTTATTAAAATCATGACCATCAATAAAACCACCACCCGTAACAGCTGGCTGAGATATATGGCAATCACCACATGATGTATGGCAGGTTGCACACTGGGAAGTAAACATTTCTTCCAGCGCCGCATGATTTTGTGTATCCGCTGGATCGCTTCGGGCTTCCAGTGCTGTCAGGAAACCATTTAATGTTGAATGCAAGCTCAAGCTGGTAAAAACGTGGCTCTTATCAGTGTGCACATGACAGGTAGAGCAAACCGGATTTTCACCATCGCTAGGCCGTGCAATAATCCCCTGGTGGGCGGTTTGTTTATCACTGGATTGGACACCACTATGACAAAAGGTGCAGCTTGCTGCACTGTGGACATCCCTTTCATATGCGGAGAGATCCACCAGGACTTTCTCCCAGGGTTCCATTTTAGGAAGATCCCCAGACCAAACCTCTACAACGGTGTTTTGATTGTTATCCGCAATCGGGTCAGCAGCATTCATTAACATTTGCTGATCCGAATGGCATTGTAGACAATAATCAACTTCAGCAGCTTCCTGGGTCACTTGCCCGGAATTAAGTTGGGGCGTGGTCAGCTTGGCTGGAAGGGTTCCGGCTTCGAATACACTTTCCGCAAGCGGTGTACTAAGAAGAACCTCATTAGATGGACGCTCGGGTGAACAACTGATGACAAAGAGGGCAACCAGTGAGGCTAAGCACAAAAGGATAATTGGGTTCCTATCTTTCATGCATCTCCTTTCTTGATATCCAGTGGGGTTTTATGTTCAATAAACAAATTCAATTACTTCGCAGCAACCTGGCACACTTATGTTATTTTAACCAATACCAGTTAGTATAATTGATTAACTGCAATTAATACATTTATTAGAAGGAATTACTTATCGTATTCTTTTAGTATTACCCATAAGTATAATTTATTATTGTGAGATTTTTCACAGTAATTTCTGATGAGGGATAACACATTGCTTGGCTTCCATCATCTTAATATCTTTTTGATTGCAAGAGAAATCATGATCGGATTTCAAACAAACCGGCTTTCATCTTTCGCCCAGGATATGTTCAAGAAATTCATCCTGGATATCAACATTCAGGATCCTATCCAACCCCGGGATACGGGGCAACACCAGGTAACCTAATATTA
This sequence comes from uncultured Chloroflexia bacterium, assembly GCA_963841845.1. Taxonomy (GTDB): domain Bacteria; phylum Chloroflexota; class Anaerolineae; order Anaerolineales; family Anaerolineaceae; genus CAVVGZ01. The sequence goes on along the minus strand of CAWJEG010000008.1, from coordinate 244,334 downwards.
TTCAGGAAGGAGAGACGAAAATGCATTATCGTCGTTTGGGAAAATCGGGATTAAAAGTGAGTGAAATTGCTTTAGGGTCATGGGTTACTTTCGGGAAACAATTAGATGAAGACCAGGCAGCCAGAATGATCCATTCTGCTTTCGATCATGGGGTGAATTATTTTGATTGTGCAGATGTTTATGCCAAAGGCATGGCTGAAATTATCATGGGAAAAGCCGTCCAGGATCTGCCCCGTCAGGAATTGGTAATATCATCGAAGGTATTCCAGCCCTTATCAAGCAGTCCCAACGGGCGCGGGCTTTCCCGTAAGCATGTCACCGAGGCAATCCATAACTCACTCAATCGCATGCAGCTGGAGTATCTCGACCTGTATTTCTGCCACCGCTACGATCCGGACACACCGGTCGAAGAAGTTGTGCGCACCATGAACGACCTCATCCATCAAGGGAAGATTCTTTACTGGGGCACCTCTCAATGGGAACCAGCCAGGATTATGGAAGCACATGGAGTTGCCCGCCAATACGGCTTGATCCCGCCTTCAATGGAGCAGCCTCAATATAATCTATTTCACCGCAAACGCGTTGAGGTGGATTTGCTGCCGGTCTGCCAGGAAATTGGGATTGGATTAACCGTCTTACAGCCCCTTGTACTTCGGTATCCTGTCAGGAAAATACAATGATGGCATTCCTGCCGGCAGCCGTACCAACCTTCCCGATTATAAATGGATAGCAGATGAAATCACTCCGGAGAAAATCGCCATCGTCAGGCAGCTAACCCAACTGGCAACAGAACTTGGAATAACCACTGCACAGTTGGCAATTGGTTGGCTGCTCAGGCTACGCGAAGTATCCTGCGTAATCACGGGTGCCACAAAATTGGAACAATTGGATGAAAATCTATTCGCAGCCGCAGCACTTGAAAAACTGGATAATGATATTCTCGAGCAAATTGACCACATCATGGGTAATGCACCGGAATAAATTTCCCTCATTAATCTGAAAACAAAAAATCGCCTGGCGCCAGGCGATTTTTTGTTTTCTATCAATCTTTCTTCATCCACGCAGTTTTGCACCAAGATCCTTTTCAAGGCGCCGGACAATTCGGTTGCGAATCGTGGAAGCCTCTTCATCAGTGAGTGTCTTTTCATGCGATTGGTAGGTCATGCGGTATGCCAGACTCTTCTTACCCAATCCGATCTGTTCGCTTTTGAAGATATCAAACAAGCTGACCCGAACCAGGATCTTTCCTCCAGCTTCCCAAATTGCCTTTTCTACATCCCCTGCCGGCAAATTCTCATCCACGATTACAGCAATATCCTCAATTACCGGGGGATAGACCGGTACTGGTTTTGCCTCGTATTGATCTTGAATAATATTAAATAAAACCTCGAGGTCAAGGTCTGCAGCCAATATTGGGGTAGTTGAAAACTCATAATTTTCAACAACCTGCGGGTGGATCTCTCCAAAGACTCCAATTTTTTGGCCATCCCGGGAGATCGCTGCACATTTCCCGGGGTGAAAAGTGGCATGGTCAGCTGGCTCATAGATCAGGTTGGTTATATGATAAGAGTTAAAAAGGGCTTCCAGTAATCCCTTCAGATCGAAGAAATCAATATTCTTGACTTCACTCATGTCCCATGCCGGTTTATAACGCAAACCCGTCAGTGCTATCACCAGTTTTAAGCGCTCTTCAGGAAGGTCTTGATCAGGTTGCGGGATAAATTCAGGCCCGATCTCAAAAATTTCCAGTTTTTCGGTTAGCCTGGCATTCCTTTCTACAATCTCCAACATGGAAGCCAGCAGGCTTCTTCTCATAACTACCCTATCGGCAGAAATTGGATTTTGAAGCCTGACATAATCCATTTCTGATGGACCGGATCCTGCCGGTAATATCCGTCGCTCACGTTCTGGAGAGGACAGGCGATAGGTAACTACTTCCTGAAGTCCCAGGCTCACCAGCTTATCCCGCAGTTCTTCCTCCCTCTCCATGCGTACATTGGCTCGCTGTGGAGGCAAAGGATCCGCTAATCTGGAGGATGGAATTCGGTCATACCCATACATACGCGCAATTTCTTCCATCAGGTCGGCCTTACCTGTAAGCTCGTCTGTACTGATGTCCATGCGGTGTTGCGGCATCTTTGCCTGGATCGTCACCCCATCAATAATCGTCTCGAATTCTAATTTGTTCAGCAAACTGGCAATATCCGCAGCACTTAAATCAATTCCCAGCAGGCGCTTAACCTCTCCAGGGGTGATTTTGACAAAAACATCATCCAGAGGGCGGGGATATTCATCCACCAATCCTGAAGCAATCTCCCCTCCACTCCATTCCACAATGCGCCTCAATCCACTCACAACACCTTCTTCAGCCAGGGCAGGGTGCAGCCCGCGCGCAAACCGGTACGCTGCCTCAGATTCAAGTCGCTGCGCCGATACTGTTCGTCGTACATTGATAAAGTTCCAGGTCGCCCCCTCAAGCAGGACATTTTGGGTATTTTCGGTCACTTCGCTGTCCATACCGCCCATAACTCCGGCGAGGGATAAGGCACCGGCAGTATCGGTCACCAGAATCGTGTAATCATCGAGGGTTCTTTCTACTCGATCAAGGGTGATTAATTTTTCTTTTGGCAATGCTGGCCTGGTGATTATTTTTGGGGCTTTCCCTCCGGCACGCTGGACGAGCACATCATAATCAAAGGCATGCAGTGGTTCACCGGTTTCAAGCATGACGTAGTTCGTAGCATCTACAACACTATTAATCGGACGCATCCCGGCCAGATATAACCGCCGCTTTAATCTGGTATGGGCTTTGCTGCACCTTGATACCCTTAATTAACCCAACCACAAAACGCGGGTTTAGTTCAGCATTCCGGATCTCAATGGATACCTGACCCCCTATGCTTGCTCCTTTCATCGCCACCCTGTTTTCTGGTTTTTTCAATGTTTTACCGGTACAGGCAGCAATCTCACGGGCTATCCCCAGGATGGAAGCACAGCGGATCATATTGGGAAGGATGGCCACCTCTAAAACTGCGTCACCCATATAATCAACAAGGGCCATACCGGTGGGTGCATCATCATCCAGCAGGATAATTCCCTCATGGTTATCCGAAATTCCCAGTTCTTTTTCAGAACAAACCATTGAAAAAGACTCAATCCCGCGTATTTTGGTGCGTTTTAATGTCATCAGCTGGTTTCCAGGCTGGTGACCATCATATAGTTGGGCTCCCTCCCGGGCATAGGCGGCTTTCAAGGGTTTTTCCAGGGCACCCATGCCTTTATATGGATACAGGTCAGGGGCGCCAGTAAGTACAATGATTTCTTGTTCGCCGTCATCCAGCCGGCACAGCACCAACCTGTCAGCATTGGGATGAGGCAGAACTTCGTTAATTTGTGCAACCACAAACTTTGAAGGCTCCCAGGATAAACCATAGATCTTAAATTCATGTCGATCACCCGGTGGCATTGCTAATCCAACCAGGCGGATCTCATCAATTTCCAAGCCAATCATGGTCATTAATTTAGCCAGTTCCTCAAGATTGAGGTCAATATCAACAAAATCTTTTAACCAGGAAACAGGTACTTTCATGAGAATTGCTCCAAAAAACGAATGTCATTTGCCCAAAAATGACGAATATCATCAATCCGATAGCGGTTAAGGGTAATCCGTTCTGGACCCAGACCAGCCGCAAAACCAGTATATTGAGACGGATCATAACCACCGTAACGCAAGACTACCGGATGGACCATTCCGCACCCAAGGATTTCTACCCAGCCCGATCCTTTACACACCGGACACCCCGATCCACCACAGACGTAACAGCGCACATCCATCTCTGCACTGGGTTCGGTGAATGGGAAATAAGAGGGTCTGAGTCGTGTTCTGGCATCTTCGCCAAACATCCTGCGGGTAAAGTCTTCCAGCGTCCCTTTAAGATCCATAAATGTAATATCGCGGCCGACTGCCAGCAATTCCACCTGGTTAAATTGAATCTCCGATCTGGTACTCAACTGCTCATAGCGGTATACCATCCCGGGTAAAATGACCCGTATGGGATCCGGGGCGAATTTCCGCATCGCATGGATCTGTCCGGGAGATGTATGTGTTCGCAGGAGGACATTCGGAGTAGTTGTGAAAAATGTATCCCACATATCCCTGGCCGGATGGTAGGGAGGCATATTAAGGTACTCAAAGTTGAACGAATCCGTTTCAACATCCGGTGACCGGAAGATTTGGAAACCCATCTCTGCAAAAATCTGGTAAATTTTCCGCAAAGTCAGGGTAGAGGGGTGAAGTCTGCCATGAGATACCCTTCTGCCAGGCAGGGTGATATCCAGCCGCTCACTGGATAGACTTTGCTTCAGACTCTCCGCTTTCAGCTCGGCCTGTCTTGCTTCCAGGGCAGTTTCCAGGTCGTTTTTAATTTTGTTTGCAGCCTGGCCTATCTGCGGTCGTTCCTCTTTTGGTAGTTCGGGTAACTTGCTGAATACCTGCATGTAGAGGGAATTGCGGCCCATATGCCGGGATCTCCAGGACTGCAGCTCCTTTTCATCCTGGATACCCTGCAGGTCCTCCAACGCCACCTGGCGGATTCTTTCCAGATCTTGGAATAATTGCACTTGCTCTGCCATTCAACCTCCTGATTTAAATGAAACACCCATCCCATAAAGGGACGGGATTCCGCGGTACCACCCTTTTTAGCTGTTTGCACAACTCACTCAACCCAACGGTCACTATTTGACGATTGGTTGCACCTGATAACGCTGTGCCCTGCGTTCCAGACTACTTGGCTTATTTCCAGCCGTTCCCCTGGAAGGCTCGTGGGTGAACTTGGGGTGGTTTCCTCCAGGTGAGAGTTTCAGTCTGTGCTCTCACTTCCCTGTTGGATTTCACCAACCTACTTTTCCCGGTCATTGCCTCTATTTATTTATTTCTAACCTTATTATCCTGGTTTTTCAGGAAATGTCAAGATAGAGCCAAATTATGCTTTATCATTGGAATGAGACCCTAAAAATGAGATAATAGATTAGATCAATCCTAGATTTGGAGGTTAGCATGAACAGGCTGCACTTGATCACCGGATTCTTTATCATCAACCTGGTTACCGTATCTTGCGGAATTATCGGACAAACCGCTGCTCAAACTCAGGATGGGGATCAGATTGGTACAATTGTCGCCCAGACAGTCGAAGCCAAATCACTGCCTGCCAGCAGTGAAGAACCAACTGTGGCAGACACCGTGATCGCTACTACACAGATACCGCAGCCAACCCTGGCAGATGTTTCAACATTGAGGGTGGCTTATATGGATGGCAGCCGGGACCTCTGGCTCTGGACGGAAGGCGGAAATTCGATTCCGCTGGATCAAAGCGGAGAGGTCACCTCCAGCAAAGTTTCTCCGGACGGCAGCATGGTAATGTTCCTGAGATCTCCGGATTACATCAATTATTCCTTATGGGTGGTCAATACGGATGGCAGCGGTTCGCGTGAACTTGTCAGCCAGTCAGAATTCAACGAAATCCTAACCAACCCGGGCATCATCGGTTTGTCGCCTGCGGATTTGGAGTACGCATCTGCCATCGGACCATACCAGGTCGATTGGATACCGGGTGAGAACAATATTGCTTACAATACAAGTCCCAAATTTGAGGGTCCGGGATTAATGATTGATAATGATTTATGGAAGGTAGATACACAAACTGGTGAAAGAACCCTCCTCCTGAAGGCAGGAGAAGGCGGAAATTTTTATTACTCTCCAGATGGAAACCAAATTGCCCTGGTGACCTTCGAGGATATCTCTCTAATAAATTCCGATTTATCCAACCGCAGGGATGAGGTTTTAAAATTCGAGCCCGTAATCACCTACAGCGAGTACCAGTATTACCCCACACCTGCCTGGTCTTCAGACTCAAGCTACCTGCTGGTTGATATCCCCCCCGAAGATCCCATGGAACAGCCACCGCAGGCAACTTCAATATACCGTATTCCTGCAGATGGCAACCAGGCTAACCTTCTTTCCAGCAAAAACACCTTTTTCCTGGAAGAGATTGATTTTTCACCGGATACAACTAAAATGGCTTTTCTGATCCAGGAAGGTCCGGCGGAAAACAATCAGCAGTCCCTGCATATCGCCAATATTGATGGATCTGGAGACAGTTTAGTTGAAACCGGAAATCTCAGGTTTGCCGGCTGGTCCCCGGATTCAAGCCATTTTATTGTGGCCATGCCGGATGGCGGGAATCCCCGCATTGAACAGACGGGTAGTAGCAGCCAACCTATCCAGGATATCAGTGCCGCTCAAAACATCCAATGGGTGGATGCAAACCGGTTTATCTTTCTTGGTAAAAACAATCAGAACTGGCAGCTGCGTCTCGGGTCTCTGGATGGCACTTCTGAGTTAATTAATGACTTCGGGCCAATGACTGATGTCTACTTGTTGGATGCAAGTTCGAGCACTGCTGAGTAAGCAAAATTTTGTGCAAATCCCGGCCTGGATATCACCTGATCTAAAAAAACTCCCCCGGCTAAAGACTAGCGGGGGAATTGATTAAAAGGTTTTCTTTATTCCGGTTTATGGTTTATAGTCTACCAATTTCAGGATGGTCCCTGCGGATTGGGTCATTTCAGGCAGTCACCAGTGTACCACTCGGTTTACCCAGCAGGACATCACGCAGTGAATGTTCGTTCCACAGATTAATCACATGGATGGGCAGTTTGTTTTCCATGCACAGCGAAATGGCAGTCGAATCCATTACTTCCAGCCGGAGGCTTAAGGCATCCAAATAGGTCAGGCGCTCGAACTTGACGGCATCCGGGTTCTTCATCGGATCAGAATCATATATCCCATCCACCTTGGTTGCCTTAATCAGCACGTTAGCGCCAATTTCCATCGCCCTCAAAGCAGCAGTGGTATCGGTCGAAAAATAAGGATTTCCGGTACCTCCCCCAAATATGACCACCCGCCCCTTTTCCAGGTGACGAATTGCCCTCCGGCGAATATACGGTTCGGCTACTGCACGCATTTCAATGGCTGACTGGACCCGTGTGATCACATTGATTCTTTCCAGAGAATCCATCAACACCAGTGCATTCATTACAGTGGCCAGCATTCCCATATAATCGGCTGTCGCCCGGTCCATGCCCAGGTTCAGACCCATGCGGCCCCGCCAGATATTCCCGGCACCAATCACAATAGCCACATCAATACCCATTTCGCGCACTTCCCGGATCTTTTCGGATATATAGCTGGCACGTTGCGGATCAATCGACGCTCCCCCATCCACCCCAAGGGATTCACCGCTCAGTTTAAGCAGTATTCGTGAATACTTGACGTTATCCATTAGACCTCCTGCTAAAAAAAAGCCAACCTGATGGTTGGCCTTTCGTTTCTTATTCGGATTCTTCTCCGAGCTGCCACCGCACAAATCGGCGGATGATGATATTTTCACCCAGAGAAGCAATATTTTGATTCAATAGTTCCTGGATTGTAATTTTTTCATCCCGGATATATGGCTGCCTGAGCAAAACGGCTTCATCCATGAACTTTTTTACAGATCCTTCTACGATTTTAGGAAGAATACTCTCTGGTTTTCCGTCTTCGCGCGCCTTTGCAGAAGCAATTTGCTTCTCATGTTCCAGTACATCTTCTGGTACATCTGCTTCATTCACATATATCGGTGAACTTGCAGCGATATGCAGCGCTACCTCATGAGCAAAATGGCGGAACTGGTCGGAACGTCCGACAAAATCTGTTTCGCTGTTGATTTCAACCATCACACCTACGCGCCCATTTCCATGGGAATATATATCTATCACGCCTTCCGAAGCAGTCCGGCTGGACCGTTGCAGAGCTGTGGCCAATCCTTTCTCGCGTAAGTTATCGAGCGCCTGTTTCATATCACCATCAGCATCCTGTAATGCCTTTCGACAATCCAGGATACCCGCATTGGTTTTTTCACGTAGTTCCTTAATCATTTCGGTTGTTATTGTGGTCATAGATAATCCTTCAATAATTGACTTGCATCATTCAATGTTTTATTAATCAGACAATTCATACCATTTCCAGAGGAATCCTCGTGTTACAAACAGAAAGGGTTTCAATCATCAGGCGAATTGGATCTATCTCCAACAAAAAAATGCACACCCTGATCTTATTGGGCGGGTTCTTCTTCAGCTGGTGTTTCAATTACGCGTTGGCCTCTGGCTGAGCTTAACTTCGCCAGGGTTGCCTGTCCTAATAAATCTTCTTCAAGCTCATCTTCATCAATAATTATCGTCCGGGCTGCATCAATCCCGACCGGTTTAATTGCCGGTTCAAGGGTATCTTCAACCACGTCCTTGCGCATGGATACACCTTCAATGGCTGCATCTGCAATTTTCCCAACCATTAATTTAATCGCCCGGATAGCATCATCATTGGAGGGAATCACATAATCAACCCCGCTGGGATCACAATTGGTATCTACCATGGCAATAACTGGAATGTTCTTTAAAGTTAGCCTCATGGACAGCAGTATATTCCCGGCTGACGTCAATCACAAAAAGCAGGTCTGGGGGTTGACGAAGATTTCTCACACCGCTCAGCCGGGTCTCAAGGCGCTTGATATCCCGCTCAATCATCAAGCCTTCTTTTTTTGTCAGCCGGTCGATGTCGCCGCTATCCCGCATTTTTTCCAGTCGTTCCAATTCGTATATCCGCTGAAGGATAGTTGACCAGTTGGTGAGCATTCCACCCAGCCATCTTTCGGTAACATAAGGCATGCCGCAGCGCCTAGCCTCATCAACAATCGTTTCCTGTGCCTGTCTCTTTGTCCCGACAAACATTACTTTTCCGCCCTGAGTGACCGTATTCCGGATCAAATCATAAGCTTCACCCAAAGCTTTCACAGTTTGCTGGAGATCGATGATGTGGATCCCATTGCGTTCTGTGAATATATAAGGTTTCATTTTCGGGTGCCATTTATTGGTTCGATGTCCAAAATGAACACCGCTCTCTAATAAAGATTTCATAGAGATGATTGCCATTCGATATTCTCCTTTTGCGTTTTATTCCTCCGTTTCCTTCACTCCATGCTAAGACCGGGAACGATATCCTGGCACGCAAAGCCTGGTCTGGAAACGTGTGGTTTGGTTTATTTGCGGGTCGAAGTATATCACAATAACTATCCGATGGTAAGGCTACTTCTTGGAAGTCTTTTTTGCTTCTTTTTAACTGTGCTTCAGCCTTATTTCGGAGTTTTTCTGGTACCGATATCATCAATCAGGTCCTGGTACTATCAATTTCCCCTGCTCATCAACCATCCAGGGCAACTATCCCTGTTTAGGAAAAATCTCTTATAATTTACTCATCACAATTAAAGGCTGGATGATATGCTATTGACCTTCAGGTTTCAAGGTGCGTTATGCTATGCATTTGCTTTGCATAATGAACAGTCGCGCAAAGGTACCGATCCTTCTATTCCTTACTTCTCTCATCTAATAGCCGTCACCAGTATCGTCCTCGATAACGGCGGAAATGAGGACGAAGCCATCGCTGCCCTGCTGCATGATGCAGTTGAAGACCAGGGAGGGATGCCTACTCTCTGTAAAATTCAACAATTGTTTGGAAATAATGTTGCAGAGATTGTGGATGGGTGTACAGACAGTCACTCAAATCCCAAACCTCCCTGGGAAGAGAGGAAAGTTAAGCATCTCGCCAGGTTGCAGACTGCCCCGCCATCTGTTATTCTGGTATCGATCGCCGATAAATTGCACAATGCTTCCTCAGTCCTCCGGGATTATGAGCAAAAAGGAGACCTTGTCTGGGAAAGATTTAAGGGCGGTAAATCCGGTACACTGTGGCACCACCGGGAATTGCTCAAAATTTTCCATCAGCGTGGTTTCTTCCCTGCGCTGACCACCCAATATCAGACTGTGGTGGAGAAATTGCTATCCATTACCGCAGAACAACAGGATTAAGGGAATGACAGCTGCTTTCATTTATTTCCAAAGCATACACGCCTGGTTTGCCTGGGATTCAAAATCAAAAATCCGGCAGGAATGGATTGTTCGTGGCAGATAAACGATCCAAAAAGGATCTGTCCATTGAAGAATTGCGCCAGTTGATTATTGAGAAGAAAATGGCGCAAAGGAAAAACCGCATTGAAGCCTTTAAGAAATCCGGCAGAATTCCTCCTTTTAATCCTCCCGTAAAAAATGGTCCAGAATCCGCCTATGCCAGTGCAAGCTCCCAAACAATAACTTTGGGGACAAATAAATCAAGAAATCGCACCCGGGGTATCCTGGATCGGTTCCTTTTTCTGGTTGAGATTTTAGCAGTGGTTGGATTTTTATTAATCTTGTTTAATGGATTAAGTGTATTGAGAAACCTCAATAAAGAAATCGCTGCTGTATTGCAGCAGCCAACCATGACGCCAACTGCACTTATCTACGCTGTTATCCTTCCATCCGGACATACTCCTCCAGGATCCCCGGGTGGTGTCCTGCCCAATGAATCAGAGATCCCGGCCCATCTGGCCCCCATGGTGCAGTCGCTTGCAAACCTCCCTATCCCGACACCGGGTCCAAAACAGGGCATTCGCATACAGATCCCTTCAATAGATGTGGATGCCCCAATTGTCCAGGGCGATGGTTGGGAACAATTGAAAAAGGGGGTTGGCCAAACTATCGGCACACCTCACCCCGGGGAAGGAGGGAATATCGTCCTGTCTGCCCACAATGATATATTCGGCGAAATTTTCAGGGATCTTGATAAATTAAATACAGGCGATAAGATCATTCTATATACCAGCCAGCGCCCTTATACTTATGTGATCCGGGACACAACCATTGTTGAACCCACCCAGGTTGAAGTCATGGCTCCCAGCGACAATCCGGAAATCACCTTGATTTCCTGTTATCCTTACCTGGTGGATGATAAACGCATTGTGGTTAAAGCAGAATTAACCCAGTAAAAAATCCAATTTAGTGGGATAATAAGTAAACTATTTTCTAAAGGTAGAAACAAGAATGGCCAGGAAAAATAAATCCAATAAAACCACACAAACTGCACAACCAGTCAGCGGCACCTTTTCATCTTCCCAAGCCTTTAATCCTGATTACTCATACGTAATCAAAGACCTGAAACGGATAGGGATATTAGCTTCCTTCTTCTTCGCACTACTGATTGTCATCTCCCTATTTATCTAAAATAATCCGGCTGATCGACTTAACAATACCAGCCTAAACCAAGGAGACATAATGTCACCCATGTTTGTTCCTGGACCCGTTGATGTTGCCCCGGAAGTCCTGGCGGCCCAGGCAAAACCCATGATGCCTCATCGAAGCAAGGATTTTGATGATCTCTTCCGCAGGACCGGCGAGAGATTAAAGGAATTATTCTACACACAGTATCGGGTTTTCCAGGGACCCTGGACCGGTTCCGGCATGCAGGAAGCAGGTATCCGCAATTTTGTCAACGATCGTGTCCTTTGCTGTGTGAACGGCGCATTTGCAAAGCGCTGGTACGATGTTGCCCTGGCAAATGGGAAAAAAGCAGACAAGTTGGATGTGGATTTGGGATTCGCCATCACACCCAAATTACTTGACAAAGCGCTTGCCAGCCAGGATTATGAAGCGGTCACCATTGTCCATAATGAAACCTCCACCGGGGTTGAAAATCCGGTAAAGGAACTGGCCGAGGTGATAAGAGCGCATAATCCCGAAACCTTGATCCTGGTCGATGCCGTTTCCTCTCTGGGGGGAACAAAAATTGAAATGGATGCATGGGGAATCGATTTCCTTTTTACTTCCTCGCAAAAATGCCTGGCACTTCCTCCCGGAATGTCCTTTGCAGCCACCCATGATCGAGCATTAAAAAAAGCGGAGAGTGTTGCCAACCGCGGTTGGTATTTTGATCTTCTCCTTATGGAAGATCACCGCATCAAGGATTCCACACCGATGACTCCTACCATGCCGCTGATTTACGCTCTCGATCTTCAGCTGGACCGCATTCATGCAGAAGGTCTTGAGAATCGCTTCCGCCGTCATGAAAAGATGGCAAATCGAGTACAAACCTGGGCGCTTGAGCATGGAATGTCGATGGTTGGCGATCCCAAGTATCTTTCCAAGACAGTATGCTGCATTCAGAATAACCTTGGGATTTCTATCCCAGACCTCAATAAATTTCTGCTCGAACGGGGAATGCGCATTACCAATGGATATGGAAAATTAAAAGATAAATCCTTCCGCATTGCCCCTATGGGTGAGATCCAGATGGATGATGTTGAAACTCTCCTCTCCTATATAGATGAGTTTCTTGCAAGATAAGACACCCGAAACAATATTGGCTGCATCCACCCTGTTCCCGGGTGGATGCTTTTTTTTAGGAATCCAATTCAACGCGGGGAAATGTTGTTAAAATCAAATCAAGTTCTATTTGGCGATCATCCTTATGCAAATTTTCATGATTGTCATGAAGTGGAAAAACAGGATTGGTTTGGTGGAAATCTCCAGACCATTCACAGTGAGGCGCAATGAATATTTACTTCTCATGTTCCATTACTGGCGGTAGAAATGATCAAAATATATACCGGGGGTTGGTGGATTTTCTCATATCCTCAGGAAACGATGTGCCCACAGCCCGTTTAGCCGACCCAGATATCCAATTATTGGATGGTTCCCTTTCTCCTGACAGTGTCTACCAGAGGGATTTGGAATGGATTCGCAATTGTGATGTCATGGTGGCTGAAGTGAGCACTCCCTCCCATGGAGTAGGGTATGAAATTGCTCGAGCCCTGGCGATGAAAAAACCCGTCTTGTGTTGTTACCAGCGTGGGAAAACTGTATCGAAGATGATCCTTGGAAATCCTGACCAAAGGCTCATCATCCGCGATTACATCGACCTAAATAATGCCCTGGAAATTGTTGGAGATTTTTTAATGTCGGTAACACAACATGCGCCTGGTATCACAAAAAACGGATAAAATATCTTAATACCAAAGAGGTTAAATCGCGATATGCGATGTATCTATCCAATTGTGAGCGATAATTCCTGCAAACCTCATTTTCGTTTACCCTTTGAGAGAACCTCCCCAGTGATTTCTGGCAGGTGAGGACTTACATTTTTAGATTTTAAGCAGATCGGTATTGAGAATTTTTGTTTTTCGAAATTCCGTGATCAATCAAAAATGACTGTCGCAGTTAAATTCCATTTGAGTTGATCACTTTGCTCCAAAAGATCAATTTTTGCTGTGTAAGTAATATCGCCTTGCTGATTTACGCCTATTTCCTTTATTTCCCCCACTATCCCCGGTATTTCAAGATCAGGCAGGGCATCAAAAGCAACCCGTACCTTGCCGCCTACGTTTATTCCAACGATATCCAACTCTGTCAGGTCGGTTGTCTCAACTCTCCATTGTGACAGATCCGCCATATTAACCAGTACCGTGCCAGACTGCACCATCTCCCCTTCTTTCAGATCACTTACCACAATCGTTCCATCAAATGGGGCTATCAGCTCAATATCCTTGAGATCATTTTGCAGGGATTCGAGCTTCATTTGGGCTGATGTCAATTTCGCTTCAGCCAGGGCAATCTTATCCGAATCCGGTCCTTCCAGCAATTCCAGCCAATCTGCCTCTTTCTTTTCCAATTCAGCTGTGTAATAACCAATGTCTGCATCTGATTTGGCGACTTCTACCGGATCTGGCCCAAGCAGGTAATAATTAATCTCACCCAGTGCCTGGGTCCTCTCCTGGATTGCAGAGGTCAGTTCGACCACAACCTCAGCCCGGTCGGGGTCGGAAGGAGGTGCTTCGGCGGACCAATGATATTTTCTTTCCACCGCGTCAATTTTTGCCTGGGCCATACCATAATTAGCCTGGGCTCTCACAAGATCGTTCCAGTCCCCGCGACCCTGCTGTTTATCAACTTTCCCATTTATAGATGATTCCAGATTCCGTTCAGCCTCCAGTTTCTCCAATTTAACCTGGGCTAAGTCAATTTCATAATTCTCATAAATATCCTCCAGGTCTTGCTGTTTTGTGATTAATTCGGTCTGGGCAGATACGATATCGACAAGCATTTCTTCCAAACCTTTTAGTTTGGCAATTACCTGCCCGGATTGGACCGGCTCCCCTTGGGTAACCAATACTTCTTCAATGATCCCGTTTTCTGCAAAAGATAATTCCGCACTTTTCGCCGGTAGTACTACCCCTTCAGCAACAACTCTTAAGTCAGAAACAACCGGAGGGATCACAGGCGGGGAGGTAGCCTCCTCTGTCTTCGGGGTAAGTACATCACAACTGGTGAGAAAGGCAAATAATAATATGGTGAGTAAAATAAAAGGTTTTTCTATCCAGATAATTCTATTCATTAGGATATCCCGTAGGTCAAAATAACCTATTCTGCCTCAAATATCACTACCCCGGTCATATTCCAGCGCAGCCTATCATCATTACCATCAAGAGCAATCGTCACTGTATAGGTAATATCACCCTGGTTTTCAACCCCAATAGGATCGACTTTGATAACCCTGCCGGAAATATCCAGGTCGGGAAGAGAATCAATCTTAACTGTGACCTTGTCGCCAGGTTTTATTTTATTGACATTCAATTCCGTAATGTCATTTGTTTCAAGGTTCCACTTATTAAAATCTGCCAGCACAACCGGTGACGAAGCTTCTGCCAGGTAATATTCACCAACCACCAAATCATTGGATACAATTTCTCCATCAATGGGGGCCTTCAATTGCAAATCTTCCAGCATTTTTTGGGCAGATGCCAGATGCAGTTTAGCTGCCTTTAAGGTTGCCTCGGCAATTTCCAGTTTGTCCGGGTCGGGACCTTCGAGTAATTCGTTGTAATCTTTCTCGGCTTTATTAAAAGACGCCTCAGCAACTTCAATAGCTGAATCAGCTATCCCTACTGATAGTTCATCCGGATAAGATAACAATTCATTCAGTTGGGCACGTTTCACATAGGTGGCTTTGGAAGCCTCTGTTAACTGTATCCACACCTGGTTTCGGATATCATTGTCGGGTGGTAAAAAATCAACTTTATCAAATGCTTCCAGGGCTTCACTGTATTTTTCTAATGAA
Organism: uncultured Chloroflexia bacterium; assembly: GCA_963841845.1. GTDB lineage: Bacteria > Chloroflexota > Anaerolineae > Anaerolineales > Anaerolineaceae > CAVVGZ01. Next base: position 229,258 of record CAWJEG010000008.1, on the reverse strand, counting down.
GAATAATACTGAGCAATGGTTCCATCCAAAATTAAATTTGAAGTTCTCTGGTATATCTTGCTTGTGCGTTTGTCAACTGCATCCTGCAAGTCCTGACGGGCTTGTGCCAATAGTTGATTGGCTGCTTCCCGGTTGGTTGCCGAATCTTCATACAGGTCATCCAGTGCCTGCTGCGAAGATAGAACCTGGGCTTCTGCATCTGATATCTGGGCAGCCATTTCCTCGTGAGCCATCCAATTCCGCAATGACATCCCCCGCTTTTACTTGATTGTTTTCTTCCACGAGTACCTTATTGACAAATCCAGGTACGGAAAACCTGAGATCGACATATTGAGAAGGGACAATCTGACCTTCAGCAATTATTTGTTCTGCACTTGCACCCGGGTTAGTTATTTTTTGTGGAACAATTGGGGTAGATGCAGATTGACCGGGACTGCATGCTGAAAATAAAAGCAAAAAAAAGATGAATAAACCCACTATTTTTGTGAGGGTTCTTCTTATTTCCTTCATTTCATACATCGATCCACCAATTTCTCAAGCAATGCTAAATCCACCTGTGAATTTATCAAATTTTATTCAAACAACACAGAAGCGGTCATATTCCATTTAAGACGCTCATCCTGTTGATCGAGGACAATTACAGCGGTATAAGTGATATCACCCTGTTTATTGATTCCCAACTCCTCAATGCTCTCTACCTTCCCGGTAAATTGCGCATCGGGAATGGCGTCAAGGGTTATGACCACGGGATCACCCACATTTACATCCACAACATCCAGTTCAGTCAAATCAGTTGTTTCAATTCTAAATAGTGATAAATCAGCAAGGATCATTGAGGGTGTGCCAGCAGCCGGCAGCTCGCCTATTTTTAAATTGTTCTGGGCAATTTGCCCTCCGAATGGAGCAATTAATTCAATATCGGATAATGACTTTTTGGCAGCATCGTACTGCGCCTGGGCATTGAGCAGACGTGCCTGGGCAACTTCCAGTTTATCCGGGTCGGGTCCCTCCTCAAGATTCTGCCAATCTATTTCAAGTTTATTTACAAGCGCATCCGCTACTTCAATATCAGCATCTGCTGTGGCAAGCTCCAGGGCATCCGGATTGCCCAGGTACCAGTTTAATGCCGCCAGTTTTTGATCGCGGACCTCGCGGGATTCCGCCAGTTCTAACAAAGCCTGGTTTCGGCTTAAGTTGGCTTCATCCGCATTGTCTACTTCATAGTAGGCGTCCTCTGAATCTTCTACCCTGTTTTGGGATATGTAATACTCCGCTGAGGCCTGGTCAATCGCATCCTGGCTGGCTCTTCCTGCTTCCATATCTTCACGTGTTTCAATGTAATCTTCCAGGCTTTGTTGTCCAACGACAAAATCCATATGGGCATTGGCTTTATCAAGGTCGTAGTTTTCATAAAGGTCATCAAGATTATTTTGTGCATTGATCAATTCCAACTCGGCTGATGCAATGTTAGCTTGTAGGCGTTCCTTCCCCTGCAAGCGGGCGATTACTCCATCTTCCGCAACAACCTGGCCTTCATCAAACAATATTTCTTCAACGATCCCGGCAGCCGGGAAGTTAAGGTAGACAAATCGAACCGGAACAACCTCTCCCTCTGCAACAATTCCACCTTCCGCTGCCTGGATTTCAGATTCCGGAGCGATTCCTGTTTGCTCAGCAGCTGGTTGACTCCCACATCCGGCCAGAATGGATATCAATATAATCAAAAATCCAGGAATAAAAACCAGCTTTAATAAACCTCTCCCCATTTCAACCTCCTTCACGAATAAACGCACAATAATAATCCCTTGTTAAATGGAAAATATTTCTAATATGAATAAATGATACTCTCCTTGCCAATTTTATCCCAATTCACCAGGAATGATACAGGGGTTTAAGACATCAGGAAAAGCTGCTCCTATTAATCCATATAACAGCGGGATTAATTTTACAGGACAATCCTGCTTATCCAGGAGGGTTTGACCCTTTTTTTGGAGAGTAATTATTTTAGCAGTACTTGACGATCCAATTCCCCCCTCGATATTTTCCATCCTCCACAAAAAGTCTATATGGACAGGATAGTCATTGTTCCTTTTTTGAATCACCTGTTTATTAATGGCCTGATCATCATCAGCCCATTAATAATTCCGGCAAATTTCCTGGAATCCTCTTATTTATAGCCAATGAGTTCGTACAATTGTGTCTAAAGACAAATTATTGTTTGTGAACCTAATTTATAATTAAATAATAGAATTTGAAGTAATCATAAGAGTATTATTAATAATGAAGAATCTGTATTGCTTTCCCAACCGAATAAAAATAAAATGATATTATGGATTACAAAGATTACTATAAATTATTAGGCGTGGATCGAAAAGCCGACCCGGACGAAATTAAAAAATCTTATCGTAAGCTGGCAATGAAATATCATCCGGATCGCAATCCAAATGATAAAGGCGCCGAAGATAAATTTAGGGATATTAACGAAGCCTATGAAGTCCTGGGGGATTCCCAGAAACGCGCCCGTTATGATCAGCTAGGGGAGTCATATACAAGCTGGCAGAAAACCGGTGGGTCCGGTAATTTTAACTGGGATGAATGGTACACCCAAAGGCCGCGCAGTGGTGTCCACGTGGAAGTTGGGGATTTCGAAGATATTTTCGCGGGTGGTTTTTCCGATTTCTTTAATTCCTTTTTTGGCGGGATGCGCGGTCAAACACAAACAGGCAGACGGCAGACAGTCCAACCAAAACAATCCTATGAACAACCCATCACAATCAGTTTTCCCGAGTCGTATCACGGCACCAAGCGCACTTTAGATATCAACGGGAGAAGATTGGAGGTTAAAATACCTCCCGGATCAAAGGATGGGACAAGGATACGGATGTCCGGTGCCGGTCCGGCGGACTTTTCCGGGCAAAATATAGATCTCATCCTGGTTGTCACAGTTGCCCCTGATCTCAATTTCGAGCTAAAAAACAACGATCTTTATACCGAAAGTACAATTGATCTGTATACGGCCGTGTTGGGGGGTAAAACAACCGTATCAACCCCCGGAGGGAATGTGATCCTATCAATTCCGGCTGGAACCCAACCGGGACAAACCTTCCGGCTGGCTGGCCGCGGCATGCCTAAAATCCGCAGAACCAGTGAATATGGGGATTTGTACGTCCGTGTAAAAGTCAACCTCCCCCGTAATCTGACCTCCCAACAAAAAGAGCATTTCGAAAAACTGAGCAAGCTTTAATGTTTAATTCGATCAGTAAAAGTAGTTTTTATCAGTAGATTTATTAAGGTTATGATGAAAAAAACAATTCCCTGGTTGCTCATAATGGTAATACTGCTAACCAACCTGGCTTGCGAAATTTCAATCCCGCAGCAACTCATCATCCCGGCGACTCCAGCCTCTGCTTCACAGGTTCCATCCAAAGAAGTTGAAGCAAAGTCATCCCCCATCCCAAGTGTTACTCCAGGTTCTATCCTGATTGGCGATCAAGAAGAAATGCAGGATATCCTGGTTTCACTTTATGAAAATGTCAGCCCGGGTGTGGTCGCCATCCAGACACTAACCCAGCAAGGAGGGGGATTAGGCTCCGGTTTTGTTTATGATCATCAAGGTCATATCGTCACCAATTACCATGTAGTTGTTGGTGCTGAACAACTGGAAGTGGATTTTCCGAGCGGACTGAAATTGCGCGGGGACATAATCGGTAAAGACCTGGATTCCGATCTGGCCGTTATTAAAGTAGATGCATCAGCCGGGGATCTCTACCCACTGATTCTGGGTGACTCAGACCAATTAAAAGTGGGGCAAACCGTTGTTGCTATTGGTAATCCTTATGGTCTGAGCGGGACAATGACAGTAGGAATTGTTTCTGCCAAAGGCCGTACTCTGGATTCCATCCGCCAGTCTCCTGAAGGGAATTACTATTCGGCCGGTGATATCATACAAACCGATGCATCTATAAATCCTGGAAATTCCGGGGGACCCTTGCTTAATCTCAATGGCGAGGTGATTGGTTTAAACCGCGCCATTCGTACCAGCGGGATGGATGATACAGGAGAACCCATCAACAGTGGGATTGGTTTTGCTATTTCTGGCAACATCATTCGGCGTGTTGTCCCACACCTTATCGAGAACGGAAAGTACGATTACCCGTACCTTGGTATTACTGCCCGCCCCAGTATTACCCTAATAGAACAGGAGCTCTTAGGACTTTCACAGGCAACCGGTGCATATGTAACCGGAGTTGAAATCGGCGGCCCGGCAGATATCGCAGGCGTTCAAGGAGGAACGTTAAGCTCTCAAATTCCTGGTGTATCAGCCGGGGGAGATTTGATCATTGCCGTTGATGGCCGTCCGGTGCAGGTTTTTGCAGACCTTATGAGCTATTTAATGACAAATAAAAGTCCCGGTGATGAATTAACCCTGACAATCATACGGGGAAATAACCGGGAATTAGATCTGGTAATTAAATTAGGTATGCGTCGATAAGCCAAGTTTTCAACCAATCCAAAATTATTAAAACGGAGGCTGTTATGATTACCGAATCCCAACTCAAAGAATTATTGGACTTTCAAGCCCCGCACCTCATGTTGAGTGTCTATTTGAATACAGACCCGTCCCAGGGCAATGCGGAATCTTACAAACTTCGCCTGCGCAACCTTCTAAAGAACATCAACTTACCGGAGGATATTGAGGCTGTCAATCACTTCATAAATAATGAATATAACTGGGCAGGACGCAGTTTGGCCATTTTTTCCTGCAAGGACAGTGACTTTTTTAAGTCATTTTCCCTGCAGGTTCCGGTCAAGGACCTGGTACATGTCAGCGAACGTCCTAGTGTCCGATCTCTTAACAATGTGCTCGAAAACTACGGGAGATATGGGGTCATCCTGGTAGACAAACAGGGTGCCCGGCTTTTCCATTTCCATCTTGGTGAGCTGCAGGAACAGGAAGGTTTTTTGGGTGAGCTTGTGAAAAAAGTTAAACGCGGCGGTGCATCATCTTTCCCCGGCAGGCGTGGCGGAACTGCCGGACGTACCCGCGCTCCGGATGAACTGGTTGAACGCAATATGAGGGACACCGCCGATTTTGCCGTATCTTTCTTCGAGGAAAATAAAATCCGCAGGATCCTGATTGGTGGATCAGACGATAACACCGCATTGTTCCTCAATTACCTCCCAAAATCCTGGCAAAGCCTCATCGTCGGAACTTTTGCCATGGGGATGAATGCCAGCCATGGCGAAGTATTGGATAAGGCTTTGGAGATAGGCCTTCGCTCTGAAATGAAACGCGAAGTCCATCTCGTAAACGATTTAATCACCAGTGCAAAAAAGATGAACAATGCCGTCCTTGGATTGGAGGATACCCTGGCAGCCGTAAATGATAATAAAGTGGGTACCCTTGTTATCGCTGAAGATTACCATTGGCCCGGTTACCGCTGCCCGGAGCATGGATTGATGCTTACCAGGGAAACCGCAATATGCGAGGATGATATTGAAGCCGTCAGTGATGTGGTTGACCTGGTAGTCGGAGCCGTATTGATGCATGGGGGTGATGTGGAAGTAGTCCACACCGACACACCCCTGCTGGCTGAAGGATCAATCGGAGCATACCTGAGGTATTAATATATATCCCGGCAAATCAGCGGGTATTGGATAATTACCATACCCGCTTTATTTTTAAGCTATCCTTATATATATCAAATTTTGGGATTCCAAAATTCATTTTTTTTAACGTTGTCCCAGCCTGGTTTCTGTAATTAATTATGAAAAGCAACGGGATGATTGCAGCATCACATATTCTCCAAAATAGGATTAAATAGGTTATGAACATATTCTTGCCATTTTTTGACAAAATTGATCATTTGTGTTAAGATACAACCATAATAAATTGTGTAGATTTGTTTTTCAGGTGAAAAGTAGTCCTTTAATGAAGCATTTTTTAGTAAAACAGGAAATGGTACTGAATCCCCGGTTGAAATCTACCCCGGGGATTTTTTTATAAGCACTACTGAATATTAAATAATGGATAATTTCCCTTACCTGAACTTATTTTTGTAAATTTTGAGGTTAATTGTGAAAGAAAAAATGTTAAGAATTATTCCCCTGGGTGGTCTGGGGGAAATCGGTAAAAATATGATGGTGTATGAGTTCGGCGGAGATATTCTCGTCGTCGATTCAGGTATGGCATTCCCTGAAAATGATTTGCTGGGGATCGACTATATCATCCCGGATATTCAGTATCTTCGGGAAAACCGCAAAAAAGTACGCGGGATCGTGATTACACATGGGCATGAAGACCACCTGGGTGCAATCGCCCATGTCGTAGAGGAATTGGCGGCGCCTATTTATACCACTCCGCTCACGCGTGGGCTGATGGAAGTTAAGCTTGCCCGCAAGGGTTTACTTAAAGATGTAAAAATCAACACTGTTCAGGCAGGTGAAGGAAAAAAGATTGGTGTATTCCAGGTTGAATTTTTCCATGTCTCCCATTCCATTCCCGATTCCGTCGGGTTGGGGATTCAAACCCCGGTTGGGTTGATCGTCCATACCTCCGATTACAAATTTGATCAGACACCTGTGGATAATTGGCCAACTGACTTTGCCAAACTGGCTGAGTTTTCAAAGCGTAATGTCCTGGCATTGCTTTCTGACTCCACAAACTCGGTAAAACCTGGCTGGACTGCCTCTGAAAGGGTAGTTGACGGAGCATTCGAAGAAGAATTTCGGAAAGCGCCTGGCAGAATCATCATTGCTTCCTTTGCCTCCCTGATTTCCCGTATGCAGCAGGCAGCCAATGCAGCCGCACGCCACGGCAGGAAAATTGCTTTCGCCGGAACAAGCATGATTGACAATGCAAAAATTGCCCGGAAAATGGGCTACCTGGATATACCTGATGAAATGTTTATACGCCCCGATAAAATTCAAAGCATACCGGATGATAAGCTGGTAATCATGTGTACTGGAACGCAGGGAGAACCAACCTCCATCATGGGCCGTCTTTCAACAGGCACCAACCGTATTTTCGATTTGAAACCGGATGATACGGTGATTCTATCCTCCCAGATTATCCCGGGTAATGAGGAAAAAGTATTCCAGGTAATCAATCGTTTATTCCAACAGGTAGCGAACGTGGTCTATGAACAGGTCGCCCCGGTGCATGTCTCCGGGCATGCCAGCCAGGAAGAAATGAAATTGATGATTAATCTTGTGAAACCCAAATTCTTCATTCCCATACATGGGGAATTGCGCCACCTTGTTCAGCATGGACGGCTTGCCCAACAATTGGGTATTCCGAAAGAAAATATTATGATTGTCGAAAATGGCCAGGTAGTCGAGGTGGGTAAGAATCAGATTGCACTGAATGGACGGGTGCCCACGGGTGCAATTCTGATAGACTCAACCGGTAAAGTAGATATCGAACCATCTATAATCCGTGAACGGGAAATTCTATCCAGAGAAGGCGTCGTCCTTGTGAATCTCACAGTGGATTCTGCTACTGGCAAGATTTTAGATGATCCGGAAATAATTACACGTGGTTTTATCCTTGCCAGTGAATCGAATAAATTATTTTCCACTGCCCAAAAAGAGATTAAGGAAGCCGCCTTAAGGACCAATAATAATCTACAGCGTGATGTTGAAAATGCTGTCCGTAAATATATATACGATGAAACGCAGCGCTCCCCCTATGTCCTTGTGACCATAACAAAAATATAATTCAAGAAATCAGGCTGAGAACAACCTGGCTTAGCCTGATTTTACCAATAACTGGACTCTTCCCAGTCCTTTAGGGTCCAGCCCAATTCGCCGCGCAGCGGCACAAAGGCAACCGCAAGGACAGATCTATGGAAATACTGGTCGCCTTGCTTCTGCCAGACCTCCAGATCCTGGTTCATCCGGCTTCCCACCGGAATAACCAGCCGGCCCTTCTCGGCTAACTGGTCCAGCAGGGGTTTGGGGACTTTTTGGGCCGCAGCCGTGACCAAAATTCCATCGTACGGCGCTGCCGCTTCCCAACCTTTCGAACCATCCCCCAGGTGGATCTGGACATTTTTAAGAGCAAGTTCCGCCAGGATTCTGGCAGCATTCCCGGCAAGGCTTTCAAGTCTTTCGACCGAGTGAATTTGTTGGGCAAGCTTGGCCAGAACTGCCGCCTGGTATCCGGAACCGGTGCCTATTTCCAGCACTTTTTCACCCCCCCTAAGCTCTAACAAGTCTGTCATCAGGGCAACAATGTATGGCTGGGATATCGTCTGCCCATCGCCAATGGCTAATGGACAATCCTCATATGCCATATGAGAAATTTGCTCCGGCACAAATCGATGCCGCGGGATTTCCCGCAGTGCATTCAATAAACGCTGGTTCTTGATTCCCCGGCGTTCGATTTGTTCCCGAACCATTTGATCACAGAGGGATTGATATTTCTGGGCACCGTCCATAGGTTACCACCCTGAAAAACTATCTTAATAAATTAATTATACCTATCCGCCATTCAATAATTAATCACTAATATTATCCAAATTTATCCAACAGATCCCATTTATAAATGGGAATATTCATCTTTTAGCAGGTTGGATATTAAGCGGTCGATCTTACCCATCGGATAGTCCCCTAAATTTCCTGGCTCAACCCACTGGATTTCACTTGCCTCAATTGCTGTTGGCTCCCCGCTCATCAGTTGGCAATCATAAGCATGCAGTTTTATCCTGAAATGAGTATATGCATGGCTGAATATTCCTAACGGCTTGCCAACAAAAATCTCTACTCCTAGTTCCTCCCTGATCTCCCTTTTTAATCCCTCGGCGATTTCTTCACCTGCTTCAACCTTACCACCTGGATATTCCCACAATCCGCCCAGAAGGCCATGCGATGGACGCCTGGCAATCAGCACCTTAGCCTCTCTCCAGATTACTGCCGCTGTAACTGTATATCGTGGAACCGGATTTTTTTGACCTGGCGGACTGGTCTTTCTTCCTGGTTTCCCAGGCTGTAGGAAACGCAATAAGCCGATAAGTGGACACTGTGTGCATAACGGCTGCCGGGGCAAGCAGATGGTCGCACCGAGGTCCATTACCGCCTGGTTATAGGACCCGGCCATTCCGGATGGTAGTACTTCATGCGCTAATTCTTTTAAATAACGCTGACCCATGGTGGATTTGACCGGAAAATTCAAATTAAAAAGGCGGGCGTAAACCCGGGCCACATTGCCATCCAGGACAGGCTCATCCATCCCGCAGGCAATCGAAGCAATTGCACCAGCTGTGTAATGCCCGATTCCAGGTAATTCTTCCAGGATTGAACGACTGCATGGAATTTGTCCCCCGTATTCCCGGCATATTATCCCTGCAGCTTTGTGGAGGTTCCTTGCCCGGCTGTAATAGCCCAATCCTTCCCAGTGCCTTAATGCTTCCTGTTCGGTTGCATTTGCCAGAGATTCAATTGTTGGAAAACGGTTTATCCACTTAAGAAAATAAGGAATTACTGTTTCAACCCTGGTTTGTTGAAGCATAACCTCAGACACCCAGACAAAATACGGATCAGGGGTATCCCGCCAGGGTAAATTCCTTCGATTGAGGTTATACCAGGATATTAAGCTGTTGGTAATGGACTCTTTTGCTGATAGATTGGCAGGGTCAGAATTGAAATCCGCCACGGGCATTGACAATTTTCTGTGAATAATTGGTTACAAAATCTCTTAGCTTGTTATGCAGGCTTTGCCATTCACTGGAATAGAGCAGTTCCCGGGCTTTTTCCAGATCCGGCAGCACAGCACCGATCATAATTTGTGTTTCATTTCCGAAAACCGTTGCCCAGGCATCTGTCAGATCAAAACCAAGTTGTTGAACACCGGGAATGAATTCGCGCACAATAAATTCAAAATACTCCCGTTCGCGGTCAACCAGTATGTCCCATTTCATGATCAGTTTGACAGACAAGGAATGCTCCCCTACCCCCGGAAATAATCTAAAACCACAACATGGGTTTCTTCTGGAAGAGAACTGGCGCTGGTTACTTTGAATGTCGATTCCTTGGTGATTTTTTCCTCAAGTCCCATTTCCTTGAGAAATTTACTAAGCGGATCTAACTTGATCAGTGAAACCGGTGTGGCATAATGCATGGGTATTACAATATTGGGTTCCAATAGACTGATCACCTCGGATGCTTTTGCTGAATTTAATCCCGAACCACCGCCGACCGATACCAGGGCAATATGAACCGGCCCTAATGATTCGACCTCAGTCTGAGTCGGAACCCGGTTAATTGCCCCAAGGTGTACTACATTAATTCCATCAAAATCATAAAGACAGAGGATATTATTGCCTTCGGTTTTCTGGCGGTTTATATGGCCATTTGTGTGGATGGCAGTAATAAAAACCCCTCCAATTTCAAATTCACCAGGCCCGGTAATAATATAAGGGCTGCCTTTTACAGCAGCAATATGATTATGTCCGGGAGCATCATGGCTGACTGTAACAATGTTCGCCTTTAACTTTAAGGGCTCATACCCGACTTCCCGGGCATCATACGGATCGGTAACAACGGTTGCCATTCCCCGTTCAGCTAATCGAAAACAAGAATGTCCATACCAGGTAATTTCCATCAAGCCTCCCAAATCAGATTTGATTATACATGAATTAGATCCGAAAAGCAGGTTGGGATAGATGATTTGCCAAATTTATAACCGGATATTTCATTTAACGAGAGCAAAACCAAATTGTTTTTTAAATAATCTGCTCAGGAATGGGCTATCAGGTTCTGGCGAGAAAAAACAACCCGTGAATTCAGGGATCATTCGTCAGCCTCCTCCCGAAATTCAAAGGAGAAGACATTCAATGAATCAACCCAATTATAAAAGGATGGCATGTCAGTATTTGGATAGTCTGCCATGAAAAATTCGAATGGATATACCTTCCAATAACCGGACCTCCAATTATTTATTGTGGTCATCTTCTCAAAACTATATTTTCTATGGCAATTATTTAGTCCAAATTAAATAATTTTTACCAGGCGTTAATTGCAAATTTTTAAATAAATGCTAAACTATTATTAGAGATTTTTAATATATTTTGTGTTTTCAAGGTTGTTTAAGGAGAGGAAAAAATGAAACTTAGCCCACCAAAAAATATCACCTACTTAATTGCAGTCATTATCGGCGTCATAGGAATCCTGATGGAGTATAGCGTCGTCAGTTTCGCCGGCCTGGAACAATATTCAACCATCATGATTGTTTTAGGTTTTATACTCCTGGCGCTGGCAGCCTTGGTTAAAGGCTTGTAAGTCAGCAGGCCGGTTGGACTTTATGACCGGCAACATATTTTGGTTTGATTCAAAATAAATACCTTTTTCACATAGAAAAATCAGCACCCAGGAAATGGTGCTGATTTTTCATTTTTTTCCACAAAAATCCGGATTGGATAAATTATGTACTATAATTTATCACTCGTCAGGTTGGTTATTATGTCTTCAAAAGGAAGTGCTATGAAATTTTCTGCCCCAAAACCGATTACCTGGTGGATCGCCGCAGTTACTGGAATAATTGGCACATTGATTCAGTTCCGGTTAATCCCGATTGCCATATTAGAGCCTTATGGAGCGTGGCTGGTAATTTTCGGTGCGGTCCTGCTTATTATCGGGACAGCTGTAGATTTTTTATAAACCATCTGGTATCCATTATTTTGGATCAAGGAGAAGAAACATGAAATTGTATGCTCCACATAAGACCACATGGTGGGTATCAACCATCCTGGTCGTCATTGGATTTCTGCACGAACTGGGCATTTCATTGGGAAGTATCCGTGATTTTGCCGAAGGATTACCCATTTTGGGCTTTATTATTTTATTATTTGCCACAAGTTTGGAAGGTCTGCAAAAACTTCATGATTTGACCAGGGATTAACAATTCCGTGCAAAATTGTTATCGGCATTGGGGGAGATATGAGAGAGAGTATTTAATAAATTTACCAGAATTCGTAATACCTCCTGTTTGTCAGCCGTAATCGCTTGTTGACACTTACCCTGAAGTTTGATAAACTATCCTCCTTGCGCCTATTTTCAGCATAATCCTTGCTGAAAAGATCATGGTTTGATATAATTTAGCGCGCTTAAATAGAAACTTAAAAATTGATCTGCCGACGTAGCTCAAACGGCAGAGCAACCGCCTTGTAAGTGGTAGGTTATGGGTTCAATTCCCATCGTCGGCTCAAAGCCTGAATGAATAAGCAAGAGATGTGACGAAATAACCACAGCTTGCAGGCAAAATAAGGCATAACCTGGGCGGTTACCCAAGTGGACAACGGGGACTGACTGTAAATCAGTTGGCGGACGCCTTCGGAGGTTCGAATCCTTCACCGCCCACAGGTTATTTTGGTAATAGGGTAGTTGGTTTTGAGCAGTCAAAAGACGGCACGCCCTCATAGCTCAGTTGGTAGAGCACGTTCTTGGTAAGAACGGGGTCATGGGTTCAAGTCCCATTGAGGGCTCTGGCTGCCGCATAGCAATTAAATTGAATATTTTTTTCTTCAATAAAGGAGTGGTCTAATGGGAAAGCAAAAATTTGAACGAGAGAAACCGCATCTGAACGTGGGTACAATGGGACACATTGACCACGGCAAGACGACCTTAACGGCAGCGATCACCAAGTACAGCCATCTGATGGGATTTGGGGAATTCCGGGCATTTGACTCGATTGACAATGCGCCGGAGGAAAAAGCGCGTGGCATCACCATCAACATTGCCCATGTTGAATACCAGACCCACAACCGGCACTATGCCCACGTGGACATGCCCGGGCACCGTGACTACATCAAAAACATGATCACCGGAGCGGCCCAGGTAGACGGGGCCATCCTGGTGGTAGCAGCCCCGGATGGACCGATGCCGCAGACCAAAGAGCACGTGCTGTTGGCCCGCCAGGTGGAGGTACCCAGCATCGTCGTCTTCCTCAACAAAGTGGACATGATGGACGACCCCGAGCTGCTTGAGCTGGTTGAACTGGAACTGCGCGAAATGCTGACCGAGTACAAATTCCCCGGGGATACCACCCCGATCGTGCGCGGCAGTGCCCTCAAGGCGCTGGCCAGCACATCCACGGATATCAATGCTCCGGAATATGCCTGTATCAAGGAACTGCTGGATACCATTGACAGCTACATTCCGGAACCGCTGCGCCCGGTGGACAGGCCGTTCATGATGCCGGTTGAGGATGTCTTCTCGATCAAGGGTCGTGGTACGGTGGTGACCGGCAGGATCGACCGCGGCAAGGTCAAGGTGGGAGAATCGGTTGAGATCGTTGGCTTGCGGGAAAAGAGCATATCCTCCGTGGTAACCGGTGTGGAGATGTTCCACAAGACCCTGGATGAAGGCATGGCCGGGGACAATGCCGGCTTGCTGCTGCGCGGCATAGAACGTGATGATGTCGAGCGCGGCATGGTTGTTGCTGCTCCCAAGAGCATCACCCCGCACACCAAGTTCAATGCCGAAGTGTACGTACTGCGCAAGGATGAAGGCGGGCGCCACAAGCCGTTCTTCAGTGGATACCGCCCCCAGTTCTACATCCGCACCATGGATGTGACCGGCGATATCAAGCTGCCGGAAGGTGTTGAAATGGTCATGCCCGGTGACAATGTGAACATGGAAGTGGAGCTGATCATCCCTGTAGCTTTGGAGCAGGGTTCTAAATTCGCTATCCGCGAAGGCGGCCTGACCGTTGGCGCAGGCGTTATTACTCAGATTATTGCTTAGTTTGGTTTTGGAAATCGAAGAATATTATGGCATCTAAAAAGAAGGATATCCGGCCAGTCATTACCCTGGCTTGCACAGAATGTAAGGAACGCAACTATACATCAGAGAAAAATCGGCGTAATGATCCCGGGCGGATGGAACTGAAGAAATTTTGCTCCCGCTGCCGCAAACATACGCCACACAGGGAGACCAAGTAGCCAGGTTGTCGGATACGGCCTTTAAATTCTAATTTTTTTGGTCGTGTCTGACAATCATAAAGGCCAGTAGCTCAACTGGTAGAGCACCGGTCTCCAAAACCGGGGGTTGTGGGTTCGATTCCTGCCTGGCCTGCTTTGATTGTGGCAACGCCGTCCGATGAGGCGGCGTTTTAGACGTTTTATTAAGGAGAATGGCATGGCAGATAAAAGTGCCAAGGAAATTAAACCAAATAGAGTTCAACGGTACTGGCGTGAAACCATTGGTGAATTGCGTAAGGTTACCTGGCCGACAAAACAGGAAGCCTGGCGATTAACCAAAATAGTCCTTTATGTGATGGCTGCCATGGCTGTATTCTTAGGTGTATTGGACTTCCTTTTCTCAAATATAATCACTGCCATACTTACATAAGTGATTAGATTTTATTACAAGGAATTGTTTCGGTAAAGAAAGGCACACATGGACGCGCTAGAAGAATTAAACCAGGAACAACTGAATAACAGTAATGAGTCGGATCAGGGAAACTTACCCTCATCTGGTGACCTGGACGCGTCTCTGCCTTCAGATCTGCCAGAAGCAGGGATAACTGCTGATTTGGAAGATAACACATCTCCAGTTCAATCCAGCAAGGAATCTGCAATCCCCGAAAAACCCGAGGAAGATCCCAAAGCCTGGTATGTGATCCATTGCTATTCAGGATATGAAAACAAAGTAAGACATAATCTCGAGCAGCGTATCGAGACGATGGGCATGAAAGACAAAATCTTTGATGTCGTCATACCCACCCAGGAAGAAATTGAGGTAAAGGACGGTAAACGCCGTGTTGTAGAACGTCATGTATTTCCAGGTTATGTCCTGGTCAACATGATCTTATCAGAAGAATCCTGGTATGTAGTTCGTAATACACCCGGCGTAACAGGTTTTGTTGGAATGGGCAACCAGCCCACTGCCTTGCGTCCTGAAGAAGTATCCTCAATCCTGAAACGAATGGAAGCGGAAGCTCCACATTTCAAAGTATCCTTCAAAGTGGGAGAACGTGTCCGCATTGTAGACGGTCCATTCAACGATTTTCGTGGTACCGTTTCAGAGATTGAGATGGAACGCTCCAAGGTAAGGGTTATGGTCAACTTCTTTGGGCGTGAAACACCAATAGAATTAGACTTTCTCCAGGTAGAGAAAGCTTAATTATTATTTTTATTGGAATCAAATCGTATTAACCAGTGGGAGGACGGGAAACACCGTCCGCAAATACCACAAAGGAGAGTAATGTGGCAAAGAAAGTAAAAGCAATTGTAAAACTCAATCTTAATGCTGGGAAAGCAAATCCGGCGCCCCCGGTTGGTCCTGCGCTTGCCAGCCATGGCATCAACATTATGGCTTTCTGCAAAGAATACAACAGCAGAACACAAAACCGGCTCGGTGATGTGATTCCGGCAGAAGTAACCATCTTCTCCGATGGGTCATTCACCTTTGTTCTGAAATCTTCACCTGCTTCTGTCTTGCTAAAGAAAGCTGCTGGGGTTGATAAAGGATCGGATCAGGCAAATCGCAACAAAGTTGGCAAAATAACCCAGGCTCAGCTGCGGGAAATTGCCGAAATGAAAATAAAAGACATGAATGCGAATGATATTGAAGCTGCCATGAAACAAATTGAAGGTACAGCTCGCAATATGGGCATCACCATCGTCAAATAAATTATTCTTTAGATTTGTGGGAGGGTGTGATACACCCGTTTGAACCACCAAGGAGTTATGATGTCAGGCAAGAAATACAAAGAGATGATTAAAAAGGTTGATTTAGGGAAATCATATGAACCCAAAGAAGCCCTCGACCTTATAAAACAGACGTCCTATGTTAACTTTGATGCGACTGTTGAAGTACATTTAAGGATGGGTCTGGATCCCCGTCAGGCAGATCAAATGATACGTGACGTGGTGGTTTTACCCCATGGCCTGGGAAAAACCGTGCGTGTCTTGGTCTTTGCTCAAGGAGAAGGTGCCAACCTTGCCAAACAATCGGGCGCAGATTATGTTGCAGACAGCGATGAATGGATCACAAAGATACAGGGTGGTTTTACCGATTTTGATGTCGCCATATCTACACCGGATATGATGGGAAAGGTCGGCAAACTGGGTCGTGTCCTGGGTCCACGAGGTTTAATGCCTAATCCAAAAGCGGGCACTGTTGTTCCTGAACAGGATCTGCCGCGTGTAATTAATGAAACCAAAGCCGGACGTGTAGAATTTCGCCTGGATAAAACCGCAAATATCCATGTCCCGATTGGAAAAGTCTCATTTGAGCTGAATGCCTTGTACGAAAATCTGGCCCAGTTTATGGAAGCCATCAAAAAAGCCAAACCAGCCGCAGCGAAGGGATCCTATATCCGCCGGCTCACCCTGTCATCAACAATGGGCCCGGGTGTAAAGGTTGATTCCATGATGGCGCAAAGTATGGAAATACCAGATTAAAACTATGATATAATTTTGAAGTTAGATAATCACCAGAGATAGCCGGTGCCGTCAGGCTCAATATCCCGCTGAGGTGAAGACAAATGGAAGTTTTTTTTCCAGGTCCCATGTGGATTATAAAAAGTCTTTGCCGGCAAACTGGTAAAGACTTTTTTTTATTTTCAAGAGAAAGGAGGTAAGAAACGCATTGGCCTTTTCAAAAAATGCTAAACAGGATATGCAGGCTCAATATGAGCAGTGGTTAAAGGAAAGCCACGCCGTCTTTCTGGTGGAGTATTCTCGCTTATCCATGAAAGATATCAATGATGTGCGCGCAAAAATCCGGGATGTCGGCGGACAGGCGCACGTGGTCAAAAACACGCTGATGGAGCGGGCATTAACAAACGCAAAGATAAAGTTTGAAGGGGAAATCAAAGGAAGTTCTCTGGCAGGATTTGCCTTCGACGATATCCCCGCTATGGCTAAGGTGCTGGACGAGGTAACGGAGAAATCGGAATTTTTATCCTTGAAATACGGTTTCATGGATGGAAAACTCCTCTCAGTCGATCAGATCAAAACCCTTGGCAAGCTTCCCCCGCTGCCTGTTATGCGTGCAACACTGCTCGGTACAATTCTGGCACCCGCCAGTAAACTGGTCCGTACAATTGCAGAACCATCCCGTATGGTAGCTGCTGTCATTAAAGCCTATTCCGAGAAAGAAGCCGCACCAACCCAGGCATGACAATCGAAAAAATAAACCGGATAATGTGAATTATCCAGCTAAATATATATGAGAAAGAAAGAGTATAGGAGTAAGAAATGGCTGATATCGAAAAATTAGTAAAAGAGTTAGGCGAATTGACTGTGTTGGAAGCTGCTGAACTTGTAAAAATGTTGGAAGATAAGTGGGGCGTTTCCGCCGCTGCCCCGGTTGCTGTTGCCGCCATGGGTGGTCCCGCAGCAGCTGCCGCAGAACCTGTAGAAGAACAGACCGAGTTTGATGTTGTCATTAAAGAGACCGGTCCCAAGAAAATTGAAGTGATCAAAGTCATCCGCCAGCTCACCAATCTTGGCCTGGTTGAGGCTAAGAATATGGCAGAGACCGCTGAATCCAAAGTTCTCACCGCCGTAGGCAAAGAAGCCGCTGAAGATGCAAAATCAAAGCTTGAAGCAGCCGGTGCTGTAATTAAATTGGTATAGCAGTAAATACAAAACAATAATAATAAAAAACAGCATGGATAATGGCACATGCTGTTTTTTATTACACGTAAACTAATTCAATTTTTTTGAATAGTTCCGCAAGCGCAAACTATTACTGACCACAAATACACTGCTGAAAGCCATCGCACCGGCTGCCAGCATCGGATTGAGAAGCCCTGCCGCTGCTGCCGGGATTAAGAGAATATTGTAAAAAAATGCCCAGAACAGGTTTTGCTTAATCGTTCGCAGGGTTTTTCTGGATAACCCGATTGCATTCGGTACCCCCCGCAGGTCACCGCTAATTAAAACGATTGGGGCAGAAGCAATGGCTACATCCGTTCCCGTGCCAATAGCCAGCCCCACATCTGCCTGTGCCAGCGCAGGTGCATCGTTGATTCCATCACCAACCATGGCCACCACCATCCCATTCTCCTGGAGTTTTTTTACTTCTTTTGCCTTATCCCCTGGCAGCACTTCAGCGAGAACTTTTTCAACATTTACATTCCTGGCAACAGCCTGAGCGGTTTGCCAGTTATCACCGGTTATCATCACCACTTCCAACCCCATATCACCCAGCTGCTTAACCGCCTGGAGTGCTTCATCTTTAACCGTATCTGCCACTGCTATAATTCCTACCACCTGGTTATCCACAGCCACCAGGATAGCTGTTTTCCCTTCCTTTTGCAGTCTTTCTACTGCGTTATCCAGACCGTTCGATAGGATATCCAGGTTATCGAACATGCGCTGGTTCCCAATGATAACTTTTTGTTGGTCAATTTCGGCCGAGACCCCGTATCCGGATTCGCTTTGAAAACCTTGTGGATCACTGAGGACAAGCTGTCGTTCACCCGCTTCAGCGACAATGGCTTCACCTAAAGGGTGTTCGCTCCCTTTTTCAACCGAGGCTGCCAGCCGGAGCAGTTCCATATCCCCCCCGGGGAAATTGGGAGTGGTTACAATATCTGTTACCGCCGGTCTACCGCGGGTTATTGTTCCAGTTTTATCCAGCACAATTGTTGATAATCTTCCAGCTCGCTCCAGAGCCTCCCCCGACTTTATTAATATCCCCATCTCAGCTCCTTTGCCCGTCCCTACCATGACAGCTGTTGGTGTTGCCAATCCCATGGCACATGGACATGCAATAACCAGGACGGCAACCATATTAATTAATGCCCGGGTAAATAGGTCAACTTCGGAATTGACCGGTAGGGGGATCAAGTAGTACCATACCAGGAAAGTCAGTAAGGCGATGGCAATCACCACAGGTACAAATATTGCCGAGATTTGGTCCACCAATTTTTGTATGGGCGCTTTGCTTCCCTGGGCATCCTCCACGAGGCGGATAATCTGGGCTAAAGCCGTCTCCTTACCCACCTTTGTTGCCTCAAACTTAAGCAGCCCTTGTTTGTTAAGCGTGGCGCCGATAACATCACTTCCCGGTCTTTTTTCAACTGGCATCGATTCACCGGTCAGCATGGATTCATCTGCCATGGAACGCCCCTCGATAACAACCCCATCAACCGGGATTTTTTCACCGGGCCGCACCAGTACAATATCACCAGTTTGCACATCCTCAACCGCAATTTGCTCTTCTTTACCGGCACGGATGACAGTGGCGGTTTTTGCCTGTAAACCCATCAGCTTTTTGATAGCCTCGCTGGTTCGACCTTTCGCTTTTACTTCGAGGTATTTGCCAACCTTGATCAAGGTGATGATCACCGCTGAAGTCTCAAAATATACGTGCCCTTCGAGAAATCCCAAGACAATCGCCAGGGAATAGAAATAGGCGGCAGACGACCCCATGGCAATTAAAACATCCATATTAGCGGATCCGTTACGCAATGCCTTATAAGCTCCCGTGTAATACTGGCGCCCCACATAGAATTGTACGGGGGTAGCCAGGGCAAGCAGCAGCCAGTTAAACCATTCTGCGTGTGCCCAGGCCATCGGAAGCAGTCCCAGATCACGAGCCATCGACAGCAAGAAAAGCGGCACGGTGAAAAGGAGACCAACCTTCAGCAGATGTCTTTGTTCATCAATTTCCGCCTGGCGGGCTTCTGCTTCTTTATCGACATCGCTCGAACCTTCCACAATCGTTTCAAAGCCTGCCTTGCGAATCGCCTGACGTATTTCAGATTGGCTCACCACGGTTGGGATATAACTCACGCTTGCCTTTTCGCTTACCAGATTTACGGAAGCTTGCAGAACTCCCTCAAGCTCTTTGAGGTTTTTCTCCACCCGGCGCGCATCCGATCCATCGCTCATATGTCGTATGGCAAATTCTGCATTTGCTGTAGCCACTCCATAACCTGCCCGGTCGATGCGCGCCATAAAATCTTCCAGATGCGCCAGCTGCGGATCAAACTCCACGGTGGCCCGTTCTGAGGAAAGATTGACGGTAGCCTGCTTGACGCCATCCACCTTCTTCAAACTTCGTTCTACAGTGACGACACAGTTCGCACAAGTCATACCGGTAACCGGCAGTGTTAAATGTCTGTTTTCAGCCATCTTTCCTCTCTACTCTCAAATACCAACAATTTCAATTTCTCACCAACATCAATGAGATTATCTACCAATCAAATCGTCAATTGCAGATTACCCGGATGTGTTTTCCGTACCCGTTGGATTGCTTTTATTATCTGTTAAGGATGACAAACAAGGGAACCTCCACCAGAAATACGATGCCAGGGACGATAAAAGCCCGGTATTGAATATGGATGACTTTCACCGTTTTTTTACGCTTCTGTGGTTGGCGAGCCATGTTTTATCTCCAGCGGGATTATCTCTTAAGATTACCAACAGGAGGGCTGTAAAGCCAACAATATACCCGGCAGGCAGCTATTAAAGAGAACGTTTACCAGGTTTCCACAGGATCCGGATAAACACAATTAAGCCTCAAATCTCAAAATATTTTACTGGGACTCCGGTGCATAATTAATTTCGACGAGTATATTCCGGATCTTTTCCTCAGTTGCCGGCGGAACAAAATCAATGGTAACCATCTTTGTCTCCGCACTGGCATTTACAGACTGCACACCTTCAATCTCTCCCACTTCCATCTTGATCGTGTGAACACAGTGATTGCAGGATATACTTGGGATTTTATAAGATACTGTTGTCATTGAACTTCTCCTTTAATTTTGGATGCTAAACTTTCATGGATGCCTCAAAAACAAGGCCTATTTCCTTCAGGACTTTTTCCCGCTCCTCCGCCAGTTCCCCCCTCACCGCCGTGACCACGCAGGAATTTAAATGCTGTTCCAGGATTTTTGAATTGATTTTATTGAGGGATGCCTGTACAGCCTGGATCTGGCGGATGATGTCGATGCAGTACTGGTCTTCATCCAGCATTTTCTGGATCCCGCGCAGGTGCCCTTCGGCAATTTTCAATCTCTGGATCGTTTCCGCATGATCGTGCATGGCTCCACTCCTGTACTCCCACCCCCTGGGGGGGGATAGTATTTAGATAAATATTATCGTTAATATGTAATTATGTCAATGGGCATTGGGGGTTTGATTTCATAATATCCAAATCTGTTTTCCAATACTAATAAACCAGGGAAGCCAGGCATAATCCGGGACCCGGATATCTTGTTTATTAAGAGCTCTTCAGTGATATCATTCTGAAGTGAAGAATATATATATTAGAATGTCCCCCGGACGGTGCTTTCCACTGATACCTTCCCCCAAATAATTGTTCCGCCCTAAAACATGTCTAATTTTTTATTAACCCCAAAGCCAATCAAAAAATTCTTAAAATTGGAGCATTCATTATGTATGTGGATAGTATCAAGCATAAAATCCTGCCCCCCCGCCAACAGGTAAACATCAGAAACCAGTGGCTCGCCAGGCGCCTGGAGCAAATCCTTCCCCAAATCATGCAGGAAACAGGCATCGACCTGTGGATCATCATCGGGCGGGAATTTAACGAGGACCCTCTCATGTACTCCCTGTTCCCGGCCCCGTTCCAGAACGCTTCCCGGCTGTCAGGCCTGATCTTTTCCCTGGAAAACAATGGTTCGGTTGATTGTCTCAATATCTATTCCAGCCAAAGCGGGGCTTTGCTGCCCTTCTACAAGCCGGTCTGGGATAAAGGCAACGAAACCCAGTGGGAGTGTCTTGGCAGAATTATCCGCCAGAAAGATCCACACAGGATAGGCTTGAATTTCTCTGAAAACGTCGCCCTGGTGGATGGCATCAGCTCTGTTTTATACCAGCATGTCCTGGATGCCATCGGAACAGAGTATGCCAGCCGGGTGGTCAGCGCAGAACAGCTGGGTGTGAGGTGGCTGGAAACACGTTTGCCGGAAGAGCTGGATGCCTACCCGGGGATCAATGGCATCATGGATGCTGTAATCGACCAGATGTTTTCTGGAGCAACCATCCTCCCCGGTGTGACCACAACCACCGATGTGGAGTGGCAATTTATCGAAACAATCCATCAATTGAGCCTCAGCTACCAATTTTAAACCGGATGTAGATTTACAGCGCCGGGGACAGACCGAAACCAAGATCGGTGATACGCTAATCCTCCCGGGAGATCTGCTGCGCTGTGATGTTGGGCTCCAATACCTTGGATTGAATACCGATACCCAAAAAATGGCCTATGTGCTCAAACGGGGAGAAAAATCCGCCCCGGATGGGATGCGGAAAGCTTTGGAAAATTGTCACAAATTCCAGGACATCGTCTGCCGCAATCTGCGGGAAGGCAAAACCGGCAACCAGGTTTTTTCCGATTCCAAGCAGGAAGCAGCCCAGGCCGGCATCCAGGCTGATCTGTATGCCCATCCGATCGGCTTCCATGTTCATGGAGCGGGGCCGATTTTTGGATTATGGGACCAGCAGAAATTCATTCCCGGCAGGGGTGAATTACCTGTTCACAATAACACATGCTATGCCCTGGAATTATTTACCAGGCAGTACCTTCCGGAATGGGGTCAGGATATCAACATTTTCCTGGAACAGGTCATCGCTTATCATGATGATCAGGTGTTTTACATTGGAAAAAGGGAAGAAGAGTTCCTCCTGATCAGCTGAACGGAGTTAGTCCAACCGTTCTTATATTTAACAAGGAAAATTATCGAGCAGCATCCGTATGGTAAAAGCAAATGAGTCAAGCCCTGCAAATTGAAGATGTTGTAAAAAAATTTAATAAAAAGGATGCCTCCAGCTGGCAGACTTTATTGCATTTGTTCAAGGGTGACGGATATTCCAGGAAGAAAAATATTCACAAGCTGCCAACCTCCAGCGCTGACAACAGCCGGTTTATCATTGCTGTTGACCGGGTATCGTTTGAAATGGCCGAAGGAGAGATCTTCGGTGTTTTGGGTCCTAATGGGGGCGGGAAATCCACCCTCATCCGGCTGATATCCACGCTCCTGCTGCCCGATTCCGGGCAAATAAAGGTTTTCGGGTTGGATGTTGTGCAGCAGTCTTTGAAGGTCCAGGGACTGATCAACAGGGTCTCGGTGGAAGCTTCATTCTTCAAAAAACTCTCGCCAATGGAAAACCTGCTGTTTGGGGCGCGCCTGTATGGATTGGATGGCAAGAAAACCCGCAAGGAAGTGGTGGAGATACTCACCCGGCTGGGATTAAACTCGTATTCAACCAATCATCCCATGGATGAAATGTCACGCGGCATGCAGCAAAAAGTTGCCATTGCCCGCGCCCTGCTGTCCAAGCCCAGGCTGCTCCTGCTGGATGAACCCACCACCGGTTTGGACCCGCGCTCCAAGCGGGAAGTCCAGCAAATTGTCCGGGAGCTGCGCCAGGAATTTGGAACGACCATCCTGCTGACAACCCATGATATGAACGAAGCGGATATCCTCTGTGACCGTGTGGCGATTATGGATAACGGGAAGGTTGTTGCACTTGACACCCCGCTATCCTTGAAACAAAAGACCCAAATCGCTGAGCAGCGCGTAGTAACCCTCGAAGATGTTTTCCTGGAACTTACCGGCAAGCAGCTGGTTACCGAAGCCGATGAGCCTGTCTAAAGAAATGGAATGAACAATATGTCAACCCTCACCCACCAATTTCGCGCTTCCTACGCATTTGTTGAACGCAATGCCAACCTGGTAAAACGGTACTGGACCTGGGAGCTGGTCTGGCTGGTGTACTCCGTTGCAGATTGTATGGCGGTAAGTTTCATCGGCCTTGGCATGGAAGCGATCGGTCAGGTCAAGCCTTCAGATACCGAGTATATTGTCCTTTATTTACTGATAGGCACCCTTGTTTGGAGATTTCTCTCCATCATCTTCATCTGGATCACGGAATTAATTAGTATCGAACGCTGGGAAGGAACCATCGAATATACCCTTATGGCACCGGTCAGGCGCATTGTGCATGTTGCCGGGCAGACCGTCTTCGCCATCACATACTCCCTCATATTTACCTCGATTATCCTGGTCGTAACCACCATGATATTTGAACTCGATATGAGTCAGGCAAATCTTGCAGGTGGATTGGTTATGATTCTCAGCGGCAGTTTCTCGTTTGTCGGTATCAGCATCATGGCATCCTCCCTGCCGCTGCTGTTCCCGGAACGCGGTGCACAGATGACCCATGTTATCATCGCCATCCTGCTGCTGATCTCCGGGGTCTATTACCCCGTCGAAGTGCTTCCGGATTTCCTTGAACGGTTATCCAAATTCAGCCCGGCAACCTATGTTCTGGAGGGAGCCCGCCAGGCTCTCCTGGAGGGCACACCTACTGACCAGCTCTGGGATCAAATCTGGCCTGTCATCCTCCTGGGAATTGTCCTGATTCCCCTGGGTATGTGGGTATTTGGGCGGGCAGAAAGGTATGCAAAACACACCGGGAAACTGCACCGCAACGGTTAACCGGTAATGTAGTATAAATAGCCTTTCCGCATGAAAAACCAGCCATAATAAAGTTCATTGACCAGGCAGCAACTCCTTACCTCTTGAATCTTCCTGGGAAATGCCTGCGGACTTAAAATTAGTTTGGAGAGTGTATTTGAACAGCAGAAAAAATATTGCCATTTTATTCTTCACCATGGTGGTGGTCATGCTGGGATTTGGCATCGTGATCCCGATCATCCCCTTTTATGTGGAATCATTTGGCGCTACCGGTAAAGACCTGGGATTAATGATGGCCATCTTCAGCATTGGTCAATTTATTTTCTCCCCAATCTGGGGCACTTTATCAGACCGCATAGGCAGAAAGCCGGTTCTTATGATTGGTGCCTTTGGAAACGGGCTTTCCCTGCTGATGATGGGTCTTTCTACCCAATTCTGGATGCTGCTTGTCTCACGTGCCCTGGCTGGTATTCTCAGTTCTGCTACCCTGCCGACCGCCATGGCATACATTGGAGACAGCACGGATGAAAAAAGCCGCAGCGGGGGTATGGGTATCATCGGTGCTGCAATGGGTATGGGAATGGTCCTTGGACCCGGTCTCGGCGGGTGGTTTGCCTCAGCCTCGCTCTCAGCCCCTTTCTTTTTCGCCTCTGCGCTTTCTGTCCTGTCTCTTATTTTCATTATCGTGGTCCTGCCGGAATCATTGCCACGCCGAGAATCGAATCTCCGGGGTTCATTTCAGGGGTCCCCAGCTTGGCGTGATGTGGAGATCACTCTATGGACCGCTCGGATTCCTTTTTTTCCTGGCGTTTTTAATAAACTTTGCCATGGCTAATTTCGAAGGCATCTTTGGGCTTTACGCCTCACACCAATATGGTTATGGGCCAAAGGATGTCGGCTTAATTTTCACCATGATTGGATTGATATCAGCTGTTGTCCAGGGAATCGCTACCGGACCGTCCACCCGCCGCTGGGGAGAAAATAAAATAATCCTGGCATCGCTCATTGCCAGTTCAATCAGCTTTATCATGATGTTGTTTGCATACAACTATGCCACGGTGATGATTACCGTGGGGTTATTTGTATTGAGCAATTCCATGCTGCGTCCGGCGGTTTCATCCGAGATCTCCAAAAAAGCAGATCAAGGTCAGGGTGTTGCCATGGGGTTAAACAATGCCTTCATGAGTGTCGGCCGCATTATTGGACCCCTATGGGCAGGTTATACCTTTGATATTAATCCCAAGCTGCCTTACTTGAGCGCCGCGGTGGTTCTGCTGGTTTCCTATTTCCTCAGTTTAAAACGGTTGGCTCCGCAAAATGAGGCTGATTATTCCCACCCAGTTCAACCCGCCCCGGCTGCCATAAAAGATTTGGAATAATCCCAATCGACTTCGGGGAAGATTTTTTTTTACCCGGGTAATCTTTTTGATCCAACATCGAATCAATGGGTCATTTCTTATAGTATTAATGATTAATAGCATCTATGCCTATAACTTATCAAGGGGTGGAAATCATACGCAATTTAGGAAAATTCCTGGGTAACTTTCTCTTATTCTTCCCGTTGACTGCCATTGCCAAGAATTTAAAATCCTCTTGCCATCACGCCATTAACCAGTAGCGAATAAAACCACAGGTCGGGTATGTTATTCCAGCCCCAATTTCTCATGGCTGCGTCACCTTGCTTGACCTGCTAAATGGCGAAAAATGATCACCCCCATCTCATTCGCACTAATATATGTTAAAAACTATGTATGGAGAGAATCATTTATAACATTCCATATACGAGCATCTTTATGCATAATACAGCCATAATCACCGGCTGCCTTGTGAGAAGAACAGGTCCTGAAGAATCTTATCAATTTTGGTTTCAATTAATTTGAAATTGTCGATGAATTCCCTGGAGGTGAACAGGTCCTTGAGCATCATTACGAGTATGTCTATGTTATCTTCGGAGCCTACCGGATTGACGGTTCCTGGTTCTGGGATATTTAAGGTAATAAGAACTGTTTCTTCAGCTGAATCAATATTCCCATCGTTCACCTTGAAAGTGAAGCTGTCGGTGCCAGAATAATTTGAGACTGGTGTGTAGACCAGGTTTGGGGGTGTCCCGCTCAAAGTTCCCTGTGCCGGCTGGGTGACAATCGTAAATATGAGTTCGTTACCATCGACGTCGGATCCAGTTAGTATGATCGTATTAATAGCGTCCTGCATTGTGGTTACACTTTGTGCATTTGCTGCCGGGCGATCATTAACAGGTGTTATGGTTATATTAACCATCGCCGGCTCTGATTTAATTTCCCCGTCGTTAACCACAAAGCTGAAACGATCCGTACCAAAGTAATTGGCAAATGGAGTGTAGGTCAGCGTGGGGGTTGTGCCGCTCAGGCTCCCATGCGTTGGCTGCGTTTGAACAATAAAAGACAACTCGCCCACCTCCACATCCGAACCAGTCAGAGTAATGACTTTGGCGGTATCCTCATCTGAAATCACAGCTGGTTGAGGATCAGCCACTGGCGCATCGTTCACAGGAGTCACAGAAAGGACAACAATCGCTTCTGGTGAGTCTACCTCGCCATCATTGACGACAAATGTGAACCAGTCATCGCCGTTGTAATTTAAATCAGGGATGTAGGATAGAGAAGGGGCTATTCCTGAGAGTTTCCCATGGTTTGGCCCGCCTGTGATCTTGAAGGATAGTGGATTTCCATCCGGATCTGAGCCAGTCAAGGTCAAAGATACTGGCATCTCCTCGTCTATGGTTACTGCTTGATGAGCAGCCACAGGTGCCTGATTGGGAATACTTTCAATCATTAAGAATGTTGCAGAAAAAGCGCCCCAGTTACCTTCAGCATCTTTGCCGCGTAAGAAGAGCATATGTTTGCCGCTGCTTAATAATGATGTATCCAAAATGGAGGTTATCTCTTCACTGGCAGCATCGAAACTTCCATCGGATGCTGATAACGGATAAGATTTCGAACCAGAAACCCAGGGGGGATTGTCGATATAGTACTCAGCCCCGGCAATAAGCTGAACTGGTTCAATGCCACTCGTATTGTTGTAACGCGTATCATCGATGATGGCGTTGAGGGTTACCGGTGTCCCCGCAGGTATATTATTAGCACTCAGCGTCAGGTTAAGGACATCGGGACCTTCAGGTGTCAAATAGGGAGTTCGCACAACCTTGGCTGCATATATTAAAGCGGGTAAATTGTCCCGTATTAGCGTGTTATTAAAGTATGCGCAGTCCTGGAAAAAGGAGGTTCCGATTTCCCAGACATATCCAGCAATACCCAACGCACCGTACGCATAATCATCACTGCTGCCATCAATTAAATAACCGATTGAGTGTTGTGGGGTGTAGCCATTAAAGAAGGCGAACTTGCGCCCCAACGTCTGCAATCCTGCCCCATTCGGCGGAACACTGCTGGTAAAGCCCCACGGCCACAGCACCTCTCTGCCGTAAGAGTGCATGTCTAAAAAGATACCTGCAGTGTCCAGGGGAGCTGATTCGTTCAGGTTCGGGTCTCGATGGTCAGGAAATATAGATTCCATGTAGTTCTGGACAGCCTGAATTTCCGGTTCCGAGGCGGGTGAGGCACCGTGGTAAAACATATCACATGGAGAGTCATTGGAACCACCACAGCAATCCCACTGGAAGTTAAAGTTGCGGTTGAGGTCAGCTCCACGATTTTTACTGGTGACACCGCAATAATTTTCGTTTGTGTTCTTGCGCCATGAAATTCCATTTTCGGTTTCTTTACGGCCATCAGGGTTGGTTTGCAGCAACAGGTGAACCTCGTGATAGTCCAACAACCATGTGGCGTCGGCATCTTCACCATAGTTGCTCACCAGGTACTCGGCAAAACGGGTTACCAATTCGGGTGTGGCATATTCACGCGCGTGAATTCCTCCTGTCACAAACAACTTTGGCTTGTCACCGGTAATGGCTGAGTTGGTCAACTTAAGTACCATCATGTCATGTCCATCCGGTTTGCCAACACTCTTTTTCCAGGAGTCGCCTATATCAATCCAGGTTGCCAGGGTGGGATTCTTATTGGCAATGGATTGGGCGCTCTGGTAGGTCTCCTCAACCGTTCGGTAGCAGGAATAGCCCGGGATTGTGGCTATTTGGCCCCCTACCGGCATGCTGATGATGTTAAAGTTAGCCGTCTGCTCCTCATCGATCTCAACCCGTAACCCTAGTTTCCTCAGATTTGCCAGATCCTCCTGGTCAACCGCCACCAGGACGTATTTTTCTTCAAGATTGTTGTATTCAAATACGTCGTAATTCATCAGAAGCTGGATGTCCTCGATGGTGTCGTAATACACGCGCACAACGACCACGATGTCAGGTTCTTCAGCAAACACAGGGGCAGTCGCAGACGCAGGAATGCCGGGTCCACCAGGCATAACTGGCGGTAAAGCCATAATCAGAACGATTAAAGTAAAGAAATACCTGATTGATTTCAACTTATAACCTCTGAGAAAGATTTCGTGAAATAGTTACGAATTTCATATGAGTCCATCTCATCCCTCTCGTGTTCCTTGATGATAAAAAAATATGTCAAATTAAATACTTGCTAAGGTCATAAAAAGAAGAAAGGAATTTGTAGCCTATTATTAATCGGCATCACTTAATGAACCGGAATCCAGCTTCTTCTCAGATTGCATGGTTTTTATCATTTCAGCAAGGAGATCTGGTATATGTTTGTTGCGTGATCAACAACGATCACGGTTTATGAGAAAACGATCCACAGGCTCCAGCTGCCAACGCATATATTTTTATGGTCTATTTCATCAAATGTGCATCTTTGATGCCAATATATAACATCCCAGTGGGAGGAACAATTATCAGGTTCGTTCATTTGAAATAAGTGGATGGTTCGGATAATGGACACCTTTGAAGGAGATCAGAGATCATCCTTCCAGAGAAGCGATGGAAAATTGGAGTCTTTTCCGAATAGGAAATCCCATATCCAGCCGTAATAATATTCACTCCGCCTGGTTTGACCAGCACTTCATTACCCGGGCTGTCATGATGCGGCACCTCCCTCTCCACCAGCCAGGAGACATTCTGCAGTCCAATGTGCGGGTGCGGCGGGACATTCATGGGTATTCCATCCCTGAAAGCCGGCGAACCGAAACGGTCCAGGTAGCACCAGGAACCCACCATGCGCCGCTCGCGGTCCGGCAGGTCATCCAACCTGGTCTCCCGGTTTGGGTAAGTCTTGAATTCAAAATTTCCTTCACCCATATCATTTTCCTCATTTGAATTTCGGTTTATCAAATACTGGCAAAGCCAACATGGACATACGAATTGACCCTTGCATCGATAACCAGGTTTATCCCATAGCAGTATCGTGAATTTAATTATTGGTTATTGGAAATGCTGCACCTGGAGTTTACACATGGATCGTGAGCCGCTTAAAAAAAGGCATTTAACGATAATCTGGATTTTCAGATATATCCTTTTTTTGGTTATAATCATAATTATCCAAAAAATCCTGGGAAAAATTATGTCCGACAACCCTGAAAATCCAATAAGCCGTCCAAAGATAGTCATTAGAGAGAACGGTCCATACCGTGTATATGGGAATGTTCCACTGGTGCACAAGACCCAGGTAGTTTCCGAATATGGTGAGCCGCTTACCTGGAAAAAAGAAAAGGACTACCTGGCAAAACCTAAAGTAGGAAAAGATTATTACAGCCTTTGCCGCTGTGGCCAGTCCAAGGAAAAGCCTTTCTGTGACGGCACCCACCATAACATCGTTTTTGACGGCACTGAAACAGCCGACACAAACACAACCGTTGAACGCCAAGTTGTTGAAGATAGTGGAAACAACCTGGTGGTTAAGAGGGATAGTTCTCTCTGCATGTTATCCGGCTTCTGTGCAAACCGGCTGACAACCATTGATCTTATGGTCGGTGAAACAGCTGAACCGCGTGTGCGCGCCGAGATTATCGCCATGATTGAACGCTGCCCTTCTGGTGTCTATACCTATTCCATGGGCATGGAAGAAGCTGATATCGAGCCGGATTTGCCTGTGCAGATTGCTGCGACCACCGAAATCACCTCGGACGGCCCCATTGAGGGTCCATTATGGGTAACAGGAAATATACCTGTGGAACGCTCGGATGGCAAACCGTTTGAAACACGCAACCGCGTCACTCTGTGCAGCTGCGGCCAATCCGGCCAGAAACCCCTGTGTGATGGCACTCACCGCATAAACGCTGCCGAGCATCAAAACAAATAGGTTTCTCAAATAGGAAATTACATATACGAACTAATCTAAACCAGGTAGTCGGGTACGCCAGGCTGGTTGCTGCGGTGTCAGGAGTGCTTTTATGATTATTTCGGAAATTCTATTTCTGGAGTTTATTCAGATGCTTCCGAATATCCATCACACCTGATGTTTCACCCGTTCGTGCAGCTTGCACATTCAGCAGCGGGATGGTTTTAATCCCATCAGTTGATGCGGTCTTTCTTCCCGGATAGCCGCCTGCCTGTGCAAGCGGCTTTTTCATTTTTTAGGAAAAATACAAAAATCTTCAAACACGAGGAGGTTAGCATGGAAATACCTGCATCCGATACCGTCATCCTGATTACCCGGAATGGGATGGGCAGCGCTGAAGCCGAGCTGCAGCTTCGGCTGGTACAGACTTATCTTAAACTGCTGGATGAAAACAATATCCTGCCTGCTGCAATTTGCTTCTATACCGACGGGGTAAAACTGGTGGTTTCTGGATCTCCAGTAATTGCCACCTTGAAATCACTGGAAGAGAAAGGCGTCCGTCTTGTCCTTTGTTCTACCTGCTTGAACTTTTTCAATCTGCAGGATCATGTTCAGGTTGGGATCATTGGCGGAATGACAGATATTATTGAATTGCAGTTCAAAGCCGCAAAAGTAATTTCACTCTAAGGATTTTGTACCACTTATTTAATATCCAATTATTCCATAATGCCTGTCATCCAGGACACGTGCCTGAATGTATAGCCGATAATTCGAACCTGTAGGGTGAGAGTCCTGCTGCAACCCTTTTCCGTGGCAAAAATTTTTGGAGTTATTCCAAGGTAATTCCGCCAATAACTGTTGGGAATCTCTCAGAGATGGACACCATTCACATTATTGATGCTGATGATAGCAAAAAACATTAACTGATTTAACCAGGCGTGTTCAGGTTGGGTGTATTAAACAGGCTGCCCAGCCATTGCGGGGATGCCTGCCAGTAGAAAAGATCTAATTTATGAATACTTCGTACAGCAGCTGCAGCGGCATAGCCTGGTTGAGGCTCAATTGCTACAATCTGCCAGGGATCACCATCATTATCTGCGGGCAAGGGATCAATGAGAAATGCCGGTTCGTGTGGGGAAACTGAAACAGAAAAATCCTGTAAAGGGGCCTGCAATCCAACTCCCAGCCCTTTAAGATAAGCCTCCTTCCTGGTCCAGCAGTTGAAAAAAGCATGTTTCTGCAGCGATTGCGGGAGATCAAGGATGGATTGGTTTTCCAGTTGCGAAAAATATTTGCTGCTTATCATATTATGTTCCAATTCCTGCCGCATCGTTTCGACGTCAATTCCTACCGGGAGTCCTTTGGTGAAAGCAAACAATATGATTCCGGAGGAATGGGAGACCGAAAATTCCATCCCGGTCTGCCCCGGAAAACAGAGATTTGGTTTTCCATGGGGTGAAACAGCGAATTGAATTTCCGATGGATCCCGGCCGGTGTAAAATGAAATGATTGCCCGCAATAATCCCCTGGATGTTAGGAAGCGCTCTCGAACATCTTCAGCAATGTAACGCTGCCAGCGCTGTGTTTCCTCAACATTCAGCCAGGATGCCAGGAGATCCTGGACCTGCCTGAACGACTGGAATTCTGCTTTCCAGATATGCACCGAATTGGGTAATATCTGCTGCCCTGCCGCCGGGATGTTCCACTCTATCGCACCCAATTGAGACATGCATCCTATCTCTTAGTAAAAAGCACTTATCCCAGGGATTTTTCCGGCCAGTAATAAGCCATTTCCGGGTTTAAACGCACCCCATCAAACGCAAGCTGCTGGACTCGAAAGAGGTAAGCGCTTCCGGTAAGGATATGGCGGGCAATATCCACCACCCTGCGGTTTTCGGGCAGCTCAAGATATGTGCTGCGCACCCACTCGTTGAAAGCCCCCATGGAAGGACCGCACCAGATCTGGTAATCCATTTCCCTGCCTTTAACCCCGCTGTTGGACCATCGCGATGAAAGACCAAGATACCAGCGGAACACAAGCGCCATCTTCCTTTTAGGATTCTGGTTTGCTTTCTCAACCTGGGAGGGATCCCGCTGCATGAAAAACTGGACTGTGTCGGCCCATATTTCATCGAAACTTCGCTGGAAGATTTGTTTCTGCAGCTTTTCCGCCTCTCCGGTTGGGATTTCCTCCAGGGAATTGTATCGCTGATAATATTCATATAACTTTTGAGCCCTCATCGGGAACATGGTGCCCCGCTTTAGCACCTGGACTTTTACCCCCATCTCAAACATATCTGCCGAAGGTGCCATGATCACATCCGCCATA
This sequence comes from uncultured Chloroflexia bacterium, assembly GCA_963841845.1. Classification (GTDB taxonomy): domain Bacteria; phylum Chloroflexota; class Anaerolineae; order Anaerolineales; family Anaerolineaceae; genus CAVVGZ01. The sequence goes on along the minus strand of CAWJEG010000008.1, from coordinate 196,290 downwards.
TCCGCCTGAGCCAGGAGTTTCCGGGTATGTTCCGAAGAGCCGGCTTCCACACAGGCCTGGTTAACCGATCCGGTGACAATGTAATCCGCTCCCATCATAAATGTCCCCAGGGCAGCATGGGGAGTGCTGATGCCTCCTCCCGCTCCCACCCTGATCAGACGGTCATATCCGAATTTTGCCTGGATTTCATTCCTCGCCGCCAGCATGGATGGCAGCAATGCTACCAGTGGACGGTTATCGGTGTGGCCTCCTGAATCTGCTTCTGCAGTTATGTCATCCGCCAGGGGAACCCTGCGAGCCAGCTCAGCCTGATCCGCCGTGAGTGAGCCTTCTGCTACCAGGTGATCCAGCATATCGGAGGGAGCAGGCTGCATGAATTTAGATGCAACTTCCTTTCGGCTCAATTTGGCAATCAACCTGTTTTTACACACAATTTTCCCGGATTGATCCCGTTCCAGTCCGGCTGCCCGGAATAACACCACGTTTGGTGTGATATCCAGGAATGCTGAAGCCTCCACATTGACCACCCCGATTTTCAGAAAAAGATCAACCATTTTCCTTTCCAAAGCGGGTTCATTGGGATTATGGATGAGGTTTACCGCATAGGGGGCTCCGTTTATCTTTTCTATAATCTCCTGGATCAGCACTTCATTCTTATCCGGAGCCATCCCAGCCGCCCCGAAGGATCCCAAATAGCCTGCCCTGCCGAGCTGTACGACCATATCCACAGATGCAATCCCGTTCGCCATGGCACCGCCCATATAGGCTGACTTCAAGCTATAGGCAGATAGGAATTCCGGGTTTCCAAATCTGCTGGCTGGCAGCGGCGCCAGGGATGACAGAACTTCGGTTCCATCTCCACCTTTTGGGCTTGCAGCCAACCAGCCCTGATTGGTGAACCCAATCCTCCCCTGGTGACGGACTACAAAGACCGGCTGCTCAAGATTTAACAGAACTTCCCGGATGTCTTCGGCTGCGTACAATATCGACTCAATCGGTCCCTGCCAGGATGCATGGATAGAATCATCCGGTCCAAAAAATTCTACAAAGCCCGAAATATTTCCATTACCATTTTTAATCATTTTTCCCGCCTTCTCTCACATTGATTGCGGCATTCAATATTTCATAGATGCGCACATGGTCCACCCATAAACTGGCATCTCCCATTATTAAAATCCGGTCTGGATGCTCTTCAATCCGCAAGGATTTCACATTAATTTCCATATGCTTGTTTGCCGGGACAATTTGACCGCGGTATTTCCAGGTTACGTCCTGCCCTGCTTCCAGTCCAAAATGGGGGTTAATAAAATGATCACCAAGTCTGAAATGAAGGGCATACGCTTTTAATGCTTCAAAGACCGCCTCAACACCAAGAGAACCGGGCATAACCGGATCCTGGTAAAAATGGCAGTCAAAGAACCATTCCTTTGGATCAATCATTTTGCTTCCATAAATGCTTTCCACCTTCAGACCCATATTATCCGGTAATATCTGAATTTCATCCAGGAACCTCATCCGCCTGCGCGGCAGCGAGTAATAGGTCCGCTTGTTGGATGGGTCTTGCATGGTTGTTAGGGATTTCAAATCCAGGGGGATAGCCTGTTCTCCAATCAACTGCCGGGGTGTTGATTTTCCACCGCCGTCCAGACCCGCCTGTTTCGCCATTGTCTCCCCGGTAAAAAAGCCAAAAGTGGTTTCTCCCCTGAAGAAAGGTGTACCTTCACTGCTGAGTTCGAAACTGAATTTTTGAATGATGATGCCTGCACTGACAACCGAAGAAAGCAGGGATGCCTTTGCATGGATCACCTTGCCACGTAAATCCATATCCAACAGCAGGCAGCTGGTGCCATCCAGGTTGCGGAAAAAATATTCAATTTCAGGGTAAAGCAGCGGGGTGCGCAGGTAGGCAGTCAGGAAACCGCAAGGCTGCAGTGCAATTTCCATCAGGATGGAGTATGGGATGCGGGGGAAGTCATTATCGAACAAATACCATGCATCCAGCGGTACGTCGTATTCCACCAGGATGGACGCCGGCGGATTAATTTCAAATGGCTTTCCTTCGATTTCCATAACCCTTGACATAAAGAGGAAATCCCCATTTGGAATCCGCGCCACACGTTTATTACGGAATATCCTGTAATCTTCCCCAAAACACCCTTCAACCGGCCCCCTGGCAAACTGCTCGAGATGAAATTTGTTAAAAAGCGGCTGGTGGATATCCAGCTTTTCAGCCTGGGGAGGCTCACCCGGGACCGGTATGGATGGCTGTCCGCTTACAGATGCCATATTGCTGGAAAATTGGCGATTTGCAGCCTGCATTTGGGAGATCTTTTCCAGGTCCAACAAAGCATTCTTCCTGGTTTGTAAAAATCGATTATGTGCAGCGCTTCTACGGCTGGAGTGATCCAATAAGATCTTTTGCCAGTTGAAACGATCATCCTTAATTTCCATAAATTCCCTTATCTCTTTTTACCTCACCCGGTGAAAATTATTCTCATTGCGCACCAGGTAAAAATGATTGCCTGTTCCCGCCAGTGTAGAGGGGTTCAAGGTTCAGTTTAACGAAATGGCTGGTCAACCGTGCCAGCAGCCGTAAAATGGAAGACTGGTCATCAATCCCTTTGCGGTTGATGGAAAATGACAGGTGGGGTTTGCCTTGGAGTGATTCAGAAATCCACCGGGAGCAATTTGCCCCGGCTCCCAGTTCAACAAATACCCGCGCCCCCTCCTTATACACCTCATTAACCAGGCGAGGAAAATCTAATGGCTGCACCAGCATTTCTGCCAGTGATTGTGCAATTTCATCCTGCTGTATATTCAACTGGTGATAATGTGCTGCTGAATAGAGCCGGGTATGCACAGATTTCTGCACAGGCCAGTTATGCAATCGATATAAAGATTCAAATTCCGAGGTCACTGCCTGGCAGTGCAGGGCATAATGAAATGGGGCTTGCAGATGAGTACACTTCAACCGGTCGATCACCCGTTGGCAGGCCTGCGCTTCACCCCCAATAACCACCTGGCGCGGGGTGTTGATATGGGTCAGGTAAACCCTGCTCTCTTCTTTTAATGCCTCTGCAGCCAGGTCCGGGGTGCACATCAACAGGTAATTTGCCCATATGGGAACATTAGAATCCTGCTCATCGCCCGCTTCCATACCCCAATATTCCCGAACAGCATTTTGTGGGCCGGACAGACGTGTTTTGAATATTTCCAATTCATTGAGACAATCTGACACCACGTCACCATTTTCCCACACCCCGGTGGCAAAAATCATACTGTTTTCGCCCAGGCTGTATCCAAAACAATGATCCGGATGAACACTAAATATATCGCGCAGGATAAACGAAAATAGAATTGAAAGCGTTGTACCGGAATTCAGCATTGCAATGGGATTATCAATCAGCTCGTTCTCCAACCTGGCTTTATCCTCATTGTTAAGCGCTTTAAATCTGCGCGGGTAGAGCATTCTCTCTTGCAGTAAAAAACTGGGGTTTACAGTAAGTGGTTTGATCAGTTGGTATAAATCCGGAAATAAATGAAACAGATCCCTCCCTACTCCGATGTAGGAGTTAAATCCTCCCGGATAAACAAATGCTGTTGACCCGTCCTTACCCACCGGCATTGGAGAAAAATAGCTCCCCTGAGGAGTTTGCCATTCCAACCCGGATTCAAACGAGCGTGGCAGCCCTTTCAAGGCGAAATCAATTTCCTTGTTCATCTCGGCAGGATTGGCTGCCAGCAGGCAAATTCGATACTGTGTGGAGCCAGTCTTCAGGAATTTTGCATACCTCTCGCAGGATGTTCGAAACAGGCTTTCATTTACTAAAATATCCTGTTTGAGTGCATTTAATTCATCCATAATCTGCTGAATATCATTGCCTGAAATTGGTACCAGGCAAAGTTTATCCTCCGAAAGAGGCCTGCTAAAACGCCCTGGTTGCAGTGGTTCATCAGTCATTCGCAGTTTAAGCCAGCTCAAATTCTTCATTGGTAGATATACATCTGCCAATCGTCTGGGGATGTATTCAGGCAGCAGCCAGGGCCTGGAGTCCACTGGCAGGTAGAACGGACCTTCCTCCATGTTCGAACCATTCCCGGGATGGTTTGTTGCAGGTACAGCGGGAATGAAGCGGTTGTACAGACACAATGCCGTCTTGATGATGTTTGCCAGGAATGGAATTTCCGAAACACCCGTAAAGGACATTTGCAAACTTCCCAATGCAGTGGAATGTGTTTCGCAGCCATCCCATTCTGCTGTAAAGTTGGCCTGGCCAATTAAATTCCACCAGTTGGTTTCTTTTGTACAGATCTCCACATAGCCGGGTTCACAGGGTTTATCCCATCCATGAACCAATGGATTTCTTATAATCCGGATTGGATTTCCTTCAACGGGAGGTGACGGTTGGTCAATAACTTCGGAATCACCCGACTGGTCAGCAACCTCGAAGACTGCATAGATTCTGTGTTTTTCCTGTAATGCGTCCTGATGGTCCCTGAGGAGAATCGCACAGGCACCTCCCTCAGGATTGGCTTCCAAATAACCTGAAGCACTTCCTGAATGCTGCACCAGGGAAATTCCCCCGTGAGGTTCCTGGGTGCCTGGAAATTCCAGGATGGGGTTCCAGGCTGAACAAATTAAAACGGACTCCGCCTTAGCAGAGGATATCAAACCACCAGCTAAAGCGAAGGCTTTTTGCAGGTTTTCGTCATTCCCGGAATAATCATGAATTGGGCCGATAATTCCAAGCGCTTTCTGAAAATCCTCCCACCAGTCCGCCGCTTCTAATAGCAGCATACCATCTCTGGAATAAATCGTATCCAGAAGGATTACAGCAGTCCGTGCTCGATTAATTGGGGATGGACAGTTACTATCCCTGAGCGCACCGGCAGCTACCCGCAAGAGCAGTTTTTGAGTGCGGTTGAGTACCTGTATTTTTTCGGTTGATAAATTAAACCAGGCTGGCGAGAATGAAAAACTGTCTCCACTTTTCCTCTCCACCTGGTTATCAGTTGGTAGTCCGTCGCCATTGCTGAGCTTAGTTTCTACCAATCCTGTTGGAAAAATCCTTCCCGAATAAATTGCACCTTCAAATGAAACTAAGCCATCACAGTCAGCAGCAACAAAATCCATCCCTGTTATTGCCAGGGAATGCAAAGATGGATGAACGGGAGATTGGGTTTCTGCATCCATATTTATTCACCGATATGGGTGTCACTCGTGGACTGCACCCCAATAAACCGGCCAAGCTGCCGGCTGATCGTTCCTTCCAACCCCAAAATCCGTAAACAAACCCGCCTGTCCGAATCACTTACGGTAATATCACCCAACACAGCGGTCTGGGATTGAGACCTGATTTTCAGTTCCACAAAATAGGGTTCATCGAAGTTCAAAGGCATGAACTGTTCAAGTGCTTCAGCACTGGAAGGCAGGCAGGGCGCCTGGAGCATTTTTTGGGTCCAAATCAACAGGCACTGCACAACTGCATCATTGATGAACGGGTTGGCATTTCTAACCGGAAATTGTCCCTGGTCCCGCGCCTCAACTTGCGGATGGTAAATTTTCATCTGCAGGCCTGTCTGGTCCAGGCTGAGCAGCTCATCCACTCCCTGGAAGGCTGGCCCGTGGAATAATGTATTGTCAGCGTATAATGTGCTGCCGGGGATGCTTGTATCCATTATTTTTTCATAGGTATGGTGGGGAGCTTCAGGTATTTTTTCAACCAGGACCACCTTCTGCCGGTAATGATAAAGCTTTCCACCCCGCTGGTTCAGGCTGGAGACTTCCGCCGCAAGAGAGATTTCTCCTTCTTTTTCAGCGGGTTGTTGGGAAATTGTCACTGTATACTCAGCAGGAATCGTCTTATCGAAGACAATCCCTTTAAGAACCTTAAACCCCTCCAGGCGGTGAAAGCTGTAACCCGGGTAGAGCTCCTCACAGGTATTCACCATCCAGGCGGCTCCGCAGGTTGCCGGCAGAACTGGATTCCCGCCTATAAGATGATCCTCCAAAAATGGGTTCGCATCCCGGCTCAATTGCCTGCGTGTCTGGTGGATCGTCGCCGAATAAGGATTGACTGGCCGTGAACTGGAAGGGAATTTGCCCACCACCAGCTGATTTTCAAGTTGTATATTTCCCATAAGCGTATCTACAAAAACCTGTGTTCCATCCTCTCTGGAAAGGAGAGTAATTCCACGCTCAGAGAAAGCCCGTTTTAATTCGGCTGTGACCATGCCGGCTTCCCAGGGACCCCAGTTAAATGAAACCACCCGTAAATCAGGGTGATTTACTTTTAACTGGTAAGCGGTTTTATTCAATATCTCATTGGCAATAGCATAATCTGCCTGGCCGGCATTGCCATAAAAACCCACTACGGAAGAGAACAGAGCCAATACTTCCAGGTTTTCTACCGGGACAAGTTTTAATAAATTCTTTAAGCCATTAATTTTTGGGCGAAATACGATTTCAAAATCGTCCAGGGTTTTCTTTTCCATTAACTTATCAGCAAGGCTGCCAGCCCCATGTACAATTCCGCTCACACCCCCAAATCGTTTTATTGGTTCCTGGAGCACGCTCTGGAGTTCTTCCAAATTACCTGCATCGGCACTCACATATTCCGCAGCAGAACCTGCCTGGCGCAGGGCCGTCAGCGTCCTGGTAATCTCTCGATGTGACTGGTAGTTTTGGAATTTCTTCTGGATCAGCCGGGGAGAGGCTTTCTCTCCCGCAGCTTGCAAGTCACTCATGATTCGCCGTTTCATGTCGGCTTCATCGGATGATTCTTGTACCCAATCCGGCAGAAATGTTTCGAGGCGGGAGCGTCCAACCAGGATGAATTTACAGGGGCATTTTATTGCCAGCTGGATGATGCAATCGGCTGTAATCCCTTTTGCCCCGCCTGTCACCAGCAGTGTTGAATCCGTAGTGATCATTGGTCTTGATATCATTTGGAATGCACCTTATGGTTTGGCATTTGCCAGGCTGAGTGTGAAACGTCCTTCTTGATCATAGGCAACTTCTCTCAGGAGGCGATTGGGGTCATGTAATTCAGCCCAGATTATTTCCGCAACTTTTTCATCATTCAGCAGGGGGCTGACATCAACTGAACGGCAAAATACATCCTGCCATTCGAAATTGAGTGTTTTCACGAGACCGGAATACCCTCCCGTGATCGGGTCAAATTCTACGTTTGCCTTGGTTCCCAACCTGCCATCCATGCGGGTTATGGTGAGAAACGCAGACCGTCCATTTTTAGCAGCCATTATCAGTTGTGGTTGGAGGTGTTTTGCCAGCAGAAACACCTGTTTGAGGGTTTTTTCCCTGGATTGTGAATAATAGCCACCTTCTGATTCCAATTTCTGGAATGGGGCATCCACATGGATAAAAACCGCTGCGGATTCACCATTTTCTCGAAGGACACCCAGTTTTTTCTGGATTTGTTCCTCATCCAGGCTGTCCATTTGGATATACGCTGCTCCCTTAGCTAGGGATGGAGTACCGGTGTGGCTTTTTCCAAATAAATCCAGGATATAGACTTTCATACCCTCATGGATAAGTTTATCGGCAAGCGTTAAAGTGACCCCGCTCCCATCATCAGTTAGCAGGCATACACCACCTTGGGGCAGGGAAAAATCTAAAATATCCGGTTGGGGAAGAGGCAGCAGGTGGACTGTGCTGATTAAATCATTCCCAACCACACCGGTTGCATCCGGCAAGGTTGGTCCAGATGACCCTGCGTCTGCTTTTTCACCAGGCTGGGAGAGATAATCAATAAATTCCTGCATGGTGCGCATCGTCCCCAGACGCTCGGTGTCCGGTTGTGGAAGTTGTGGAAACCGGGTTTGAATGGCGCCTAGAATTTCTACCCGCTTGATTGAATCAATCCCCAGGTCAGCCTCAAGATCCATCTCTCCCTCCAGGGTTTCCATTGGGTATCCTGTTTTCTCACTTACCGTCTCAAAAAATACCCGGGAGATTTCCTCAAGTGGCAATTGTTCGTCCGGCGGTTTTAATTCACCGGCAACAGCGGGGGAAATAACGGTTGGTGTCTCTTGTTCCTGGGCAACCGGTTCCACCCTGGATATTATCTCGGTTTGCCCGGCATTTCCCATCAGGTCAATAATCTGCTGGAGCGTGCGCTGCTCCGACAAAATAGACATGTCAGGCTGGACAATCTCAGGATAGCGTTCCTGAATAGATCCTAAAATCTCAACCCTCTTGATCGAGTCTATGCCCAGGTCAGCCTCCAAATCCATATCCGGATCGAGAGTCTCAAGCGGGTAGCCAGTCTTTTCGCTGACAACCTCCAGGAATGCTGCAGATAACTCTCGAGGGTCAATATTGCCGGCTTTCACTTCTGTAGATGGCAGGATTTGAACATTTTGTTCCAGGACATTTCCTGGTATTTGCATCGCTGATGGAGTCGCATCTACACCAGAATCTGACATGTAGACGATAATTTCCTGTAATGTGCGTAATCCAGCCAGAATTTGTGTATCCGGTTGAGCCATTTGGGGGAATCGCTCCTGCAGCGCACCCATGATTTCTACCCGTTTAATCGAGTCAATCCCCAGGTCTGCCTCAAGATCCATATCTGGATCGAGGGTCTCTAAGGGATATCCGGTTTTCTCACTGACTATCTCTAAAAATGCTGAAGAGACCTGTTCAATATTAAGACCCGCAGCGGATTTTATCTCCTGGCTGCTGATCGCAATTTCCTGCGGGGGATGCTGCCCCACAGCAGCCGGCTCCTTGACGCTTGATAGCACTTGCTGCTTGGCTTCTAAGACCGGGCGGCTTTCGGGAGTCATCGCCGAAACTGCGGGGATGGACTGCTCATCACTGCGCAAGGGTGGTGTACTTTCAATGAATTTCTCTCCTAATTTGGGCTCACCCTGGGCCAGTGCTACAAATTGCCTGGATATCTGCGCCTGTTCCTGCAAATATTGGTCGTGGATGCGCAGTGTTTCCACCTGATGGTTCTCAAAATGCTTCAGGCTGTTATCAACACTCTGCAAAACCTGGGCAATCTGATCCGGTGCCTGGCGGGTAAACTCCTTATCTGAAAGAATTGTCAGTTTGGTCTGCATCAATTGGGAGAATATCTTGATAAAATCCGCCTCATTCTGTAAATACTGGGAGTGCACCTGGGCAGTCTGGCGCTGATGTTCTTGAAAGTGATCAAAAATCCTCGCCAGATCAGAGGGAGTCATGTCAGGTACCTGAGGTGAACCCCACGAAGCAATATTTGCTGATTGAGGCTGTGTAATTATTGCTTGTGGCTGGAAAGGAACCTTTGTTACTTGATCTGCCATTTCCACAGTAGCAGGACCTTTAGCATCCATGCTCCCGCTCATGGCTGCTTGTTCCTTGAATTGGATATTTTCCTTTAGAATCGATATCTTGAAATCATCCTGCAGGCTATTCTCAAATGCCATGCGGGTTTTTTCGGATATGTAAAATCCACCATTCAATTTAACGCTTACCCCGCTCAATTTATTTCCCTCGGGATGGATCCGGCCATTCTTCCACGGGTCCATATCGGAAAGTTCCAACCCCGCCAACCGGAGTTGGAGAACCGCTTGCCGGAAAAGCAGATCGCTGTCCTTTTTTCCATTGAGGTTCAAGGCAATGCACTGGTGGGGTTTATCCGCCAGAATATTGTTAACCAGGTTGGTCAGGACGCTCTTAGGGCCAATTTCAACAAAAATCCTACCGCCTTGTTTGTAAATATTATCAATTTCTTGCATAAATAGAACTGGTTTCAGGACATGGTCCGCCAGCATGGTCTGGATGATCGCAGGATCCTGAGGGTAGGGTTCACCAGTAGAATTGGAAAATACAGTAAATTGGGGTTTATGGAAAGCTTCCTTTTTTACCGACGCAGAAAATGGTTCCCGGGCATGTTCAACCATCGAGGTATGGAAGGCGGCTGATACTTGCAGCCTTACTGCTGTAAAACCCTTCTGTTCAAGGTGCAGTTTAGCCTGTTCAATATCCCTGGTTGGTCCTGCGAGTACCACCTGGTTTCCGGCATTCCAATTGGCTATGCCGACTCCCGGCAAATCATTCAAACTTCCACTTAATTTTTCTAAATCACCTTTAACTGCCAGCATTGCGCCGCTGTCGTGACCATCAACAGCCGGGGCTGCCATTGCTTTCCCACGCTGATAGGCAAGACGCAGAAAACTGTCATCACCGATTGCACCGCTTGCCCATAAAGCTGTCAGTTCACCAAAACTGTGCCCTGCCACAAAATTCGGTTTAAATCCAGCCTGGCTCAACTGCTTGTAAAGCCCAAAGCTGAATACGCCAATGGCTGGTTGGGCATTCTCTGTTGAAGTTAAAAGCTGCTCCTGCTCCTGGACTTTAGATTCGTCAAAAACCGGAGCCGGGTAAACGATCCCGCTGAGATTTGGTCTGCCTTCCTCGATGAAAAATTCATCCATCCTGGCAAATCCCTGGCGAAAATCCGGGTAGTTTATTGCCAGTTCTTTTCCCATCCCCAGGTATTGTGAACCCTGGCCGGGAAATAATGCCACCACCTTGTCATCGGAATTTAAACCATGCTCCCGGTAGAAGATTCCCCTGGGATGCTCCCAGGATTCTTCCGGTTTTTCCTGTAACAAACCCAGCGATGTTTTTAAGGATTGGATGGCATCCACAATCCCGGATGCCACAAATCCGATTCGGACATCAGATTGTGGAATGGTTTTTGAACTGCTTTCATTTATCAAATGGTTATAGGACAGTTTTGCGTGGGCACTTTCCAGATCGGAGATGACATTCTTGCAAATCGTGACCAAGTCCATCCTGGTGGGTGCATTGATGACAATCGTCTGGTTAAGATCGTGAATTCTGTAAGCATCCTGGTGGTCTTCTTGATATTCCTCAAGAACCACATGGAAATTTGTTCCGCCAAAACCAAAAGAACTTACTGCAGCGCGCCGCGGTGTTTTTGGGTCCAAGCGAAACCAGGGACGGGTTTCGGTATTGAGATAAAAAGGTGAATGCTCCAGGTCGAAGATTGGATTAGGTTTGGTAACGTTTATCGTAGCCGGCAGAACTTTGTGGTGTAATGCCAGGGCTATTTTAATCAGGCTTGCCGCCCCGGCAGTAGCTTTTGTGTGGCCAATCTGGGATTTAACACTACCAAGGGCGATCGAGGAGGGATGTAGATCATCCACTCCAAATACCAGTTTCAGACCCTCCACTTCAGCTGGATCGCCCGCCATTGTACCGGTTCCATGAGCGTCTATTAAACCTACAGTTTCAGGTGCAAAGCCAGCCTCCTGGTAAGTTCGCTGGATGGCTTTTGCCTGGCCGGAAGAACGCGGTGCATAGATGCTTTTAAACCTCCCGTCACTTGAGCTGCCAACACCTTTTATAACCGCATAGATCCGGTCGCCATCTCTTTCCGCATCAGCAAGGCGTTTCAGCACCACCAGTCCCAGGCCTTCACCAACCATCATACCGTCCGATTTTTCATCAAAAGGCCGCACGATATCACCGCCGGTAAAAGCGGGGGTTTTGCTAAAGCACATGTATGGTCCGATCGAGTTATCCGTATCCACACCACCCGTGATCATCATATTGGCGCGTCCCTCAATCAATTCGCTGACTGACATTTTAATAGCAGCCAGGGAACTGGCACACGCTGCATCAACAACGCAGTTGATACCCCCGAGGTTGAACCGGTTTGCAATTCTTCCGGCAACCACGTTGGCAATCATACCCGGGAAGGTGTTTGTCTCCCATTGGATATAGGCGGTTTTGATCTTCTCGATGATAATATCAATGTCATTTTCTGGAACGCCGCTGTGCCGCAGAACTTTCCGCCATACAGGGTACTGCATACGGGAAACCAGGGGATTGATCAATTTCATTCCCATCCCAACCACTCCCACAATGACACCGGTCTGATCCCGGTCAAACTCAACCCCTTCACCATAACCGGCATCAGCCAGGGCATCCCGGGCTGCCACCAGGGCTAACAGTTGGGCGATATCGGTCACTTCAAGAATATTAGGCGGGAGGCCAAATTCCAATGGATCAAAATCGATGTCGGGGATAAATCCTCCCCGCTTGCTGTAAACCTTGTCTGGAGCATTCGGATCAGGGTCGTAATAATCTTCTATCTTCCAGCGGTCCTCCGGGACATCTGTGATGCTGTCAATCTTCTTAAGGATATTTTCCCAGTATTCGTTTACATTATGCGCGCCGGGGAAGATCGCTGAAATTCCGATAATCGCTACCGGAATGCGGCTCAAATTGGCCGTCGCCATTGCGCTATTACTCTGTGTTTTTTCTTTCATCAAACCTGCCTCCAAAACCACCTAAAAATACCGCTCCACCGTGGAATTCTGATTTTTCGCGATTGGAAACCGCGAAAATTTGTTACGTTTGCTTAAACCCAAAAGAACAGGGTTGGTTACTGAATTAGCAAATTTTGATCCATCACGAATTGTTTATCTTCAGAGCAGAAGATCAATTTTGCTAACAGATAAGTATTCAATAGTTGAATTTTCGATTATAAGGGAAAGACATTAGAATGGGGTGAATTTTTTTGGATTATTCCATATAATGTTTTACAGGTTATCGCTGAAGAAATTTACCTTTGCCCATTACCCGGTTGGAAATAATAAACATAACCCGAAATTTCTGATGGTTATTCGTAATGCATCGCATCCAGTATCCGTATCGTTGCAGCCCGGCGGGCTGGGAAGATGGCTGCCAGTTAGGAAACCACTAGTGAAAGGACCACGCCAGTTAAAATAGCTGCCATTGGAAGGACGTATGTCAAATTATCTCCAGACATGGTGTTCATCGAGATGAAGAAAATCCGGGAAAGGATCACCCCGATTACTAACCCCAATATCCCCCCCATAATCCCATGAGCGCCGCTTCTGCCAGGATCATCCTCACCATCTGGCCGTAAATCATACCATCTCTGCCCGGTATGCCGTCTTCCTGGTTAGGTTCCATCCAATTCACCGCTAGAGTATTGAAAACACCCGGGGTAGCCGCATCCATCGAACCTACCGCCCAATTATTATTTACAAATCACATTGCACAACACCGGGGAATCGTAATCAGGGAATGATTTTAGAGGGGTTTAATAGTTTCCATGAAGTGCAGTGGTTCAGGGTAAATTTCCCGGACTACCTTGGGGTGCCGGTTTTACAGATCCTGCCATGGGCGCCCGGTCGCAGGTGACAAGCAGTGCCCTTTCTTCTGGTGTCAGTGCCTGCCTGGCCTGTTCGCGAACCCGGTTGACCCCTGAAAAGAATTCCCGCATCATTACCACCGTGAGATAGCGGCCTTTTGGGGTAAGGGTGAGTACACTTTCATCGTTCTTTTCAAAAGCACCGGCGATTTTCATAAATGCCATCTCAAGGGGCAGTCCCCTCTCAATTGACATTCCAAAATCCTTTTTGAATCTCTTTTTATCCAGGCAAAGCCCGAACAGGTCCATTAAAAAACGATAGCGCATCCGGTCAGATATATTAAATTGATGGAATCCAGTAACGGGCATATACCCGGAATTCAATCTTTGGTCATATTCCCGCAGTGAAAAAGTATTGGCATAGAGTGTCCCATCCAGGTAACTGAATGATCCCGGGCCAACCCCAAGATATTCTTCGTAATCCACAATGTATTCATCGATCAACCCGCTGTCTTTTCTTGAAAATGTCCAGCTGGAGACTGGGGAAAAATATTCATCAAGATCCCGGGAGATGATTTGATAAAAAGGTTCCTCATGGCCATAGTCAACCGTTCCCATTGCGTTTTCGAGGGATTTTTCAACTCCCGGCGAAGCCATTAAGGCATTGAAGGTAACCTGATTAGCGTTGGAAGCGATCACACACTGGATATCTTCCCTCAATATTTCAGCGGTCTGCCTGGGAAAATTGAAGATCATATCCACATTAATCACAGGGATTTTATTTGCAGCATCCTGGATTCTTCTGAGGGTCGCTTCCCCGCTGCCAAACCGGTTATAGCGGTTCATTTGCTGGAGCAGTCCATCATTGAAAGATTGCACACCAACTGACAGCCTGTCCACCCTGCCCTGCAGTGAGGTTAGAATCTCCGGCGTAAGATGGTTCGGGTTCGTTTCACAGGACACTTCCTTTATTCCGAACAGGGTCCCGGCAAAATCAATGGTTCTAACCAATTCATCCATCAAGATGGTTGGTGTGCCGCCGCCGATATACATGGATTCAAAAGAATAACCCAGATCTGAAACCAACTGCATTTCTTTGCGTAAGGATTGGTAGAAACTCCGCGCTTTCTCTTCAACAAAAATGAACCGGTTAAATGAACAATACGGGCAGAGGGATTCGCAAAAAGGGATATGCACATAGAGCACATAATTGCTTCCCATTCTTGGATGAGGCAGCATTTTTTGGTCTATGTTGCTTAATTGCAATTGCCTGTTGATAAAAATTTTCAGGAAATTGGATAAGGTTCTTTCGATGATCAATGGTCAACTCATAAAGGCAGTCAAATTTGATGGTCTCCAGGCATTGCAAGGTTAGCATGTCCTGATTGGCATCACCCCACAAGAATAAATGAGGGAAGGACGGAGTACCTCCGATTATTATTTCCTGCTAAACAAGACCTTTTGCACACCGAATACGAATTTCAGGACAGTTAACACCAATACCGTATATTGCCATGGAGAGGTTCTATCTAAAAGTTTAATATACCATATTTATGATCGTCCGCCCTGCTTTTCATTTATTTTTGAACCCAGGTATTCCTACCTTCAACCTGCCGCCCTTTGATATAATCCAGGCAATGTCTCATTGTACAGGTGTCCATGAATAACCCTCCCGTAGATTACAGTCGCAAATGGTACACGATGATTGCAGTGGGTTCGGGTCTTTTCCTTTCCACCATCGACAGCAGTATTGTAAACATTGCCCTTCCTACCATGGTCAAGGAATTTGAAGTCCCATTTTCAACCATCCAATGGGTAACATTGTCTTACTTGCTGACGATCACCACTTTAATGCTCGCAATTGGCAGGCTGGCTGACATCATTGGCAAAAAACCAATTTACACCCTCGGATTTATCATTTTTGTGCTTGGTTCTTTGCTTTGCGGTCTTTCCCCTACCGTATACTGGTTGATTGCCTTCCGCGTTTTGCAGGCTGTAGGTGCAGTAATGATTATGGCGCTTGGGATGGGGATTGTTACCGAAGCCTTCCCCCCCCGCCAACGTGGTTTAGCCCTGGGTATCACTGGTGCCATTGTATCCATCGGCATCATCCTGGGACCCACCCTTGGTGGATTGATCATCGATGCACTGGATTGGCATTGGATTTTCTTTGTAAACATACCTGTGGGTTTCATCGGGGTTTGCATGGTGATCTTATTTGTTCCTGCAATCCAACCGGCAGGAGGGCAAAAATTTGATTACTGGGGGGCCGCCGTGTTATTAATGAGCCTCCTATCCCTGCTGTTTGCCCTTACCCTGGGACAGCAGCTTGGTTTTGCAGACACCCGCATCCGTATTTTATTCCTCGCCTGGATCTTGCTGACCATTTTATTTATCCGCATTGAGCAAACAAGCAGCCAGCCCATGATTGATCTGCAGTTGTTTTCAGACCCGGTCTTCACTACTGGTTTAATAACCGGTTTCCTGACTTTCACCTGCATGGCCGGTACTATTTTTTTAATGCCGTTTTTTCTGGAAAATGTCCTTCATTACCCTATACGGCAAATTGGATTATTGCTGGGCGTTGTCCCGCTGGCTATGGGCATCATGGCGCCAATCTCCGGTTCACTCTCAGATCGTTATGGCAGTTTTTCTATCACGGTAATTGGTTTGGTTTTTCTGGTAATTGGTTATATTTCTCTAACTACTCTCAGCCAACATACCTCAACCCTCGGTTACATCCTCCGCTTTCTCCCTATTGGCATTGGCACAGGGATCTTTCAATCGCCAAATAACAGCGCTATTATGGGGACTGCTCCACGTACCAGGTTAGGGATTGTTTCCGGGATACTCTCGATCACCAGGACATTGGGCCAAACTTGCGGCATAGCCACCCTGGGAGCAATTTGGGCAAGCAGAGTAAACCAGTTAAGTTCTCTCTTCAGCGGCAGCGCGGTTGAGGCTCCGGCAAGTATTCAGGTGCAAGCATTACAGGACACCTTCACAGTTGCGGTTGTGATCATGTCTGTTGCCTTATCCCTGGCTATCTGGCGCTGGATCCGGCAGAATAAGACACTCTCACCAATACATGAGAAATCTGGATCCACTTCGATCAGTCAGGTAGAAGAATCCTGACTGGCACTCCTTTTGTCCAATCAAAGGAAAGTATACTTATCTGGATTTAATCGTTTTTGAAATTTTCGATATTCTAAATCATAACAAATGAAAACCAGGTTGGGAAAAAAACCATTCGTATATTACCTCTTTTTCGGTGCTCTCCTTATTGAAGGATGGATAGCCCTTATGTTTTTCCTTTCCTTGCAATCGATGCAAAAAAACGCCATCCTTTTCGGATATTCCCTTTCAAGACTTCTGCTTGCTGGTCTTTTTGTCTGCTTATTGGTCATAATTTCCTGGCTATTAATAAAATCCTTCCAAAAAGAAGATTTCCGGTCCAGATTGCTTGAATGGGTTGACGTTCAGTTGATTACCCGGAACAAGCTCATGCTGGTTTCCTTCGGTTTGTTTTTTGCTTCTTTATTGGGCGTTACCGCCATCCTGGCTGCCAATACACCATTGGTATTCGATACAGTCCGGCATTTGGAAAAAATCTCACCCAATGCGCCGGCAGGTTATCAACAGGCTCAGACGGCCATTAGACAGGTTGAACCGCTGGCGGTTTGGTTCATCCTGGCATGTTTGCAGTCCCTAGCCCTGCTTATTTGGGTATATACCGGCAATTTTGCAGAGAAATTGAGGGATGGATCCCTTACCAAGGCAGCCATGATTCTGATCATCCTGGCTGGAACCTTATGGCATTGGATGATCCTTTACTTCCAGCTGGAAGTTATGCTGAAAATCCCCGGATGGAAATGGTACTTCCTGGTCAAAGAATACACGCCGGGGCACTGGTTATTCTTAGCATTGTTCATCTTGGCGCTGGCGGGGATCCAGCTGGCCTGGAAGTTTCGCAGGATGGTTTGGCTATCCCTCGGTATCCTGATAATATTGGGATACATGATGCAGGTCGGATTTGGCTTCATCGAAGGGGAGGGTTTTGAATCCTTAAGGGTAATTTACTCCAATTCGGTCTTTAATAACTACGCCGAAGCTGCTTCAAGGCAGCCGGACTTTCTTGGATCGCTTATTAATTATGAAGAAGGATATGCTGGGGATTGGTATCTCGGCACGAAACCGCCCGGTGTTCTGCTCATATACAACCTGGTCCAGAGGGCATCTGAATTCATCGATTCTCCAGGCGGATATGCTGGGCGATTTTTTCAGCTCACATCGGTGATTGCCTTTACTTTCCCCCTGCTAAGTATGATGGTTCTGATACCTTTGTACTTTTTCACCCGCAATTTACTCCAACCGGATGAAGATGCCATCTTGCCCGGAATTCTGCTTATTTTCTGCCCGACGATGATTCTAATTCCCCTGTTCCTGGATCAGGCGCTTTATCCTTTAATATTTATCATGGTTCTGGTCCTGCTGCAGAAAGGGATTCTTAGCCAGTCATACAAGACTACCCTGCTGGCCGGTTTGGCAAGTTACCTGGCTTTATATTTTGGATTCTCCATGGTTGTTTTGCTCCCGCTGTCTGTCCTTTGGATTATTTGTAACCAATTATTTATCCGGAAAGGAGAAAAATGGGATAAAACGTTATCCATGCTGGTTGGGTGGGGAGTAGGTTTATTGGCTGGATATATTATCCTGCGTGTTTTATTAAACTATGACATTTTTATCCGCTTCACGAATGCCATGCAGCAGCACCGGCTGGCGAAAAACTATGATCCAGGCATTGGTCAAATACTTAATTCACTCATTCTAAATAATGTTGAATTCCTCACCTGGAATGGTATCCCGCTGATCACGTTGGCGGTCTACGCCCTATTCCGTTCAGCCAGGAGATTAATCAACAATCAAAGCCTTCCCCTGGACGGTCTTACTGTCCCGCTGGTGGTTACTTACATCATCCTCAATTTTACCGGTCAAACCGATGGGGAAGTCCAGCGGTTATGGCTGTTTATGCTGCCAGTGTGGAGCATTTATACGGCTGAAGTTGCCAGAACCCTGACCAACCGAAAAATAAATGGAATTACCCTGATTGTGACCCTGGAGTTGATCACAACTTTCCTGTTATTCAAATTTCAAAATTTTTACGGGTAAGTTAGGGAGGAATCAGCGGGTGGTTTCAGCCCTGGTTGTCTTGTAGAGCCTTCAGGGCATCCAGCAGCATCAAAAATTGTTCATGGCAGTTTTCACAATGGTTGAGATGCTCCTGAACCGTTGGCATTATCAGTGCAGGAACATTTCCAGCCAGCTTGATTTCGGCAAATTGGTCCAGAACTTTGAAGCATTCGGTGCAGCCAATTTCGCTGGTATCTTCTGACAGAATTTGTTGGATGATTATTCTTAGATCTTCCGGTTGTAGAGTCACAAATTCACCTGCATATATTGGATGGTCTTGAGCCTTATCATCTTACTCATTAACCGGACTCAATGATAAATCTTCCGCTGTAAATCCATCCGCGTAAAGCAAACCAAGCAATTTTTTCCGGGCATCATGCAGCAATTTATACAAGGCGTTGCGATTGGTTCCCATTTGCTCCGCTAATTCCTCCACGGATGCTTCTTCATTAATCATCGCCAGCAGTACCGTTCTCTGCCGGGCGGATAATTCATTCAGAATGATATGTTCCACCTTTTGTAAAAGGAGGCCCTGGGAGATTTTCTCTTCCGGTGACTGCTGGGGGTCTGCCAGGAAGCTAAGCGCAGATTCCCTTTCGACACCATCATTCCCGGGGAGCAGGGCTTCCATGGATACATCTTTCCACCTTTTGCGCCTCAATTCGCTGAAAGCGACATTTACTGCAATCTTGGTTGCCCAGGTAATGAATTTACTCTCTCCCCGGAAACTATCCAGGTTATCTATGATGCGCAGGAGGGAATCTTGAGTGAAATCCTCAACAAGCTCTTCCAGCTGGCTTGAGTCAACACGATTCACCAGGCCATAATGAAGTCCCTTGGCGACAAGTATCCTTAAATCCGCAAGCGCCTCTTCGTTCTGCGGGCTCGATAGTTCTTCCAGCCATTCCCGGTTTGAACGGTCTGCTTTTATCAGGTTCAAATTTCAGCTCCTGGAACAATTTTAACACGATGGGCTGTATCACAGTTAGTTTTCTGGCAGGATAGTGGGATACCTTAATATTTGAACCCTATCTTATAAAATGGGTAACAAATATGTGGGGAAATAAACCGGTATTAATCATCCGGGATCGCTCCTGCAGGCTTGAAGGCAGATTATAATCTGATGGATGCCCCAACAGGGAGCCTTTCAGCTCAAAACAGACATCTGACTTTCGTCGTATTGTCCCCGGGAATCTGCCCCGTAAGGAGTCTTTGTGGACAACCACAACCAGACATCATTGAACACAAATCACAGCCGGTTAATGCTTGCAATGGCCTTTTTAGAAGGGATGGCAGCGTTAATCCTGGTTTTTGGCATCCCTTCCAAAGGCGAAAATGCGTTTTTCCTCGGTTTTTCTTCTCTACGCTGGATGCTCGGGGCTCTCCTTGCAATGGTATTGCTGGGCATCGGGATTATCCTGCTGCTCTCATTTTTCCGAAAGACCTGGTTTGAGCAAAAACTTTCCATCATTTGCCAATATCTTGCCGATGCCCGCACCCTTCTAATAACAAGTATTATTCTGGCATTTCTTTGCCTGGTGTTCATTCTGACCATCCTGTTATTCAATACTCCGCTGGCAAATAATCTCAATACTTTGCATGCCATATACTTGCGTGCTGCATCGGTTCTAATCTGGGCTGCACTGGTAAGCGGACAAATCCTCTTCCTGCTCATCAAGGTTTATCAAGCAGAATTCCAGAAAAAAAGTTTTTGGGATTTTGGGATAATTTTCAACATCGTTCTCATTCTGGTTATCCTTTTTTCATGCTTCTTTTATTGGGCAATTCTGATCACCCAGGCAGCAATATTTGTTGCCATTGAAGGCTGGTTCTGGCAGTTCCATGCCAAACCATTCTGGATAAGGGATGGGATTTTTCTCCTGCAGGCTGCTGCAGTCCTGATGTCTCTTACATTTATCATAAAAAATCCCGGAAAGAGGACCCTAAATTTAATCCTGCTTGTGCTGCTCGGTTTTGGACTGCAAGCGGGATTTGGTTTCATTGAAGGTCAGGGCTTTGAATCCTTGCGGCTTAAGTTTGTGGAATCCTTTCATAAAGGTTTTGCAGAATATGCCGCAGATAATCCGGATGGGTTAATTGCCATGATGGATTATGAGCATATCTACTCTGAGGATATAAACCTGGGGACAAAACCGCCGGGAGCCCTTCTGATTTATATCCTTGTCCAAAAAGCTGTCCAGGTTATTTTCCCGTCGAATGACTTTACCGGCCGTTTCCTAAACCTCACCCAGGCGGCTTCCTACCTCTTTCCCCTGATTGCAAGCCTGGCAGTCATCCCAATCTACATATTGAGCAAATGGATCTGGCGGGAAGATTATGCCCTCTATCCAGGATTCTTTTACATCATCAGCACAAATTTTATTTTAATGCCTCTCTCCATGGATCAGTTTGTCATGCCCCTGTTTTTCCTTGGTACACTCCTGCTTACATCCCGGACAATCCAAAAACAATCCTTCCGCTGGGCGGTGTTCACCGGAATCTTTTTCTACTTTTCGATTTATTTCTCTTTTTCGCTCCTGCCGGTGATTGGCATGGTAATTTTCTGGATATCGATCGATTTTTGGATGCATCGCACCCAAAGACAAATATCCGGCATCCTTAAATTGTTAGGGGGTGTATTCCTGGGGGCAGTATTCCTTTTGATCATTTTCAGGATTCAAATAAATTATGATATCTTCTTGAGATATGCAAGTGCTTTTGCCCAGCACCGTACACATAAAGGTTACCAATCGGATTTCCCCGCCATGCTCACTGCCCTGGTAATCAATAATTTCGAGTATCTATTTTGGACCGGCATTCCACTCGTACTCCTGGCACTCAGCAGTACAGGAAGGAGCCTCTATGCCATTATTAAGGGTTCCGCCCGAATGATCGATGGATTTTCCATGGCACTTATCCTTACCTATATAGCCATAAACATACTCGGACAAACCCGCAGTGAGGTCGGCCGGTTATGGCTTTACCTTGTGCCGGCGCTCAGCATCCTGGCAGCAAAAGAAGCCGGCGGGTTGTTCCGTAAACAGGCATCAGGCTATTATTTTGTAACCATTCTAATGCTTATCAGCACTTTCCTGACCTATAAATTTCAGGATTTTTATTTTTAAAATCCATTCTAATACCGGGAATATCCTTTACTTATGATTACCGGGAGCTTCAGCGGATAAATAATCAGGTTTCAAAGATGCAGTCCATGTGTGCCTGTTGCAATCACCGGTCAAAGAATATATTTTTTGCGCTTGCTGAAAGTGGAATTCCCATCACATAATCCCAATCCACAAGCTTCATATCCCTGGCTACTGCCCCGATGCGGTACATGATCCGGTTATCCACATTAAGATCGGAGGCAATTTTCGCTGCCGATCCCAGGGCAATTCCCATGTCCAACAGGCGGAAGGCGCAAATTGGCCCCTTGAATTCTCCTTCAAATGCAATCTGCTGGTTGAATGAATTGCAATCCTGAAATCCGCAGGCGCCACAGTTCAGACCGCTTGTCAATGCATCCTTGACACCAATCAATACCACCGCATCTGATTTTAAAATATTCCGGGCATCGCGGTCAAAATTCTTTTTACTGGTTTTCTCTCCATAAGCCAGCATGGCATCAGCCAGGCTGCTTAATTCATCGCCAATCAGGATCATTGTGCGCACAAAATCCTCCCCCTTTGTCTTAGGAGCGGTTTTTGCAGCAATTGCCATCAGTTGAGCTACAATCTCTATGCCTTCCATCATTTTCATTTCCTCGCTTTCCATATGATACCAACGTATTAATTTTACACGCAGCCTTCTCCAAAATGAAACCGTCCCCCAATCGCAGTCTCAACAATTGGATGTTCTGGGTCAAACATCTATGAAAAATCATCTTGTTAAATACTCAACCTGTTGCTTCAAACCGCCGATCTCAAAAGCCTAAACACTTCCCGGAATAGCCGGCAGGATAAATAATATGATAAAGCCATGCATTTTGGGAACATCAGGTACAATTCATGGGAATAATTAAATCAAATTTGCGTCTTAAAGCAATTATCAACGTCTATATGTATATACAAATTCTTTTTTTTGGAGCATTTTGATGGATTCAATTGAAATTAAAACAAATGTCAAACAAAGATACGCAGAAATTGTCTCTTCAGCGGGTACTAATAAGGCATCATCCTGCTGCTGCAGCCCGGCTGGTGGCAGCACTGGCTGCTGTGGAGATTCTTCAACTCTTCAACAAAGCATTGTCGAATCAGACCTTGGTTTGAGCTGTGGGTTTCCAACCCAGTATGCAAACCTCCAGCCTGGTGAAACTGTCCTTGATCTGGGCAGCGGTGCAGGAGTGGATGCATTTACTGCTGCCATGCAGGTTGGAGAGCAGGGAACAGTTATCGGTGTCGACTTTACCCCGCAGATGGTTGATCGCGCCCGTGAAATCGCCCTTAAAAACGACTGGGAGAATGTAGAGTTCCGCCTGGGGGATATAGAAAATCTGCCGGTTGAGAGCGGGAGCGTGGATGCAGTGCTGTCAAATTGTGTCATTAATCTGGTACCGGATAAGCAGGGAGTCTTCCGGGAAATATTCCGGGTCTTAAAACCGGATGGGAGGTTCTGCATTTCCGATATCGTTACCGATATTGAAGTCCCGGAGAGTATGAAAAATGACCTTGCCCTTTGGGCCGAATGCCTTTCCGGGGCACTGCAAATGGATACCTATCTGGATTTGATTACCGAAGCAGGATTCAAAAACCTGAAAATACATCATCTCTCTGAATTCGAAAATCCTGGAGAAATTCAAATGCGCTTTCTGAGTATCACACTGGAGGGTCGCAAGCAATAATGTGGACCACGGAAACTCTCTGGGTATCCTTCAATCAGCGCATGAGGGTTTACATATCTAAACGTGTGGATGACCAGGAAGATGTTGAAGATCTTTTACAGGATCTTTTTATCAAAATCCACACCAACCTGCATACCGTAAGGGACCAGGGACAAATTCTTATCTGGCTTTACCAGACAGCAAGAAACCTTGTTATTGATTATTATCGGTCTAAACGGACAACGCTCCCCCTGCCTGAATCCCTGGTTAGCGAGGATTCACCGATAGAACTGGATGCCTTCCAGGAACTTGCCAGCGGTTTGGGAGAAATGATTGACTGCCTGCCGGAAATTTACCGGGTTGCCCTCGTTGAGGTGGAATTGAACGCCATCCCCCAAAGCAAGCTGGCTGTCGAGCTCAATCTTTCGGTCAGTGGTGCAAAATCAAGGGTGCAGCGCGGTCGGACCATGCTGCGAAAAATCCTCTGGGACTGCTGCCATTTTGAATTGGACAAGCAAAACCGTGTAAAAGAATATTTTCCGCGCAATCCGTGCTGCCAGAACTGCAAACTGGATGCAAGACAGGCGACGAACCTATCCTGATCAAATCGCCCATCAACCATAACAATATTGTCTCGATGACCGGGTGAATATCGTGAAAGCTACCCCGAACAGGTTCCCGGCCAGCGTGCAGAATACAGCTGCTAATCCAACATATACCAGTTGTTATTTCTGTCCCACCAATCCAATCACACCTGGAATGATCCGCTGGTAGAATACTGGATCTGCTTATAAGACAGACAGTGATGAGCAAATTGCGGAACCCTAATTGCTGGTCCACTTAAATGGCCATTGAATGAGGTGTGCCAAAATTTATGTCGGTATAACCGCCTAAAGACGAACCAATCAGGCAGCATCTTTAAGCCAGGTCTCAATTTCAGATTTTGCTGGTATTCTTCCGTAGGATACTAAATCACCTTGAATAACCAGACCTGGAGTGGATAGAATGGGGTACTCCATAATCTGGTTATTGTCTGTTACATTTTCGAACTCAACCTCAATACCCATACTGTTCGCAACTTCACGCGTAATTTCTTCTAATTCCTTGCAGTCCGGGCTTTCATCTCCTAATATTTTTATTTGGATCATTATTTTTCTCCTCGTATTTCCGGTTTAATAGATATTCTAACCGACAGCATAGTGCGGACAGACACATTTATCCGGTTTCCGCAATATATGGATTCACCAACCCTGTATTTTAAACAAATTCCACCGGGGTATCTATAATCTTATAGACATCGGGGTTGGTGACCCGGGTAAGGGATATACAAGCTGCCACGTCGGTCTTCGATCAGCTCTGATTGGCAGAGCAGAGCGAGCGAATATAAGGAGTTGCCCGGGAAGCGGTTAAAGGACTGCTCTATTAAATTAGATTAATTTTGATTTTTCAGAAGGTATCGACTCCGAAGGATTAAGAAAAACCATAAGAAGAAATGATTACAAATTTTTCGCTGAAGATAAATTTCACAGTCCGATTAAAATAACAATTCTATTTTTTGCGGTAAATATGCGGGTAAAATATATTATAAGGTAGCCTAATAGATGGATTATGAATAGCCAAACGCCACAAAAAAAGAAGGTGCTTTTCCTCTGTACCGGCAATTCCTGCCGGTCCCAGATGGCAGAAGCCATCATTAACCATGTCCTACCCGGCTGGCAGGCCTTCAGCGCCGGCACGAAACCAGCCGGCTTTGTCCACCCCCTCGCCATACAGGTACTTCATGAAATCGGCATTATACATGAAGGATATTCAAAATCTACTGACCAGTTCAGAGATATCCCGTTTAACCTGGTGATAACGGTTTGCGATGATGCCGCCGAGAATTGTCCCATCTGGTTAGGGAAAGGCGGGAAAATGCATCTCGGCTTCCCTGATCCGGCAAAAGCCAGCGGAAGTGAGGAGGAAATCCTGCAAGCCTTCAGGAAAGTCCGCCAGGATATTGCCGACCAAATCCCAAACGCAATCCTCCATTGGGAAATTGAAAATCCTTAAATGATTGTATTTTAATGTCAAAAATATTTGTGGGCAGGGTATCCCATGCAGCGGGCAGGTGCGTTGATAAAAGCTGCATTTTGGCTTCAAATCAATAAATTTCCATTATCCGGGTATATATCGAATACTCCGCAGCAAATTTGCTCCTTTCAGATTTGACGAATCCCAAATCACCCAACGACTGGTAATTAATAATTGAGTCAACAAATTTTGCAAAATACTAAATATATTAATTTACATTTCTATTCGTTTTGATGTAAAGTTAAACATAAGCAGATTAAATATCACCAAAAATAATTCCTGGAGGAAAAAATGTCAAAATTATTGGATGTAGAAGGAATTGGTCCGGTTTTTGCGCAGAAGCTGAAGGATGCCGGAATTGGTTCTACCGACACACTGCTCAAGATTGGGTCCACACCGAAAGGCCGGCAAGAAATCGCCGAGAAATCTGGTATAGCCATATCTTTAATCTTGGAATGGGTCAACCACGTGGATCTTTTCCGGATTAAAGGTGTGCATGAAGAATATTCAGACCTCCTTGAAGAAGCTGGGGTGGATACGGTTCCAGAGCTTGCCCAGAGGAACGCTGACCATCTCTTTGATGCACTGGTAAAAACCAATATGGAAAAGAAACTGGTTCGCAAGCTGCCTACCAAAAAACAGGTAGCTAACTGGATTGAGCAGGCTAAAAAACTGCCCCGTGCACTTTTTTATTAGAATATCAAGTCGCATGACACTTAAAATGCCCGTTATCACCTGATGACGGGCTCTAAAATCTTCTTAGTATCCGGGTAGATATCTTAAAAGTATCCACCATAGGGGTTTAATAAATGGAACGTACTCCCGTTTTTTTGTATCTTCTCCTTGCTGTGTTTTCCATTCTCTTGATGATAATTGTTATCAAGGAATTTTTAATGAAACCCAAAAGTAAAGATCAACCGGCTGGTGAAAAAAATGTTGAACCTCCAATAGAACAGAAGGTGCAATCCACTAACCTTAATCCGGATGAAGGCGTGCCTGCTGCTGAAGCGGCACCCTCCCCACGTTCCGGACAACCTCCAGCTTATCGAAGGCATTGGGCCAAAAATTGCTGGTATTCTCAATCAGGCTGGCATCTATACCTTTTCCGACCTGGCAAATACCAGCTCTGAAAAACTCGACCGGGTATTAGCGGATGCCGGATTAATCACCGGAAGATCACAAACCTGGTCCGAGCAGGCAAAACTGGCTCATGAGGGCAAAAGTGAAGAACTGACAGCGCTGCAAGCTCGATTGAGGGGCGGCCGGAAGATCTGATCTTGATAGATTGACTGATACCCAATTCAATTTCTCCGTCAGCAGACCATCCGGATATTATCTGGTATAAATCTGGCTGCCGGAGTTATTTATCATTCTCCTGTAGGTGTATAACCTGGTAAATTTCCTGGGGAAAAATCGTAGGGGTTACTCGCGACATGGGCCTGGGAAATCTCCGCTGTCCACACAAAATCATCCCCGGATCGATTTCGCCCTCTCCCTAATTTAGTTTAAGTTTTTCATTACCCATGCGGATATGCCTCCTTTTCCCCTGGCGGGAAGGCGGGTGCCGGTGCGTTTAAATCCCATCATTCGCAGTTATCCTTCCCGGCTTCGGGTGGGCTTGCAGAAAACTGACAGATTTCCTTTGGAATCTTACCAGCCATGATACTACCAACGGGAAACTGACCCTGCTCCATGGATTTGCTGCCCTGGTGGCCAGTAACCCGCTGAATCGATTACAATGAAACGAGGATTCCTTTAACTTTTTCGTGTATGTGGATTTACAATCATTTAACCTGTGTAAAATCATAATGATGCAACGACCATTCAGGAAGGCTCTTAAATGACAATATTACTCTACCATACTGACAGCTTCATGAAGGAAACGTCTGCTGTTATCCAGGTAGTCGATGAAGATAACCACCGTGTGATCCTCGACCAGACAATTTTCTTTCCGGGTGGGGGTGGTCAGCAGTATGACACCGGAACATTATCGGTCGGGGGGAAAATTTTTCCGGTATCCCGAGCACAAAAAGGACCGGAAGGCATCTGGCATATCCTGGAAACGGATGGCAGGCTTCCCGAAATTGGGTCCCCTGTAACGGTCACTCTAAACTGGGAGAGACGCTATCAGAATATGCGCACCCATACTGCCATGCATATCTTATGCGGTGTAATTTTCAGGGATTTCGGCGCCCAGGTAACCGGTGGGGATATGGAACCACTCAAAGGCCGCATGGATTTTGAGTTTGAAGCCTTAACCAAAGATCTGGTCGCCGTTATTGAGCAGGCAGTCAATAAAGAAGTTGCTGCTGCCAGGCAGGTAAAAGTCCAGATTCTTCCCCGGGATATCGCATTTCAAATTCCAGACCTGATCCGCACAAAAATCAACCTGCTCCCTCCCGGAATAAATGAGGTTCGCACCATCGAAATTGTAGGCCTGGATCTCCAGGCGGATGGAGGCACTCACGTCCATAATACAGCAGAGGTTGGCATAATCCGGATCCCGGATTATAAAAGCAAGGGGAAAATTAATAAGCGGATTTATGTCGAATTAGAACCCTGAAAACATTTGTGAAACACCCCACAGTGGGGCTTACTGTGTGGGCGATTATTGATCAAAGGCCGTATCATTGATGAGTGATGCAATCTGTAAAAAACAGGTAATCATCCTCACCGGGGCGGAAAATGGGATTGGCTACCATATGCTCACGGCGCTGGTCGCTGATGGCTACCGGGTTGGAGCCATCGACATCCATATCGATGCTTTACTTAAGCTTGCCGGGAAATATCCACAGCATCTGCTTCCCATCCGATGCAGCGTCAGTGATGAGGACCAGGTGAACCAGGCAGTCCAACACATTTTTCAAACCTGGGGCAGGATCGATATACTGGTTAATAATGCCTGCCAGGTGGTTTTCCAGCCTTTTGAAGATCGCACGCTGGACAGCATTCGCCAGGACTTTGAGGTGAATTATTTCGGATATTTAAACTTGATCAAGGCGGTATTGCCAATTATGAAAAGTCAGGGCAGCGGCTTGATCCACAACGTCAGTTCGGGAATTGGTATCACCGGGCATTCCTCTCTCGCGGGTTACACCTCCACCAAGGGGGCTGTTGAAGCTGTTTCCCGGACCCTTGCATATGAACTTGCACCCTACGGGATAACGGTTAATCTGATTCATCCGCCCCTTACAGCTACGCAATCCACTTCTGCAATACGCTTTCCCCGGGAACTAATGGCAAAACCAGATATGATCGGGAAAAAGTTGGCCCGAAAAATCGAATCCAGGCAGTCCACCATCACCCCTGATTTCTACACCGCCACCTATTTATTTTTTGCTTTCCATTTTCCAATGACACTTGGGCATCTTTTTTCAAAAATAAGCACGCGTCTCCGCAATAGATAACGTTTCCCCAAGGCTATCTTTTTAACCTGATGTCAGAAGGTTCCCATTTCAAATAACCTGGGAGCAGTAGTAAAATTTTCTCCAGTATCCTGTTGGGAAGCCGTGCCAGCCAAATTAACGGTTTAAAGACTGTCTATAGAAGCGTATTGCTGATCAGAGGCGGGTCCACATATTCGGTTGAGAACTTTGGGAACTCATGTGTTATCCATAAATGCAAACTTCCACCCCCTATAAAGAAAACCAAAATCCATGAAACCTGTTAGCTTTGCGTAACGATCAGTAGGGAAGGTTGACACTTTCTTTAATGACTAAATAATAGGATAATATCTATGAAAAGAAGACAGAAATAAAATAGATAGAATGCAAAATACAAAAATCCCCCGCAAGACTGACTTAATTAACTCCAAAAGGAGGCGTGAATGCCCGTTAAGGGACGGATTGTTGTTACCGATAACTATTGTAAAGGATGTCGTTTATGTATTGAAGAATGCCCGCAGGGGGTCTTGGATCTATCAAAAGATAGGATCAATATCAGAGGTTATCACCCTGCCGAGCTGATTGCCGAAGGTTGTACAGGGTGCGGTATTTGCGCCATTATCTGCCCGGAAGCGGCAATTACTGTTTACCGCGAATTACTCCAAAAAGTTTCCAAGGAAGGATAGGAGATAAGAATGGCCCGCATGCTGATGAAGGGAAATGAAGCTATTGCCGAAGCTGCGATCCGGGCTGGTTTGCAGGCGTATTTTGGTTATCCTATAACTCCCCAGACCGAGATACTGGAGTGGATGTCCCATCGCATGCCTGCTTTGGGTAGAGTGTTCCTGCAGGCAGAGAGTGAACTTGGTGCTATCAATATGGTCTACGGGGCAGCCTGCACAGGTGTAAAAGTGATGAGCACCTCCTCAAGTCCGGGAGTCAGCCTCATGGCTGAGGGTTTATCATTCATTGCTGGGACAGAAGTTCCGGTTGTTCTGGTGGACGTTATGCGCGGCGGGCCTGGTCTTGGAAATATTGCCCCGGCACAGGCAGACTACAACCAGATTGTCCACGGTCATGGACATGGAGATTATTACCCCATTGTGCTGGCTCCATCCAGTGTCCAGGAAGCAATTGATATGACCTACCAGGCATTTGATCTGGCTGAAAAATACCGCTCCATTGTGATTGTCCTGGCAGATGGGAGCATTGGACAGCTGATGGAACCGGCTGAGATGCCCCCCATGCGCCCAGTTGAAAACAAGCATCCGGATTGGAGTGTTTCCGGTGCAATAGGGCGTGAACCGCGCAAACTTACCTCAATATATCTTGAACCGCGAGAAATGGAGATCCTGAATATCCGGCTGCTGAAAAGATACGAAGAGATTCGTGAAAAAGAGGTCCGCTACCGGGACTACTACCTGGATGATGCCCGCTTTGCTGTCATCAGCTTTGGATCTGTCGGAAGGATTGCCCTTTCTGCAGTAAGAAAGGCCCGCCAGCTTGGCATCCCGGTTGGCTTGCTGCGGCCCATCTCACTGAACCCTTTCCCGGAGAAGGAAATCGAGGAATTGGCGCAAAAAGTGGATGGTATCCTTGTTGTAGAAATGAATGGTGGCCAGATGCTGGAGGATGTAATAAAAACCTCCCACGAAGTGACCAGGATTGATTTTTACGGCCGCATGGGAGGTATGGTGCCTTTCACCGAGGAAATCCTGGGGGCCATCAAGAATATGCTTGAGCCGGTGGAACACATGGAAATCCACCCAAGGCACCGCTGGTTTGATTACATTACGAGCATCACCGGATAGGAGTGGATCATGTTAGAGACAAACCTCATAAATGAACAGATAGTCTACCAGCGTCCGCAAGCAATGGCCGATATTTCCACCCACTACTGCCCCGGGTGTACACATGGGATTGCCCATCGCCTGGTTTCCGAAGTCCTCGATGAAATGGGGATCAGGGAGAAAACGATCGGTGTGGCATCCGTAGGCTGCTCAGCATTTGCCTATAATTATTTCGATTGTGATTTTGTACAGGCACCCCATGGCAGGGCTCCGGCAATGGCAACCGGGGTCAAACGGGTCCTTCCAGACCGGGTTGTTTTTACCTACCAGGGAGATGGGGATATGATCTCCATCGGTACGGGTGAAATTGTCCATGCCGCAGCGCGCGGTGAAAGCATCACCGTTATTTTTATCAATAATACCAATTATGCCATGACGGGAGGTCAAATGGCTCCCACAACCCTGCCCGGGCAAAAGACGACCTCCTCCCCATTGGGAAGGGACGTGGAAACGATGGGATTTCCAATCCGGGCATCGGAAATGCTGGCAACCCTGGATGGCGCCGGATATGTTGTCCGCCGCAGCCTGCATGATCCTAAAAACATCCGCTTGGCAAAAAAAGCGATCCGGCTGGCATTTGAAACCCAGGTGAGAGGATTGGGTTTTTCCATGGTGGAGCTGCTCTCATCCTGTCCAACCAACTGGGGTATTACCCCCGGGCAGGCATTGAAATGGGTTGAAGAAGCCATGCTCCCCTATTACCCGGTCGGGGATTATAAAGTGAACCCTGCCCTTAATGCAATCAAAATCTAGAAAGGGGTTGAGGTAATGGAGACAGAAATCATCATTGCCGGTTTTGGAGGTCAGGGAATCCTGTTTGCAGGCCAGATCCTGGCATACGCTGGAATGGATCAGGGTTTCGAAGTCACCTGGTTCCCTTCCTATGGGCCTGAAATGAGAGGTGGAACCGCCAATTGCACAGTTGTCATTGCCGATGAAGAAATCGGCGCACCGATTGTCAACCACCCCAAGGTAGTCATTGCCATGAACCTGCCCTCGCTGGATAAATATGAAATGGGCATTCAATCCCAGGGCACCTTGGTTATCAACGCATCCATGGTCAACCGTCCGGTGACCCGCCGAGACATTAAAGTTGTAGAAATCCCCGCCAATGAACTTGCCGAAACATTAGGGGATAAGCGTATGGCAAATATGTTTATGCTTGGGGGATTACTTGCTAACCAACCGATTCTCCCCATTGAAGCGGTTGAAAAAGCACTCAAGGAACATTTACCTGAAAGGCATCAACATCTGTTTACCAAAAATTGTGAGGCAATTCGCAAGGGTGCAACTTATCTCGCATCGGAAATAGAATAAAACCAACCTGGTGGAAGATATGGCAGCTAATCTGAGGGTTATTAGTTAGTCATTATTTTTCTCGGTCAGGAGGATTGAATTCAGAGGTCCATATTCTGGCACACTCTCTTTTTCCTCTCTCTGCTTTTACCTTGCAAACCCTCCCATTGTATGCTAATATTGGGTCAAGATAAATAGCCATCTACTTTCCGGGACATTCAATTGGTAAAACGCTCACTAACGAGTGTTTTTTATTATCTGTAATGATATTGTCCATCAGGAAAAATCCGGAAAAAAATTGAATAAGGAAGAATAAGGGATTTACACGATGCCTGCGACATTTTTGACAAAAGAGGGATACCAAAAACTTCAGGATGAACTGGATCATCTTCGCACCGTAAAGCGTGAGGAAATTGCATTACGCCTTCATGAAGCCATGGAGGATGGGGATTTAATAGAAAATGCTGAATACGAAGCCGCCAAGAATGAACAGGCATTTACTGAGGGCCGTATCAAGGAATTGGAAAGAATCCTGGCCAACGCCCGAATTATCTCCGAATTGGATTTGGATCCCTTTATCGTTGAAATTGGCAACAAAGTGACTATCCAGGAAGAAGAAATGGAACCCGAGCTATTCACTATCGTCGGAGCGGCGGAATCAGATCCGCGCAAAGGTAAAATATCCAACGAGTCACCGCTTGGTAAGGCAGTGCTAAACCATCGCGCGGGAGATATTGTTCAGGTGGATGCTCCAGAGGGATCCTACAAAGTTCGGATTATCAAGGTAGATTAAATCATTACCATCGAACAAACCAGCCCCGCGGCCTGATAGGGCTGCGGGTTTTTTTTATGTATAATAATGAAACCATTTGGCTTTAAAGGAATTCACCATGCCATATTCAGAGCTTGAAAAAATTCGATTGGAAAAAATCAAATCCCTGCGAAATGCTGGTATTGAACCTTACCCTACCCAGGCGCATCCCACTCACTCAACCCTGAAGGCAATTGAGCTTTATGAAAACAGTTCCATTTCGAACCCCGAATCTGTCGTCCAGGTCACTGTTGCCGGAAGAATCCGGTCTTTGCGCCCGATGGGTAAAGTCCTTTTTACCCATATCGAAGACGGTGAGGGACGACTGCAGTTGTTTCTGCGGGTAAATGAGCTTGGTGAGAGTTTTTTTGAAGTCTTCAAAGAGTTGTTTGATCTGGGGGATTTTATCGAAGCAACGGGTGAGATTTTCCGCACCAGGACTGGAGAAGTGACCCTGCGGGTCAGCAGCTGCAGGATGCTTGCAAAAGCTGTCACTCCTTTACCGGCCGCAAAGGATGAAATAGTGGACGGCCAAATCATCCGCCATGCCACATTGCAGGATCCCGAGGTTCGCTACCGTCAGCGTTATGCCGATCTGGCAGTCAACTCCGATGTGCGGGAGATCTTCCGCACCAGGGCAGCTATTATCCGCACAATCCGGGAATTTTTGGATGGGTACGGTTTTCTGGAAGTAGAAACCCCTATCCTGCAACCCATCTATGGCGGTGCAGCCGCACGGCCTTTCGTAACCCACCATAACCAGCTTAAACAGGATCTCTATTTGCGCATTTCCTTTGAGTTGTATCTTAAACGTCTGCTGGTTGGAATGCTTGATCGGGTTTATGAGATTGGGCGGGATTTCCGAAACGAAGGTGTTTCTTATAAACATAATCCGGAATTTACACAACTTGAGTTTTACATGGCATATGCAGATTACCAGCAAATCATGCAGCTTACAGAGGAAATGGTCGTCATGGTATGCGATAAAGTGATTGGTAAACGCACCTTCACATTTAAAGGTCAGCAAATAGACATAAATCCACCCTGGAAGCGATTGGATTTGCGCCTTGGATTAATGGACGCAGTTGGTATCGATATTGACCAGAATCCTAGCGGCGAAGAACTTGCCCGGGCAATGATCGATCGTGGCATCCAGGTTAAACCCGGAACACCCCGGGGGAAACTCATCGACACCCTCCTTGGAGATTACCTGGAGCCCAAACTTATCCAGCCCACATTCCTTTTCGATTATCCCCGGGATATCTCCCCGCTCGCCAAGAGTAAACCGGGATATCCCCAGACAGTTGAACGCTTTGAAGGATTCATCGGCGGAATGGAATTGTGCAACGCCTTCACCGAACTGAACGATCCATTGGACCAGGAAGCCAGATTTGATGAAATGGGACTCGCCTATGAAGCCGGTGATGAGGAGCAACATCCAATGGACGAAGACTACCTGCGCGCTATGCGCTACGGCATGCCTCCTAATGGTGGTTTCGGAATGGGTATTGACCGGCTTACCATGTTATTGACTGATCGCCAGACCATCCGGGAAGTGATCCTTTTTCCCCATCTGCGCGAACGCAGTGATGAAAAATCGGTGGATAAACCAGAGAATTAATTAGAATACCTGGATCCGGGAAATTATGCCCTTGCTCGTGCCGGATTTATTCTAATTCCTAAACAACCCCTAAAGATTGGATCCGCACGTTATTTTCCCCAACAAGGTTCTTAAGTTTTACTACCAGGTCCGGGGATATAAGGATCGTTTTATTAGGGAACTCGATCAGGTAACCTCTGCCACCTTCATAGACAAAACAGGAGAACCGGTCATCTCCAGGACACGCTAGGACCATTCCATGAATGGTTTTTAAGCGGCGCACATCCCTTTGTTTGTCCCCCGAAGATTGTAATACGACTGTTAAAATGCGCTGGTTTGTTTGCTGGCTGATACGATCAAATTCTGGAATCATCGGGGGAACAATATAGGTTAATGTGGACGGGTCTGGTACTGATTTGCCTATTTGCCCAAATTTTTGGGCCACATTCACAGAATTCTGTATTGGAAGACTGGATATTAAACCTGGGTTGGCATCCTTATCTGTGGAATAACCCGGATCAACAAATTCGGGATGGATCAAAATTGCTTCGTCCGGCAGGGATGGGGAAAATAATTCGTCACCGTCCAGTGAAACGTGGCTGTTCCGGTTCAATTCGATGCTGTTTATCCGATCATCCTCAGGAAAGGTATCATTACCTTGGTCTTGCCGATCGTTGTTTTTGAACTCTTCAGCATCAAATTCTTCCAGTGAAAAAATTGAAAGCTTATTAACAATTACCTTGGATCCCGATTCCTCAAGGCTGGATTTTCCTTCGGCAATAAGCACCTGATCCAGCACAACCAGGCCCTGGTATTTTTCCCATGTTTTCGGAAATACGACCAATTCAATGTTTCCCTGAATATCCTCAAGGGTTACAAACCCCATCCGGTTACCAGATTTTGTCTGGTGATGTCTGAACTTTGTCACCATGCCTGCCACGATGACCTGCTGCTTATTGCTTTCCTCAGCCAGCTGGCCGGATAAGTGGGTCACCTTCTTTTTTAAAATGGGCAGATAAGTGGATAAGGGGTGATCAGAAATATATAATCCCAGCAGTTCCTTTTCCCATTGAAGTTGTTCTCGAAAATCGATATCACTGGAGTGCGGCAGAGTATATCTCATCGTTTACCCCCTGAACTGTGCCAAAAATGCTCATTTGCCCTGCTGAGATTGCCCGGAAATGGCTGGCACTAACTGCCATGCAATGATCCATCACATCCAGGAGAGCCCGCCTCTGCCCAAAGTTGTCCATGGCTCCAACCCGGATGAGTGATTCAAGAGCGCGCTTGCCTACCTGGCGGAGGTCCACGCGGCGCACAAAATCATTCAACCCCTGGAAAGGTCCCTCCCGGCGCGCTTCCAGGATCAACTCCACCGGTCCATGGCCAACATTCTTTATTGCCCCCAAACCAAAGCGTATTGCGGAATTCTTTTCTGGGCGGTCCTCGATGGTGAAATCATACTCACTCATGTTGATATCGGCTGGGAGGACATCGATACCAATACTGCGGCAGTCTGAAATATAAAACGCCACTTTATCCGTGTCGTTTTTGGATGCGGACAATAAAGCGGTCATATATTCAACCGCATAATGGGTTTTCAAGTAGGCAGTCCTTACAGCAATAATGCCGTAATCAGCCGCATGTGATTTATTAAACCCGTAACGCGCAAAATTTTCCCAATCGCGAAATATCTGGGCAGCAGTATCCCGGTCGATATTTCTTTGAGTTGCACCCTCAATAAAATTAATCCGGTGTTTTTCCAGCTTATCGGCCAGTTTTTTTGAAATTGCTTTTCGTAAGATCATCCGCTTCAGCCGGAGAATATCCAGCCAGCCCCATGGAAGCCCGCATGATTTGTTCCTGGTAAATCGGGATCCCGTATGTTTCCTCAAAAATCGGCTGTAATGCCGGGTGAAGATACTGGACCTTTTCCTCCCCGTGCATTCGCCTTATGTAGGAGGCAATAAAGTCCATAGGACCCGGCCTGTAAAGTGCTACCATGGCAATGATATGATCAATGTTTTTTGGCTTCATCTGCACAAGAAAGCGGGTCATCCCGGTGCCTTCCAGTTGGAATACACCAGCCGTATTCCCATGTCCAAGGAATTTATAGGTTTCGGGGTCATCCAAAGGGATATTATCCAGGTTCAGGTGGATATTATGTCGGCTGCCGATCAATTGGCAGGCTTTTGACATGGTGGTAAGGGTGGCAAGTCCCAGGAAATCCACCTTCAACAAACCCAAAGACTCCACTACGGACATTTCAAACTGGGTGACTTGCCGGATTGGACTATCCTCGGATCCGCTGGTAGGCCGGTTCAGCGGGATATATTCAATAATCGGCCGGTCGGTAATAATCACCCCGGCAGCGTGTGTCCCGATATTTCGTGCAACGCCTTCCATCTCGCTTGCCGTATCGATCAGGTCAGCAAAGTAACCGGCTTCATCATGGATGGCTTTAAATTCGGGGACGGTTTCCAGCGCTTCGGAGATTCTCATTGGTTTTCCGGGTATATTCGGAATCATTTTTGCAACACGGTCAACCTCGGACAGGGGAATATCCATCACCCTGCCAACATCCCTGATGGATCCGCGTGCCCCCATTGTTCCGAAGGTGATAATCTGGGCAACCCGGTCATTGCCATATTTTTGGGCACAGTACTCCAACATCTGGGCACGTTGATCATCCTGAAAATCCAGGTCGATATCCGGCATGGATTTTCGATCAGGATTCAGGAATCGCTCAAATAAAAGACCATGTCCAATAGGTTCAACCAGGGTGATATACAGTGCGTAAGCTACCAGGGATCCGGCTGCAGATCCGCGTGCGTTGTACCAGATGCCTTTTTCCCTGGACATGGCGGCATAAATCCCAAACAATCAGGAAATAAGTCTCAAATCCCATCCGGTTAATTATCTTCAGTTCGTACTCAAGCCTCTGCCGTACATCAGCATGGTTAGCCTGGTCGCCGTATCGGCGTTGCAATCCGTCTTCCACCAGCTCTTGCATGTAGGTTTCCGGTGTGTATCCTGCCGGGACTTCAAACAGGGGTAAATGGTAACCGCTTGAGGATAAATCCACCTCAACCATTTCTGCCACCGCCAGGGTATTGCTGATCGCACCGGGCACATCTCCAAATAAAGTGGACATTTCTTCTGCGGACCGTAGATAATAGGAATCATCGGTCATCCGCATCCGGTTTGGGTCGCTTAAAAGCGACCCAGTTTGAACCGCCAGGAGAATATCCTGTAAACGGAAGTCGCTGGCATTGATATAGTGAACATCATTCGTTGCAACGTATCGGGCCTGGTAGTGATCACCCATTTCAAGCAGGGTTCGATTGATGGATTCCAATTCCTTGATGGGATGGCTTTGGAGTTCCAGGAAGAAACGGTCCCTGCCAAAAACATCAACATACCAGTCGATTTTTTCGCGCACATTCTGCAGATTGCCCGATAATATTGCCCGGGGAATCTCTGCCGACATGCACCCTGAAGTTGCAATCAAACCTTCCGAGTGGGATTTGAGGAATTCGTGATCAATGCGGGGAACATAGTAAAAGCCATCCAATTGAGCTGCGCTGGCAATCTGAAGCAAGTTTTGATAACCGGTTTGGTTTTGTGCTAATAAAAGCAGGTGTGAAGAGGTTTTGTCATAATGCGGATCTCTATCCTGCATTGAGCGGGCAGACAGGTAAGCCTCAATCCCGATTATAGGCTTGATGCCCACGGCTTTTGCCGAGTTGAAAAAATCAATAACTCCGTACATGGCGCCATGATCAGTCAGGGCAATCGCTGGCATTCCTAGCTCTTTGGCGCGTTTGACCAGCTTCTTGATATTACTGAAACCATCTAAAAGTGAATATTCTGAATGGACGTGCAGGTGAACGAATGACATATTCCCCAATAATTCTGACAATAATAATCTGATTAATGGCGGTTTATGGCTATTATAGCATGCCAATCATCCGGTCATGCTTTTTTTAAGCAGGGCAGATTGGATTTTAAGATATCTTATTTTTTGTTTGCTGGTGGGAGGGGGGATTCGATAGGTTCCATATTCACCAGCGTTTTACTGAGGGGAGTGTAATAGGCAGTACAGCGTATACCATCTATCAGCACATAGTAAGCAGATTCCTTAACCCGGAAGAGCTTATCCCCCACACTGTAATAGAAGGAAATGGGATTTTCCTCCTGAGTTTTTCCGAATAACGATCTTTTCCTTGCCATCCTGGCAGCTTTTTTGCATTCACCGGCTAATGGTTTTAACCTGGCTATTCAAGATATCCATCCCGGCACGTGAAAGGGTGTACAAGCCAGCCAGGCCAATGAATATTGAAATACCAGCACATAAAAGGCTGATAGACGTGCTGTTAGACTCACCCATCACATTAATATACTGGATGACGATGTATATGGTAATTCCTGTGAACGATAGAAATAAGATCAGTCCGGGAAATAAATCGTGTGAAAATTGTCTCCACTGCCCGCTGCGAGACAGATTCCCCTGGCGATTAAGACGCAAGCGCCTCCTGGTTAAAATGGTTTGCAGAACTGAGAATGGATTGATAACTCTGGCGTTCAACCTCCTCACCCAGTGTTTCGATTTCTTCAGCCGACAGGACGATCCCGGATTCCTCAAGATAAAAAATCCTGTAGCGAATACCCGGAAACAATCCATTTCGTTTTCCGGATAGCAGCAGCAAGCGTTTCCCGGTATCCATTTGAAAAACATGCTCCCGAAAAACGAGGGTCCCGGTATCTTCCTGAACCCTGTTTGCGGCGATATCGTTTTGAATTTGCTGTCGTTTTTTATAATTGGGCAGCTCCTGTAAGGTGGCAATACCTAATCCTGCCACCAGCATGATGGCAGCATATATTCCCAGGATACTAAGATCTACTTCATAGCCTAATAATAAAATAAAACCTACCAAAAATATTCCCAGAAAGGTAATATTGGACCATAAACTCCTCAACAAGGTGACTACCAGTGAGGGTGAACTCATGAGCTGGCTGCGTTGTTCTAGAGATATGTCCCCGCGATCGTTAAGCCGTACTTGAATAGGATCTAATAAATTCAGGTCATCAAGTTCTTCTAATTTGCCCATAGGTGCTCCGGATTATCGGTCAGGTTTTTGGTCAAAGATGCCGGAAGTATAGATGTTATTTTAAGTCAGGTCAAGACTGGTGCTTCCAGCGGGATACATTTAACATTCCCTGATAATCTATTCAACCAGGAATAATCAAGAGACATCCCTATGAAGGGATGCCTCCGGAGGTATCAACATGTTGAGAGATTCGGGTTAGAAAAATACTTTTAATAATTTTAGTGCCTTCTGGTTCCAGGGTACACGATGAGAAATTCCTGATTTATTTTCGAATTCTTTATAATGGTCCAGATACCATTTGTAGTTCCGGATTAGCGCATCTTTTGTGGAATACTTGGGAGAATATCCCAGGGTATTTTCCGCTTTTTCGATGCTGACAAATGAATCTTTTCCGGCAGTCTCATAAACCCATTTATACAGGGGTGAGAGATGGAAGAATTCAAGAATTCTTAATGCCAGTATGGCTGGTCCCTCCGGAAATCCGATAATTCGTTTACCATATCCCGCATAATCCAGTACAGCCTGCTGGTCTTCCCTCCAGGTTGTAAACACCTTTGCCCCAATATTAAAGGTATCATTCACGATCTGTTCATCAAGCGTAAGACACAGGTAAATAGACTCGCACAAATCTTCCACATCCAGCAGCTGGTAGCGGTTCTTCCCGCTTCCGATCATTGCAAAATTCTTGCCATCCTTTGCCCATTCATAAAACATGGCAAATACACCAAGACGTTCCGGACCAATAAATGATTTGGGGCGGATGATGGGAACAATCATCCCCTTTTTCCGGAACTCCAGACATTCTTCTTCAGCCCTTATTTTTGCTATACCATACGGGCCAACCCCTTCAAGACTGTCAGTCTCGAATAATGGATGGTGATCCGGGATGCCATATACTGCAGTAGATGAAATATGTACAAAACGGTCAACCTTCACCGCCTCAGCGGCCTCTAACAAATTCCGCGTTCCGTCTACATCGATGGATAGGATCTCCTCTTCGGTGTAGAGTGGAAGTGCTGCGGCGGT
This sequence comes from uncultured Chloroflexia bacterium, assembly GCA_963841845.1. GTDB lineage: Bacteria > Chloroflexota > Anaerolineae > Anaerolineales > Anaerolineaceae > CAVVGZ01. Next base: position 155,968 of record CAWJEG010000008.1, on the reverse strand, counting down.
ATGGATTACCCAGTTTATTCCCAGCATTGCTTTTTCCACTGCCGCTTTATCCCGGATATCGCCCTGGATTATTTTGATCCTATCCCTTTCGGGATAGTCAAAATCCACGATATCTATGGAAACAATATCCTGGATCCCCTTATTAATTAGATGCCTGATGAGATTAATCCCCAGAAATCCGCTGCCCCCGGTTACTAAAACCTTCATTTTTTGATCCTCCATGATGAAAAATTGCTGTTGCGTTGCTGCTAACCCTGTCACAAAGCTTGCCTATTATACTTTCTCTTTTGCGTTTGCAAGAAAAATCATCCGCAATCCTTTCAAAGTGCAGGTGATTCCTGAAAGGAATAATTACCCAAGGCGTCTCTGCTCAATATCAGCATAGAATGGATTGCGCTTAGTGGTACCGGCCCAAAAATATGCGGCATTAGTGCAGTACGCCCTGGAGAGCTTTCATAACGAATTTCAGACGTTATATCCTGTGGAACAATACACAGGACAACCAGGGTGTCCTCGTCTCCAAACCAGCTTCGTGCAGTCTCAACCAAATCGTCCTTCCGGGAACAATGAATAAAACCTTCTTCCAGCAGGGATGGCGGTTTGTACTGCGAATCCTCAACCCAGGATTCCCATTCTTTCATCCGGGCAAGATGGTAGATCATATGCGCTCCTTGTAATAGTATGTTTGATTGGATTTCAGCATCCAGGAAGCATGCTCCATTATCATTTTCCTTATTTGAGTGAACCACAATAATCGGCAATAATACAGCCGGTACATCCCCAGTCCCCGCTTTAATATAATCCAGGCTATAAGACATAAATGAGTAACGGAAAAATCCTTTGGATGGGCAAGCTCCTGTGTAGGGGCTGCCGGCATTGAGATGAAATTAGTACGGAAATCAACCGGATTATCACTTGCAGGGTTGCCAGCCGGCAGGATGATCCATTCTAACAGGATATCACCTGCCGGATTGCAACGAGATTGATTTGAAATTCTTTAGAGTATCCTGGGATCGCAATCGTCCTCACCAGTATTTACCGTATGTATGGTATTTTCCATTGTCGTTGCGGATTTATTATTCTTCAATTTTAAAACCATGGGTATAAAATGAATGCCGGATTGATATTGGTCAGGTCCGGTTGTTTCAAATCCAAGTCTTTCATAGATAGGGACTGCATAAGGCGATGAAAACACGCTGATGCATTCCAAATCAGGAATATGCTGGAGACAGATTTCTATGGCGTGTTGGTGCAATTTTTTACCTATCCCCTGCCCCTGGTAGGTTTGATCCACAAAAAACATAGATATATGCCTGTAATCACGTACCTCGATCATTCCCACCACCAGGTTGTGGAGCCATGCAGCAAGAGTAAAATGGTTTTTCCCAACTCGTTCCGATAATTTTCGGGGATTTGCATATTTCAGGAACTCCTCTTCGCCTTGAATGGAATATCCAGGTGCCACAAAGCGGTTAAAAGTCCTGACCACCATATCGCAAATCTTCTCTTCCTCACCCGCCTGCATGATGCGTATTTCTATTTCTTCCATTTATTTTCCCCAAATTTTATGTTTTTTATAGATTTGCCGCAATCCGCCAGTGGATTCACAATAAAAGGATTCTCACTGGTCGCTTTCGCCGAATCTCCCCGGATTGATATTCCATGTCGCCCGCCAGCCTGTGTAGCGAATCAGAAATTTAAAATTTCCGGCACCGTCCGAAGTAAGAAATTGGGACTCGCTCAAAGTTTGGTCGTAAAAAAGCAAATCGATATGCTTGTCACCGGAAAAATTTCCCGCCATGATCGCATCCCAGGAGCGGCTCCAACCCGGATAGGACTCCATTACTTCCAGCCCACCTTTTCCGTCACTGCTGTACAGCTCACCAAACCCCTCCAGCCGGTTATAGCCAAGGATATCGGTCCAGCCATCCTCATCAAAATCACCTGCGGTTAAAATATCCCACGTCCGGGTAAATACCTGTCTCGAAGGAACTGCTGTCAGACCACCCCCACCGTCCGATGAATAGAATTGTCCATAACCTTCCTCGTTGTCATAAAAAAAGAAATCTGTGTACTCTCCAGCAAGGAAATTTCCGGCAACGATCAGGTCCCATTGATTTCCAATCCCGGGATGCCTCTGCAATAAAGAAAGCCTTCCTTCACCATCAATTGTGTAAATTTCTACCTGGTTATTAACCCTGTCATAAATAAAAAGCTCTTGTCTTGGTGTCTGGTCAAGATCTCCTGAGAGAACCACATCCCAGGTGGAACCGGTCTGGACCGGGGTGGATTCCCTGGAAACAGATCCTTCACCATCGATGATATAGAACCAGCCGCTGGCATTCTGGCGGTCATAGAGGAACAAATCAGTGTGCATATCACCCTGATATTCACCCGGGGTGACGCCCAGGTTCAGTTCCCAACCCGCATATTGATTCATCAATTCAAGATTTCCGCCGGCATCTGTTATATAGAATGCCGCCTCCCCGCTGGTTGGATCATAAAACAATAATGATGTGACCAACTTCGGAAGCTGGCGCAGCATCTGGTTAACAGGCAGGGATGTGATGGTAGGCACTGCAATTGTTGTGGGAGACATCTGTGCAGCTGGCAACGGGGTGGTGGTCGGCTGAAAAGAAAGCAGCGGGTTGCACGCAGTCAGTACAAGCTGGCAAAGGATATATATATTGAAGCAGTAAAAAATAATTACTCCCCCCCTTGGACTGATTTTCTGGTTCATCTGATTCTTCATATTCCAGGATTCAGCACATCATTTAACTAACCGGAGTTCCATAGTTGTTAATATAAGTCAAATATCTGTAAACAGCAAATTGGCTGATGAATGGCATACACTGATCATCTGACCAAACAATTAATCAATTTCCCTAAATAGTCCTGTCTGCTTGCGTGTTTTAAGTATCATCCTTATAAAATTCCCCAGATGCGCCAATGGTTGGATATGGGAGCCTTGATCCATATAGATCGTGCGTATTGGCACCCAGTCTAAGCGGAATTGTTTTTTCAGGCAAATTACTACCATTTCCACTTCAAACTCAAATCCGGATTCCTTGCTCTCTATCATCGCTTCCATTAATCGCCGGCTGATTAACCGGTAACCAGATTGATTATCCCGGACAGGCTGCCGCACAGCCCACGAGAAGATTATCCTGCCAAGTGTATTCGCCAATTTTCTAAGGAACGGCATTTTTGAAAAGTCACGGCTCCCAATAATTAAATCTGCCCTGGTTTCATAATAAGCAGCCACAAATTTGGGGACTTCCATGGGGTCATGCTGACCATCTGCGTCCATCGTGATCACTGCCTGGTACCCCTTTTCCAGGGCAAGTTTGAACCCGGTTCGTAAAGCCGCCCCTTTCCCCCGGTTGGGTCTTTGGCGGTAAACCTCCACCCCAAGCCGTTCAACCAAACTCGCTGTTTCGTCGAGGGAACCATCATCTACAACCAGCAGCGGCAGGAACTGTTTAGCAGCAGTGAGCACCGCACTGATACGTGCCGCTTCATTATTTGCCGGTATGAGAATTAATATATTTTTCTTATTTTCTGGCTGTATGGCACACCTCATTTCATCCATGCAGTCCGCAGGGCTGCCCTTGATTTATGACCCGGTTTTGAAAATAGATTCCAGCCAGGAGAGATCCGGGTATCCCCATGGGGATTACGGTAATCAGACCCTCATTTGGGTAGTCCCATATATAGCTGCGCATCGGGCTGCTTCCCACAATAAAACCGGCAGTCCCTCCATCTATCCGGAATAATAAACCTCCAAATAGGTTCCATGCGAACCTCGCCATAATTGATGCTATCCCCATCAAATTCCACTATAGATAAAATATGCCTGCCAGGAGCTAAACCTCTAGCCGGTAAATTACGAATAATACTCTGGCTGGTGAGCCGTCTATGAATAAGACGACATATTTGAAAATAAAAATACAATTTCGTGCACAGCGCATCAATCAGTCTTACAAAATCAAATAGAGTATATGCCAACCGCTCTATGGAATTTTATTATTACTACAGGATATTAATATACTATAATCATGAAAAAGAAAGCCATAATATTTGTGATTAGAATATATAAAATAAAAGAATAAGGAGAGGACCAGTGAAAAGAAGCATTTTGACCACGATAGCAGTTTTGGTGATTTTACTACTGCTGGCAGCCTGCGGAGGCAGTAGTAAGGAAATGAATAAACTGGAAACGATCATGAAAAACGGCACCATCATTGCCGGAACTTCGGCTGATTATCCGCCTTTTGAGTTTGTTGACGCAGCAGGCGAGATGGACGGTTTTGACGTGGATATGATGAATGAAATTGCCAAACAGATGGGTGTTAAGCTGGAATGGGTGGATATGCCTTTTGACAGCCTGATTGCATCTGTTCAGGAAGGCAAGATCGATGTAGCGGTGGCTGCATTCAATTACAATGAGGAACGGGACAAAGTGGTCGATTTCACAGATCCCTATTACTACGCCGAAGATGGATTTCTGGTCAAGGAAGAATTTGCCGGCAGTATTACGGCACCAGAAGATATCGCAGTCTACAAAGTTGGCGTCCAAACCGGTTCCACTGCAGATGGATGGGTAACCGAAAATTTGTTAGACACCGGTAAATTACCGGAGGCTAACCTGTTCCGATATGAGCGCATCGACCAGGCGGCCTTGGATGTAAAATCAGGCCGCATTGATGTATTAATGTCAGACTATATTCCCATGCTGGCACAGGCGCAGGGAATAGGTGGTCTCAAAGTGGCGTATCATGCCGAGGTATCTACCGGGCCGGTAAATATTGTCCTCCCGGAAGGGGAAACCGAACTGGCAGAAAAATTAAATGAGATCATCAACAAGATGATTGAAGACGGTGTCATCGAAAAGATTGCAACTGATAACATTAAATAAACCTATCTTCTCTATTTGGAGAGGGTTGTAAATCCAATTCGATTTGCCGCCTGATTTCTCAGGCGGCAACATTTATCCATATTCGCATTCGATGGTTTTTCCACTAATATGACAGGAATTAGGGGATTATTTAATTTTGTCCTTATAGATTATGATAAAATTTAATTTGTTACAAAAATATATTTTATGTAATTAGAATTGTTGAGGAATAATTCTTACCGTTGCCTTTACGCCAATTATCGCTTTTATAGTTGATATTGTATAAAATATGATGTATAATTTCGCCAACGTCTTGATTTAATGGCGTTTCCTACCCGGTAATTATGTTTTCTTGTGCAGCATGTAATTTCATTAAATATTATTTTTCCTGGGTGAATGATGAATAATCTGCCCTTGACAACAGCATACTCGGCATCGATTCAACCTCTTCCAATCAAGCTAATGAGAGGCATTGTAGCATAATTAAATTTCCCGGCGGCAATACTCCACCCGGAGAAATCATATTTTTTGGAAATATAAACGATATAAAAATATGACAGAAGCCATCCCAACCTTACGTACAGACCCCAATAAGTTTTTACGAAGAACCCCGATCTGGTTCACCTGGGTGAGACACTGGAACTTCATTATCGTAACCTTTATCCTGCTGCTCGCCTATGCAATTTTTCTGTTGCCAGACCCGGGCGCTGATCCTACTCCCGTATATTATATTAATATATTCCTCTTCATCCTGTTTACATTGGCATGGTCTGCAAATATCCTTGCCGATCGGGATAAACGGGAGCTTTTCCAGGGAGTTGTCGCCTTTGTAATGATCGGCATCCTGTGCTGGCTTTTCTACTTATATTCGGGTACTGAGTGGGAAAAGCTCGCCAGTCAATTTTTCGCCTGGGATCGTATGACTGGCTACTGGTGGATCCTATGGGGAGGCTTACGCACTTCCTTGATGCTGGCAGCATTCTCTGGGGTCTTCAGTATCCTGGTTGGATTAATAGTAGCCATATTGCGGTTTTACAACCACCCTACCATTAATATTTTCCTTATCGCCTACATCGATGTTTTTCGATCCATGCCCATGATTGTGATCATGGTTGTGCTCTTCTTTGCCCTGCCGTACCTGGGGATCAATCTTGGTTCGATCATGGCTACGATTGTTGCATTGTCTCTGGGGTACGGCGCCTATGCTTCGGAAGCTTTTCGTGCCGGGATCGAGGCGGTGCACACCGGGCAAATTGAAGCATCGCGGTCTCTTGGTATATCCCGCTGGCAAACGATCCGTATGATTGTTCTCCCGCAGGCGATCCCAATCGTTATCCCTTCTCTTACCGGGATTATTATCTCGATGTTTAAGGATACCGCAATCGCTGCCGTGGTGGCTGCCCCGGAATTGCTGAAACGGGCGCGTGAGCTTTACACCCAATCAACCAGCCCTACCCCGCTCATTGCCGCGGCAATCATCTACCTGTTAGTCATTATTCCTATGATTCGGTTAGTAAATTGGCTTGAGAATAGATCAAAAGGTGCAAAATGAACACTTTCGACACAAAAGATGTCATGATAGAAGTCATTGATTTACATAAATATTTTAAGGATTTGCATGTCCTTAAAGGCATCAACACCAAGATTACCAGGTCGGAAGTGGTTGCCGTGATGGGACCCTCCGGAGGCGGTAAAAGCACTTTCCTGAGGTGTCTGAACCGTCTTGAGGAGCCGTCTTCCGGTCATATATTCGTTGAAGGCGTTGATATCATGTCTCCTTATATAGATATCAACAAGGTTCGCACCGAGATTGGTATGGTTTTTCAGAGTTTCAACCTTTTCCCCCACCTGACTGCCTTACAGAATATCAAGCTCGCTCCCATGAATGTCCGTAAAATCTCTGATGAGGAAGCGACTGATCGGGGTTATAAACTGCTTGATAAAGTCGGTCTGCGCGAAAAAGCCAATGTGTTCCCGGAACAATTATCCGGTGGGCAGCAGCAGCGCATAGCAATTGCCCGTGCCCTGGCTATGCAGCCCCAGATTATGTTCTTTGATGAACCCACCTCTGCCCTGGACCCGGAAATGATCGGCGAGGTGTTAGAGGTCATGGAAACCATGGCAACTGAAGGGATGACCATGGTTGTGGTGAGCCATGAAATGGGATTCATCCGTGAGGCTGCCAGCCGTGTCCTATTCCTGGCTGATGGCTTGCTGGTTGAAGAAGGCTCCCCCGAAGAAATTTTTAATAATCCACAGCATAACCGGACAAAAGATTTCCTGAGCAAGATACTATAAAAGGGTATCCGATGACAGAAAACAAACCGACCACTCGAACCCCATCCCGTTTGCTGGATGTAAAGAAACAAACCGAACGCGTCCCCCTCATACGCCGGAACACGTTTGTTTATGGATTCCTGGCGGCACTTATCATCTTTGCAGTTTTCATTCTGCCCCCATCCGGTAGTTTAACCAGCCTCTTCCAGATGGCTGTTGTTGGATTGTTTGTCCTGCTGTGTTTTGCCTGGACCGTATTAATTTTGACCGACGAACTCAAACCCAAATGGATGAAAACAGTTTCCGCTTTTGCCCTCCTGGGTGTTTTTGGCTGGTTGTTTTACCGCTACTCTGAGGCTCAATGGGGGGATATGATCTTCCTGTTCTTTAATGTTGAGATCATTCAGAAAGCCTGGCCAACTCTGACCAAAGGTTTCTGGACAACCATCAAGCTGGCAATTTCGGTGGCTGTACTCAGCACGGTTTTAGGTTTGCTTTTAGCAGTTTTCCGCTCATTCAATAATAGGATTCTCAATATTTTCATCATTGCCTACGTGGATTTTTTCCGGGCTATGCCCATTATCGTTCTGCTCATCATTATTTATTATGCCCTGCCTTTCCTGGGAATCCGCCTGGATGCAATGATGGCCGGTATCATCGGTCTGGGGCTGAACAGCTCCGCCTATGTCAGTGAAATCTTTCGCTCCGGAATCCAATCGGTCAAAAAAGGCCAGATCGAAGCAGCCCATGCCCTGGGGTTAAATGCCATGCAAACCATGCGCCTGGTGCTCTTACCCCAGGCTCTGCGGGTGGTTATGCCCCCCCTGGTTGGCAACTATGTAGCCAGCGCCAAGGATACTGCCCTCTGCTCGTCCATCTCGATCATTGAGCTGCTAAAAGCAGGCTTATCGGAGCAGTCCCTGCTTGCCAACCCTTCTCCGCTGATTTTTTCAACAGCCCTTTACCTGGCGATGTTTGTACCGCTGACACGCCTCTCCAGCGTCTTGGAGGTAAGAATGAAAGCCAGCGTGAGGAAAATCAACGTATAAATTTTCAGTATTGATTCTCTTACCATTCCAAACAGAAAAATAAGGAGTAATAAAACAATGCCAGACAAATGGGAAATGGATGCCGATCATCCAACCGATTATCATGTAGTAGAAACAAAAAGGGGACGGGAATTTATCATCCGTCTGACAACTGGTGCGGATGTTTTTAAAGCCATCCAGCAATTTGCCAAAGACAACAATATTCGTTTTGCCAAGATCCATACCATGTTCATGGGCGGCTTGCAGCCTGCCAAATTCCTGGTGTGGACCCCGGACAGCAAAGATCCCAGCAACTGGCACAACGAGACGGAAATGACCATGGATAACCTTTCCATGGTGCTTGCCATGAGTGGAATGATCCACCCGCGTCCGGTCAAGGGCGGTCTGCCAGGGGAGGAGGAACCGTTTCCTGCCATTCATTTCGTAATCGGCGGTGGCTGGAATGCACCCACTGTTGGCGGTCATTTAAATGAAGGCACAATTGTCAAGGGCGTCGTGGAATGCTTCATCACCGAAGTGGATGGTATTGAGGTCTTATTCCCCTCCAACTGGCGTCCGGTTGGATTTGCAGATGAATTCCCGGAGAATTGGTACAGGGAAATTTAGTCAACCAAATCCCGCAGTAAATTGATTTGAGACAGAAAATGGAGGCTGGTGCCTCCATTTTTCTTATTTAACCATTTGATTGGAGAAATTAAATTAATTATTTATCGGCTAAAATAAAAGGGAACCTTTACCTCATTTTCCTGCCTGTATTTGGATATATCGTCATGATTTTCGAAATGGTGATTTTTATTTTGGGGGGAGCTGTCGTCACCCTGGCGGTTACCCTCATCGCCCTTCCCATGGGACTTGTCCTGGGGACCGGGTTTGCCCTCATGCGCGTTTACGGGGGAAAAATCCCGGGGCTTCTTGCAGCATTTTACAGTAATGTCATGCGCGGCGTTCCACCCATTGTGCTGTTATTTATTCTATATTTTATTATTGCAGGATCCATCAACCTTTCTCCTTTCTGGGCAGGATCCCTGGCTCTTGGAATAATCAGCAGTTCCTACCAGATGGAGATCATCCGGGGCGCTATCCAGTGTGTTGGCAGCGGTCAAACCATGGCTGCCCGGGCGATTGGAATGAGCTCACGAAAAGCCATCCGCTATATTATCCTGCCCCAGGCGTTCCGCTATGCAATTCCGGGTTGGGCCAATGAAGCATCAACGGTTTTAAAGGATTCCTCCCTTGTTTATGCCCTGGGTGTCCCTGAAATTCTGCGTCGTTCCCAGTTTGTAGGAGCACGAACCCATCAACCCCTGCTTGCCTTCCTCGCCGCCGCCATCATTTATTTCATCATGGTATTTATTACCAACAGGTTAATTGACTATGTTGAGAGGCGGACAAGAATCCCTGACCAGCCATAAATCAAAAGGATGATATCGTGGCAAAAACAATTTTACGAATTGAAAATATATCCAAGAAATACAAGGACACGGCTGTCCTGAAAGATATCTCGCTGGAGATAAACGAAGGGGATACCATTGTTTTCATTGGTCCAAGCGGCACCGGGAAAAGTACTCTGCTGCGCTGCATAAATTTATTAACCAAAGCAGATACGGGCCATATCTGGCTGGATGAGGAGGAAATTACCGCCAGGGGTGTGGATGAAGACCGGGTACGCCAGCATATCGGCATGGTTTTTCAGGATTTTCTCCTCTTTAACCACCTCACCGCCCTGGGGAATGTGATGGTCGGCCCTGCCAGGGTCAAGGGAATACCTCAGGATGATGCCAGGAAAATCGCCTTGGAGGAACTCGCCAGGGTGGGTTTACAGGATAAAGCCGAACACTATCCCGGACAGCTCTCCGGGGGACAGAAGCGAGCGCGTGGCAATCGCCCGGGCGCTGGCAATGGATCCCAAAGTGATGTTATTTGATGAACCTACATCGGCCCTCGATCCAGAATTGATTGGGGAAGTGTTGGAGGTAATGCGCAAGCTGGCCATTGAGGGTATGACCATGCTGGTGGTGACTCATGAAATGGGCTTTGCCCGCGAGGTGGCAGACCGTATCGTATTTCTTGAAAATGGACTGATTGTTGAACAGGGATCCCCCAACCAGATGTTCAACCAGCCCAGGTATCCGCGCACCCGCGAGTTTTTATGGAAAATCACCGAGCTGTACGGCAAGCATACTGAAGATAACAAGGACAATATTTCTGATGTCTGAGTGGCTGCTAAATTTTTTCAACATCTTAGCTGCCGGTTTTCCTGTCAGGTGTAGTCATAACTCTGAAATTGACAGCTGTCGGGTTAGCCATGGGTTTCGTGATTGGCTTACTGGCAGCCGTCGCCAGGGTTTATGGTGGCCGTTACCTGAAGACGATTTCCATAATTTATATAGAAGTTTTCCGCGGAACACCGCTGCTTGTCCAGCTATTCCTGATATATTTTGGGTTACCCGACCTTGGCATCACCCTGGATCGCATGACAGCAGCCTATATTGCCATGAGCCTGAACAGCGGTGCATACCAGGCTGAGTATTTTCGTGGCGCAATCCAATCCATTGGCAGCGGGCAGATGATGGCGGCCAGGGCCATCGGCCTGAAACGCTCCCAGGCAATCTGGAATATTATATTGCCCCAGGCTTTACGCATGGTCATCCCCGCCTGGTCCAACGAGCCGGTGTCCCTGCTGAAATCCTCGGCGGTAGCATTCCTGATTGCTGTACCGGACCTGATGACACAGGCAAAGTCCATTGCCGCCCAAACCTATGATCCAATTGGCACTTACATGGCCGTCGGGATTGTTTACCTGGTGCTTGTTTTTATCCTGGCTGCAATTATCGGAGTGATTGAAAAGAAAGTGCGTATTCCCGGCCTGGAATTGGAAACACAGCGGGCGTAATAAGCACATTTTATTTTTATTAATTTTGCCAGTGCAAGATTAATATATCGAATGGTTGATTTTGTCAAAGGAGGGCAGAAAAATATGAAAGTCAGGATTGTAACTGAAAAGGAACTGCGCCAATGTGTGACCCTGGATATGGATGCGTTCAATGCCGTATCCAGGGGGTACAGCCTGCTGTCCGAGGGAAAAGCCACCCAGCCTCCCATCATGCGTATTGACATTCATGACCGCAACGGGGAAGTCGATGTAAAAACAGCTTATGTGCATGGTTTGGACCATTTTGCCATTAAGATAGCCTCCGGTTTCCAGGATAACCGCCTGAAAGGACTGCCCACCAGCTGCGGCATCATGATTGTTTACAACGCCCATACCGGCTATCCGGAAGCGTTCCTGCTTGATAACGTTTACCTGACCAGTGTCCGCACTGGCATTGCCGGTTCGATAGCAGCGCATTACCTGGCTCCGGCATCCATTCACACAGCCGGTGTTATTGGTTCGGGTAGGCAGGCACGCTTCCAGGTTCAGGGGCTGCGCCTGGTGCGGAACTTCCAGAGACTGCTTATTTACGGGGTAATCCCTGAAGAGATCGATGGTTATATAAAGGACATGTCAGCCGAACTTGGGATAGAAGTGACCCGGGCAGCCAGCGCCGAAGAAGTTGTGCGCAAGAGCCAGTTTGTGGTCACCACCACACCCTCGCATTCGCCATATCTCCAGGCAGACTGGCTGCACCCCGGACTGCATATCACCTGCATGGGTTCAGATGCCCCGCACAAGCAGGAATTATTTCCAGAAGTATTTAAGAAAGCTGACCTGATTTGCTGTGACAGCAAGGATGCTGTATTCCGGCTGGGAGAGATCCACCATGCCATGGCTGCGGGCATCCTAACCCCGGATTCGCCAATCACCGAACTGGGCGAATTGACCTCCATGAAAAAGACTGGGCGCCGCAATGACGATGAAATCAGCATCTGTGACCTGGTAGGTGTTGGTGTTCAGGACACTTCCATAGCCCTGCTGGCATATCAAAGAGTTCTGGAACGCGGTTTGGGTATCGAAATCGAAAACTGAGTGGAGCGCCAAAGTCAATGACAGTGGAATTTTTTCCCTTTGAACTGGAACGCATGATGTCTATCTGGGAAAACCAGGTAGAGTTCAACCTGTCGGAAAGTGGAGTACACCCGCTGACCCTGCAGGAGTTGATCATTGATGACAATTCTATGCTTCAGGAATTGCTTTCCACCTCCCTAAATTATCCGCAAACAAATGGGGACCTCGACCTGCGCCAGGCCATTGCCGGATTATTTCAACAGGCCGGCCCGGACAATGTACTGGTAACCGTTGGCGCCATCCAGGCAAACTTGACCGCGATCCTGACTGCCCTGCAGCCTGGTGACGAAATTGCCATCATGCTGCCCAATTATATGCAAATTTATGGTGTTGCCCGGAATTTGGGTTGTAAGATAAACCCGTTTTTCCTCAGGGAAGATCTTGATTGGGGCCTGGACCTCGATGAACTTAACCGGGCTGTAACTCCCCGCACAAAGCTTATAGCAATCTGTAATCCCAATAACCCTACCGGCCACATCCTGACAACCGGTGAGCGCCTGGCAATCGGTGAAGCTGCCAGCCGGGTGGGTGCCTGGCTGCTCGCCGATGAGGTTTACGCTGGGGCTGAACGGTTAACCGATGACCCCACTCCCTCCTTTTGGGGTGAGGTTGAAAAAGTGATCGCCGTTGGCAGCCTATCGAAGGCTTTTGGTCTGCCCGGTCTGCGCTTGGGCTGGCTGGCAGCACCGCCGGAATTCACCGATCAAGCCTGGGCCCGGCAGGATTACATAACCATTTCTTCTTCCATCCTCTCCAATAAGCTGGCTCTTTATGCCCTCCAGCCGCATATCAGGCTCAGATTGCTGCAGCGCACCCGCCAGTATATCCGCAAAGGCTATGCGCATTTCGAGGAATGGATTAACCAGCATCGGGATCTCTTCTCTTTGGTTCCCCCCCAGGCGGCTGCAATCGCCTTTCCGCGCTACCACCGCAAAATTGATTCACGCAGCCTGCTGGATCACCTCATCCACCAGCATAAAACCTATATTGTCCCGGGTGATCACTTCGGCCTCGACCACCACCTGCGCATCAGCATCGGATTGCCGGCTGATTACCTCAATGAGGGGTTGCAACGGATACTGCTGGCACTGCAGGAGAATGAATAAAATCCCCACCAAACCGGATAATCCATTTACCCAATATTCCCGCTTTTAATGCCAGGTCACAGACCAGCAACCGTCCAGGCGGCTAATCAAACAGCAGCCCTGTCAATAAAGGGCTCTATTTCATAACAGCTTTTTCCGCTTCCATTATTCATCTGCGCAGGTAATTACGGGCTCATATTACGCTGCACTTGGTTTGTCCGGCAGGATAAGGGAGGTCTTTATCGACAAGATTCTCTCCCGAATCAAGACAGGACAACCATCGCATCTTCCACAAACTCAGTCGACGCCAGGTTGAATTGGGAATAGGAATATCAATCCCCATTCAAGAAATCGGAAAATACAACACCCTGGAAAGTTAGCGGGATCATCAATTTTTGGTATCCAATTATAAGGATTTATTCCTTGATGAAATGGTTGATTAAAAAAAGCCCGCCTGCAGCAAACAAGAGCTGGCCGGGCGGGCATGGAAGCAGTCATTTTACCTGGTAAAACCAGGGTATCTTTAGCTTTTAATTCAATTCCTTCTTAGGTTAATTTATCCTGCTCTTTGCGCAAGCGGTAGATAACCTGGGATTCATTAAGCTCAATATCATCGTAACGAATGGGTTGTCCCTTTTTGACCGGTTTGCTAATAATTCCGCCAACCGTTAGTCCCAGCGGCACCAAATTCTCCTGCCTGGCCTGATCGGCACGGTAAAACATGCCGTATACGGTAAATCCACCCAGCATATCAATTTTATCCCCGGGATTCAAGTCAACCTTGGCGTATGCTACCGTCTCAGCTGGTGGGTACCCGGTGGGTTGCCAGGGTCTCTTCATGATCCAGGGCTGCCCGCACAACGGAAATTGGTGCTTCCAGGTTGCAGAGGTGGTATGGACGGTATAACGCCCAGTATTTTTCACTGCCGTTCAATTTTAAATATTTTAAATCACGGATAATTTTGGGCTGGTCGGTGGTGATGATCACGAACACACCCGGAGCAACATCACCCACGGCAAAATCCACTATGCCGCGTCTGTTGTTGAGAATACCGCCGTCTTCCTTGGGAATAAATTTATACGGCAGTTCCTTGACGCTGCAGTTGGGTCCATGGGCGCCAGGAACATCCGGAACATATCCAAGCGAGTTGGCGATGGAAGTCATCTCAACCATCGTCTTGGTTCCATCCACAAAGGAACACAGCATCTTGGCACTCGCTTTTTGCTCTTTGGCACGCGCTGCCAGATTATCTGGATTGGCAGTGCGGTCAAGGGGATTGTTTTTCCCCTTGCCAACCATCACAATCTCAAATCCGAGCACATCGGCAAAGTCATAAAGTTCCTTGAGAGAACCCGGTTCATCACCGGCAATCAATGAATAAATCACGCCTTTTTCCTTGGCTTTCCTTGCCAGGATATAGCCAATTGTGGCGTCGGTTTCAACATTCATATTGACAATATCTTTGCCGCCTTCAATGGCTGCTTCACAAACCCGTGCCCCAATTTCCGGGACACCGGTGCATTCTACAATTAAATCCAGCGCACCAATCTGCGGTAAGGAATTTTGAGTCCGTGGTGGCGATTCGCTGCCCGGATTGAATTAATTCGGATGCTTTGGCTGTATCCTCGTTTAATTCAGTGATGAGATGGGCGGGTACATCGCTTTCCAGATAGGCGTTGTATGCGCGGGATGGCAGCACATCGGCTGTGGCCATAACCCGCACCCCAACCATTTTTTCAACCTGGCTGATCAAGCCTGTACCCATCTGGCCTGCCCCAACCAATCCAACCCGCAGGTTGCCGTGTTTTTTGGCTCTCTCCTGCAATCGTTCCTTGTATGACATTGTATTTCTCCTTATTAGTTAAAATAAAAAAAATTGGTTATAAATAACCTGGAATAAGGACGATTGAAACAGGCCAGGAAGCCGATCGCAAGGTGCTACTTGGAACCGGTAATTTGAAGCAGTGATCCGACCCTTATTTCAGGAAGTTTTCCAATCTCAGTGCAAATATCCCCCGGCATTTCAGGTACTTCCTGGCCGTTAAATTTCACGATAATATGACCGAGCGCCGAAAGGTTGTTGTTTGCAACATCACCAACAGCCAGCACCTTGAACCGGGCTTCGTCCAGGTGAATGATGTCACCCGCACTTACTGGTTCAAGCAGGAGTTGTTCCATCGTGGATGATGGAAAACTCCCGCAGCTCTTCCGGCGCTTCGGATCCGAAAAATACGAGTATTCCCGCATCGATAAAATCCGATACAAGTGGTCCAATATCAGTGACTTTTGCTGTGTACTTGGTCAACCCCTCCGTTTTCCATTTTATCTCACCTGTTATTCAATTACTTCAACATCTTCAGGGCGTACGCCTGATACAAACAGGTCTTCTGTAATAAAACGGAACAATGGTCCGGAAGGAGATGTGTTATAGATATCAACGGTAGGCACCTTCTTCATCGGGTATACGCCCACCCGTGCCGTGCCGCCGCAGTCAATCACTGCTACCGCAATTTCTTCAAATTTTGCCTTGGATTTAAAACCGTCAAAAGGACGGCCTCCGGTGAGATCGGCAATGTGCTGGGCCAACGGGTGGATTCCGCCGCCGGTCACGGAATATATGAGATCTTTGCCAGGCTTGCATTCAATCACGAGTGGTCCGCCCCATCCTTTTGGGCCTCTTTTAATCTTGACTTTTTTATATTCAGACATTTCCAACTCCTGCTTCCAATTTAGTTTTTTTGTTGTTTGAGGGGTGCGGTTGAACCGCACCCCTCAATTTGAAAAATTTTAATTCAGTCCAACACTTGCTGCCCAAGCAATTAATACGGCAATTGGGCCGGTGATCAACCGCGAGAACAATACCGCCGGAACACCAATTTCCACAGTTTCGGGCTCTGCTTCTCCAAGAGCTAAACCAACTGGAATGAAGTCACAGCCCACCTGCGGGTTGATGGCAAACAAAGCGGGCAGGGCCACAGCGGCCGGGAGTGCTTTGGTTGCAAAGGATGTGCCCAGGATCGTACCGATGATCTGGGCAATGACTGCGCCTGGTCCGAGCAGCGGGGACAAAACAGGCAGGGCGCAAATCAGGGACATGATGACAAGTCCCACGGGATTGCTGGCCAAAGGTACCAGTGCATTAGCAATCAAGGTTCCGATACCGGTCTTGAGGATCAAGCCGATAACGAAGGCGATGAAGGCCATGAAATGGCAGGATATTCTTGAGCACCTGATCAATAGCATCCCGGCCAGCCTGATAGAGTATGCCAACAACCTTTCCGGCACCACGACCAATTTTTTCAATAAATCGAGTTAAACCGTCCATTTGAATTATGCCTCCCCTGCAACTTCTGCAACTTTGCGGGCTGACAACGTCTTATAGATGCGTTCAGTCACCAGACCACGAATAAAGATAACCACCAGGCCTACCAGCAGATAGCGGACAGCAAGATCTGCCATTGTTTGGGGTCCGTAGCCTGTGCTCACGCCGGTTGCAATACCAAGCCACACGAACAGCTCGCCTGGATTAACATGCGGGAATATGCCAAGCGGCGGGTGGACATAAGATACTGCTGCATCGTAGAAGCCCGGTTTGAACTTTTCCGGTAAAAAACGGCCCATGGTGTAAGCCATCGGGTTGGTTAATACGAACACGGATACGACAGGAAGAATGAGGTAGCGGAGAAATATGCCTCCGATGCCTTCCTTGCCCGCCGCCGCACCGAGCCTGTCAATTCTTTCAGAGCCAATCAATGCAATGACTGCATTGAAGGCGGTCATCAGCACAATCACCAGGGGGATGATGCCTGTAACAAGGCTCGTAAATACCGCGGCACTCTGCTTGGAAAATGCCGATAAACCATACTGCTGCATTTACTAATATATCCATATGGAACCCCTTTCTTATTTATCAATGATTAATAAAATATTCTAAAAAGAAATTTTGAAAAGAACTACCCCTCATTTTTACGATAAGCACCTCCTCTGGTTACAAATTGAAACGCCTCTGCCTCCCATTCATGCATTGTCAGGGTCAGGCACAGCGGTTTCTTCAATCAATTGGCCTTGTTCCTCAATTTGGCTTTGTTCAAGCTTCTTTCTTTGCTGCATATCGAGGACATGCTTGGCTGCATCTTGTATGGCGGCAAATAACTTCTTATTATAAGGGACTGATAATTCTGCCTCTTTGAGAAACAAATCCTCCAATGCTACTCCAACCAGGCCGTCCACCGGTTTCAGGTTGGCAAAAATCGTCCAGCCGGAGAGCTTCTCCACAGCCAGGATATGGTTCGATTGATCAAAAATGATCACGGCATAGATACGCCGTTTCCAGGCACTCCCTGCCATCCCGATGGATGATGTTCCTTTTTTTTCTTTGCGCAATGAGGATATTCTGGAATAGAAACGCCGCATCTGCCGAAAGGATAAATAGTATTGGATCAGCCAGGCAAGCGCCAAACCCCCAAGGATAAAGATGGTGGTGCTGTTGAACATCATCAGGAATCATTCCCAATCAATAAATTGAAATTAATAATAAATTAATGATCATTATACATAATTTCTACATTTGTGCAAGGAAATGAACGATTGTGTAATCACACATCCTTAGAATCCTGTCAATTGATCGTCAACAAATGCAGACTGATTGATGCCTGGCATTGGTTTTACTTCCCAGGACGACCATAGTGATATGTGATTTTATTCTCCAATATGATTAAAATTACAGGTTCCTTGCGGTTTTCTTGAAACAGCTGGTTTCACAAAGTTATTTGCGGCATTTTCTTGACCAGCAAGGCAATGTTGAATTGTTAATGTACCCAATAATTCTGCATATTCGGTGCTGCTTGGTCTGGTAAATGACTAAATTAATCTGATAATGCTCTATAACACCTCATTTATGGTTTCGTTTCAATCATGCATATTTTTATTGGATTCAATATGGACCTGTGTCCGCCATTGAATTAATATCCACGCCTGCCATTAATTCCTCTCCCTGGATTATCCATGCCGCAATGCTGATGCAAGTTCCTCGATTCCATCAACAATCCAATCCGGTTTTATGGAACTTTTTTGAGCTTCTTGCATGGTGGTAACACCACTCAAGACGAGAATTGTTTTCATCCCGCAGCGGATACCACCTTCAATATCCGTATCCAGGCGGTCCCCAAGCGATGCGATTTCGAAAGGCTGCAGGTCCATCTGCCGCATGGCGATGTCAAAAATGGCCCTTTCAGGTTTGCCCATGATCAATGGCTGCCGGTCGGTTGTGGCAACCAGGGCAGCTAAAACCGCCCCGGCTCCCGGGACGATTCCTTCTACCGTCGGGTAACATTTATCGGGGTTGGGTCCAATAAAATCCGCCCCTGCCCGGATCAATAATGTGGCCCTTTTAAGCATTTCGTAGTTCAGCGCCCGGTCCATGGTGGCCACCACCACCTCCACATCCTGGTCTGCCAGGGTAAAGCCGCCATCTGAAATCAATTTCTTCAGGGGTGCTTCACCGAGTACGTATACCCGGGTACCCGGGGAATAATGGCTTAGCATGTATTCCACGGTGGCGATGGAAGCAGTCAGCACTTCCTCTAATTTGATTTGAACGCCGAATGAAGCTGCTTTGTCCACGAAACCCTGCGGAAGCTGGGTATTATTATTTGTCGCCAGGGTGTATTTAATTCCCCGCTGGCGCAGTACATCAAAGAAGCGCACCAATCCAGGGAGGGGTTTATCTCCGTGCCATAGGACACCATCCATATCTATGATTAAACCACGCAGGTCATAAAGTGAGTTTGGATTTTCCATATAAGTGCTTTCCACCTATCTTCCGATATTTAAGATTCTTCCCGGACAGCATCAATAAACGCCACTAAATTTTCAATTGGAATATCGCCGGGCATTTCATGCGATGGGGCAACAATATATCCTCCGCCCCTGCCAACCTCTTCCATCAAGTGTTTGACTTCCTCCTTGATCTGCCCGGGAGTGCCGTAAGGAAGCAGCCTTTGGATGCTCACCCCGCCATAGAAGCACAACTGTGTACCGTACTGTTTTTTAATTTCGAACGGGTCCATCACTTCCGGCTGGAATGGATTAAACACATCCAATCCCAATTCAATCAGTTCCGGGAAGAGTTCCTGCACCTTGCCGCAGGAGTGAAGAAATACAGCCTTGCCATATTGTTTTGGCAGGCTGAACAACTGTGCAATTCTTGGCTTGATGAAACGGCGCCACAACCGCGGCCCAAAAATCAGCCCATACTGCTGCCCCCAGTCATCGCCGAAATTGACCCCATCGATATCATATTTAAGGACGTCCTCAAGGATAGCCAGGTCATACACCATTATTCTGTCCATCAGCTCATCTACAAAACCCGGGTTCTGTAGCATATCCACCATCAGGTTTTCCATGCCCCGCAGGATCCAGGCACGCTCAAATAAAGCAAATGATACGCTTACCAGTCTGAACCGGTCCGGATTAGCAGCAATAAATGCGGGCAAGGCAGTCAAACGATCCGGATGATGCGGGTCCGGAAATTCAAAATGCTCAAGGGAAGGATCTTTTAAAGGATATTCTTCCACTACCCCGATGTCTTTATCCACTGTCCGGTTCCAGGTCACTCCAAATTCATCTCTTTCAAAATCGGGACGGATTTCCTTGTAGGGAAGACGCACGCGAAATTTGACGATGTGCTGGTCCAGCGCGGTATTTAAGTCCGTAGTACCGTAATAGTCCTCCAGTTTAATCCGGGTTGGAACAGTGTAGGGAAAATTCCAGGGGACACGGTCCGGCTGCTGGTGCCGTATGGCCTGCCAAACACGTTCACGGGGACTGATTTTGGTCATAGAATTCTCCTCTGCTAAGATTACCGGGTCTTCTCGCCAACAAAAATTATTCGAAAATTTTATCCTAATTCATATCCAGCCAGAAAGAGCTGACCAGTTGTAAAACCAGGCAAGCCTACCGATAGTTATCTATCTATAAGCATATTGTAATACCCAACGGTCATGCCTTTGTTAGGGAAGGGATGATCAATTGTTTCAGGGATGCGCCGGCATCTTTATACATTTGTATGGCTTCAGGAACCTGGTCCATTCCAAAGCGGTGGGTTATTAATGCTTCAGGTTCCATGTGACCGGCTGCAATCATGTCCAGCACAGCAGCCATTTCGACATGGGTCGTGGAGTAAGTGAAGGTAAATTTGATCTCTGAGAACCACAGTTTGTTGGGATTGATAATCCATTCCATATCTGGAGGCATAGGAGTTCCAAAATGGATGGTGGCTCCTTTTTCTGCCATGGTAATGCCCTGGTTCCAAACCTGTATATTGGGAACAATCACGAATACCTCGTCTGCAAGATACCCGTTATTGATTTCTTTTAGCTTTGCTGCAGGGTCCTCCTTGCCCGAATTGATGGTGTGGGTGGCGCCGTGTTTCAAGGCTTCATCCAGGCGCCAGTCATTCAGGTCAGTGACAACGATTTTTCCAGCCGGTGTGTGGCGTATGAGTTCCAGGTAGCTCCGGCCAACAAAACCCATACCGATTACCACCACGGTATCTCCAGGGCGGATCGGGGTAATTTTTACCCCGCGCATCGCACAGCTCATCGGTTCAATCAGGGTGCCTACCTCGAAGGAGATATTATCCGGCAGTTTAAGTGTGTCCAATCGGGTATTTTCTTCAGGGACACGGAAATATTCGCATGAGCCTCCCGGGTCAAGGTGGGATTTCTTGAAGTTCTCACACAAGGAAAAATTGCCGCGGTGACAGTGGTGGCAGGACATGCAGCCCACGTGATGATGCACCACCACCCGGTCTCCCAGCTTGAACTTGGTGACACCTTCGCCAATTTTTACCACCACACCGGTTGGTTCATGTCCCATTACCAGGGGTGCCCGGGACAGCATATGGTACTCTGTTAATTCGCTGCCGCATAATCCTACCGCCTCGGTTTTTACCAGAATTTCACCGGGTCCTATCTCCGGAACGGGTCGCTCTTCAAGGCGGACGTCATCATTTCTATAGTAAATAACTGCTTTCATGGTTTTTGGGATATCGTATAAATTTTTATTTGCTTTTGGGTCCATTTTGTTGATTCCTCTCCAGGCTCTCCAGTTGTTATCACCAATTATTTAAAATAGACCCATGATGAAAAGGGTTAGGATCCTGATGATAATGATTCAAAATTGTAAATTATGGTTATTTCTTGCGAGTCAATGCTTTTTCTAATGCATCCAGGATCTGGTCAGCATATTTCTTAAGCGCTTCCTCAGATGCGGTATCCCCTTTCAGGGTCAATTTAATTTCAGGGTTTCCAAATGCAGTGGCAATAAGATTGGCTAAAACATAGCCCTCATCCCCATCACCGGTAATGCGGGCTTCTACCAGGAATGCAATGGACCGCAGCTTGTATACCTCCCAGCCAATATTCTTAAATGCAGCCTGAGATGCCTCAAAAACATCTTCCGGTTTTATATTTACAAGTGGTTTGGTAATTCCATACCGGGCCATAGCATTAAACCTCCCTCCTTAAATAATCACATCAAAATATCTGAGAAAAAATTCTCCCAGGGAATATTCACCGCTGCGTTATGGTAAATGACATCGTAAAGATGCATTAACAGGGGGAAATTAGCCCGGCTGGCTATGCCGCGTTCCTCGAGCTTGGGGAGAGCCTGGCATACACGACGTCATGATTTCTACCCCTTCAAGGGTTTGCCCGGCTAATTTTTGGAGTGCTTGTTGATAAGAGTAATTTTTTCCAAGCAGTTTCCCAAGCCCGGAGTTTCGCCCTCCAAAAACAGTCACATAGAGATCCCCTGTTCCGGATAACTCCATAAGCCCCTCATGTTTCCCTCCCATGAGATCCACCAAACCCCTCATTTCACGCATGCTTTGCGCAAATAGGGCTGCCTGGGGGTTATACATGTGTGCCAGGCCATCCGGTCCCTCTTTTTCATAACTGCCAATTGCAAAATTTATGCAAATAGCATAAGCATTCTTCATGGCAACACCAGCCTCAGCACCAATGAAATCCGTAGATAGGAATACATGGTAATAAGGCGTCGCAAAAAGGCTGCGCAGTTCCTTAAGTACCATTTCATCCCGGCCGCAAAAATAGACACAAGTCTGGCGCCGGGCCGATAATTCCTGGGCAATGCAGGGTCCAGCTACGGCATTGAGGCTGATCTTCCCTTTTTTGTTTTCAGGCAGCAAATCATTCAGGTGGTCCGGCAGGATCTGCAGATCACCATTCTCCTTGGCAAAAAGACCTTTGGTAATGGCGATAACTGGAACCTCAGGTTTCATGTAAGGACCGACCTTTTTGCCAAACCATTCCACACCAAAGCTGCTGACACCGCTGATCAATACATCAGCACCTTTCAATGCCTGGGGAATATCTGTAAAGGAGTAAGCTGTTATCTCGTCCGGAACGGCACGCTGCAATTTTGGGTGAAACCTGGTTGCCTTGATGCTGTCGATGATTTCCTGGTCCAGGTGGGTTCCAACCAATCGTATCGTGTGGTGATTATCCGCCAGCGGCCAGCTGATCGCCGTGCCCATCACCCCTGCTCCAATAATTGTAATTACTGACATATGATTTCCTGTATTTCCGTTTTTTTATCTGGCAACAATTCTGCGATGGATTAAAACCCGAAAAATAGATCCCTTTTCTTACATGCTAATAATATAAAAAGCCGTCATATTTGCTTTACCAATATCCTCACCATGGGATTAAGGCACACATGGTTCAGTCCTGATAATCCTAAAAATCCCCAGGAACAGATATTCCTTTTTCCAGTTTATAAATAAATATAGATAACAAGACCAACGGTCGGGTGAAATGCTGATAAGAGGTCTATATGCTCCAAAAAAGAGCAGCCTTTTAAGTTAATCAACACCCCCAAAATTGGATTCGACTAACTCTTTCAGGCCTGCCAGGGCTTCTTGTGCATCCTCTCCCTCAGCGCGAATATTGATCTCGGCACCATTACCAGCGCCCAGGGTAAGAACTCTAAGGATACTCTTGGCATTGGCTTCTTTGCCATTGAAGGTGACCCATATATCTGAGGTGTACTGTTTTGCTTTTTGAACAAAAATTGTGGCCGGCCGGGCATGCAATCCAACCGGATGCTGGATGATTAAATTAATTTCCTTGCTTGTTTTTCCTTCCGCTTGGATCTTTTCTTCTTCCGCCTTTTGATAAAATTCCACGTTCAGGCGTTTATCCAATAAATCATCCAGCCTGCTGCGGTCTGTGATCGTAGTAAGCTCCTTAAGGAATTCCCGGTCCTGGATCATGGCAATAATTTGCTGCAGCACGATCATGATTTTGTCCTTGTCTGGAACAGCCAGCATGAACACTACCTGGACATCCACCGTATCATCATCTATATTGCCCATCTCAACGAAAGGCACTGGATTGGCAAGGATTCCAACCCCAACGGCTGGTTTTAAGACGTGGTGCGCATCTGTATGGGGAATCGCCACACCCACCCCGGCAGTGGGCAGACCTGTGGCAAATTCCTGTTCGCGGGATATTACAGCTGGCGTGTAGCTTTCTTTGACAAATCCATTTTTATAGAGCAGTTCGCCAATCTGGCCAATAACCTCCTCTTTCGTGGATGCCTCCAGCGGGTAGATAAGATTTTCTTCATAAAACCATTTATCTTCAATCATAAAATATTTCCCTTATCTTAATATTTTTTCTAGGGATTCATATCCAGGATTGCTTCAGCCACATCCTGATCAGTAACCAGTACATCCAGGATTTGACCAGCTAATGCACCGCCAATGGCCTCCACCTTTGCCAAACCTCCTGCAATACCGATTACGCATGGAATGTCTTTCAGGTATTTCAATTCAATGGATACTGCTTTTTGAGCCTTCGCAGCATGTAACCAGCTGACCAAAGCGGTCAAAGGTCTGGCCTGAAATTTCTCCAACTGCGCCGCATCGCATAAGTTCTTCCAGCGACTCCACGGTAAATCCTGTCCGGATCAGGCTTGAGCTTGCCGGGTCTATGGTTCCCACGCCAACAAGTGCACAATTCGCCTGTTTAACGCGGTTTATGATTGCTTCAAACGGTTCTTCTTCCATTAATTTTTGGTATATTTCTGAATTTTTAACCACAAATGGAGCCTGCACATAAGTTGCAAAACCACCCAGGCGTTGAACCAACAACTGGGCCAGTTCAGGTCCGTCTATCACTGGATTAACGGAGCTTGGCACCCCCATGACCTGGATAACGTCCAGGTCCAACTTCTGTTCTTCAAGGGCTTTAACCGTGTGGTAGACAGAATTGCCGCTGGAAATGACAACCAGAGAATTTGGACTGACGATGGTCTGGAAATATTGGGCAGCCAGTATTCCCAGTCCTTCAAGGACATCCCAATAAGTCCATTCTTTGGAAACCTTCAATACCCTTGCCGCCTGCAGGCTAAATTTTTTACAGATGGCTGTTTCCAGTTTTTCAACCTGCTGGAAGGGATAATTAATATGAATTTCTACAATGCCGCTTTTTTTTGCATCCAGGAGCGCCCTGGATATGGTAGATCTTGAGACCTGCATCTGTTCGGCAATCATTTCCTGAGTTAAATTGTCAATATAATACAGACTGGCAATGTGTGCGTTTATCCAGGATTTATGCTTGTGCATTTGTGATCCACTACAGAATATATGGTTTAATTGATTGACAATAAATCATTATTTTATAAAAGAAGACAATTTATCGTTTCTGCCGTAGTGATACTGTTTGGGGAGTACTTCACCATTGCGAATGGCTTCAAACCAATCCGGGCCAAGGCGGAGAATTTTGATGATTTTTTCGGGCGTGGGTTTGGTGACCCAGAGGTTAACATAGTAAGGAATGAGGCGTGGATTGATCTTTTGCACTTCTTCCTGCCACCCGGGGCGGAAAGTCTGCCAGACTTGCTCATTGCTTAGATCGGGATGATTTGCAAGCATATCGACAGAGAGTATTACGGTTAGATGGCGTATTTTACTCATTTGAAATGAAGCATAAGTCATCGTCACTGCCCAAACCAGGAAAACAGCATTGATGATACTCTGGTTGGCAAAATAAAAATCCAGGGCGGCCTTCCCCCACGGACCAAGGATCATTTCAAGAAATGCTCGTACCATTATTCTCCTGCTTCAGGAAGGGTGCGGAAAATTTCCGCACCCTTCCCTTTTATATTAATAAACCTGATTACCTCTTTTTAGAACTCGTCTTCAATATCTGCAACCATCGCAGGTACGTCCGATTTTTTGATCATGTAAACTACAGCGGCAAAGATAGCAATCACAATGACGAGAGTGATGCCGAAGCCAGTCGGTCCAGCTTCAAGGTATTTTATGAATGGCAGGGCCAACATGTAGCCATTCAGGTGGGCGCCAACATCAATGGATGAAATCAGGATGGCACCTGCGGGCATGGTGAAACCAACATCCTTGCCCATTTGGGTAAGGTAGGGAGCCAGCTGGGTGGCGATGATTAACATTCCGGAGATAAAGACCATCATGTTGATGACGCCGCGGAAAATGTTACCCCTCGACCAGCCCACTGCCCAGATAGCGTAGAAAGGCAGGATAGCCAGGTCGGTAAAGGGCAGCATGCGGTTAACCCCAATTTGGTTCAGGAGGATAGCCAGCACCATGGCGATCGGAACACTGATAAGGCCGGTTGCCACATTGGCCGGGTGGCCAATGGCGACGGCTGCATCCAACCCAATGTGGAGTTTGCGTCCGGGGAATCGTGCGGCAAGGAAGGTACGGGCGCCCTCAGAAAGCGGCAGAAGGCCTTCCATCAGGATGCCAACCATGCGGGGTAATACCATCATCACTGCACCAAGGCTGATGGATGTGTTGAGGATTTTTGCGAGGTTGCCAGCAAAATCAGTTGACAGGCCGGGACCGTAAGCGAGGATTGCAATGATGAAACCAAGCACCGTACCTACAATCATGGTCTCCCCAAAAACACCAAAACGCTTCTTAATTGTCTCGGGATCGAAGTAAATATTCTTTATCGCGGGGATATGGTCCATAACCCAGTTACCTGCATAACCGACTGGAGCCCAGGTAACAGTTTCCATGTGCGGCAGAGAAACACCGGGCAGGCCAAAGAATTTCTGCACAATCGGGGCAGTCCAGTCTGCCAGTAAGAGTGTCATTACCACACCAATCATACTGACAATGAGGGCAACAATCAGGGCATTGGTCGCACCTAATTCATCACGCAGGGCAACATTCACAAATGCGGCCACAAAGATGAAGTGCCAGAAGTTCCACATGTCAATGTTGGCTGTTAGTGTCCATTTACGCCACAACATGATCACATTTACCAGGATTCCAAGTAGAAATACCCATGGAACCACAGCACTTGTGCCAAAAGAAATTGCAGCACCAATTGGCCAGCCCACATCCATCACGTCCATGGTAAGGCCGTAGTTTGTTATCATCGCCTGGGTGGCGGGTGCCAATGCACCAACCATCAAACCGATGACCAGGCCGATGGCTATGAAACCGATACCGATAACAATACCAGCCCGAAAGGACCTCCCAAAGCCCATACCAAACACCATTGAAAGGGTAAAAATGATGATTGGCATCATAACCGAGGCGCCCATATCTAATATAAATTGGAAAACACCCATTACAGCATCCATAAGAATTACCTCCTATTAAAATTGTGAATAAATTAATATGATTTGACTTTACGAAATGAATAAATGACGATCCAGTGTTTTTATTAATCCATAAGCAAATTTCATCCTTTCGTATGGGGTGGTAAATCGACTGGTATACGAACTACTTAAATAATAAGAAAAATCCTGCTTCTTGGGGGAGGAAAACCCGCCTGCCCCCAAATACCTGCCTGCCGTGTTTAAAAGAAAAAAAGATGTTATAAAAATTTATAACATCTTTTCATCTTCGATCTCTTTCAGCGCTGCTATCATTTTATCAATAAGCGCCTCTTCACCAACCCCCGTTAGAAAAGGCACCCCATTAAAGGCTGGAATACCGGGAATGCCGTCAACTTCAAACCTGGTTGTTCCGTTCTTTTCTATCTTGTTGATCTTTACCTTGGTGGTTGGTACAATCATATGCGGTTTGAGACTTTTTGCCTTTTCATAAACCTCAGCAGCCAGGGCTGTCCATGTCGTGGCTTCATATCCACGTGGCTTCAGCAAGGTTTTAATCCTGTCTGCTGCGGCTACCGATGTTGCAATTGCCGTCCCGCATACTAAAAGAATTCGAATTGTTTTTGCCATAAAATTTCTCCTGAATTTTTAAGTTGGTGACCCGGATATCAATTTGCACCCCGGAATGACATGCAAACAATGATGCATTAAATCCTGCGATTGATACCTTACTAACCGCTTGATAAAAAAAAGCCCTACCAGTATTTTCTTGATTTTAATGATCAGGTGTATT
Source organism: uncultured Chloroflexia bacterium (assembly GCA_963841845.1). Lineage (GTDB taxonomy): Bacteria > Chloroflexota > Anaerolineae > Anaerolineales > Anaerolineaceae > CAVVGZ01. The sequence goes on along the minus strand of CAWJEG010000008.1, from coordinate 128,222 downwards.
CTGATAAAATGTGAAAAAAGAATGACTAAGCATAATAATACAGGATTTACTGGAAAAGTCAATACATTTTCTCACGTGATGTGCATAAATGTGCATTAACTTGACATATTTAGATATAATTGCGGCAAACATTATTCGATTTTAAAAAATTATCTTTATGGAATGATAGAGTTGCCATTCAATCCATGGGTAAAATACTTGGGGTATATGAATAACCAGGCCGGGTAAGCTGCTTTTCCGGGTCATTATAAAATGTTATCAGCGAGGTGAAGAAAATGGTTGAGAATCTTTGGCAGGATGAGGAATATGCAGGAAATAATGCGCTGGATGGTCTCGTATATCGCAGCGGCTTATTGGGCAAAGATCGCAGCATCGCCAACGCTTTTGGCGGGAACACCAGCACAAAAACTCACCAGCTGGATCACGCCGGCAGAACCGTGGAAGTACTATGGGTGAAAGGCTCTGGCAGCGATCTTGCCGGAATCCGGGAAAAGGATTTTGCCGGATTATTCCTGGAAGATATGCTGCCGCTCCAGGACCGCCAGGCCATGACTGATGAAGAAATGGTCGAATACCTGTCCCACTGCGTTTATGCTTTAAACCGTCCCCGCCAATCGATTGAAAGCCTGTTGCACGCCTTCCTGCCTGCACGGCATATTGACCATACCCATCCTGATGCCGTGATCAGTATTGCCTGCACACCCAGGGGGCGTGAATTGACCCATGAGCTGTGGGGAGACCAGGCTATCTGGGTAGATTATGAGCAGCCCGGATTTTCCTTGAGCAAACACATCAGCCAGGCGTTTAAGAGCAATCCCAATGCCAGGTTAATTGTCATGGCACGGCACGGTCTTGTCACCTGGGGAGATACCAGCCAATCCTGCTACGCCAGCACCATCCAGGCAATCCAGGAAGCGGAAGCCTTTATCGAGGAAAAACGAGCCGGGCGTAACATCTTTACTCCTGCCTCAGCCGAAGGTCCCGGCCCCGATGAACGTAAACAGATCTGGCTCAATATTCTGCCCATCACTGCGCGGTGCGCTCAGCAAATCAGTCCCGAAAATACTAAGGGTGGATGACAGCCAGGAAGTCCTTGATTTTGTTAACGATGAACAGGCTGCTGAGCTTTCTCAAAGAGGGGCTGCTTGCCCGGACCACATTATACGAACCAAGAACGTCCCCCTCTTTGTCGATTGGAAGCTTGAAGAGGGCGTCGATGTCTTGAAAGAAAAATTGGCTGCAGGTGTCCAAAATTTTGGTCAACAATATACTCCCTACCAGGAAGATTATAAACGGATTACCGGGTTGGATATCGATCCCACTCCGCGGGTGGTATTAATTCCTGGTCTCGGCATGGTAACTGGTGCAGAAGATTTCAAATCCTCAGAGATCGTCGGGCAGATCTATCATCGGGCAATTAAGGTCATGCAAGGCAGCCAGGCTTTGGATCGTTTTATCAGCCTGACTGCAGAAGAGGCGCACAGCCTTGAATTCTGGCCCCTGGAGCTTTATAAGCTCTCATTGAGACCTGCCCAGGCTGAGTTTACCGGAAAAATTGTCGCCATCACCGGCGCCGCAGACGGCATCGGAAAAGCCACTGCCATTAAATTTGCCGAATTGGGCGCTCATGTCGTTATTATGGACATCAATATGGCTGGGGCTGAAAACGTCGCCAGTGAAATTGTAGCAAAATTTGGCAAAGGCAGAGCCATTCCGGTTGCCTGCAACGTTTCCGACGAAACAGCTGTCAGCGAGGCCTATAAATCATTGGTTTGGACTTATGGCGGGGTGGATGTGGTTGTCAGCAATGCAGGAATTTTCCGCGGAGATGCGGTTGAAAATACAACCCTCGAGGATTGGAACCTGGTGCAGAGTGTCAACGGGACCGGGTATTTCCTGATAAGCCGGGAAGCCTTCCGCATCTGGCACCAACAGGGTATCGGAGGTAACCTGGTATTTGTGGGCAGCAAGAACAGCGTACGGGCAGGTAAAAACGCTCTGGCTTACAGTGCTGCTAAAGCAGCCGAGCTGCATATGGCCCGCTGCCTGGCTGAAGAAGGGGGTGAATTTGGCATCCGGGTGAACACTGTCCTGCCGGACGCTGTGTTGCGGGGAAGTTCGCTATTCACGGACGACGTGAAAAAATGGCGCGCCGACAGCTACGGCATCAAGCCGGAAGAATTGGAGGATTATTATCTCCAACGCTGCATCTTGAAAATCCCGGTGTTCCCGGAAAACGTTGCCGATTCGATTGTCTTTCTGGCATCCTCCCAATCCAGCAGGACAACTGGAGGTGCAATTACAGTGGATGGTGGAGTAAATTCCGCCTTTATGCGCTGATGTTCTTCTTGTAATTTAGAATTTAAGTATCCCTGGGTTATTCGTAATCCGGGGAACTTTTTTTTCCTCAAATCCAATGGAATGGTTTCCCAAGAACTCACAAAAAATTTAAAATGTATCCTGGGACAACACCTCACCATGTAGGCTGCTCTCAATACGCCGTTTCCGAAAGCATGGATTGTTTTTCTCAATCCAGGTAATTTGCGCTGGGTTCAATTCCAATCCTCTCCAGCCCCTTTGCTTCCAGTTTCAACAACCTTTTATTACGGGTGCCTCAATCATGTTTTTCCAGCATATTCTCGGTGGTTGGATAACTTATTTTGATCCCTTGCAATGCCAGAAAATCACTCAATTGAATACATCCCCAGGTAGGATGTTCCAGGCTAAGCCCTAAAATCCGATCCACATGTCCTGCGGGTGTCGTGGGTGGGTTGCTTTTTGGGATGGGTGGTAAGTCTTTTAGACTTTCGATCCCATGGGTTTGAAACCTCCGCTTATACTCATAGAACTGGGACCTGCTAACCCCCCGTTGCCGGCAACCTTCGCTGACGTAGCCTAAAGCCTCAGCTAGCTGAAGCGCACTCAATTTTTGTTGGGCTGCTCGTACATCTGCATATCATCGCCATCTATGTGAAAAACATTAATAATTATCACGATGTCAGGCAAGTGTCCTTAGATTCCATTTATAAATCAGTAATAAATTCCAATATACGAAGTGATTTTGGGGAAAGGAATATTATACTTAGAGTGGTTATATAATTCCCCAAATTAAAAGGTCAAATTAGCAGAGGAATAAAATACGATGACAGATTTTGTTACTCTACCTTGTCCAAATTGTGATGGAAAGCTTGAAATCTCAAATGACATTGAACGTTTTGCTTGTAGTTATTGTGGTAATGGATATGTGGTAAAACGTGGGGGTGGAATTGTTTCGATAATTCCCATCACAGATGAAATCAAGAAAATACAAACCAGCGTTGATAAAACTGCTGCAGAGCTTGCGATTTTGAGGTTGAAAAACGAAATAAATGAATTAACCCAAAAAAACAAGACATTACCACAGGAAATCCTGAAGAAATATCAGGAAAATTATTGGGGAATTAAAACAATACCGAATATTTTTATTTCACAATTACTTGATAAAAAAGATGGTGTGAAATTCTCTTTTTTTAGTCGCCAGGAAGAAAGGGCGAGGATTTATAAAGACCGAATGTTTGCCCTTTCTATTGAGGATATAGATTATATAACTGAAAAAGCTTTATACGAAGCCATAAGACCATCCCAGCAAAAGGATACGGAGTTTGTGGAATTTTTCGATGACCTCCATACCCTTAAAAAATTAATGGTCGAGAATAATAACAAAATTCAAATAAACAAAGCAGAAATAGAAAGGCTGGAACAGTTAGTTACCTCGTAAAGTCTGCATTATCTGAACGTTCACACCAAATGATTTCTATAAAATTGAACAGTTTATTAGAAAGCGCTTTGAAATATCATTAACACAACGGATTATCATCGTATTTTTTATTGGAGGTATAAGAAAATAGTCATAAATGGCTTGGTTATGAAAAAATAATATGAAATTATCACAAGTCTGGCGTTTCATCACCCAATTAAGATAAATAAATCTTGCATAGGTCGATGGGCGGCGACCGAGGGAAGGGCAGACCCAACGGACTAAAAATGCGTCGCTGGTGACACTGTGAGGGTTCGACCCCCTCTTGCTCCATAGATATCGGTTTATTGAGCGCTTTCTTTCAGAATCCCGCATATTTAGGGTAAGGGTAATTTAGACAGTTTTTAATGAAATTATTTCTCTATTGAAATAATCGAAGGGGCGAGGTACAATTTGAGTAATTGTGCATAAGTGTGTACAATTGCATCATTCTCATGCTAATTAGAAGGGTGACTGAGAATTCATAAAAAACCATCCGGTCAGAGTAAAGAATCGAATAGAAGACCAGTTTCCTGGCATGCCTATACCGAGGTTGTGATTATCCAGAAACTTCATTGAATTAATAAAAAAAGCCAAAACAACTGTGCCCCTTAAATCTTCATGAATGTATTAATGTAAACTAATGCTTGTAAATGGTAATATGCAGAAATTGCTGGTTCTCAATCGAAGACAGACTCACCAAGGGATGTCAAAAAAATTATAAACGAAGGAGGGCAAGGGATATTATATGAGCGCAAAAACGAAAAATGAAAGACACCTGGATACACCTACTTTGAGTGTAATGTTAGAAAAAATGTACATGATAAGGGCATTTGAAGAGAAGGCAGAAGAACTCTATACCCTGGGAAAAATCCATGGAACGATGCACCTGTCCATCGGAATGGAAGCCTCGGCGGTAGGATCCGTCTTTACCTTGAATCCGGATGATCTGATTCTTAGCACCCACCGCGGTCATGGGCATTGTATTGCCAAGAACGCCGATATGAACCTGATGATGGCCGAATTTATGGGCAAGGAATGCGGTTACTGCCGCGGACGCGGCGGTTCCATGCACATTGCCGATGTCGACGGCGGCAACCTGGGAGCCAATGGCGTGGTTGCCGGCGGGATACCAGTTGCTGTGGGCGTAGGCCTCGGGCTCAAAATGGAAAAGAAAAACAGGGTGCACCTCTGCTTTTTTGGAGATGGCGCTGCCAACGAAGGCGCTTTCCACGAAGCACTGAACATGGCTGCCATCTGGAACCTGCCCATTGTCTTCATCTGTGAAAACAACCATTATGGTATGTCTATGTCGTACAAGAAAGCCATGAAGATAGACAAGATCAGCGATCGGGCTGCATCTTACGGAATGCCGGGAGTCAACGTGGATGGCAATGATGTATTTGCTGTCTACAACGCTGTTGCCGAGGCGGTTGATCGGGCGCGTTCAGGGGGCGGACCCACACTCATAGAAAATGTGACCTACCGCTGGCGGGGACATTCCAAGAGCGACGCCAACGTCTACCGCACAAAAGAGGAAATCGAGGAATGGAAAAAGAAAGATCCCATTCTGCGTTTAGCCGAGCGCATGCAGGCAGATGGCATCTTAACAATTACACAACATGAAGAGATTAAATCCAGGGCATACAAGACGATACACGATTGCGCTGTATTCGCCGAAGGTTGCACGGACCCGGAGTTGGAAACCATTGAGGAAGGAGTGTACGCAGAATGAGAGAGCTAACTTATCTGGAAGCTGTGCGCGAAGCCTTGCGTCAGGAAATGCAGCGTGACGAGAAAGTATTTCTAATTGGCGAGGATATTGGTATCTATGGCGGTGCCTTTGGGGTTACTCGGGGATTAATAGATGAATTTGGACCGGAACGTGTCATCGATACACCGATCAGTGAGCTGACCATCGCAGGTGCCATCACCGGGGCTGCACTGGTAGGTATGCGGCCGGTGGGCGAAATCATGTTCATGGATTTCATCACCCTCGCATCCGAGCAGTTGGTCAACCAGGCTGCCAAAATTCACTTCATGTTTGGCGGAAAAGGATCCGTTCCCTGTGTCATGCGTACCCCCATGGGTTCAGGCACCGGTGCCGCTGCCCAGCACTCCCAGAGCCTGGAAAACTGGTTTGTCCATGTTCCAGGCATCAAGGTGGTTGCACCCAGCACCCCCTATGATGCCAAGGGTCTGCTTATCCAATCCATCCGTGATAACAATCCGGTGCTGTTCCTAGAATCGAAATTGCTCTATAAAACCAAGGGTGAAGTACCGGAAGAATCCTTTTTCATCCCATTAGGCCAGGCAGATATCAAGCGTCAGGGCAAGGACCTGACCATCATTGCCTACGGCATTATGGCAAAACGCTCATTGGATGCAGCAGAGAAACTGGCTGCTGAAGGGATCGATGTGGAAGTCATTGATCCGCGTACCCTGAAACCTTTGGATGAAAAGACCATCATTGAATCGGTGATTAAAACCGGGAAAGTCCTGATTGTGCACGAAGCCTGTAAGACCGGCGGTTTCGGCGGGGAATTGGCAGCAATAATTGCCGGAAGCGCAGCCTTTGACTACCTGGACGCGCCGATTATACGCCTGGCTGGAAGGGATATGCCCATCCCCTACAACCGTCTCCTCGAAATGCATGCTGTGCCGCAAATAGAAGATATTGTAGAGTCGGCGCGCAATCTTATCCGCGGAAAGGTGTAACATGCCAATAGCAGTCATCATGCCCAAATTGGAAATGTCGCAGGAAACCGCCCTGGTCGTGGAATGGAAGAAACAACCGGGTGAAATGGTCAATCAGGGAGACGCCTTATTGACAGTGGAGACCGATAAACTTACCGTCGATATTGAAGCGGTTGCTTCCGGTATATTAGCCGGGGTCAGCGCCGAAGTTGGGCAGACTGTTCCGGTGACCACGGTTATTGCTTACCTGCTGCAGCCTGGTGAGAATGCCAGCGCCATACCTTCAGCGGCTCCTGCCTCGGCAGCCCCTTCCGCCCCGGCAGCACCGGCAGTTCCGCCGGTACCGCTCAAAGTCGAAAAATCTGCTGCACCTGCTACCCCTCTGGCAGCACGCATGGCTGCTGTCGAAGGCGTTGACTTAAGTAAAGTGTCCGGAAGCGGTCCCGATGGTAAGATCACCAAGGCAGATATCATTGCCAGAGTGTCAGATGCGGAAGTTCAGGAAACGGTTTTTGCCGAAATACCTGCCCAGGCAGCTGGTAAATTACGAGCCACACCGGCAGCCAAACGGCTGGCGCGTGAAAAAGGAGTGGATTTAAAATCCCTCACCGGCACCGGGTTGATGGGCCGTATCCAGGAACGGGACGTGCAGAAGTTTGATACTGCTTTCCAGCTTGCCGATGCCCAGGAAACCGCCCCGGAATCCGAACACATCATCCACTTAAAAGGTATGCGCCGCACCATTGCGGACCGCATGCAGGCCAGCTACCAAACCGCCCCGCACATCCAGTTCACCAGCCGCATAGACCTCACAAATCTGAACCTCACCCGCCAGCAGATGAACGAGCAGGCTAAAGCCCTCGGCCGCACCCATATCTCCGTGACGGCTCTATTGGTGAAAGCAGTCGCCTGGACCTTGATGCATTATCCCTTTATCAACAGCTCCCTGGTGCGCGATGATATTTACCTGCACGAGAATGCCAATGTAGGTGTGGCGGTAGCCCTCCCGGAAGGATTGATCGTTCCGGTAGTAAAGAATGCCGAAAGCAAATCAGTTGGAGAAATCGCCGCAGACATCAGTGCTCTCACCGAGAAAGCCCGCAGCGGAAAATTAATGCCTGCGGACGTGAACGGCGGCACTTTCACCATCTCCAACCTGGGACCTTTTGGTATTGAACAGTTCAACGCCATCATCAATCCCGGGCAGACCGGTATCCTCGCAGTAGGGACCGCCATCTCTGAGGTCATTGTGGTTGATGGTCAGATGGCCATCCGCCCGGTCATGCGTATAACCCTGGCCGTTGATCACCGGGTAGTGGACGGAGCCGTGGCAGCCAACTTCATGGCAGATCTGCGCAGGGTACTCGAATCACCCGTTTTGATGTTAATGTAATTTGAATCGGTTTATCTCAAACTTTTATTGGTATAAATAAACTAAAAAACAATAAGACCGGCGAGGAACATATCTGCCGGTCTTATTGTTTTTTCCCAACTAGCCCGGATATCTTGTAACCAGGTCCCTTGCATCCCCAATCAGGCAAGATCGCCAATCATCGTCCACGGACCGGTCCAGGTAATCCTGACAGGCAGAATTTTCCCTCTAAGATCTTGTTCCGTTTCGACGAAGACAAGCTTATTCTGCGGTGTACGTCCTTTCCAGCGGAGCCTGGACTTTTCTTCAAAAAGCACAGTTACAGTCTGGTGCATAAATTCCGCATTAATTTCTGCAGAAATACGTGTCTGCAGTTCCTCAAGGACTCGAAATCGGCGCTTTTTTTCTTCTGGAGGAACGTTATCAGTCATACGCCTTTCGGAAACAGTCCCTGCCCTGGGTGAATATCGCGCCAGGTGGGCAACATCCAGTTTCAATTCGGTGACCAGGGCCACCGTGTTTTGGAATTGAGCTTCCGTTTCGCCTGGAAAACCCACAATGATGTCATTGGCGATATATACGTTCGGAATGCGGATGCGGATGCGTTCGACCAGGCAGCGGTACTGCTCGACGGTGTAACCGCGCCTCATATTCGCAAGCACCTCGTCGTCCCCTGATTGGATGGGTACTTCAATATGCGGCATTACCTTGGGCAGCTCCGCCACACAGTCCAGCAGCGCATCGCTGATGTAATTCGGATGGGAAGTGAGAAAACGAATGCGCTCCAGCCCGTCAATCTCATGCAGCTGGCGCAGCAGTCCGCTCAAATCCGGATAACCCGGCCGGTCTTTTCCGTACCGGTCGATGATCTGTCCCAGCAGGGTGATCTCCTTTACCCCCTGGCTTACCATGGAATGCGCTTCTCTGAGGATTTCATCCGGGGGGCGGCTTTGTTCAGCACCCCGCCGTTGGGGGATAATGCAGTATGTACAGGCATACGAACAACCGTATACTGCCGGGATAAATCCAACCACCGCTTTACCCTTCCCGTTGGATGGCATGGTCAATTCGCCATCCATCAGTGCAAAGCGTTCCATCGTCTCAGCTACTTCAATCTGGCGGCCTTCACGCTGAGCCAGGTAATTCAGCAGGGGGCGCGGGTCTGACGGCGGCGAGAGTACATCCACGTAAGGAAAACGTTTTTGCAGACCAGGATTATCTTTTACCCCCACCAGGCAGCCCATCAGGTTGATGATAACGTGTGGATTTTTCTCCTTGATTGGCCGCAGCGAAGTCAAGCGCCCGTATGCCTTATCCTCTGCGCTCTGGCGAACCACGCAGGTGTTCAGGATGATGATATCTGCCAGCTCAGGCTGGGGAATGGGATCATAACCCAACTGCTCGAGCGCTGAGTACACGCGCTGCGAGTCAGCCACATTCATCTGGCAGCCTTCAGTCCAAACATAAAATTTCATGGGAGTAATTATATCAATAATAGAACTGCAATTTATACTAAAACACTCCGATTCAATAGGTTTAGCAGGGTTTTTAATATGAGTAGTTCTTTGGTAGAATGCTATCAATGTTAACCAAAACAATCCGTACCCTTGGCTGGATATTTGTCATTTTAATATCAGCAATTCTGTTAGCCTTCCTGTTTTTCCAGATTCCCCCTGTGCAGGAGCGCATCGGCTGGCGCCTGGATGCCGCCCTGACCAATCTGCGCGGCCTGGCTGACCCTGCCGGAAATTTACCCACTGCTGTGCCCGCAACAGAAAATCCTCTCCCAACACCATCCGTGGTTCCCTCCGGAAAAGTGACACCGACCCAAAGGCCAGCTCCGACCACTCCGCCGGAACCGGCTGCAACTCCTGAAAAAACCTTGCCGCCCCTTCCGCCGCAGTATTCACTGAATACGCCTCCCTTCGAATTTCAGGATTGGAATAATTGTGGTCCGGCTGCGCTCTCCATTTACCTCCGTCACTATGGGTGGGAAGGTGACCAGAATGATATTGCAGAGGTTATTAAACCTGTGCGCAGCGATCGCAATGTAAATATTGACGAGATGAAGTACTTCGTCAATACCCAGGCTGGCTGGCTGAAGTCGGAATACCGCGTCGGCGGAAGCATGCAACAGCTGAAGAGCCTCATAGCCGCAGGAATCCCGGTAATGGTAGAAGTAGGTTTTTTACTTGATGAAAACGATCCGGGACTGCGCCACGATGATGACCGCTGGACTGGTCATTACCTGTTATTAACCGGTTATGATGATACCCGCCAGGTATTTACCGCCCAGAATGTTTTTGTGGGTCCCGATCAGCCGGTCAGCTATAGGGACCTTGAAGAGAATTGGTCAGCGTTCAATCATGTCTTAATGGTGCTGTTCAAACCAGATCAGGAAGCAGTCGTTCAGGAAATCCTCGGGGAAGACTGGAATCCTGAAAGCAACCGTCAACGCGCCCTGCTGGCCTCGCAAGACGAAACAAGCAGATTACCGGACAATGCCTTTGCCTGGTTCAATCTCGGCACCAACCTGCTCTATTACAATCGTTACAGTGACGCTGCCAGGGCTTACGACCGCGCCCGGCAGTTGGGACTGCCGCAGCGCATGCTGCGTTATCAGTTTGGTCCTTTCATTGCTTATTTTCACGCTAATCGCATTGATGAATTAATGACACTGGTTGATTACGCCCTAAAAATCACACCTAACTCACAGGAGGCTTTGCTGTGGCAGGGATGGGGATTGTACCGCCGGAATGACCGGCAGGGTGCTCTGGATTCCTTCAATGAAGTCCTTGAAGAAAATCCCACATACGAAGATGCCCGCTATGCTATAAATTTTATTAACCAGCAATAAAACGTATCAAACCAACCCTGCATCGAAAAATATAAAAATCGGCCTATCCCTGCCGGAAGGTTGAATTTGTGACATCCATACAATTTGCAGAATTCTCATCCTGTGCCAAATTATTGGCATAATCAGATTGGAAACATATTAGGAGCAGCACGTGAGCATTGATATCAGACGCATCAAGGCCTTGTGTTTCGATGTTGACGGTACATTGAGTGACACCGATGACAAATGGACCGCACACCCTGGAAAGGATAGTCAAACCCCTGGAGCTATTTATCCCCGGCCGGGATGTGAAACATCTTGCTCGTTGGCTGATCATGGGTTTCGAGTCCCCCGGAAACTGGCTGTACGGTTTGTTGGACCGCCTCGGCCTGGACGAAGAAGCAGGCCAATTATTCAGTTTCCTTTCGCATTTACGGGGTGAGTCCGGTCCTGAGCGCCACTGGTTGGTTCCAGGGATCGCAGAAACATTGGCAATTTTAAATGATCAATATCCAATGGCGGTCGTGAGCTCCCGTGGTGAAAAGGGTGTCCTATCATTCTTGCAGTATTTTGACCTGCAAATCCACTTCAAGGTCATCGTCACCGGACAGACCTGTTCGCGAACCAAGCCATTCCCGGACCCAATCCTGTATGCAGCCTCCCAGATGGGAGTTGATCCGCAGCAGTGCCTGATGATTGGCGATACCACGGTGGATATCCGTGCCGGCAGCGCTGCCGGTGCCCAGACAGTCGGAGTTTTGTGTGGATTTGGCAACGAAATCGAGCTGCTCCGTGCCGGGGCAGACCTCATCCTGCCCAGTCCGGCTGAACTTACCGCATTATTATTAGCGGAGTAAATGGATAAAAGATGAGGCGCTGGCTAAACCACAAAACCACATCAATTCCCAGTATGATAATGGTCTTGTGGAAATTCATCGTTTTACGAAATGCGGAATCTGGCATTTATCAGCATTTGGTGTAGATTTATCAATAATTGGTCCCAGTCTTGGTAGGACAACACTCTAAATTTTTTCCAGGAGGAATAAGACGATGTTAGTTGATATCACTTTGAAAATGTCACCCGAAATGGTTGCTGATGCTCAAGAAAATCAAAAGCGACCCTTCGGTGGTCATATAGGAACCCATTTTGACGTTATGGATAAGGAATTTCCATTGGAATATGTTGAACGTCAAGGGATTGTATTTGATGTGAGTTCTTGCCTGGAAAGGGATATATCCGTAAATGATTTTGATTTCAGGATGGTCAAACCGGATATGTTTATAGCATTTTATACCGGTTTCATAGAAAAAGTGGGTTACGGCAGCAAGAAATATATTACGGAACATCCCCAACTGAGCAACGAATTGATTGATGCGTTATTATCCCGCTGCATCTCCATTATAGGCATCGATTTTGCCGGGATTAGAAGAGGGACTGAACACGGCCAGAAAGACCAGTATTGCGCTGACAACGGGGTATTCATTATTGAAAACCTGTGTAATCTTAATAATATCCTTCAAGGGCAGTCAAGCAGACTCTTCCAAGCCAATACCTACCCCGTGAATTTTGATGGAGTGACTGGTCTGCCTTGCCGGGTTGTAGCAAAGCTGTGATCAAACCAGCAAATTCCCTGGATGAGTTTTAAATATAAATCTCCAGAACCCGCTTCATGCTCCACAAGAAGCATAAATAGAAACCATAACGTCCCCCGGGCAATCCTTGGGACACCATGAAGTTGCCTGCTATTAAACCGGTATAGGCGTATCAATCATCGAATCATTGAGGTTCATTGAATGTTGTACCTGTAAGGATTTCTCTTGATTTTTGTATGAGAATCCTGTAGAGTTAAAATTGGTGGAATAGATCGAGGGGTTTTGTTTTTAATCCGGGTTACCATTTTTAGGGCAGGTAATAGTCCTTTTCTACCTAGGAGATGACAACATGAATGCCCAAAAAATTACTCATTCTTTTTATCTTGGTTTTTTATTCCTGTTACTGGCAGCTTTGGCCTGTTCAACTCCGGATCCACAGGATTCCCCCGATAAAGAAAGGACACTACAGGCTCGCGAGCTCGCCCTCTCTCTCACCGAAACTGCCCTGGCATTTCAATTGCAGTCTGCCCAGATCCAGCCCCCGGTTGCAAATCCTGCATCTGCTGCTGTGTCTGCCACGGCGGAACCGCTGCCCGCCCAAACCGAAACCCCAACCCCTTCGCCGTCCGCTACAGAAATAATTCATACAATAAAACCCGGAAATCCCGGTTGGGTTAACCGCTGGTTTAATGATACAAGCTCAAAAAATGTAGCCCCCGAAAAACGCGCAACGGGTGGGGACAACCTGGAAACAAACCTGCTCGAGCGTCCCTTCAGCCAGAATGAGATGGTTTACCGTCCCGACCTGGATATCCAATACACGGAACTTTCCCTGGACTCCAACTTTTTCTATATAAAAATCTTCCTTGCCGGGGGGCATCCGGAAAGCAATGACCTATCAAAAGCTGCCTATGGGGTGGAGCTTGATATGGATCTTGACGGGCGCGGGGATTTTTTAATCTGGGCAAACGGGCCATGCGGGGTCGACTGGGATATTGAGGGAATGGTTGTTTATGAGGATTCCAACAACAATGTCGGCTCAAGCAGGCCAATATTAGCCGATGCACCAGGCAATAGTGACAGCTACGATCATGATCTTTTCTCCCTCAACAACCTGCAGGACCCGGATGCAGCCTGGTGCCGGTTAATCTCTTCAACAGAAATGCAAATTTCGTTTAAGCAAAGCGTTGTCAACAACCCTGATATCTTCTTGTGGGGTATCTGGGCGGATGATGGGGTTCGCGATCCAACCCGGATGGACTATAACGACACCTTCACCCTGGAACAGGCTGGATCACCCATTATAAACCAGGCTCAGTACCCGCTGAAGGATCTTTACCAGGTGGATAACACTTGCCGGGAGAGTTATGGCTATGAGCCGGTAGGGAATGAATTTGGTCTCTGCCCGCAGCCTAAACCAACCGCTACCAGCACTCCTGAACCAACCAGCACGAAGAAACCCAGGCCTTCCATTACCCCGACGAGACATATCTTACTACGTAAGGTTACTCCAACTGCCGTAATTAAATAAGGTCATAGAAACAAAATCAATCCTGCAACCGGAGCTTCCCCGAAATGCCCCGGATTACCATAAAAACGCAGGATAAATCTTTAGGAAGCGGGAATATATTTGGTGTGTATTTAGAAATTCACATGTTAGCCTTCTTATTTTGAATGTTTTCTTAAAGGATCACCCATTGAACCTCCATTACTTTCTCTCAATGCTTCTACTCGTTCTAACCCAGGCTGCCTGGGTGGAAACATTCGCGTCCTCGCCGCCCGTTCAAACAAGACCTCCCTCTCCTCTGGGCAGCCTTTCCTGGGAAAAGCTAGGCGGCCCCCTGGGAGGGTATGGTACCGGAATATTGGTCCACCCGGATGACCCGGATATATTCTACTTAAGTGATAAGAACGCCGGGGTTTTCATCAGCCGGGATGGAGGAAAAAATTGGGAAGCCAGCAATAAAGGCATCCAGGTGCGTAGAGGCCGGTCCGGTGATCTCATCCCGGTAACCTGTCTGGCGATTGATCCCCACACCAATAATCTCTGGGCTGGCACTGCCGACCCCGGCTCGGTTTACCGTTCCCAGGATGGCGGCGGGACCTGGCAGCTGCGAAGCCGCGGTATCGCCGGGTATCCAGGCTTAACCATTCGCAGTATTACCATCTCACCTCTTGAACCGGATGTGCTTTTTGCCGCTGCAGAGGTAAGTTCGACTGCCTGGAATTTTAAAGAGAAAAAAGGGAACATTATTTGACCAGGCCAAAGGAATCCTTTTTAAATCCACCGACGGCGGCAGTATGTGGCTGCCGGTCTGGCGTGGTGACAGCCTGGCAAACCAAACCATGATTGACCCGCAAAATCCGCTGGGGATTTTCCTGGCAACTGGCGCTTATGACCGCGAAGCTGCTAATGCCATTCCCGGGGGGGAAACCTCGCTTGAACAGATGGGCGGCCTGGGTGTATTGAGCTCAACAGATGGCGGGGCCACCTGGTCTCCTGCAAGCTCCGGGCTCCAAAACCTGCATATCCAATCCATTTCCATCCATGCAAAAGAAGCCGGCTTGCTGCTTGCCGCAGCCGGCAACCTTGCCTTCCCGGATGGCAGCGGTATTTACCGGACTGCCGACGCCGGCAAATCCTGGGAGAGGGTTGGGGGAATCGAGGGGGAAGTAATCACAGCCGTCCTTTTCTCCCCCACCGATCCCGATCTGGCCTTTGCTGCCGGGCTGGAGCATCATTACTTCAGCAGCGACCGGGGGCAATCCTGGATAATCAGCGCACCGCTAAATGGCAGCTCATGGGGACCGGCGGGAATCCAACCAGGTACCCCGCTAATGCTGACTGCTGACCCCCAAAAGCCAAAATATCTCTATTCGCTTACTGACCTGGGTGGGGTTTACCGTTCCGTTGATTATGGGCGCACCTGGGAGGAGATCGGAACCGGGTACAGCGGTGCTGACATCCGCTCCCTTGCCGTATCTCCTGACAATCCGGCCTTAGTTTATGCACTTTCAGCGGGTGGACCTTTTAAGAGTACCGATGGGGGTGTTACCTGGCAGGGAATCAACTCTTCGGAGTACCCGGTTACAATCGGGGGATCCATGATCGATGTGAATCCTTTTCAGACGGAGAGAATCTACCTGGCGGATGGCAGTACCGGCATATTGCAGGTTAGTGAGAATGATGGGCAAACCTGGAGTAAGACTCTCGACCTTGGCGCAGATCTTGCCCAATTTGGAGCGAAAGATCAGGGGGTGCTGACGCTTGCCTTCGAACCAGGCGGGGACTCCATTTATGCAGGAACGGGCAGGCTGAGCTGCGTCCTTTCAGAGAAAAACTGCCGTGTCCCGGTTTTCTTAAGTGTGCTGAACTCCATTGATTCCGGGGCAAGCTGGAAAGCGGTAGATGCCTGGCGTCTCAATGCTTTGACAGTTACAGACCTGGTTATCAATCCCGAAAATACGCAGCAGCTCTGGGCAGCCACCGGCGCCGGGTGGGTGTTGGGATCTCAGGATGGGGGGGAAAACTGGCAGCCGCTCACAGAACAACTGTATGCCCGCCATGTCACCGCCCTGGCTTTGCACCCCGAAGAGGATAACATTATTTATGCGGCCACATATAATTACGGCGTATTTATGTCAACCAACCAGGGCCGTACATGGCAGTGGAGGCGTCTGGGGATGGATCCGTATGAACCAATTTCCTCCATCCTCATTGATCCCGTCCGCCCGAATGTGATGTATGCTGGCAGCATGCAGCGGGGAATTTATCTCAGCGAGGATGGCGGGAATATCTGGCGGCTGATTAACAACGGACTTTCCGTACGTTCTATCCGCTCCCTGTCGATTTCTGCCGATGGCAATACGCTTTATGCCGGCACAGATGGCGGCGGGGTCTTTCGCTTGAGCACCTTGAGCCTGCAGGAATGGGCAGCCCTACAGCCAACCTCAACACCCCTGCCCACCGCAACATCGTCGCCAACGCCTGCCGCACAGCCAACCAAAACAATGCCGCCTTCGATGACGGCCACACCTTTGCCTGCCCTGCCAACTGCTACGCCACTCCCTGTATCAGATACATCGCGCACTTCCTGTCCCGGGAGTTTCATCCCGTTGCTCCTGGCAGTGGGATGGCTGGCGAACAGGTCTTTTAGAATTACACTAAAGAACTAATCTGGGTTTTATTCCTTATGGAGATTTCCATTTCCCGCCGTACTAATCACACCAGGCATAACATTGAAATCCATCTCTGTGAGGGTGATTGTTAATCGTTCTCGAACTTTAATGGCTTTCCTGGGATCGGAGGCGTATTATGAAATCTGCTGCATCTCCCTGGTTGATCTCCCTTTTCCTCATTTTTCTAATTTTCTCATTTTACTTCCCTGGAAATTTATCCCCGGTTATTGCCCAGGATGCCGAGGAAATTCTGTTTTTTTCTGAAGACTTTGAGAACGGTAATCCGGATGTCTGGGAATTTGAGCCTGGCTGGGAAATTATCGAACTGGATGGGAGCCATGTGCTCAAAGGGGAAAGCCACCATTTCGCCTGGCCTCTAACGGATTCCTGGCAGGATTACCGCCTGCGTTTCCGGGTGAAATTTGAAAATGACGCCGCCCTGCATGCCAATATTCGCGCTCAAATGCCTGTGCGTTACTTTACCGGGATTGGAATTAACCACCTGTACCTCAGCAAACAGTTGGGCGGCAACGAGTTTAAGGAGAACCTGGCTCAACAGGGAGGAATAGGGTCTGGCTGGCACAATGTAGAACTTTCTGCTTTTGGTGATTTGGTCAGTCTCTCGGTGGATGGTATAAAGCGTTTTGAATATAAAGATCCCGAGCCAATTATTGCTGGCGGTTTCAGTTTTGAGTCGTTGACGGATTCCCGGGTCTGGTTGGATGATATAGAGGTCTGGGGACCTGCTCCCAAACCTACCCCGACTGTCCCCCCGGAGTACACCTGGATCCGCCTGGGAGGCCCTATCGGCGGCCTCGGCTATGACATCCGTATGAACCCCGATAATCCGGATTTGATGTTTGTCACCGATGCAATGGCAGGGGTCTTCATCAGCCAGGACGGTGGCCAAACCTGGGGTGCTACCAACCAGGGCATATCTGCCCGCAGCGGCGAAACCGGCGATCTGATTCCAGTTTTCAGCCTGACGATCGATCCTGTAAATCCGCAAATCATCTGGATCGGCATCCAGGGCCAGAAAGGAATTTTTAAATCGGAGGATAATGGCCTGACCTGGACAAAAAAAATAAACGGTATTGTTGAGCAGGCTCCCACCTTCCGCGGTTTCGGAGTGGACTGGCGCGATTCCAATACCGTTTATGCGGCTGCTGAAATTGGCAGTTGGGATTATTTCGGCGAAAGCCGGCAAGGGCGCGAGTTTGATATGGTCGGCGGGGTGGTATATAAAACCACCGACGGCGGGGAGAACTGGGTGCAGGTCTGGCGTGGCGACAACCTGGCGCGATACATCCTGATTGACCCGCGCAACCCTGATACGATCTATGTGTCCACCGGCATCTTCGACCGCGAGGCAGCCAACTCCAACCCGCAGACAGGCGCGCCGGGCGGTGTTGGAATTCTCAAGAGCACGGATGCCGGAAAAACCTGGCAGTCGCTTGACCAGAAAAACGGTTTAAATAACCTGTACGTTGGCTCGCTGTTTATGCACCCTCAAAACCCCGATATTCTTATCGCTGGAACCGGTAATGTCCAGTATAACGAGGGCAGAGGCGTATACATCAGCGAGGATGGCGGGGAGAGCTGGACCCATACTCTCAAAGACCAGATGATTTCCTCGGTTGAATTTGCTGCATCTGACCCACAAATTGCCTATGCCGGCGGATACAGCGCCATGTACCGCAGTGATGATGGCGGGTATTCCTGGAAAAAACTGCCCTTGATGGGCGGGAATGAAGGCTGGGGACCAGAAGGAACCCAGGCAGGGCATCCGATTGATTTCCAGGTTGACCCTCTTGACCCCGACAGAATTTTCGTCAACAATTACGGCGGGGGCAATTTCCTCAGCATTAATGGCGGACAAACCTGGACCATCGCCAGCAAAGGCTATACCGGGGCACAGGTACGCGATTTGGCGGTGAATCCCTTGGAACCCGCCCAAATGATAGCCGCCGCCCGCAGCGGCATATTCACCAGCTACAACGGCGGGGAAGATTGGACAGGGATGGCTCAGCCGCCTTTTTACCAGCTGGACTGGCATACCGTGGCAATAAATCCTGCAGATGGCAACACCATTCTGAGCGAGCTTACCTGTCCGCGGGTGTTGGTAAGGAGCACAGATGCTGGCCAATCCTGGCAGCAGGTTGCCCAGGCGCCGATGAAAATGGCCTGGAAAGATATCGTATTCGCCCCATCCGATCCACAGATTGCCTATGCGGGGATAGCGGGTTGGTATTCCTGCGGATCATTTGATGAGCAGCAGCCAGGCGGGGGAGTGTACCGCTCAGAGGATGGCGGAAAAACCTGGAGCCCTGCCAATGATACCAATACATCCGATGCCGCCATTGCTAAAATTGCTGTGGATCCTGGTAATCCCCAGGTTGTTTATGCAGCAACTTTCAACAAGGGCTTATTAAAAACCACCGATAGCGGAAAAACCTGGGCAAGCATCGAAAACGGCCTGCCGCAAAGCAAACAGTTGGCCTCCATTGCCCTCCATCCCAGGGAAGCGGACACACTATTTGCAGGCAGTTTGAACGAAGGGTTGTATTCTTCATTGGATGGAGGGCAATCCTGGCAGCACGTATCTGCCGGATTGAATCCCGAAGGAAAAATCCGGGAAATTCTCTTCGATCAGAAAAACCCATCCAGGATGTACCTGGCCGATAACCGCAGCGGTGTCTATCGATCTGAGGATGGGGGCAGCACCTGGCTTTATCTGCCTGCCGGGATGAACAACAAGGCAGTCAATGCCCTCGCCCTGTCCCATGACAGCCTGCACCTTTATGCTGCTTCAGAGGGTGACGGGATGTACCGCATGGATCTCAACGCTAAACCCCCGCAGCCGGTGATCATCCAGCCAAGCCCAACCCCCCTGCCTACCAGCACCGCTGTGCCTCCCAAGCCAACCTCCATCCCGCCGGTTACCGAAACGCAAGTGCCTGTTGGAAAATCGGCAGGCGGATGTCCCTCCAGCTTCATTCCTGTTGGACTTGTAATGGCAGCAGTCCTTTTATCAAGAAGGTCAAAATCTCATGAACAAAATAACGGCAGGTAATTATTCCATTTGGAAGGATTGGAACCTGGGTGTCCCAAACCATCAAAATTTGCTAAGAATCATCATTCCCTTGATTTTCTTGTTCCTGGCCGGATGTACTCCCGTCCCACAACCTGCCGTCACACAAAATCCAGGCCTTATTGAGCAATTGCCTACCGACAATCCGCTTGTCCTGGTAACCGAACCGACCCTCCCATCTGGCAATATAACCGGCACAGTGGCTGATGAGCTAGGTCCTGTCACCGGGGCTACCGTACGAATACAGGCGACCAGCAATGAAACCCTTACAGATCAAAATGGAACATTCACCCTTTCAAAACTGCCGGATGGCAATCCGGTCACGGTCAGTGCCTGGAAGGAAGGCTACTACTGCGCCAGGGTGGAGAAGGTTATACCCCCCGCAGAGGAAATTAGCCTCCAGTTGGTTAAATACCAGACCACGGATAACCCGGATTACAGCTGGGTCTTGCCGGAGGGGGAAGGCTCGTGCTACTCCTGTAAACCGGCGGTCACCCAGGTCTGGCTGGATAACGACGCCCACGGGAAATCATCCCGGAATCCTCGCTACTTGAGCATGTATTTTGGCAGCGACTTGGATGGAAATCTGAGCCCGCCCACCCGCTATGTCAACAACCGTGACTACGGACGCGTCCCCATTCCCCCGGATTTGAGCCAGCCCTATTATGGTCCGGGTTACAAACTGGATTTTCCCAATTCGGCCGGCAACTGCGCCGCCTGCCATATTCCCGGTGCTGCCCTGGAGGACCCATACGGGATCAATCCTGAAACGGTCAGCGGAGTGGATATTTTCGGCATACATTGTGATTTTTGCCATAAAATAGCAGATGTACGCCTGGATGCCAGCAGCATGCCTTTCCCCAATATGCCCGGTGTACTCTCCATGGATGTGCGGCGTCCCTTCCCGGAGGACCCTCTCAGATACCAGCTGTTCTTTGGGACGTTTGATGATGATAATGTCCCAGCCGAAGATACCTACCTGCCGTTGATAGAGGAGAGCCGGTTCTGCGCTCCCTGCCACTTTGGGGTATTCTGGGATACAGTTGTTTACAACTCCTATGGAGAATGGCTGGCAAGCCCTTACAGCGACCCGCAGACCGGGCAGACATGCCAGCAGTGCCACATGCCGGCCCCGACGGTGCTGGATGGGAAAGAAATCACCAATGTTGCCCTGCAAAAAGGGGGCGTTGAGCGTGATCCCCAAACCATCCATGCTCATACTTTCCCTGGCGCCTCAAACGAAGTCCTGCTGCAAAATGCCGTCACCATGAGCGTCCAAACCACTCTGAAAGAGGATTCCCTCGAGGTGAGCGTCAGCATCCGCAATGACCTGACCGGGCACGACGTACCCACTGACAGCCCGCTGCGTCAGTTGATCCTGCTTGTCAATGTTACCGACAACCAGGGTAATTTATTGGAACTGCTCGAAGGTCCGGTCATTCCCGATTGGGGTGGAGTGGGAGATCCCCGGGAAGGATACTATGCCGGTCTGCCTGGTAAGGCTTACGCCAAGGTGCTCACCGAATTCTGGACAGAAATCTCACCCAGCGGCGCATACTGGAATCCAACCTATATCGAGAGTGACAACCGCCTGGCAGCCTTTGAGACAGATCACGGCATGTATCGATTTGCCTTGCCGGAAAAAGGTGAAATACAGGTTCACGTCTCATTGTATTACCGCCGTGCTTTCAGGGAAATCAGTGACCAGAAGGGCTGGAATATCCCCGATATCCTTATGGAGGAATACCGGATTGAACTGGAATAGGGATTTTTGTATGGACCCTGACTGGATAATTGCTGGAAACTAAATCTCCTGGCCGATACTTTTCGATGTTATTAAATGATCAGGGTACGTCAAAACGAATCTCTGGAGACTCACCCACATTCCCCGCAAGATCAGTTGCCCTCACTGAAAGGGTATGCTTGCCAGGCTGCGTCTGCCAGGGCAGCAAGTAGGGTGGCTGGGATCTTTCTCCAATTAATGATTCATCCAGGTACCAGCTCACGCTTTGAATCCCGGCTGCATCCTGAGCTTCCGCAGTAAAATGGATGAATCCCTTTGCATCCGGCTCAACCTCACCGCCATCCGTGGGGTAAGAGACCTGGACCAAAGGGAGCGTGTTGTCCACTGTAACCTGGATTACGGTGGTGTCTGCCTGCTGGTTTTGGCGCAGAACAACCAGGCGTATGGCATACAGCCCCTCCAGTCCCTGGGTATCCCAGTCCCCCAACACGGCTTTGCGTACCGGTCGTTCAGCAGGCGGTGCAAGGTTCTGCCATGTCTGCGGATTCAATCCTTGTCCAACCTGCAGGGTATAAGAGGTGAATCCTTCCCCGCGGGCGGTGCCGCGGATAACGACATTCCCATGAACTGTATCAAACAAGCCCGGTTCCGTTATCTCCGCATCCGGGTTTTGCTGTGGGGGCTGGATGGTGTCATAGTCTTTCGGCGGTTGAGGCAGTCCGGTCTCCCTGGCCCAATCCTCTGCCTGCGGTGGAACTACAAGGAAGGTTTGCTCTTCAACCAGCTCCGGGGGTGTGAATACCGTCGCCAGGTGCTGGGTCTCCCGGTTAATTTGCAGGGTTTGGTAGAGATTATCAACCTGGGTGGGAATATTGTTTTGCAGGAAGATCTCTTCTACCACATTCTCACAGGATTCTGAGGGCAGCAAACCAGACGGGTTACAAACGGCTGCAAGGACAACTCCCTCAGGCATTTGCCAGTCCCTATAGGGTAAATCCCGGCTGGTATATTGCATCAGGGCATGGTAGAGATCCGCCGCTGCCTGCACAGGCAGGTTGGCACTTACACCCTCAGGAACACCCAGCCAGGTTAATACCAGGCGCTGGGGGCTATACCCAACCGTCCACACCTGGTCCTTCTCTGCGGTTTGCCCGATCTTTGCCCCGCTGGGTAAACCAACATCCAGTGCATTGGGATAACCCAGGCTCTCCTGGCGCGCTGTTGCATCGCTCAATACATGGTTGATCAGGAAAGCCAGCTCGGGGCTTAATATTGATTTATTTTGTATGTCATTCTCGTAATCCTTCACCAAATTGCCATTGGCATCCACTACACGCCGGATGAGAAGTGGCGAAAGGGAATCATCGGCAGAGGTTCCCATTCCAGCCTGCACCCCCAGGTTGGCAAAAACACTATATGCCTGGGCAGTTTCCAGGAGGGAGGCATTTCCGCCGCCAAATAAAAGTTGTTCCGGTTGCGGGATTTCGGCAAGCGTGGTTAATCCAAAATTTTCTGCCGTACGCCAGACATTCACTGCGCCAATCTGCTCCATAAATTGGGCAATGGGAACCAGATAATCATTTGCCAATGCGGTACGCAACCGGACTGGACCATGATACTGACCATCTGGATTTTCAAAATCAGAGAGTGCCAGCGGCATGCTGGGAGGTATATCCCATACCAGTGTGGCCGGACTCAATCCTTGTGCAAAACCTGCCAGGGCAACAAACGGAGACAACAGGGAACCTTGCTGCTTAGGAATACTCAATCCATGGTCTGCAGCCAATCCCACATCCTCATTTAGGGCTAGTACCTGACCATTTTCTGGATCCATCACCAATGCACTGGCCACCAGTTCGTCTGGAAAGTCCGTGTTTTCACCGAGACGGGGGGAAAGCAGTTTTCCGGCCTCACAAGTCTGCGAATCAGGATTGTTGGATGACTCTATCCCGGTCAGGCGCTTCAGGTGGAGGGATAGCGTGCAATCCATCTGCTGCTGCAGGGTATAGTCCATTGTGGTGGTAACCGTCAAGCCTCCCCGCTCCACCTGTTCCCTGCCAAAATCCTGGTAAAGCTGGTCCAGTACGGATTTTGTAAACACCGGGGCCAGGTTTGCTGGCTCAGTGGGTGGATCAGCCAGGGTAATCCTTTTCTGGACAGCAGCCAAATATTCATCCGGACTGATCCGATTCATAATCAGCAGACGGTCCAATTTTTCCTTCTGCCGCTCGAAAGCCGCCTCGGGCGTGTCAAATGGATTAAGTGCCGGCATCTCTGCCACTGCAGCCAGCAGAACTGTCTCTGCCAGGTCTAGTTCACTGGCAGATTTTCCTAAATAGAAGCGGGCAGCATTGCCTGCCCCGTATATCATATGCCCGTATTCAGCCGTATTCAGGTACCATTCCAGCACCTGGCGCCGTCCGAACTTTGCAACAAGCTGTGCTGCCAGCAGCCGCATTTGCAGCGATCTCTCCAGACCAGGTTCTTCCTGGCTCAACAGCATATCCTCTACCAGGCGTTCAGGGATTGTCAGGGCTGATAGATCTGTTATATTTCTGAGGTCATATCCGGAGTGGTTCCAGAATTCTGGATCAGTCAGTGCGGTTGTAATTTCAACAAATTGCGGGGAAAAATAATCCTCACCAATGGGATCCAGATAAGTATATCTTTTTTTAGTGCCAGGGTTTTCCAGTGCGGTGATAATTACTTCACCGCTGCGGTCATAAAGACGTGTTGGGGTCAGGTAAACGCCATTCAACGGGTCAAGCATCACCGGGAGTTTTTCTATGGAAGGCAGTCCGGATGTTATTCGCACATAAGCATACCCTGCCAGCGTAATGGCTGCCATGAGAAGCAGCGCAAGAATCGCCCCGATTCCTATAGCGGTAAAACCGCCAGCTGTCTGCAGTGTTTTTTGGAATTGGCTGTCTTTTTTCCTTCGCTCTTTTACCAGCCAGTATGCCAGTGTAGATTTCATCGAGAATGTTCCATCCTGCTGCCGGGGATTCAATCATGGCCCGGTCAAATTGATTGACGCATTTTGTGGTCTGATCCTTCCATCCTGGAAGTCCTAACCTGGTGCCAAAGTATACCCGCCTACATCACAGGTTTAACCCTCTAGCTGAGTTTAACACAGGCGGAAATCCTCAGCAAGCCGCATGTTATAATCTCAAAATGTCGGTGCTTATCAAAATAAACATCGTTTGCCTGGGGACTCTTGCCTTGTTTCTGGCAGGGTGTATGACTGCACAAACCCAGCAGCTTGTGACCCCGGCTAAAGAAACCTACCAGGTGACCCCCTACCGCACCCCAACTTCCACATCAACACCACTGCCTCTAGCTCCAGGTACTGCAACGCCCTTTCCAACCCCCTCCCCGACCCCCCGCCTGCACACCATCCAATCCGGGGAAACCTTGCTGGCAATTGCCGCCCAATATGGGGTTACCCTGGAAGAGCTCTTGCTTGCCAATCCGGAGGTCAATCCGTCTCTTGTTCCAATTGGATTGAACCTGGTCATCCCTGGAGGTTCCGGTAATTCAACCAGCAGCGGGGTGATTGAACCGGCTTTATTAACCGTCATTCAGCAGCCTTGCATTCCTACTGGTGATGGCGGAACCTGGTGTTATGCCATGGTAACGAATGAACTGGGCGGCAGTGTAGAACGCATATCGCTGGCCATGAGCATTCTTGATCAAAATGGAAGTGAGGTCAGCACCCGGCTAACCGCAGCACCATTAAATCTCCTCCACGACGGGGAAATTATGCCGGTTGGAATCTATTTCCCTCCACCGCTGCCAGATACATTTCACCTGGGTGTGAAGGTTGCTTCAGCATTGCCTTATGAAGGCATAGATGACAGGTATTTAACTGTCACTTCAATCGATTCCCGGGAGACGCTGTCGGAGGATCGTATGCAGGCAGTAATTAATGGCACTGTCAGCTTGCAAAACCCGGAACGCCTCGCCCGGTTATCCATCCTTGCTGCCGCATATACAGCTGAGGGTGGCCTGGCTGCCATGCGGGTTTGGCGAACCGACTTTCCGCAGGGCAGCAGTGCGGTGATACCCTTCGAAATCGTGGTTTACAGCATGGGTGGTGAAATTGACCGTGTGGATATCCTGGCCGAGGCGGACGCTCAGGATTAATTCTGCTCCAGATTCCAGATCATAAAGGTATCGGATTCACACACCGGCGAATCTGAGTGGATATTCAGGCAGACTTTATAATTTATCAGGCTGCCATTTTCTGCCTCAGAAATCGGGGGGATTTCTACACTGGAAAATCCGTTGCTATCGGAAGGGGGCATGGCATAATCCATTGGTTGACCATCCGCCAGGGTTACCGTAACAACTGCCTCCATATCCTGGACAGGCTCGTTGCCATTTTTATTGAAGACCACAAAATAGATATCCTGGCTCTCCATCGCCGAAACACGCGGACTTCTTTTCGCCTACTTGCAGGAGAAATTCATCCTTAGAAAATTGAGCCGGGGTGGATTCCTCAGCATCCATCTTTTCCAGGTAGCGTTTGCCCAATGGAACCAGGCTGACAGCCTCAGATTCCACCTTCGCTAGATCATAAGTGATGCAGTAATTTTCAAAACACTGGACAATAGCGCCATCCCCTTGAATATATACCGGGTCCTCCAGGGGTGATCCGGAGTAATCCATCCCTCCGTTTCTTTCAATAAATGATTTAAAAACCAACGGGATATGATATCCCAGGTTCTCCTTTACCGGGTAGAAGGTCATTTTTTGATCGGACCCATAAACCTGGGCTGCCGGCGGAGAAGCTGTCATTCCCAGCATTTCAGCCAGTGGTTCGAAATGGATTTCTTGCAGACTTGTATCATTTGATGAAACCAGGATATTCTCATATACCTGCACCAGGGATTTGTCATCTGTCTGGTAAGGTTGGCTCAACGGCTTTCCAAACACACCTGGATCATCGCTGATTAATGCCAGTGACCGGTCAAATGGGGCACTGATCATTTCTGGTCCGGAGTAAATCGTAGATGCCCCGCCGCAAATATTTCCACAGAAATGTGCGCCATAAGGCAGTAGATAAACAGGCTCTCCCGGTTTATCCAGGTTCTTGTAGAATCCTACGTTTTCAAAATATTGAACCGCATACTGGGTTTCCAGGTCTATACGCACCTGGGTAAGCGGATGACCGGCATTTTTTGCGCCATTCAAAGCGTTGTATACCCTCAGGAAATCGGGGTGGATGGCATACCCGTCTATCACTACCCAGGATTCATCCTGAGGGATTGGCTGCGGAGGGTCATTGATACTTAAACGGTTTCCCAGCGGGGCAAGATAATACCGGCTGGATTCTGGTAAATTGGGGTCATAACACAGCAGGGAATTATGGGTGTATTGGCAGATTGCCCCATCCATTCCTATTACCGGGGAAATCACCGCCCCCAAATATTTATCTCCACCTAATTTTTCGTAATATGTCCGCAGCACCGGCTCAATGGTCTGGTTACCCTGGGAGTTGGCAGGTCCACCTCCGTTGCTCAGTAAACTGCATGCAGACAGTGCCAGACACAATCCTGCCATTATTAGGATTGCTGCCGGGCTGATTGGCTGTCTTGAATTGGCCAAAGTTCTCCTCATAACCTTATAACTGGAAGACATTCTATCCCAATGACATTAAAAAATATCACACATCAAACCTGTGCATAGGGGCGTTCATCAGCAAAAATTTGCAGCCAGATGTTAAAGAAAATTTTTCAGCGCTTTTCCGGACTCAATCTGCTATCTGTAACATGCCTCCGCCAAATTATACTCATTTTTCCTTTGTTATCGGAAATTATCCGTTGGATTAACCGGTTAACCATAAAAATTCTTCATTGATTTTTGGAAAATCATCATTCAGCCGGCTCTATATCATACAGGAATTAATTTTCGCTTATCCTGGATTCTTATTCATCCATCTGCAACGGATTGGAGCATAATAATTGATGGTAGAATTTGTTTGTCGGATTTAATCCCGGTCAATATAGAAGTTCCCAAATAAAGTAAAGACGATTAAAAGGTATATGAGCAGAATAGCCCTTGTAACCGGATCAACAGGTTTTATCGGTTCTCATTTGTGCCGAAAACTCGTTTCAGAAGGATTTACAGTGCATGCTTTCCACCGTCCAAGCAGCCCGCTGCGTTTGCTGGACGACATCCCCGTGGAGCATGTTATTGGAGACCTCACCCATCCCGAAACAATTACCGCAGCCGTTAAAGGGGTGGATGTCATCTTCCATTGTGCTGCATTGGTTGGCGCCCGCCTGGACCCTGTCAGGTTGTACTCCGTGATCGTTGAAGGCACCCGCTCCTTGCTCAGGGCAGCATTAGAATCCGGAGTTAAGCGCATTGTTTATACAAGCTCAATGGCTGCCCTGGGAATTCCGGAGAGATTCCCAGCGAGGAACCAGGAGCCTCCCCTCCTCGATGAAAATCATACCTGGAATATTGGGTCTGAAGTCTGGCCGTATGCCTACGCTAAGTACCTCGCCGAACAAGAAATCCAACAGGCAGTTGCCAGGGGCATGGATGCTGTGATTGTAAATCCAACTTTTGTATACGGCCCAGGAGATGTTTACCGGCAGCGCAGATCCATGATCACTCAGATTGCCAGGCATCAGATGCCGTTTATTTTTGATGGGGGACTCAATATTGTCCATATCCAGGATGTTGTATCCGGTCACATGGCAGCATTGGAGCGTGGGGCCTGCGGAGAGCGTTATCTTATTGGTGGAGAGAATTTGAGCATCAACCAGTTGGTGCAGACAATTTGCTCAGTTGTTGGGGTGGAACCCCCAAAGTTACATCTCCCGGAAAACCTGGTAAGGGGTTTATCAGGTCCGATCAACCGGCTCGGTACCTATTTGAGTATCCCTACAAGCAGTTTTCCGCTGCAGTTTGCCGGTTGCCACTTTTTTTACGACACCAGAAAAGCCCAAACCCGCCTCAGCCTGAGCACGCCCATCCCGGCAGTACAGGCTGTCCGGGATGCCTATAACTGGTTTGTTGATATTGGGGCAATCCCGACATCCAAAAAGACGTAAAAACCTCCTATCCGGATGTGAGAGATCATCCAGGAAGCAGGTACCGCTTACCGCCGATAAAGTCTTTCCCTTATCTGCACCAATTGCCGTCTTAATCCATCATCCTGCTGGGAGATCCTGTTAATTTTTTCGCATGCATGCATCACCGTAGTGTGATCCCTTCCCCCTATAGCTTCCCCAATCTGTGGGAGGGAAATCTTCGCCTCCTCCCGAAGGAGAAACATAGCCACCTGGCGCGGCAATGCAACTTCCCGGGAACGATCTCGCCTGAGCATACTATCCTTGGTAATTCCAAAAATATCTGAGACAACCTGGAGCACTGTATCCGGATCGATTTTCGTTAAATTTGGCCGTAAATCTACTAACGCAGTTTCAGCCAGCTGTTCCGTCAGTGGCAACCCGCTTAGATCAGCATATGCCACAACCCGGATGAGTGCCCCCTCCAACTCTCGGATATTCGATTGAATTTGGCGGGCAATCATTTCCAGGATATTATCCGGGACTTCATGTCCCATCTGTTCGGCTTTGGTTCGCAGGATTGCCAGGCGTGTTTCATAATCAGGTGGTTGGATATCCACAATCAATCCCCATTCAAACCTTGAGCACAGCCTTTCTTCGAGGGTAACCAGGGCTTTTGGGGGGCGATCGGAGGTGATAACAATTTGCTTGTTTTGTCCGTGTAAGGAATTAAAGGTGTGAAAAAATTCTTCCTGAGTGGATTCTTTTCCGGCAATAAACTGGATATCGTCAATTAAAAGGACATCAATCTGGCGGTAGCGTTCCCTGAAGGCTGTGGTACTGTGATTGCGGATTGAGTTGATCAGGTTATTCGTAAATTCTTCCGATGAGGTGTAAAGCACTTGCAGTCCATTTTGATGAGCTTCATTGCCGATTGCATAAAGCAGGTGGGTCTTGCCTAATCCAACCCCGCCATAGATAAAAAGCGGATTGTAAGCTCTGGCAGGATTTTCTGCAACTGCAAGGCTTGCTGCATGGGAGAGCCGGTTATTACCCCCGACCACAAAGGTTTCGAAGGTGTACCGGTTGTTAATGGTAATGTTTTGAGGGTGGGATGTAGAAATGGACTTGACCACCACATCCTGGCACTTTTCAGGTTCAGGATTTTCCCCCTCGTTCTGCCAGATAACAAAATTGATACCCTGCGGCCGGTTCATCATACCGGATAATAAACGGGTCACTGTGCTCGATAGGCGGTTTTTCAACCAGTCACATGCATAAGCATTGTGGACACCTACCGTAAATGTATCCGCTTCATGGGAGATCAATTGCGCATCTCTAACCCAGGTTTCAAATGCTGCCTTGGACATTTCCATTTGCAGCTGTCCCAGGGTTGCTTGCCAGGCTTGACTTGCATTCATTGATTGACCTCCGTATTACCATTGATCTAACTCAAATTCAACCGGCAAAGATGTAAATAGAGCCTGCCCGTCCAATACAACGGGAGAAATAATAATTCTCTCTTTTTGAAGTATTAAATTAAATGGGCTGGTAAATCGCCTGAATGCTTGAGTGATTGAATTTTAGCAAATCCACCGGTCAGGAACAAGCATTATTACCCTACGGTTTGATAAAAAAATGAGTTTTGTTAAGTTATTCCAACCTTAAAGATATGCAAGAATAATGTGCTTTGCAAAAATATAATTTAGTACATATATAAAACCACATATCCAGCCTTAAACCAACCACCCCCCATATATGGGGGGTGGTTGTATTAGAATCGGGGTATTCCTTCATCCACATTAGAAATCCAAAAAAATATTGGAAATGGTTTTCCTTGCAGAAAATGTCCTTTCATACAATTTTTGTACCATTCACAACCCGGAATCCAGTATCAGGGAAATTTATTGATACCTTAACAAAACCTATCCGGAAACAGGATATAAACGTTCTCATATAACCAGAATATCCTCCATGAATTTTTTGACCATACACCTCATGGATTGATGTCAGCAATAATTTGTCTTGCCGCCTTTCGGGCAATCATCACTGCAAAGTTTGTCCCTCGATCCCAGGGATAAACCTGGCTCATGCTGGCAAAGTACAATCCTTCAACTGGAGTCTTGATGGATGGGATATTCCTGGAGTGATTTATTTCAGGAACAGGTTGGGCATATGCTGAACGGTACATCCAGGTCTGGTTTATCCAATCTGGTGAAAAATTCGGATTGATCCGTTTTAGACTTGGGATAAATCTCTCCGCCAGTTCTTCTTTGCTCAATTGGAAGTATTCATGCTCCGGGGCAAGGTAATCCCCGCAGTAAACCAGGTGGTCCCCGCCATAATGTTCATTTGAAACAAAATTGGTGTGTTCCACCAGAGCCAGGAAAGGAAAGCCCGCATCTTTTGGAAGGTTATACCAATAATATCCCTCGGGTGAGAGGGGGTAGCGTAAGGAAAAAATCATTACAACGGCACCCAGGTGCTTTAGGTCCAGTAATGAATGGAGATACTCACCGGGGATGGTTGGAGCCATGCGCGCCAGCAAGCCGGGAGAAACTGTTACCAGGCAGCGCTGGTAGCTCTCCGAGCCGTTTATTGTCGTTATCTTTAGAAGACCATCCCCATCCTGAAGGATTTCCGAAACTGGTGTGGACAGACGGATTTTCACCCCCCTGTTTTGGAGGATTGCTGCAAACTGGTTGTTAAACGCCTGAAAGCCCCCCTGGTACCCGCCGAGGGCAGTACTTCGCACTTTAAACCGTGCCCACAACCAGGCCATATTTACCTGGTCGTAATAAGGTCCGAATTTCCCAACAAGAAGTGGCTCGAAAAAAACCCTGTAAAGGTTCTTCCCATAAACTTTCCGGATCCAGTCCACAGCCGTGATTTTTTCGAATTTTTGCCAGTTTGAAAAATACCGCAAATAAACCGTGACAAGCCCAAAACGGGTCATATCAATAAGATTAAATCCGGGAAACTTAATGGCTGCCAGGGGAGAGTCCAGCGGGTAGAATTTTTCATTATGGTATGCAACTGTCTTGACTTTTCGGAACCACATATTCTCCCGTAAACCCAACTCGGTCATCAAATCCTGGATAGACTGGTCCGTGGTAAACCAGTGGTGGTAATAATGCTCCATGGTCCAATCCCAATGGCGCTCTTTAAATCCGGATGCAAGCCCGCCAACCTGGCTGCCTGCCTCGTAAATAGTAACCTCATGACCCGCATTCACCAGGTCCAAAGCCGCCGCCATTCCCCCAATCCCAGCACCGATAATAGCAATATTCATGCAGTGATCCCGCCTTTCCTTTCCAGTTGATTGTTGCCTGATTGATTTAAGTAAGCCCGCTTATTCGTGCTTTTCAAGCGGGATATCTCCTTTTGATTCTTCTCCATGGCTGTCAAGCGCCCTGGCTTCCTCAAGCTCTTTCCCCCAGCGCAGAGGCTGGCGCAGGTAATAATAAACTCCCAGGCCGGTTATGGGCAGCCACAAGGCAGCATGCAGCACTAGCGTATACGCCGCAGCTACCTCGCCCGGGACACCATAAGCAGTGAGCAAGGCAATCCCTGGAGCGTCAAATGTACCAATGTAACCCGGCGCAGAGGGGAGGGTGGTTGCCAGGTTGACGATACCGTTCATCAGCATTAAGGCAAAGAAACTCACCTGAAAATTAAATGCATGCATTACAAACCAGTATTTTGCAGTTTCCAAAAGCCAGATAAGCACCGTTGTAAAAAATGTCATCAAGGTGTCTCTGGGAGATCGCAGAGATTCCAAACCCGAAAGAAAACGCAGGGTAATTCCCTCCGCTCTTTCACGCATGTTGTGTGGCACAAGAACAGTTATCAGCCGCAGTGCCCATCGCTCTGTAATCTCAGGAAAACTTGCCATCAGCAGGAAAACTGCCAATGCCCCAACAAAGGCGAATGTACCCCAAATTGCCAACTGCTGGATATTACCGATTACCCCCGAAGCCATGGTCAATTTTGCCAGTTCATTCAAGTTGAGAAAAACAAATGCCAGCATAACCAGGCCGTCAAAAACGCGCTCTACAATTATCGTTGCCAGCGAAGCAGAAACAGCAACATCGTGGCTTTGTTTTAAGATTACCGCCCGCAGAACCTCACCAGCTCTTGCCGGGAAGATATTATTCCCCATGTAGCCGATTGTGACAATTGGGAACATCTCAACTGTGGGAATATTTTTAATTGGCCTTAGTAGAAAATGCCACCGCCAGGAACGCACCCAAACTCCGATAAAATAAACCGCAATTCCTGGTATCAGCCAAAAATACTGCGCCCCCTTTACCGCCTGCCAGACATCCGGTAATTTTAATCCGCGCAGGGCAAGATATAGAAAGGCGCCGGAAATTAACAAACCAAGCCATAACTGCCAGCGTTTCATCACCAGAATTATACCGCAGTGTATTCTTGGAAAATTTTTAGATGGTTTGAGAATAATAGAGCACCGCAAAAAGCGGTGCTCTATGTATGTGAGACGATATTTCCTAGAGGATTAGCGTTTCCCCAGAGCGTGATCCATCATGAACAAGGCATTGCCCTTATCCCCGGCCATCTTTAACGTTTCCAGGATTTCGGTGGCATGTTTTTCTTCTTCAACCTGTTCCGAGACAAACCAGTTTAAGAAATTCTGGCTGGCATAATCCTTCTCTTGAACAGCGACATCATAAATACCGTTGATCAGGCTGGTTACCAGCTGCTCATGGGCTAAGCTGGCTTTAAAAACATCGGTTGGAGAACCGAAACTTGTTGGCGGTTGTTCAATCGCCTTCAGCATAACAGCTCCGCCGCGTTCATTCACAAAATCAAAAAACTTGAGTGAGTGCTCGAGTTCTTCTGCAGCCTGCTTGCGCATCCAGTGTGCAAATCCAGGCAGATTTTGGGTTTCAAACTGAGCTGCCATGGATAGATATAGGTAGGCGGAATACATTTCTGCCTGGATCTGGTCATTCATTTTGTCATGTACTGCTTTGCTAAACATTGTATTTTTCTCCCTTTTGATTATGGTTTAAGATTATTATGATACCTGGCATTTTGGACAAATTCCAAATATTGTCACATCATGACCCTGCAGGATATATCCATGCTGCTGGACGGCTTCAACTGACATTTGACCGAAGACATCGTCTGCCAGGTCAATGATCTCATTGCAGCAATTACAGACGAGATGTGGGTGCCTTTCAGGATTGAATCCATCATAATGGCTGCTGCTGTTGGAGATATTCAATTCACCAATTTCTCCCATATCTTTCAGCAATCCAATGGTCTTATATACTGTAGCCCGGCTGGTCATTGGAAAGTCATTTCTTACTTTCTGATATACCTCCTCAACCGTCGGGTGGTGAGCATCCTGGATCAATACATCCACAATGGCCATTCTTTGCGGTGTGATACGGTAACCAAGTTCTTTAAGCCTGGTTACAATTTTGTCAATTCTGTTTTGTTTTTCTTGCAGCCTGTCATCCATATTTATGGACACCCACCCAATAATTACTTTCCTTATAAATAATATTTATCTAATAATAATTTTAATACAAATAGGAAATTAATGCAAGCTGCTTCACCGCAAATGTATAATCTTAGCCGGTATTCTGAATGGATTGATTGAGCTGCCGGTTTGAGTAGTACGAATTACCCGGTGGTAATTGGACTCGTTTTGGTCAAGAATACATGAGTGTTGATATGCAATTATTAAAAGGGGTGGACATTTCAAGACAGCATTGCGATCTATTTTGAATTACCTGCCGCTGCATTGTCGAGATTTTGGGTATCCGTCTAAAACGAAGCGATAGAGGTTAATACCATGGAGAGGATGATAACAATTGAGAATGAAATTACCAGTATCCTCAGCAATTGTTTTTGTCTAAGTTCAGGATTCTTATTGTTATTATTTTTTTTAGTAGATTTAATTTTCTTCATTAATACGGTTGCCTCCAGCGCCTATTTTACCACTTTTGGATACCAAAATATTGTTCCAAATCATATTGATTGGATCGTATTGTATTTTCTGGGATAGAGTGTGCTAACCAAGATAAAAATTGAATTTCCCGTTTTGTGAAAAAAAAGAATCCGGATAATCTCCGGATCTCTCATTAAACCCAATTTATCAAAAGGGGGAGTATTATTTGGTTTCGCTGGATGAACTTTTCGATTCTTCACTTCCAGCAGGTTTTGTATCCGTAGATACTGAACTCGTTTCTTTGGTCTCAGCGGATGTGCCGCTCTCATTGTTTTTGCTGTAAGGGCGGCTTGTTGAAGAGGATGCGCGGTGGTCAGTAACATAGAATCCGGAACCTTTAAAGACGATTCCGACAGGGGTATATACTTTTCGAAGTGTCTTTTTATGGCACTCCGGGCATATTTTTAACGGTGCATCGGAAAACTTTTGATTTCGCTCAAACTGGACACCGCAATTTTCGCACCGATATGTATAGATTGGCATTTATAACCTCAACTGCAATTAATTCCGTTTTACGAAAAAAAATTATAGTCCTATTCAAGTAGATTGGCAAGACATTATCCGGATATGCATCAGCAGAGGTCAGCACATAGTATACATTTTATAAACCAATCAAAGGGAAAATAATCGGGCAGCATTTCCACCGAGTATCATTCTTTCAATGTCTGGGGCTAATCGCGCAGCTAGTATCCGGGAAATTTCTACGTGTGGATCCCAGTATGGAAAATCGGATCCGTAAAGAATTCTTTCGGGGCCGCATTCCTGAATTGCCCGGCGGAGTATGAGCGGGCTTTGCATGCCGGAAGTATCCGTATAGGCGTTTGGAAACATTTTCAAAAGGGCTATGGTATCCAGCCAGAAATGATGGGAGCCCATATGCCCAATAATGAACTTCACATCCGGATAGGCCCGAAATATCTGCATGAGCATCATCGGGGCTGTATAACTGAAATCCCCGGTATGAAAGAGAACCGGGAGATCGTTCCACCTGGCAATATCCAGCACCGGCCGCAAATAATCCAAATGAGATTGCGTGGGACCCGGTTGAGCATAAATTTCCCCAATTCCCCGCACCGGCAGGATCTGATTGCTTTTCTCAAGCATGCTGTTAAGATTGCTTTGGTCTGGGAGCAATAAAATAAATGGTATTAATTGCGTCGGGAAGCCGGCAATCTCAGCAAGCGTCTCAAGGTTAGATTGTGCGGGCATGCCCATTACAACGGATTTCTCAATACCTTGGCGTTCCATCACTTGTAGCAGGCCGGGCTGGTCTCCGCGTTTATCCGCCTGAAAAACCTTCCCTCGCATATGAACGTGAGCATCAATGATCATTATCGCCTCCCATCAGGATAATCCCAGCATCTTTTGTGCATTAAGACCAAGAATCAGGTCCTGTTCTTCCTGCGTAAGCCCGGCACCAATTATCTTTTCCTTCTCCGGGAAAGGATGTCCATAGGGTGAGGCAGAACCGAAGAGAATTTTCTCTGCCCCGCAGGTAGATACAGCCATTGGAATACGGTAGGTGCTTTGCTGCAGGGATGATTCCAGGTAGATGTTCTCTACAAGACCAGCCAGATTAATTGCCCTGGTAGCATGCGGGGCTGTCCCCATATGCCCGATAATAATTTTCAACATGGGCAACTTTTCCGCCAGCACTGCAGCTTGTTCGGGCAATCCAAAATATCCATTCCCGGTGGGGATCAAAACCGGTAGGTTGTAACCGGCTGCGGCCTGCATGAATGGGAGCAAAGCCGGGTGGTGGGCTGGCGTCTGCGTGCTGAGTGGATTGAATAGTAATCCTTTAAATCCCATATTTTCTACAGCGTTGGTTAACTCCTGCAATGCAGCTTTTCCATAACGCGGATCCAACCGGGCAAAGGGGATGAAGCGATCCGGATGAGCACACCAGGCCTTGTGGATACGGAGTAAAGATTCTGCATCTGGACCGGGGAAATCCTGTATTGGCGCAATAACAGCCATGTCAATCCCATGTTCATTCATCGTTTCCAGCAGTTCTTCCGCCTGTTGGTGAAAATCGCTATATGCATCTATCCCGAGATATGCATGGAAATCAATCACTGGGTTCGGTTTCATCCAGAATAAGCCTCCTTAATTTTGAGGGTATACATTATCACCAAAAAAATCGGGGTGGTGAGTTTGGGAACAGGGTCAATTTGCTTGACATTCCCTTGGGCGCTCACCTGCCCATCCTCCTGATTTCTTGTGTTACCAGGATAGAATAGGCAGGCAGTACATCTTGGTCTATCAAGAGCTCCATGAATATTATTTATGGAAAATTCTCGCCTTATCCGGATTAAGAAATTCTTGAATCTCAAAAGAATAACCACCGGGACCCTCGAAAAAGAAACAGCGCACCTGGTTGTCCGGGCGGTCCTGCATTTCCCGCAGTATCTTCACCCCTTTCCCTTTTAGATACTCATACCACCCGGGTACATCATCCACACAGAATGTGATCAATACGGCAGAGTCATCCTGGTAGTGCTTAAATGCTTTTTCACCCGATACAGCCCCGATATAGGATTCCGCCCCGGCACGATATATTTTTGCCCATCCCTGGTCATCCATAATTTCCAACCCCAGGATATCCTCAAAAAAATCCACTGCTGGTTGGATCTCCGGTAAATAAATAAAAGTGATTTGGGACTGAAATTTCTTTAGTTCTGGCATATCCTCTCCTGCAATCCTCATAAAATTATGCTGCGAATTTTAGCATTTCTGTAACAGCAATGATCATTTCCAGGTATTCTTTCCAATCCAGCCATTCATCCGGCGTGGCAATTCCGCCAGCCAGTGGACCTACTCCGAACGCCTGGGCGTTCCAGTAAAGCATCGGATATCGGATATCACTGGTACTGTGCCCGTAGTAAAAACGGGGTTTCTTGCCGGTCACGTTGTGGATGGCTGTGACCGCCATCTGCAGGAACTCACTGTCTTCATTGGCCTGGCAAGATTCATCTAAAAGGTCACCCCACTCCAGTAATGGTTTGTTCCGGGACAACCAGGGATCATTATCCACAAGTTTTTCATAAGCTGACAAAAAGCTTTTGCGAATATCCTGCAATCGTGCCGTGGGAGGGAAAGCAACCACGCCGCCAAATCTAGCATTTGAAGGAACCTTTTGTGCAAATTCAATCTCGCCAGACTCAATCCAGCCGATGCTCAACGCCAGCGATTTGCCGGTTTGCGATTCAAGCCTTGGATATGGATATTTGGATGATTCTTCATCAGCCCAGCGCTGCAGCCCTTCAATCAGGTAGCTTGCCTTGTAGATTGGGTTGACGGCGCTGCTTGAGAAAATCACGTGGTTCCCCTCGGATGTATCCGGAGCTTTTCCTTCGATATTTACGAGAAATTCAAGGTTCCCCAGGCTGGCAATTTTTAACTCGCCAAGTCCAATCCCGCTTTCTGCAGGGTGTGAGTAGATGGCCGCATCAAGAGGGCCAAACCGTTTCATCAATCCGTAGGTTCCAAAAATACCCATTTGCTTGCCAAGGATACTGGCCACCAACAGGTCCCCTTGCGGCTCCATGCCGAGGTGTTTAAAGGTCTCCGCAGCACTTAACATCGCTGTCATACCGGAGACGTCATCAGAAATGCCCGGTCCATATAACCGCCCATTCCGATTTTCAATCTCCGGTCGTTGTTTTGCCCATTCAAATGTCTCGGGACGTTTATCAGCATGGCCAAACAACAGCATGCCATGGCGTGGTCCCTTGCCAGGAATTTTCCCCACAACATTAATCCCCCTTTGCAATGTTTCTGGTTTCTCCCGCAGGGTTCTCTGCTTGCATGGCTGTTCTGTCAATTCATTTATATCAACCCTGAACTCCTCCACTTGCATCCCAATCCGCTTCATTTCTCGAGCAATCCAATCCTGGAAGCCAGCCAGGTCAATAAAGGATGCTTTCAATCCCTCATTGAGAAGATCATAGTGCTCTTTTTGACGGCTTATTACATCATCACGAATTTTTGAAACATCAATATGCAAATTGTTTTGATTTCCCATGTTTTTTCCGATTTCATCTTGAATATGGAAAGGGGAGATGTATGTTCGGAATGAACAACCATCCCTCCACTGATTTATCCAACCGATTTCTTTCTCAAAGAGCCTTAAATCCAAGCTTGGGATTTAATATATTATCTTCCAGAAGCGTGTTCTTCCCTGAAACCAGTTTTGCAGAAGCCAGGATTACATCAAGGTGGTGTTCACCGCCTTTTATCGTCCCGCCCCAGTCGGCACCCTGGCGCCCGAATCCAACGGTGATGGCCCCCAGGACGCGCTCATCCTCAGTAGTCCATCCTGTTAATTCTGCCCTCGGGTTTAACCCAACCGAGATGTGGCATAACTGGTAGGCAACCGGATCCTTGA
This sequence comes from uncultured Chloroflexia bacterium, assembly GCA_963841845.1. Taxonomy (GTDB): domain Bacteria; phylum Chloroflexota; class Anaerolineae; order Anaerolineales; family Anaerolineaceae; genus CAVVGZ01. Next base: position 89,537 of record CAWJEG010000008.1, on the reverse strand, counting down.
GGGACTCCACCCACGCTTTCCAGCGGGCAGCAAATTTACCCCCGGTGATTTCCTTCATTACCCCATTCTTAATATGCAGGGTAACCAGGTCTTCAGGAATGCCAAATGGGTATAAAGATCCATCAACCACAATTTGACCCTGGATGGAAGTCTCTATCGGCGCTACATTCGCCATCGTCCCGGGGAACCAATCCATCTCGCCCGGGTTCCTGGCTGCTCCTTCGCTGACCAGCATCTTTCTATCACCAATTTCAAAGGTCAAATCCGTTCCTGCCCGAGAGGTTAAGTGGCAGGAACCACCCTGGTGCCACAGGTCACAGAACAAGCGGGTATTTTCAATCACACCTTCGTAATCGACATTTATCAAACCATCAATTAAGAAATCCACCCGTTTTCCCGCCTCGGCAATGAGCACGCGTGTTCCACCCTTCACCGCGGCGTGGACTTCAGGCACCTGCCCGACCCTCGTTTCACATATAGACAGGACCACATCGCTGTTGGCAATGGCGCTAGCCAGCGCCTTGTTAAAATGCACCGGCTCCTCCGAAAAGTGATAGGAACGTGTACTGATTAATTGGGTGTGCTCTGTTATAAGCAGTCCCTGTTCATATACAGCCTCTGCAATTTCCGGTGCAGCCCGGTCATCGGTCAATACTGTAAATATCTCACCAGGTTTTACACCGGCCTGGTCAACAACTGCCTTTTTTGCAAAACGAGTCCATGCAGCCTGTAACATAATTTCATCCTTTCATTGATCATTTCATAAATTGGAGATAGATCACTTTTTCCCGGATCTCATCAATATTATCGGGATAGGGAAAAGCGATCTTGCTCTGTGCAAGTTTAGCCCGAACAAGGGTCTCAGCCATAATCACTGAGGATTGGACAGGGCTGATAACCGGGACTAGGTAGTTTTAGGTCGCAGCTCATTGTAAACATCCGGTCCGCCGTAACCGATAATCGCTTCAGCCCCATCTTCCTCGATAGCTGCCCGGGCTTCTTCCAGCATCCTTTCAATGACATATCTTTCCGGCGTTCTCGAGAATCCCAGGGTCGGAATACCAACCACGCGAAAAGATGCAACATGCCCCTCAAAACCATACATGCGCACAATGTCCCGGATCATCCGGCTGCCAACCCCTTTCTTTGATCCCGGCAGCAGGAAACTGAACCTTCTGGATACCATCGAAGCCAAATGCAGGGCAGAACCGGTATCACCCACAACCGGTATGGAAACCAGCTCGCGGCAGGCGGATAAACCGGGTTCGAGCAGGCAGTTTATCACAACCGCATCAAAACCCTCCTTTTCGGCCTGCAAAGCCCTCTTGGCATGGGCTTCAGCTACCATGGTGACGTCAAAACAACTGGTAACAGAAGTAATCGTTACCCCCGGCAATTTGGCCTCCACAACTTCAAGACCATCATGGATAACTTCTCCGAGCAGTTCTGTATGCGATCTGCCCCAGTTCTCTTCCCCTTTCGCCACCGGGCTGATCCGGCAAATTCTAATTTTTGAGGTCAATCGAATACTCCTTAAGATCTACAAAACTTGAGATATTACTCTCAAGAAATTTCCTCCAAGGATTTTCTTAATTGCGCCTGCCTGGTGTCCACGATCCAGCAAACCCTGGGTCAGGTTTGGCAGTTTGGTAACGTCCTCCATGCCTTCCACGCGCATATCACCCACCCCGTCAAAATCACCGCTGAAAGCTACACCATCCTCCCCCATTACTTTTACCATGTGATCAATGTGATCCAGGAGAATGGGGAGAGAACTGGTATTCTTTTCCAGTTCCAGGAAAGGGGGAACCGGCGTAACCCCAACCACACCACCCCGCCGCGCAATTTCTTCGAGCAGCTCATCGGTGTGATTGCGGGGATGAGCACACAGGGCAAAACAGTTGGCGTGCGTACTGATCACCGGGCCGTTATAAATTTCCAGCAGGTCCTCGACCCCTTTCGGGGCAAGATGGGCAATATCCAGGAGAATTCCAAGCTTGCTGCATTCTTCCACCAATTTCTTTCCAAAGGTGGTCAGTCCGCCCCCGCTGTCTTTTTCATACAAGCCATCCGCAGCTTCATTCCTCCGGTTCCAGGTCAATCCCAGGCAGCGCAGACCAAGCCGGTAGCAGTCCCTCAATACGCGCAGGTCGCCTTCAAGACCCTCGGCGCCTTCCATACTGAGCATCAGGCCGAGTTTACCCGTTTGCTTGGCTCTCCTGATATCATCTGCATTGAGAACCTGCATGACAGAATCCCCGTTTTCTTCAATTCCCTGGTAGAAAACATCGATAAACTGCATCGTCTGCCGTGCTCCGCCCCCGCCGCGCTCCGGGTTCACAAAGGTCGCCAGGAACTCAGTGGTAAGCCCGCCCAGGATTGCCCGCGGAAAATCCCATTGACCAAGATCCGAATGATCCTTGAGCATACGCTGCCCTTCAAATTCCCTTCCCATGCTGTCACAGTGCGCATCAATAATGATGCTCTCCTGGTGAATTTTCAAAGCCTCTTTAGAGATTTCCATTGGTTAATCCTCTACTTAGATGTTCTTAAATATTTCTCTTGGCCCGCCAAAATCAACAATATCCAGCCACTTAACATACCAATCCTGGAAAATTTGATTACCCACGGTCTTAGACATGGCTTTTTCCCAGGTGTCGATGCTGTCCCAGGTGGATGTCCAAACCAGCATGCTTTGCGATGCCTTTCCATGCAGCATCTGCTGGTTCTGTCCGCCCCAGCCCATTTCAGGCCACACTTTCTCCTGCCCCTCGGAAAAGAGTTTCAAAGCCGTGGAGAGGTTTTGGATTTGGATCATGTAGGAACTGCGAATTTCTACCTTGCCCGGGCTGTTATCCAGATCCAGCTTTGGTTCCAGGATCTTGAACACTTCGCGCTCTTCCCCGTATACCCGCAGCTTATTCATTTCAGCCGACCAGTTTTTGTAATTCTGGCTGTCCAGCGTCCTCGCCATACCGGCTTCCCAATCAGCCATGTTCTCCCATTCGGAAGACCAAACAAACAGGCTTTGCTGCACGTGTCCATGCAGCATCTGCTGAATCCTGCCGCTGAATCTCAGTTCTGGCCATATTTTCTCCCGCCCTTCCTTCCAGAGCGCCATTGTGTTACGGATATTTCTTGCGTACACCAGATACGAACTGCGCACTTCAATCATTAATGCCTCCAGCATTTTGTGTTATTTATTCTTTGATATTAAATACCATAATTTCCATTCCCGGGATGTGTAAGAGGATCCCCACTTCGAAGCGGGGATCCCATTGCCATTTATTACATCAGAAATCACATTTTCTCAAAACCCATCTCCGGGTTTAGTTTTCCGCCCCCGCTCATTTCCTTGCCATCCAGGTAAATCGTTGGTGTTGCCAGCATGATGTCCATGTGATACGGGCTTAATCCAACCGTACCGCCAAATTTCGGATCCTGGTAACCAAAACCGCAGTCCAGGGCAGCGACTTTGCGTTCATCTTCAATCATGTTACCGGAAATTCCCGCTGCCGGATTGAGGCCTACCGAGTAATGGCAAAGGTGATAAATGGTTTCATCATTTTTGCTCTCCAACCAGTTGCGCATCGCATCGGCTTCCTTGCCGCCCTCAATCGATTTGATCACCCCGTTTACCAGCTTGAATGCATAAGGATTCTGGACCACACCCTGGACACTGTCACTGGCATCGATCACCAGAGTCCCGTTAATGGTTCCTTCCACGGGTGCGATGGATACCTGGGCCCCAGGGAAGAAATCAACCTCGCCATCTTCTGTAAGCGCTCCATCTCCAACAATCGACTTGCGGGGTGCCAGTTCACAGGTGAAGTCGGTTCCCTGTGGGGATGTTGTCCGGCAGACCTTGGTTTCCTCCCACAATTTTGCCATCAGGTTGGCATTGCGGATCATCTTGTTAAAGTCAACATCCACCAACGCCCGCATGGCATAATCCTCAATACCTTTCAGATAGGTGGAGAGTACCCTGGTACCTTTGGATCGTGCCTCAATGGTGGCTGGTGCGCGCACAATTCCTCCGCAGAATTCCAGCACAAGTTTGCTTGCCAGGATGGCTTGCGAGAGGATTGGGCCTGGTTTGCTGGCTGCACCCGAGGGCAGCCGGTCTTTGATCATCAATTGGGCATCAGCGCCGTGCCGCAGGGCTGCCGCCAGGCACAGTTGGGCTACTTTCATATCGCTGACAGTATCCGTGATGATTAACAATGGGTCCCCCGGTTGTGGGCGAACCAGGTCTACGATTACTCTTTCTGCAAACTGTTCCCAGTAAAGTGGGTTGTTCATGACTACCTCCAAATGTGTGATTTATTTTGCATCTTGAAACTGTTGTTTCAAGAAAAATAACAACTCGCTTAATATTGTGAAGATCAACGAAACCCGCTACTCCCGTCCGATGGAACTGGGATCAAGCCAATCTCTCACCAATTCTCCAAACAGGTTAAAGCTTACTACCAGGATAAATAGGGCCAATCCCGGGTAGGTTGAAACCCACCACTGATCCAATAGATAATTCCGGCCTTCTGCAACCATACGCCCCCATTCCGGCAAAGGTGGCTCTGCCCCCAATCCCAGGAAACTTAACCCGGCTGTGGTCAACGCAATGTAGCCAACATCGAGCGTAATGGAAACGATGATCGGATCAAAGCAGTTGAGCAGGACATGCTTGGTGAGAATTCGGCTTTTCGGTGCACCGATGCATTCTGCCGCAACCACATATTCATCGTTTTTTACAGATAATATTTGTGAGCGAATCAATCTGGAATAGGATGGCCACCACGACAATCCCACCGCCAGCATGGATTGAATCAATCCGCGCCCAAGGGCAGCATTAAGGGAAATAGCCAGGATGAGTGCCGGAAATGACAGGAAAACATCCGATACCCGCATGAGGAACATATCCACCTGCCCCCCCAAAAATCCGGATAGGGAACCAACGATCGATCCAATTGAAACTGCAATTGCCAGAACTACCAGGACAATTACAAAGGTAGTACGGGCTCCAAAGATGACCCTGGCATAGATATCCATTCCAACACTATCCGTGCCAAACAGGTGTGTGTCAGATGGGGGCAGGAGTCTTTCCCTCAGGTTAATTTTTTCCGGATCATAGTCGGTAAAACTGCCGGGGAAAAATGCCATCAATAAGAAAACAAGTATAAAAATAAGTGCAACGATTGATAATGGATTATTGCGCACAGCCCTGGCAAACCTGCCGCCCTTAATCCGTGTCCACCGGGAAGGATGGAATGTATTCACATTCGTATTCGGGTTTTTTAATGTTACCGCCACAGGCATCTCCTCAGGGTCTTGGAATAAACCTCAATCATAAACAATTCGCGGGTCAAGAAATGCATACGAGAGGTCAGCAAACAGGGTTAGGAACATAAAGGTAAAAGTTATTACCAGGGTGATCCCCATAATCACCGGGATATCCAGGCGGAATATCCCTATCCAGGCATAAGTTCCCAGCCCTCCCCATGAAAAGATGTTTTCCACCAGGATGGAACCACCCAGCAGCCAGCCGAACTGCATCATAACCAGTGTAATTGTGGGTAACAATGCATTTTTAAGAGCATGTCTCCTCACAACAATACTTTCTTGCATACCTTTTGCGCGTGAAGTCCTGATGAAATCCTTGCGCATAACCGATTTCATGGATGAATGGGTAATCCTGGAGATGGCAGCGATTGAATGAATTGCCAATGTGACAGCCGGCAGAATCAGGTGACGAACTGCATCCTGAAATATTATCCATTGCCCGGCCATGATGGCGTCAATTGTATACATCCCCGTCACATGCGGAGGGGGAGTAAGTAGAGCACTCAATCGGCCGCTGAGAGGCAGAACGTGTAATATGCCATAAAAAACCAGTTGAAACACCAACCCAGCCCAAAACACCGGAATCCCCACCCCGACCAGTGCAAATAACATGACGAAACTGTTTACGACTGGTGAACGTCTGGATCCCGTAAACACTCCCAGAGGAATCCCGATGAAAACAATTAATAGCATTGCTGCCAGGGCTAATTCCATGGTAGCCGGATAAAAGAAATTTAATTCTTTGGAAATATCCTGCTTGGAATTCAATGATGCGCCAAGATCACCGTGCAGCAGGCGGTTCATATAGCGGATATATTGGATATGAAGCGGTTGATCCAACCCAAGGCGTTCGCGGGTAGCCTGTAATTGTTCTGGTGTGGCATAACGCCCGGCTGCTTCTTGCGCTGGATCACCCGGTAGCAGCTGGGCCATGATAAAAGTCATAATTGTGACGCCCAATAGAACCGGGATCATTAAAATGAGTCGTCTCAGGATATATTGCCCCATTTAGTTCTCCGTGTCGAATATTGGGGAGCCGGTTAGCCGGCTCCCCAGGGTTACAAATATATGATAATGTTGTGGATTTATTGATATTTACCATCCACAGACATCACGTAAACATTCTGGGCGAAGGAGTGGGAAGGTGTCCAGATATATCCTTCCACGTAATCACGGGATGCTGCCAGTGCCTGTCCGACTACCACATTGGCATAAGGTGTCTCATCCATCCAGATTTTTTGTGCTTCCTTGTAGATTTCACAGCGCTTGGCCGGATCCAGTTCACTCTGCCCGGCTTTTACCAGTTCATCGAACCTGGCATTTTCAAACCAGGCAAAGTTGTACTGGCCGAACACCTCGCTTGAACCAAGCAGGTAGAGGAATTCATTGGCATCCGGATAGCTTGGGTACATCCACACTGTACCAACCGCTGGGGCTGTTTCCTCTTTTGAATAGGCATCCACTTTTGCCGGCCATTCAACCGCCATGGGTTTGATGGTGATACCCAGTTGGGCGGCGCCGTCCGCCATAATCTGGAAAGCTTTTACTTCTTCGTCTGCGGTGCCCTGGTAAGCCATGTCCAGTTCAAAGCCGCCGTCAGGATATCCGGCTTCTGCCATCAATGCTTTGGCCTGTTCCAGGTCCATCGCCGATTCGGTCATGCTCTCGTCAAAACAGGGGATTGCCGGAGGCAGTGGACCGCGGGCAATATTGGCAAATCCCTGGCGGGCCAGTTCAACATGGCCGACGTAATCATAAGCCAGCGATAATGCTTTGCGGATTCGTACATCCTTGAGGTATTCATTCCTGGTGAAGAAAGCAAAATAAAGCTGGTTGAGGGTCGGATCTGAGTAGGTCGTAATGCCTTCCATGCCCTCGATTGCCTTATAGGTATCGGCACTGCTGACAGTTATCCAGTCGACTTCCTTATTCTCAAGTGCCAGGCGGCGGGTGGCTTCTTCCTTGAACACACGGAAGATGACCTTGTCGGCATGGGAACCTTCCCAGCCTTTGTAATAATCAGCAAATTTTACCATGGTGAACTGCTGCTCAGGCTCGAAAGACTCCAGCATATAGGGTCCGGAGCCAGCCTCGTGGTCCTGCAGCCATTTTTCACCGTAGTCATTCGCTTCCACATGCTGCTTGATGACATCGGCGTTGACTATATATAGGCGTGCCAATGCGTCAGGCAAACCGGGGAATGGAGCATTTGTATTGATTTTCACGGTGTAATCATCTACAGCTTCGGCACCGGTTACCTGCATCAGGCTGGAATAATAACCCTTCTTTAAAGCCAGCATGCGCTCCACAGTGTAAACCACATCATCCGCGGTGAGCTCCGAGCCGTCATGGAACTTGACACCCTGGCGCAGTTTAAAAGTGTAACTGAGGCCGTCTTCACCAGCAGTGTACTCGGTCGCCAGGTCTGGTTCGATTTCGGTTGTTCCCGGTTTGGATTGCAGCAGGGCGTTATACATATTAATGGAAGGTGTGTCCACACGGCTGTCAGATGCACCCAGAGGGTCAAAAGTCGGTACGGAGCCCTCTACTGCCAAGACAAGTACCTTCTCTGCAGCAGCTGGTGCAGCTTCGGCTGGAACTTCAGTTGCTGCAGGAGCAGCTTCTGCCGGTGCTTCCGCAGCCGGTGCTTCGGTTGCGGGAGCTGCCGGCTGGCAGGCCGCCAGTGCCATAGAGAGAATCATGAAAATTGAAAAAACTTGGAACCATTTCAAACGCAACATTTTTTCCTCCATAAATTTATAGGATCGACTATTTCCAGGAAAAATCATACCTGGTTTTGGACAAAAACCCTACACTTATTTTTTTTACATCACCTCCTTGATCACAAATCCTTGTCTCATTTCTAATCCTTCATCACCAACAGGCATGATGGTCAGGGGAGGGGTATTTTTTTATTAATGAAATCTGCTTCCACCTTTATCACACGAAAATTTTTCCGGAAGCAAGCCTGGCTTGAGCCAGGAATCGAACATGAATTGTCTCAATGCTTTTGGGTTGTGTTAGCGCTGGACTGGAATTAAATAAATACACAATACAATGCGCATGGACGGGAAATTAAGGGGGCTTTCTCCAGATCCATTTACCGCCACGGTTGACGTCATAGATCTTTCTGACAAGCCGCAGTAAGACAACCCCTGTTATCATTTTTGGTGATAGAACTGAACAATACAGCACGTATATGTCCTCTGGCTGGTTATGGGAATTGCCGTATTTGTAAACATCTGCAAATTATGGCAAACCAGCACTACCACTCCGGTTGTCTTACATTATCAGGCTCTTTCTAATAAAGAAAAACGATAAATTAATTTAATTTCAACTATAAAGATTATAGTAAAAATGAAGCACATGTCAAGATGGATTTGATGAGAATATGTCGTTTTTATGGTGGAAAATCAATTTTGCAAACCTGATGACTCTATTCCCATGTGATAAAATTACTGTTTACAGTCCCTATATATTTTCATCATTTTTTGGGGATAGATCATCAATACCTCAGGAGATAAAAATGCCTGGATTTATTAGAAATATTACACCAATTATTGCTATCATTATACTAATTTCCGTGCTGTCTGCATGTACCCCCGCTCCGGTGGTCGAAAATATTGAAGTAACCCGCCTTGTCCCTCAGACTGTCGTCGTTACCCAGATCATGGAGATAGTCCTGACCGCTACCAGCCTGCCACCGACTGAAACTCCCTTGCCAACCAGTTCACCCTCCCCGGAAATTGTTTTCAACACCACCGAAACCGTTCAAATCTGCCAGATCAATCCGGAAGGCTTGAATGCCTGGTGTTTTCGGGAAGGAGTCCTATTTCCGGAAAAATATATCGACGCAAATGCAACCATGCCGGAATACGCAGATGCTTACGGCTTTGTCAGCGGCGCCTTGGAAATTATCAACATTCCCAAATCATCCTGCACCTTCATTTACAACCTTGACCAGCCTCTTGCCGCCGGAACGACCATGAACATACATGATATAGGCCAGAAAAAACCCTGGTTAACCAGCCAGTTAATCCAATCGGCTGCCGATCCGAACACAGCATTTGTAACTACTACCCACGCCTTCATCGTCAATCCACCCGGTTGGGATTTCAGCTATGACTTTGTGCTGAATGGACCGGATGGCAGCCTGATCCGCACCGATCGGGTCAATATCCACCGCTGGGATCCCGGAGTATGTTGGGATGGGGTAAAACCTTATTGGCCTTCCCTGCTCTGCCGTGAAAAACAGGATTCTCATCCCTGGGATTACGGTTATACTCCTCCGCCCCCCGAGGTCATTGAGGAAGATTAGTATCATCCGGACTGGTTTATTTATGCTTAATGCCAGGAACTATTCCAGTGAAAGGCTGACAAATCATGCGTTATTATCCACGGGAACTCGGATAAAATGAGCCGAAACCATAAAATGATGGACCGCATCAATGTGGTTGACCTTGAATCCACCTGTTGGGAAGGAAAACCTCCCCCGGATCAGTCCAGCGAGATAATTGAGATTGGTATCTGTACCTTGGATGTCACCTCCGGAGAGCTCCTTGAGCAGGAAAGCATCCTGATCAAACCGCAGTGCTCCCAGGTTAGCGAATTCTGTACACACCTTACCACGATCACCCAGCAAATGGTCAATGAAGGTATCCCGTTTTCCGAAGCATGTGAAATCCTTCAAAATAAGTACGCCTCCCGCCGGCGGACATGGGCCAGCTACGGGGATTACGATCGTAAAATGATGCTTCAACAGTGCAGCAAACTGGATATCGCTTATCCCTTTGGAGATACCCACATCAACATTAAAAATATCCTCGCAGTCCTGCTCGGCTTTCCAAAAGAAGCAGCCCTGGATCAGGCGCTTGAACTGCTGGATATGCCATTAATCGGAACCCATCACCGCGGTGTGGATGATGCCTGGAACATGGCCGAAATATTATCCAGGATGCTCCTCAATGTCAGGAAGGCATTTCCCCCGGAAGTAATTTCCAGATCAAGAACAATGGATTGCTGAAATTGGCAGAAGCGGAAACAGTTATTATCCGAACCGCCCGTTTGGAAGATTCCGGTCACATAGCAAGATTATGCAGCCAGTTGGGTTATGTGGAAACGGCGGAGACTATCCATGAGCGGCTCACCCGGCTGCTGCCAGAAAGTCAACACCGCATTCTGGTCGCTGAAGCAGGGGGCTCGCAAATCGCCGGCTGGATCCATGCCCTCATCACCCGGGTACTTGAATCTCCTCCGTTTGTTGAAATCGGCGGAATTGTTGTGGACAAAGACTACCGCCGCACAGGTATAGGCAAATTATTAATTACTGCTGCCGAAGAATGGGCTTTGGAAAATGATCTGGATTGCGTCAGGCTGCGTTCCAACGTTATCCGCCCGGAAGCCCATGAATTTTATCCCGCCATTGGATACACCCACACCAAAACCCAGAAAACATATCAAAAATACCTCAAGTCTGAATAATGTAATTTCCCGCCTTCCTCAATACCACACACAGGTTTATACGTTTAATAATCCTCACCATCCTGCGGACCAGGTTTTTCTCCCTGCCCTGCAAACAATCCTCGAAAACCAAATAAGAATATGATGATTCTCACTTGACACTATTTCAGCCTGGCACTAAACTTGATTGTATCAATTGTAGGGATACAACTATATAATTCAAGGAGAATAATGTGAAGAAATTATTTGTATTAAACCTGATAGTCCTTCTTTGTTTTACTCTGGCAGCCTGCCAGCCGGCGGCGCCTGCCGCTACGGAACCTGCTGCATCGCCAATCGTGCCGACCGTGGAGGCGACTGTGGTACCTACCACAGCTCCAACTCTTGAGCCTATTTTAGAGGTAGTTTCTGAAACGGGGTCCAAATCATTAAACCTGGATGATTTAAAAGCAATGGCTGCCATCGAAGGCCAGGCCGGCATCAAGAGCAGTACCGGGAAAATCACTCCTCCGGCTGCCTTTAAAGGCGTATCTTTAATGGATCTGGCGGATCTTGTTGGCGGCATCAGTGAAGAAATGGGGATAAACCTGGTTGCAGAGGATGGGTACTCCATCTCGTTTTCATACGACCAGATCATGAACGGATCATTCCTATCATATGATCCTGCCACTGGAGATGAATTAAAAAATCCTCCCGCCCTGCAGCCCATACTGGCATTTGAAATGGAAGGCGAGCCGCTTGATCCAAAAACCGATGGCAATTTACGTCTGGCAATCATCAGTGAGCAACCAAACCAGGTCACCGATGGACATTGGTCAGTAAAATGGGTGAACCAGGTTGAAGTGAAATCCTTTGTTGAGGACTGGACACTTCAACTAAATGGCGCCATTAATGAAACCATTGACAGATCATCCGTTGAATCGTGCATTAATTGCCATGGGGTAACCTGGAAAGACGATCAAGCCCAGGAGTGGAAGGGTGTTCCCCTGTTTTATCTGCTGGGTTATGTGGATGATGAGATCAAACACGAGGGTCCTGCTTTCAATGACGCTTTGGCGGCGGAGGGTTATACCTTCGATCTGGTTGCTTCAGACGGGTATACCGTCACCATGGAAAGCGCTCCGGCTGCCCGCAATGACAGCTGGATCGTTGCAGAAACTGTGGACGGAAATCCTCTCCCCGATAAATATTTCCCCCTGCGCCTTGTGGGAGATGGCCTGGAAAAGAACCAGATGGTCGGTGCCGTAACCACCATTCAAATAAATCCTGGTGCAGCTGTAACATCCGCCGGAACAAACCCCACCCCTGGGGCGGCAGGCGGCAGCAGCTTACCGTCGGTCCCTATCGACCAGGCAGATGTAGTATTTACCGGTTTGGTCAATGCCGAAACCGGATTGGATGAAGCTGGTTTGCGCACTCTTGAAGTGGTTGATATTTCTGCCGAGCATCCAAAAAAGGGTCCCCAGGATTACGAAGGCGTCCGTCTTAATATGCTTTTGGACCAGATTGGGGTGAAGGATGGTGCTGCTGTTCTCGTATTGACTGCCGGGGACGGTTTTTCCAGCGAGGTATCCCTGGCGGATGTGCGTGCCTGTTCTGACTGCCTGATCTCATTTACGGATACGGAAGGCGACATGATGACGGTTATGCCTGGTTTACCCAGTAATACATGGGTGAAAGACATCACCACCATTGAAGCTAAATAAGATCCAACACGATCACAGTAGAAATGGAGCAGTACTTTAGAAAATGAAAATCAAGGACACGGAGGAACCAGATCAGTCATCCTTCTGGTTCCCTCCGTGTCCTTATGTTTTGCTAAGATTGTATAATCAATCCAAATTTTTTTACCGAATATTGAATAATAATGGTTCCAACGTCATGTTAAGAAAATTAAATGCCTGTGCCTGCATCCTCATCCTGACTGCCATCATGGCGGGATGTTACAATCCCAATTCGGATGGAATGGAGACAAAACCTGCTGACATTGCCGCCCAAACTCCTGCAGAGAATACCAAACTGGTGGTATTTGCAGCTGGCAGCCTGATTGTACCCTTCCAGGAACTTGAGAAAGCATTTGAAGAAACACATCCCGGTGTCGATGTCCAGATGGAGTACCACGGCAGCATCCAGGTAATCCGGCATGTGACCGAATTACATGAGCCAATCGATGTTGTGGCAACGGCAGATGCATCCTTAATCCCGCAGTTTATGTTTGCTGTTGAAGATGAACAAACCGGCCAACCCTACGCTGATTGGTATATCCGCTTCGCCGGGAATAAACTCGCCCTGGCTTACCATCCAGACAGCCAATATGCAGCAGAAATCACCCCTGAGAACTGGGCTGAGATCCTGGCAAACCCGGATGTACGACTGGGGCTTTCCGACCCGCGTTTCGACGCCCTGGGTTACCGTGCTTTTATGGCTGTGGCGCTCCAGGAACAACTGCAAAAGAACTACAGGTTATTCAATGACATTTTTGCCGGTCAGTTTACCACTCCGGTGACCATTTTCCGGGAAGATGACAGCGTCATTATCCATGTACCGGAGATCCTTGAAACCACCTCGAGCAGTCATATCCACATGCGCGGCGCCAGCATTCAGCTGGTCGCCCTGCTGGAGAGCAGGGATATCGATTATGCTTTCGAATATGAATCCGTGATACGCCAGCACGGATTACAGATGCTCGAACTTCCGGATCAGGTCAATCTCAGCCAGGCACACTTGGATCCGTTTTACGATATGGTTGAGGTCGAGCTTGATTTTAAACGCTTTTCCAGCCTGCAGCCGAACTTCCAGGGTGAACATATCGCTTATGGGATTACCATTCCCGGCAATGCCCCTCAACCGGAAACCGCTGAAGCATTCATCCAATTTCTGTTAAGCGAAACTGGGCGTAAAATTATGGCGGAAAACTACCACCCGGTTTTAGAACACCCGCAGGCGGCTGGATATGAATCCATGCCGCCGGGTCTTAAGCAAATTACAATCCAGGAGTAAGACTCATGAAACGCTATCGCCGGTCTTTGCTTGCCGTGTTTGGTTCGGCGAGTGTATTGTTAGTAATATTTATGCTGGCTCCGCTTGTGCAAACCCTCCTGGGTACAAATTGGCGGGATTTCTTAACCGCCTTCACCGATGAAGAACTCATCCGCTCAACGAAGGTAACGTTTGGATCGGCTCTCCTGGCAACCGGATTTGGTTTACCGGGAGGGATCTCCCTGGCGTATTTGCTTGCCCGCCGTTCATTTCGTGGGCGCAGGCTGGTTCAGGCACTCATCAATCTTCCGGTTATTATCCCGCACACTGCTGCCGGGATTGCCCTTCTTATGGTATTTGGCCGTTTTGGCTGGCTGGGACGCGCCCTTGCTCCCTTTGGGATCACCTTTACAGACAGCATCGCCGGAATAACCGTGGCAATGGCTTTCGTCAGTATCCCTTATCTTGTGAATTCTGCCAGGGAGTCTTTTTCAATGACATCCCAGGAGCTGGAATTGGCTGCCATGGTTGACGGTGCCTCCCCATGGCAGGTCTTCTGGCTGGTAACCTTACCGCAAGCCTGGCGGGGTGTTCTGGCCGGGGCTGTGATGATGTGGGCGCGCGGGGTAAGCGAATTCGGCGCCATCGTTATATTAGCCTACCACCCAAAGGTTCTGCCGGTGCTTGTCTATGAACGATTTGCCAGCTTTGGACTATCAGCCGCCATACCAGCCACAGCTTTCCTCTTGCTCGTGGCTCTGTTTGTGTTTGGTGTCTTGAATTTTGTGATCATGCCCCACCATGAAAATCGTAATTAATTTCTGCTAATAATCAGATTTTTCTTTAAGTCACCAATAATAATTGACAATTATGCTGTTATATATATGTCTGATTGACCATTATTAGCGTTTCTTAAAGAAAGGAGTTGTTATGGCAGAAGCTGTAGACCGTTGTGTTAAACCTAGTAAAGGGATCATCATGCCTGAATCAATGACCCCTGATGCAGCACCAACATCCCCAACCAAGGAGGTATCGAAAATGCTTGCAAGAGTCGGGAAGGTAGCACCAGATTTTGAATTGGCTGCTTTCTGTGATGGAGGCTTTAAAAATGGTTGAATGTCAGATTACAAAGGCAAATGGATCGTTATCTGCTTCTATCCAGGCGATTTCACTTTTGTCTGACCGACCGAATTGTCGGCAGTTGCCGTCAAATACAATGAGTTTAAATCCCTTGGGGTTGAAATTTTTTCAGTCAGCACAGACAGCCGCTTTTCTCATAAGATCTGGCAGGAGGAGGAGCTGTCCAGGATGGTGGATGGCGGTGTGCCATTCCCGATGCTTTCCGATGCAGGTGGCAGGGTAGGTACGGCTTATGGTGTCTATGATGAAGATGCCGGTGTGGACATCCGCGGCCGCTTTATCATCGATCCGGATTTTGTGATCCGCGCCATGGAAGTCTTAACCCCGGAGGTCGGGCGCAATGTCTCCGAGCTTCTCCGCCAGGTTAAAGCCTTCCAGCACGTGGTAAAGACAGGAGAAGTCACTCCTTCCGGCTGGCAGCCCGGAAAACCCACCCTCAAACCCGGTCCGGACCTTGTCGGAAAGGTGTGGAAAGTATGGAAGCCAGAAAACGCTTTTGATTAAATCAGACAATATAGGACATTGTAGAAAAGCCCTGACACATCGTCCAGGGCTTTCATTTTTAATTAACTCCAAATTTCTTTTTCGCTCTCTCCTCCTGATCCGCCGATTAGAACTCGGGGCTGGCAGGATGGATTATATTTTTCACCCGCCCCCAAATGATAAAGCGATTGTCCGTATGCTTAACAACGAGATCAGGACACCCACAAAAACCATCATCAGCCTGGACGGGACCCTGCGGGTCACAAATGCACCGATTGGCGCAGCAATCACCCCGCCTGTAAACAGCCCCAGGACAATATTCCACTGAAGCATCCCAAGGGTGAGAAAAAAGGTAATTGCTTCCACCACGGTCACAAAAAACTCACTGGCATTGACCGATCCGATAGCTTTTCTTGGATGACTGCCTTCAGCAATGAGCGTTGTGGTCACAATCGGGCCCCAGCCGCCTCCCCCGATCGCATCAAATAACCCGCCGATCAATCCCAATAGTTCCACTTTTGTGGCAATCTTCTCCGTAATAACATTCCGGTAAGCCATGAAGAGAATCCGGAGTCCCATCAATAGCAAATAGATCGATACGATTGGCTTTATAATGTCGGTGGGAACATTAACCAGGATATATGCACCAATTGCTCCACCTATTACCCCCGGAATCACCAGGCGCTTAAACAGGTCTTTATCCACATTCCCCAGGCTGAAATGGGAGATGCCGGAAATTAATGTAGTGAATACCTCGGCAGTGTGAACACTGGCGCTGGCAAGTACCGGTGACATCCCCAGGGTTAGAAGGAATGTATTGGAACTGACCCCGTAAGCCATCCCTAATGATCCGTCAATCATTTGCGCCAGAAATCCAACAATGATAAACGGAATGATTTCTTGATCCATTGATAAATTTCTCCATGCTCCATCTCATCAGCAGACCAACCTGTTCAATTCCTATTGCCATACGTTGACAGGTTGATCAATGATTGAGAGTATTATATATTGACTGCGAAGGTCCTTGCAACATCTCTGCACAACTTCGACCTTTTACCCCTTCATTAATGAATCAAAATACCTGAAAAAGGTAAGTATATTCTTGAATAAACGGTCTAAATACAATGGCAAATATCTCTCCGGAATAGATGGAAAAATAATGAATTCACCCTTGGAAAATAAATATGTGTTTATCATTGAGGGCGCTGGGGGTCGCTTACTGGGCTGGTAATACCCCCCGATCAGCAACCTTCCTGACCAATACAAGCCTTTCGATCATTTGCTTTCGATAATACCCTGGAAGGACTATTCGGAGATTTCTAACCCATCCACGTCGCTGTAATTAGACTGACACATTATCCTGGAAGGATCCCCCTTGTTTGGATCCTATATGCAATAGAAGTCGCACCGGTTTTGGCGCAGAGCAGTGGCTGACCTGCAGGAGGAATCCTATTTAATGAAGCAAGCGCAAGTGGATGGTTAACAAATAATCCCGGGCATCTATTTCCACTCGTATGATTGCCTTGGTTTGTTTGGATTACAGCCAGATATCATTCTTTTTAGCGAGGAGTATTCTACTCCACAAGAATTGGTTCCATCCGATGCACCTGGCTCGAAACTTGCTGTAATCAAATTTGGAGAACGGAATTACACCAAACATCTTTTAATGAATTCATAAGGAGGTAATCCAATGGAATCAATTAGATTATCAATTTTGCTTCCCGCAAGTCCCTCGGAAATCTATGTGGCCTGGTTGGACAGCATAGAACATTCTAAATTTACCGGTGGTGTAGCACAGATCGACCCACAGCCGGGGGGGATTTTCGACATTTGGGATAGTTACATAACTGGAAAAACCCTCCAGCTAGAACCCTACCATCGCATTTTGCAGTCCTGGCGTACAACGGAGTTTCCGCCGGACAGCCCGGATTCTCGCCTGGAAGTACTTATTCAGTCTAAAAGCGGAGGCACGGAATTGATTTTAAACCACGTTGATATCCCCGACGGTCAGGCGGAAATGTACACCCAGGGCTGGAAGGAATATTACTTCGAACCAATGCTTGAATATTTTCAGCATGAAAAATAGTCAGGATCTTCACAGATAAACAATAGATCCGTATTGCTAATACCTTCGCCAAAAATAGCCTGAGAAAATAGGGCATTTCGTAGTAGAGGTGAAGTCGGCCAGCACCAAAACTCACCACAAAAAGCCCATGACGGACATTCTTGCGCTTTAACAACCGATCCAGAACCGCGCTCCCAAAAATACTTTACGTCAGTTGAGCCGAATCATCGCTTCGATGATTGCCAGGACGGGGCGCGTTACGATGCCGGGACTATCGCCCTCTATCGAGAAAGTTGGCACCTTCGGCCGGAGCCTGCCGCCTTTCTTTTACACGGCCATCTCATGGGTGCAAGCTTTCTGGGTGATCATTCAAGTTGGTTTCTCAGCTTATTCACATAGTGGCTGCTTTAGGCCGCATTCATCCTGTCAAAGAGCCTGTTCCTTCAGGCTGATTGGCGAAGGTATTGATTTAGGATTATTATTTTAGGAAGCGCAATCATGCATTCACATTTCCTGGAATTCCAATCTGATAGTTCAGGGGATAGAATAATAATTGCCAACTTAATGAACGATTTATAGTAAGAATCAGTGAAAGCAAGCCATCAAATTATAACGACACCGCATTAAAAATGAACCGGGACAAAGGAGGATTTATGAAATCTAGAGCTATTAGAAACTTGATCGAACCTCAGATGGTGATTGAGGGAGCCGGTGTTCGTTTGCGGCGCTCCATATCCCCAATGGTCAGCAACCTCTACGATCCTTTCCTTCTATTCGACCATTTTGCCTTTAATGATCCCGCAGAAGGAGCAATCCGTGGTTTCCCCACCCACCCCCATCGCGGCATTGAAACAGTTACTTATATGCTGGAAGGAAACGTTCAGCATCGCGACAGCCTGGGTAATAGCGGTATCATCGGACCAGGCGATGTCCAGTGGATGACAGCCGGGGGCGGAATTTTGCATGAAGAAATGCCCCGTCGTGGTCCGGACGGTACAATTTATGGCTTTCAGTTGTGGGTGAATCTTCCTGCATCGCTCAAAATGAGTCGTCCGAATTACCAGGAAGTAAAGGCCAGCAGTATTCCCGAATCTATTCAGGATGGGATTTCTATCCGGGTTGTAGCCGGCACAGTGAATGGTATCGAAGGACCGGTAAAGCAAATTGCCGCCAAACCGCTCTATCTTGAAGTAAAACTGCCAGCGCAATCAATATTCACCCAACCGGTACCAACCGGGCATACAGCTTTAATCTATGTGTTCGAAGGTGTGGGGACAATTGCTGACCAACCAGTCAAAGCCCTAAGTATGGCTGTCCTAGAGGATGGAGATTATATCCAGGCACAGGCTGGAGATGTCCCGATGCGTTTCATGGTCATGGCTGGATCACCCTTTGGCGAACCAATTGCTCCGTATGGGCCCTTTGTAATGAATACCCGGGAGGAGATAGACCAGGCTCTGGCAGATCTTCGGGCAGGGACTTTTGTTAGATAGGCGGGACCCTTCTCCACCCGCAAGAATAATTCCCCTTGTGAATTTTTTCTCCTGCTGTAGTTTTGATCAAGCCGGGCATGGCGGCATTTTTTTGTGCTTGAATCGAAGAAATCCAACCTGATTTTTTCAAGGAACCAGGGTTTGGTGTTTATCAGCCCTGCCACTAAATTATGTCGTGGAGACCAGCCAGGTTCCATTTGTTGGTTTTATCCACATTCTTGAAATAACGGTGGTTGTAGCTTGGCTTGTCTATAACATACTGTATCAGTTGAGGATCATCCCACTGAATGGTCCGGTCATTCTCCGGTGAAAAAATCGGTAGCTTTGTACAGGTCCTCCAGCCAATCCGGGAGTGTAGAGAAACCATCGGCAAAACCCGGTGGGACCCACAACAGGTTTTATTTTCAGAAGGCAGGATTTCACACATCCACTTAACGGATATAGGGGGGAATTGTCGATAGTGGTTTGTTAATTTCCGGATTAGCCTGTGCTTACTTTGTTTTTGGACTGGGTTATTCCCGTAGTCGTGAAATTGGGTTCAAAAAAATCGATCAAGGGTCAGGCTAAATTTGTAAGTTCGTAAACACCCTCAACCGATTAAGAATTGGGATGACGAAAATGGTACACTATAGAAAGTCATTCCAAAATTCTTCAACAGGTGGAGAAAAATGAAGGTGATTTTATATTGACTTGGAATCCAGGGAATATACAAATTAGAAATAATTTGTTGTTAGGTGTCGACATAGGAACCTCATCGGTAAAAGCTGTTGTTATTGATACCGAAGGGCATCTTGTTTCTGAATCTTCCCGTGAAAATTCACTTCTTGTTCCCCGTCCCGGTTGGGCTGAGGAATCCCCTCAGGATTGGTGGAAAAATACTGTTTTTACGGTTCGTGACTGTATTGCCCATCACAATGTATCACCAGAACAAATTATCGGCATCGGAACTACCGGAATGGTTCCGGCTCTGGTCTTGTTAGATCGTGACAGAAAACCTTTGCGCCCATCCATTCAGCAAAACGATGCCCGTTCAGCAGCTGAAATTTATGAATTCAAAGAAAAGTATGATCCACAGCATTTCTTTCAAATTACAGGATCTTTATTAAGCCAGCAAAGTATTGGGCCTAAATTGGTTTGGCTCAAGCGGAATGAACCGCAGCTCTGGGAAAAAGTTCATTTAATCCTGGGTTCTTATGATTATATAAATCTTTGTATGTCTGGTACCCCAAGTCTCGAAATGAATTGGGCTTTAGAGAGTGGTCTGTTTGATATTAATACACGGGATTGGTCTGATCAACTGCTGGATCTCTTCGGCATTGAAAGCAATCTATTCCCGCCCATTCACCATCCAAGTGATTTGATCGGCAAACTAACTCCCGGGTCTGCCTCCATGATGGGCCTTGTTCCAGGGACACCGCTGGTAGCTGGTTCGGCAGATCATGTTGCAGCGGCTCTTGCAGCGGGGATTCAAGATGAAGGCGATCTTCTGGTTAAATTTGGCAGCGCAGGAGATATCCTGTATAACTGCGATCAGGCTGTAACAGACCAGCGTTTATTTATCGACTACCACAATATCCCCGGGAAATATTTGCTCAATGGATGCATGGCCTCAAGCGGATCTTTGCTGAAATGGGTTGTGGAGCAGTTTTGCCAGGCGGATATTTCGGATGCCAGGAAAAAGCAAATGGATATTTACCAGTATCTTGATGGTAAAGCTGAATCCATTTCTCCAGGAAGTGAAGGGGTCATCATACTCCCATATTTTCTGGGTGAAAAATCACCTGTCTTTGATGCACAGGCCAGGGGGGTTGTTTTTGGACTGACATTGTCCCATACGCGTTACCATTTGTATCGGGCTGTGTTAGAGGCGGTAGTCTATGGTTTTAAACATCATGTGAATATTTTGCACCAGTTGGAATTGCCTGTTAAACGCGTTCTGATCAGTGAGGGGGGAGCTAAAAGCCCCCTCTGGCGGCAGATCACAGCAGATGCACTTAATTGTCCGGTTTATTTCCTAAAAGATAATCCCGGTGCCGCATTGGCTGCCGCATTCATTGCAGGGATGGGGGTTGGCGCCTTTGAATCATGGGAGGATATCAACAAGTTCACTCAAGTGGATTCGATAACACATCCAAATCCAAAAAATCTTGAAATTTATGAATATGGTTTTGAAATTTACCTGGCAATTTATCAAAACCTGAAACAAACCTTCCAGCAAGCGGCATCGCAACGGAAAAGAGGGAATCCTTGATATGAAGCCGCAGTAGTGGCTGATCCGGGTCAGATATAAATTGATAATATTACCGGTCCTTACGCGGAGCTTGTAGAAACCCTTGGTTGTGGTTTTTGAAAGGATACCGATACCTGAATCATAAAAAGACATTTGCCTGGGACAGATCCCATGCCTTGAGTTTTAAGCCATGAAGCTGTTGGTAAGATTGTGGAATATGGTATATGCTAAAGGTTCTGATAGCATATTGGCTTTACAAATCAAACACCAAAATTACCGGGAATCCGGGCAAAAATTCCGTCAATCCCTGGCGATTAACGGTATTAAGTTGCTCGATTTTAACTTGCACTCTGAGGAATTCAGCCGGTTTTGCCGGTCTCATTTCCGCCCAAAATCTGCCGGAATTTCACCCCATGCCTGACTATCCCACTTCATCACCTCGTTGTGAATTTCATTCTGAGCCAGCCAGATTTCTGCCCGTGAAATGAGCTTAAATAGCTCCTGGTTTTTATCATCCGGTTTCAGCTGCGTCTTGCATATTTTTTGTTTGACCCAGGTAATGGCTGTTTCCGAATCACTGTAAACAGTTTGGCTCATCCCCATTTTCTTTAATAAGGTAAGGATATGTACAATCGCCAGAAATTCGCCAATATTATTCGTTCCATTTGCAAAGGGACCACGATGGAAGATCTCTTTTCTGGTTTGGGTATACACGCCGCGATATTCCAGACGTCCCGGATTTCCCGAACAGGCAGCATCCACGCAGTAGCTGTCTGTTTGCGGTCCTTCGAATATATATAATGGTTTCTGGACCGCATCAGGATATCCACGCTGGACATAGTTTGAGTAGTCTCCCCGGTACGCCACCTGTGCTAACTGCAGGGATGGAAACGCCTTGTATTCTGCTCCCTGGAAACCGTGAACCTGCTGTGAAGTTTCCTCCCAGGAATTATATATTCCAGGCTGACGGCCTTTCCAGACAACATAAAATTTATGTTTATCAGGCACGCTCAAATTTTACCCGCCTTCTTAAATTGTTGGCAATAATCCGCAAACCTGCCGGGTTGTATTATTCACTTATGTCATATTCAGGCAGGATGATTTTTCAAAAATTGTTTTAAGTACGTATCCTAAATATCTCTTTTTTTGTCTGGTCTGCGAGTTGGATAATTTCCAGGGCTTCCTGTTTGGTTTCTTCACTTGCGCTTGGGCTGTAGGAAATAAATTTTACCAGATCCCGCGCCTCTGCCAGCATCCCTCTAACAGTGGCCATGTATGTCAGGTCCAGTTTGCCAGCTTCCTCCGGGATAGGCAGGTCACGTGCCGCCTGAATCAGTTCACGGGCATGAATGAGACGCTCTACTGCAGTAAGCTGACGTGCCATCGATTTTCCTCAAGCATTATTTTGGCAAGTATAACGGTAACCACATTTCCTGGAAATGAATAATCCAGGTACAGGTAAAAATTCATTTCATATTTGAATATATCAATCCGAATTGCTTCCCGGATATTGCTGGAGCCTTAGTATCCCAGGAGTCTGATACGTATGGGGTAGCTTCGTTAAAATGGTGGGCAATTTCCTACCCCTGAGTATATACGATGCTGGCAATGGTCCCATTAAAACAGGTATCGATGTTCTGCATTGAACCCGCATTATCCCCCCCGGATTATCCGCGATAATGCCGGTAATAACGACTGTCCGGGTGAGGTTCAATTAATTCCACCGTCATTCCCGTAGTATACTCCGGGAAGATGAACGCTTCAAATCCGTCCTCCCGGTTGGTGTAAATTTTATGCTCATGGATTGCCGCTCCTGAAGATGTTACCCGCCGCACTGCAGCGCGAATGTCCGCAACTTCAATGGAGATATGCTCCAGTCCTTCTCCCTTTTCTTCTATAAAATGCCGTACACGTGCATTCTCTCCCCAGGACTGGGTGGGATGCAGGATCAGGTGGTCGTTTCCAGTTTCAATCCAGCCATCATACTGCTCGCCCTCATGCTGGTCCGCACGGATCCCAAGCAATGGCTTGCCAAGTATCGTTTCAAGTTTTCTTGATACCGCCTGAATATCAAGGCATGCTGTTCCGATATGCTGTACGCCCAGGATGCCATTGGGGTTTCGATAAGTGCCAAATCTTACTGGATAGTTGGTCTCCTTGAGCTCGATTGTCATTCCAAACGCTTGTTCACGTCTAACAAACAATCTTTTACCGAAATGATCAGCAATTATTTTGTCTCCAACCACCGGGATTCCAGCACTGCATATTCGTTCGTAATCCTGGTGAATATCGTCGGTAAGGAAGGTAAGGCGCTCCAATCCCGGGCCTTTCTCTGCAAGATACTCAGCCACAGGCGAAGTTGACTGCTTGCTTTCCATGAGATACAGTTCACAATCATTTGGAAAAGGCATGGATACAGCCCGGTCAATACCTGCTGTTTCATCTGGTGGTTCCTGCCAGCCCTCAAACCCGAAAAGGGTTCTGAATAGATTCCAGGTTTCAGTTACATTCCGTACCGCAAAACCGATTTTCTGTAACCGGATGATCATTAAGCAAATCCCCTTTCCATTTTTTGCAGCCAATTATATTGGTATTGTTTAAAAACCAGTGCCTGCTGATTCTTGATCTGAAATTCCGAGGTCAAGCGGGCAACATCAACAGGGTAAGACCTGATATCGCTGCCGCCTACTGTTTTAAACCGGCGATAAGTGCCTCACACGCAAAATCGATATCTTTCTCCTCAAGCAGCGGGTCAATCGGCAGGTTAAGCAGTTGGGTGGCTAGCGCTTCGGTGACCGGCAGGTTGTTAGCACCCGGATAGCGGTGTTTCTGGTATACCGGGCGGCGGTGTACTGGAGGATTGTAAATCGTATTCGCCTGGATCCCCATCCCGCGCATAACTGCCAGGACCACATCGCGGTTGCGGACCATAACAACAAATTCGCGGCATACCGGTTCCGATTCCGGGCGGAAAACCGGCAATCTAACCCCGTCCACATTCTTTAATCGTTCCTGGTACCAGCGGGCAATTTTCTTGCGCTTTTCGGTCCATTCCGGGAGATATTTCAACTTGACATTTAATACCGCTGCATCAACCGGAACCATGCGCAGGTGATACCCTTCCACGATATGCCCGGAAAAGTCAGGGGATTTTTCATTCGTCTCAGCCGAGAGTCCATACCGTTTGTAGGATTCTACTCCGTCCCATAGTGATTTTTCCCATGTCGCCACCATTCCCCCGCTGCCGACTGAGCCAATCTGTTTGGTTGGTGCTGTGCTGAATACCACCAGCTGTGCAAACGCACCAACCGGTTTTCCGTAATCTTTGGCAGCTGTCGCCAGGGCAGCATCCTCAACAACCATTAAGTTGTACCGGTCAGCAATTTCTCGTAAACGCCGCCCATCAACAGGGTGTCCGTACAAATCCACCGGCAGGATTGCCCGCGTCCGTTCTGTAATCAGGCTTTCCACCAGGTCCACATTCATCGTGTAATCCGAGGCGTTTACATCGCATAGTACACAAATCGCCCCGCAGTTGCCAATTGCGTTCGTAGTAGCCATATCCGAGTTTGCCACGGTGATGACTTCATCACCAATCCCCACCCCTGCAGCTTTTAAGGCAAGCAGTAAAGCTGATGACCCGGATTGCACGGCATTAACATAAGGATAACCCATCAAATCACCAAATCCTTTTTCAAAAGCATGGACGATATCCAGGGCTTCCCATGAGGAACCGAATACAGCTGGTTCTATCGCGGTGAGTATCTGTTCTCGCACCTGTTGGTTAAAGAGGTTGGCTTTGGTACGCGGCACTTTCCATTGGGAACTCATAAAACCTCCGGGGGATTAGTAAAATGTTTGCGGCTGGATGCAAGACAGATTATAGCATTGAAGAGATTAGCTGTAGAGTTTCAATTTGGTTATTTATGGTACCCAAGAAACAGGTTATCAGACCAATCTTGAATGTAGGTTATCAGACCAATCTTGAAAAGCTTGATATTAGAAAAATACCATGTATACTATTAACATTGGGTATCTAATTATCTGGAAAAATAATCCAGATTTTATTTGGGTTTATTGTCTTTAAATTTCAAATGATCTTCCTGAAATTTTATCTGTGATTGTAGTAAATGCATTCATACAATAAAGCCTGTTTGCCCGATCATGACTCTAACAAAAAATGGGCTGGATAGAAAGAGTCGGTAAATATAAAAGAATGAATTTATTCCACCGTTTCCACAAAAACCAAATAGTGTTTTACCAGACACCGGTGCTCTCTATCCAGCCATCACAAAAAATCCTCCATGTTATAAGATAAATGCACGGGTAAATTCTTGGGCAGGAAAAATTACAAATGGAAAACTTATTAATTGTAGAAAGTATGTCCGTTTGTTACAGGAAATTCTTATATCCCCTCACAACCCAACCTTCCGGTAAAGGTACGGCTGACCTGGGAAACTTGAGAGTCGATTTATGCTTGAGTGGTGCAGAACGGTTCAGCCATAAAAGACTGAACCAGAACATGAACAGCCTGATGTTAATTCTATAACCAGGAAGGAATTCTAAAACCTCACCATTAATTCCAGGATTCAGAACATTTCGGAATATCTTCAGTTTGTTTTGGTATTTGCTATTTTCTTGGTGAGAAATAAAAAATGGTGCAAGAGGAGGGAATTTTCCTCCTATCGATATTTTCATTATTGGAAAAACCATTGGAATTTAAAATGTTAAAAACAAATTCATTATTCTTTTCAAGCTGGTTAGACGACTTTTTTACCATTTACTACTACCGCCGGCCAGTTAATGCTACGTTTATAGGCATGCACGATTTGGATCACCAGCTGCCGGACTATTCTGAGAAGGGTGTCGCAGGAACAGTGGATGAGATGCAGTCCCTGCTGGCACGCTTAGATGAACTGCCTGCAGAAAGCCTTTCATCAGCTGAACGTATGGACCGCATGTTGGCAGCTGGTTACTTGCAGACTCAACTCTGGGAGTTCCAATCCAATCATTTTTATCGGGGTAATCCATGCCTGTATACCGGTGAAGCTGTTTTTGGTGTGATTTCGTTATTTCTTTCGGACTATAAACAGGCGGTAGGCGACCGGGTCAACGCTGCAATAGACCGTATGAATGGAATTCCTGTTTTACTGGCTCAAGGAAAGTCAAACATCCGCCAGGCGCCGCCAGCCTGGATCGAACAGGCTGTTGATGAATGTATTGGCGCTCAGTCGTTGTTTAACCAGGGTATTGATCGGCTTATCAAGGATTATCAAGATCACAGATACAAATTTTAAAACATCAGCTGTGACTGCTGCAAATGCTTTTAAGGATTTTCAATCATATTTGGAATTCGACCTGAGCCGAAATACCAATGAGCAGGCGTATGCATGCGGTGAAGAAGCGTTCCAAATGATGATGCGTTATGGTCATTTCCTTGAACTCAACCTGGATGATTATGTGCGTTATGCCAAAGACCAAATTGCAGAAGCAGATGCTTACCTTAATTCCCACGCCAAAGATTTTGGAAGCTCATCCCCCGCCGAGGCTTTGGGGAAACTGGCAGATATTCACCCCCCTGTCGAAAAATACTACCAGCGTTATGAAGAATTATGGCAGGCGTGCCGGGAATTTGCCATTAATAAGCAGTTGGTCACCTGGCCTGATTTCCCCATTCAATATGTCCCGCAGCCGCTCTGGGCACGGGAAGCTGCCCCCCATTTATATTTCCTGCCTTACCGGTCACCGGCTGCATTCAACCGCCCCCCGGTGCATCATTATCTGGTACCCCCGATTGATTCCACCATGCTGCCTGAAAAGCAGGAACAAATGCTGCGTGCAGTCAATGACAGTGTGATTAAAACAAATCACGTGATCCACCACGGCAGCATTGGTCATCATGTGCAGAACTGGAATGCGTACTTGAGTCCATCACGGATCGGCCAGGTGGCAGGCACTGACTGTGCTTCCCGACTGGCAATGTTCTGTTCCGGGACCCTGGTTGAGGGCTGGGCGGTCTATGCAGGAAATCTGATGGCTGAAGCGGGTTTCTTAACCCCCCTGGAAGAATATGCCGAGGCTCAATCGCGGCGCCGCATGAGCGCACGTGCTGTTGTAGATATCAAACTGCACCTTGGGGAGTTTACTTTGGATCAGGCGGTGTCTTATTATCAGACCCAGGGCGGAATGAACGCCGGGTTTGCCAGGCGTGAGGCGGTAAAGAACAGCATGTTTCCGGGAGCGGCGATGATGTACCTGTATGGCAGCGACCGGGTTAGGAACTTCCGGGAGGAAATGGCCACTTTGATGGGACCGTCGTTTAATTTATGCGATTTCCATGATAGATTTTTATCCTATGGTTCTGTGCCGGTGGAACTGATCTGCAGGGATATGAAAGGAATGTTGGAACATGCTGAGTGACAGAGACGATTGAGTACAGCAAACGGCTGACTCCCCTCATCCTGGGAATAGACGCCCTTTTTACCTCCGAAACCGGCGAAAAAGATGGCTTGATTGTCCAAAAATTAAAGACAGCTGAGAATTACCATCCCTCGCAGTTTAAGACTTATCATGAAGCCTTTGAAGAGCTGCAGAGAATGAAAGCGGAAGCTGGGAGTGTTCCAGAGCCTGACCGGCGTGTTTATTACAAGCAAATGTGCCGCTCGCTTTCGGCTTTTGTCACCTGGCGTGAAAAGGGCTTGCCATTTACGGAACAGCTCAAACAGTTCATCCACGTCCCGGCCTGAGCCGGCTTCCGACACCGAATTGGATGATCTGAGAAGGAAAATGAGGGACCTTCTAACCCGCATGGGCTATACAGGGGACCTGGCAGCCCAGTGTGCTGCCTGGGAAGCACATGTTATGGTTCCCGCAGATGAAGTGATCGGCGTCATAGAGACTCTTATGGATGAAGCCTGGGATCGTGCAGAAAAATATTTATTTAAAATCCCGGCGGAAAAATCAGACCGCATGAGGGTTATACCCGTAACCGGCGTGCATTTCAACGCCATGTGTAACTACGCCGACAGGAAAGTTCATCTGAATATTGATCCGGTATTGACCCGTCCCGGTTTGAAACACCTCACCGTTCACGAAGGTATCCCCGGGCATTATCTACAATTTAAAGATGCGGGAGATTGGGTTGTTGGAAGGAACCGGGGCTGCGGATAGCAGCCTGTCGGTTGTGAACACGGCCGGTGCTTCGGTCTTTGAAGGCATCGCCGATAACGGACTGCAGATGTTGGACTGGCTTGACTCAGACGATGACCGCCTCCAGGGTTATATGAACCACTACCGGGCCGGGATAGGCACCGGCGCCGCCTGGCGCATGCACGCCCTGGGTCAGCCGAAAGAGGAGGTTGCCGATTGGCTGCGTTCGCAAAGTCTGGTGGGCGGTGAAGGTTGGATTGCCAACCGCATGGCTTTCATTTCGGCGCCCTCCCGTGCCGTATTAATCTGGTCCTACTGGTGGGGGGAGTCAGTGGTAGCTCCAGTTTGGGAAAAAGTACCTGTCGATCGAAGAGAGAACTTTTCTTCGTTTTATGTATGACCGCATCCATTCAAATGACAGTATTGGAATGTTCGAATCATCGTGAAAGGAGGTGATACCAAAGGGAGTTATACAAACGTATCAGACTAATTAAACGAACCATATCAGGATTTTCTAGTCGAGAAGGAAAGGATAAGCTAATGAATAAGAATAAAAAGATGCTATGGGTGCTTTCAGGATTGGTCTTAGTCGCCATGCTGATTGCGTCCTGCGCCCCTGCTGCAACACCCGCCCCTGTGGAAGCCACCGAGGCACCTGCAGTCGTGGAAGCCACCGCCGCCCCCGCCGTTGTAGAAGCCACTGCAGCCCCAGCCGTTGTAGAAGCCACTGCAGCGCCTGTTGCCGAAGGACCAAAGATTCTCCAGGTGGCCTACACCCGTGAAAAAGATGTCTTGAATGCCTTCACCAGCCAGATGCTTTGTGACATCGAATTCACCATGGTGGAAGGTTTGATTCAAAACAACGAAAAGGGTGAAAACATTCCCATTTTGGCCAAAGAAATCCCCACCCTTGAGAATGGCGGCATCGTCGATAACGGAGATGGCACCTACGATATGACCTGGAATCTAGTGGAAGGTGTCAAGTGGCACGATGGTGAACCATTTACCAGTGAAGACGTTTGTTTTACCTGGAAGTTCGCCTCAGACCCGGAATCCCAAACATACAACAGCGACGACTACCGTGGCATCATCGATTGCCAGATGCCGGATGAGAACACCGTTGTATTCACCTGGGACGGCCTTTATGGAACCTACGCCGGTATTTTCGAAGCCATTATGCCGGAGCATCTCCTTGGTGCTCTGACCACCGCCGAAATTGTCACAAACGAAGAGTATAACCGCAGCCCAATCGGCACTGGCCCGTATAAATTTGGCGAATGGAAATCCGGCGAATACATTCGTGTGGTTAAGAATGAGGACTACTGGCGCGGTGCTGACTACCCCAAAATGGATGAGATCGTGTTCAATTTCATCCCCGATGACAATACCCGCCTGAACGCTCTCAAGACCGGCGACTACCACATCGGTGAAATTCTGCCGGTGCAGGTTGAGGAAATGGAGGGTAATGAGAATGGCGAGGTCAAGCTGATTGACTCCAATGTGTTCCTGCATTTGGACCTCAATAACAACAGCGAAAAGACCAAGAAATTGTTTGGTGATGTCAAAAAGTCCGCCAGGCCATTTACCATGCCATCGACCGCGACGCCATCGCCGAACAGTTGATGCAGGGTACTGTCACCGTTGTCAATGGTCCGTATAACCCGAACAGCGTCTGGGTAAACAACGATGTCAAGGTTTACGACTATGATGTTGAGAAGGCCAAGCAGATGCTGGATGAGGCTGGCTGGGTTGTCGGAGCGGATGGTATTCGTGAGAAGGACGGAGTGAAATTCGCCTTCACGATGATGAACCGCGCAGGCAGGCAAGACCGTATCGCAGTTGCCCAGGTTATCCAGGCTCAGTTGAAAGAAATTGGCATTGATGTCCAGTTTGAATCGCTGGAAGCCGCAGCCTGGTCGAACCAATGGCGCACAGGTGTATGGGATGCCATTGTCAGCGGCTGGTTCCTGCCCTCTGATCCCAGCATCACTGCCATCTATGGCTGTGGTGGGTCCAATAACTTCACCGGTTTTTGTGATCCTGCCCTCGATGAAATAATGCAGGAGTCTGATAAAAATCTTGACCCTGCTGTCCGCAAACCGCTGCTGGATCAGGCTCAGGCATTGTTGGCAGAGGACGCCTTCACCCTGCCGATATACGCCCAGGTAACCCCATACTACGTAGACAATGACGTGACAGGTTTCAAGGGCTCCGGCACCAACTTCGGCAGCTTCTGGAATGTGTACGAGTGGGGCCTCGAGTAATTGAATTGTTAGGAATATAAACACCAGTTGAATAGATGATGGGGGCTGAGGAGCAATCCTTTCTCTCAGCCCCCATTATTCAGAAGAAAGTGGATGGATTTTCTTGGAATGTGATCATTTTTGGGAGGTTCAGAATAATGGGAAAGTACATAACCCGGCGAGTTTTGCAAATGATTCCGCTCATGATCGGGATCTCCCTGATCATATTTTTAATTATTCAGGCAGCCCCAGGTGGCCCTGAGGGTATGATGCTTCAATCCGGGTTAACAATCGATCCGGCGGTGATTGAAGCATACCGTCACCGTTTGGGGGTCGATCAGCCCATTTATATCCAGTATGTCCGCTGGTTTTCCGCAGCGTTATCGGGTGACCTGGGTATCAGCTATACGTCTACCCGCCCGGTAGGGGTTATGATCATTGAACGCCTGCCAGCCACCCTGGAATTGATGGCAGTTTCATTTATGCTGGCGGCAGTTATTGCCATTCCCATGGGGATTTACAGCGCCCTGCATCAGTACAGCCCCTTTGATTTTACCGCAACATTTTTTTCTTTCTTAGGCATTGCTATGCCGGTGTTTTGGTTTGGCTTGATTCTACAATTAATTTTCTCGGTAAAATTGGGGTGGCTTCCGGTAGCTGGCACCGGCACAGTCGGCTCTGAATCATTATCGGACCATATCATGCACTTGATTCTCCCTGCTATTGTCCTCTCCTTGCATTATATTGCCGGCTGGTCGCGGTATATGCGTTCCAGCATGCTGGGTGTCATCCGCGCTGATTATATACGAACCGCTTACGCAAAAGGGATGGTTGAGCGCATGGTGGTGCTCAAGCACGCCGTTAAAAATGCCCTCATCCCTGTGATAACCATTATGGCTCTCCATATGGCAGCCCTTTTCTCGGGGGCAGTCATTACCGAGACAATTTTCGCCTGGCCTGGAATTGGACGGTTGTTTATCCAATCGATGAATTCACGGGATTACCCGGTATTAATGGGTATTTTAATGATGGGCTCCTTTATGGTGGTAATTTTTAACCTGTTCGCTGACATAGTGTATGGCTGGTTGGACCCTCGAATCAGCTACCAATAAATAGAGAGAGTCTTTTAAGTGAGGAGTTTATTATGGCTGTTGTTAGCAGACTGGGTGAAAATAACCGAATAGTGGAAAAAACCAAATTTGTAAGCCAGCGCAGGCTGGTGTGGGAAAACTTCAAACGCCACAAGATAGCGGTAATTGCAGCTCTCTTTTTCGTCATTATGGCAGCGGCTTGTTACGCTGCTCCGCTTATTGCACCCTACGAATTTGATGAAATCAACCTGGGTGCTATCCGGCAGCCGCCCTCCCCCGAGCATTGGATGGGTACCGATGACCTGGGACGCGATCTCTTCACCCGCATTCTGTATGGAGGACGCATCTCCATCACAATTGGTATCATGGCCGCTTTAATCGGCACAAGCCTGGGAGCGTTTATTGGTGCTCTCTCCGGGTTTTACGGCGGTCATTTAGATAACGGATTAATGCGTTTTACGGATATTGCCTATTCGATACCCACCCTGCCGCTGCTGATTGTATTGAGTTCTTTCTCCAATGCCGCTGTTCCCATAATCGTCCTCATCATTGGCTTCCTGAGTTGGATGCCCACCGCACGGGTGGTACGCGGTTCAGCCCTGTCCGTGAAACAAAAAGAATTTGTGGAATCGGCGCGCATGATCGGGGCTCTTGACCGGAACATCATCTGGAAGCACATAATGCCGAATATTGCCGGGCCAATTATCGTTGGTACCACGCTCGCCGTGGGAACTGCAATTATTATTGAATCATCGCTTAGCTTTTTAGGCCTGGGTGTACAGCCCCCAACCCCCACCTGGGGTAACATGT
Organism: uncultured Chloroflexia bacterium; assembly: GCA_963841845.1. GTDB lineage: Bacteria > Chloroflexota > Anaerolineae > Anaerolineales > Anaerolineaceae > CAVVGZ01. The sequence continues at coordinate 57,057 of CAWJEG010000008.1, read as the reverse complement.
TAATGGATGCGCAGTCAACAATGGCCTCAAAACCCTGGTTGACGATCTTTCCAGGATTGGCGATTCTGTTTATCGTCTTGGAGGTTAATTTCATTGGTGATGGTTTACACGACGCCCTTGATCCTACCCTGCGTAACAGGTAGTTCCGATTGATAATAGTTCCCTCAACCGGTCATTAATTTAGAAGAAGAAAGGCATTAATAATGGCATCGGATCATCCACTGGAAGAGCGCTATGACCATTTATCTGCTGAGTTTTTCAACCTGTATTATCAATATTACCCGCCCCATGCTACCCGCCAGGGTCTGCACCAGTACGACCATTCATTAGGGCATTACCATCAGGATGAAATCGAAGCAACGTTGCGTGGTATGAAAGCCGTCCAGGCTCAGATTACCGCCATCAGCCCCAATGAGATGGACCACGCCCATGCCCTTGATTATCCGGTATTAATGACACGCATGAAACGTGAGATTTACTGGATTGAACAGTGGCGTTTCTGGGAAAACAATCCCTTGTTTTATAAAGATATTATTACGGAGGGGTGTTTTAATTTATTGAGCCGCGATTTTGCATCCCAGGAGATTCGATTGGAAGCCCTGGTAAACCGCCAGAACGAAGTGCCTGATCTGCTGCAGACTGCAAGAATCAACCTTGCCAATCCGCCGGCGGTCTATACCCAGCAGGCAATTCGTTTTATGGAGGGGGCCAAATTGTTGTTTCGTGAGGCTCCCCAGGTTTTTTTAGACGTGAAAAATCCGGCACTATTAAGCCGTTTCGAACAAGCCAACAACCGGGTACTCGAGGAATTAGATCGTTTCCTGGTTTTTCTTGAGCATGATTTGCTGCCGCGTTCGAATGGCAATTTTGCTGTCGGCGAAGCCGGAATTCAGGCAATTATTGATGCAGAAGAAATGATCGATGTGCCGGTTAAGGAAATTCTCAAGCGCTGCTACCATGATTTGGAAAAAACAGAGCATGAGATTACTGAATTAGTACATCACATCAATCCGAAGGCGACTGCTGGTGAATTATTTGCCCGTATGCAGGCCAACCATCCATCCCGGGCTGACCTGCTGCCAATCATGCGCTCTGAACTGGCAAAGATGCGTGCATATTTGAGCGAAAGAAATCTGGTGACCATCCCGGAGGAATTGCCGGAAGTCATGGTAACCCCGATGTACAGCTACGCCAGTGCCAGTGCCATGATGTTAACCCCCGGACCATTTGAAAAGGTTGCCCGGGAAGCATTTCTGGTTACCAATATCCCCGGAGAAGATTGGGAAGAGGATCGTATCGAAGCACAGCTCCGCGAGTTCAATATCTATGACATGGTGCTGATGCTTTTGCACGAGGCTTACCCGGGCCATCATACCCAATTTTATCTTGAGAAACGGGTACCGATGTTTGCCAGCCGGGACCATGACTCGGATTCAAATTCGGATGGGTGGGCGGAATACGGGAAGTATATGATGGTTGAGGAGATTTACGGAGATTTGGATCCGCTCTACAGGCTGGCAGTGCTTCGCGATAAACTCACCATGATCTCAGCAGCAATTGCGGGGATGGAAATTCACATGCAAAACATGACCCTGCAGCAGGCTGTTGACTTCCTTGTCTCATGTGGTAAATACAGCCGGGAAAGTGCCTGGCGCATTTTAGACCGGGCAATCTATTACCCGTCCCATCTTACCTATTATATTGGTGGTGAAATGCTCTTTAAACTGCGGGAAGATTACCGTAAGTTGAAGGGTGAGCATTTTTCGCTTAAAGAATTTCATGATCGTTTCTTAACCTATGGTTTGATCCCAATTAAGGTCATCCGTATGGACATGCTTGGAAAATCCGATGACGGGATACTCTTCTAAAAAGGGAGAATTGCAAATGGCGCAACCGGAAAGCATTGATGTTTTATACGACCACCTCGTGGATGAATTTTTTGATATTTATTACACGTATTATCCGGTCCATGCTACACGTCAGGGATTGCACCAGTACGATAACAGCCTGGGGCATTACAGGCGGAGTGAAATCGAAGAAACCTTGAGGCGGATGAAAACGGTGCAGGCCCAGGTGGCGGCGATTGACCCCGATCAGATGGATCACCTGCATGCCCTTGATCACCCGGTGCTGACCACCCGTTTGAAACGCGAGATTTTTTGGATTGAGAAATGGCGTTTCTGGGAAAATAATCCGTTATTCTACAAAGACGTCATCATCGAGGGTATGTTCAATCTCGTGAGCCGGAATTTTGCACCCCTTGATGTTCGTCTTAAGTCGTTGATCAGCCGGCAGAAGGATGTACCGCTTGTGTTGGAGTGTGCCCGCCAAAACCTTGTTAACCCGCCGCTTGAATATACCAACCAGGCGATTGAACAGGTGAGAGGCGCTATGAGCTTCTTCAATAATTTACCGCAAGCATTCCGGGATGTGAATGACCCGGCGCTAATGGCCGAGTTCCAGCAAACCAACGCTGTGGTCATAGAACAGATGGAAAAATTCCTTTCTTTCTTAGAGAGTGACTTGCTGCCTCGTTCTAACGGCAATTTCGCCGTGGGGGAGGCTGGGATTCAGGCTATCCTGGATGCAGAAGAGATGATTGATGTTCCCGTGAAGGACATCCTCTCGCGCTGTTATCGGGATCTTGAAAAAACTGAAAAGGAAATTTCTGATGTGGCTCACCAGATTGACCCATCAGCGACAAAGGAAGAACTGATCGTCCGTATGAGAGCGGACCATCCAGCCCCCGAGGAGCTGCATCAGGTCATCCGTGACGAACTGGCAAGGGTCCGCAGTTATTTATCAGAATATGACCTGATGACAATTCCGCCGGAAATGCCCCATGTAATCGTGACCCCTATGCCCGATTACGCCAGCGGCGGCGGCATGATGTTAACTCCCGGTCCATTTGAGACTGTGGCAGAAGAATCATACCTGGCCTTACAAATTCCAAAACCGGATTGGACTCAAACCCAAATAGATGGGCTGTGGAGTGATTTTAATACCTACGCTTTGCCATTGTTAATGATCCATGAATGCTATCCGGGGCACCATACCCAGTTTTACCTGGAGAAGCGCGTCCGAATGTTCGCCAGCAAGGACCATGACTCAGACTCCAACTCGGACGGCTGGGCTGAGTTCGGGAAATATATGATGGTGGACAGGATCTACGCCCCAAAAAATCTTTTCTACCGGCTGGCAGTCCTGCTTTCAAAACGCAGTTACATTGCCGCAGCCATTGCCGGGATGGAGATTCACCTGGGGATCAAGACCCTCCAGGAAGCATCAGATTTCCTCATGGAAAAGCAGGGACGCACCCGCCAGAATACCTATATCTGGGTATTGAATCGGGCAACTCATTACCCCACCCATCTAACTTATTATATTGGCAGTGAAATGGTGCGTAAACTGCACGATGATTTTAGGGCCATCCAGGGCAGTGCTTATTCATTGAAGGAATTCAATGACCGCTTCTTAACCTATGGCCTGATCCCCATCAAAATTATCCGCAAAGATCTATTAGGGGCAGCAGATGATGGAGTACTGTTCTAGGAAGGTTATCGGGGCAGTAATTTCAGATCGAAACTCTCGAGCAAGTTTTTCAATTTTTTGGAAAGGTATAGGGTAGCTAAAATGAAAGACAAATTACGTGTTGGTGTGATCGGAGCTGGGCGATGGTCTGGAATTTCTCATCTGCCGGGGTTTAAAGGTTCGCCGCTTTGTGAGCTGGTAATGATTTGTGACCTTGACCGTGACCTGGCTGAAAAGCGTGCCGCAGAGTTTGGAATTCCCGAGGTCACCACAGATTATGAAAAGGTGCTCTCCCGCAAGGATATTGATGTAGTGGATATCGTAACCAGCGGTGATAACCATCAGCCATTAACATTTGCTGCTTTAGAAGCGGGAAAACACATTCTGGTTGAAAAGCCAGTCTGCCATGATTATCGTGATGTGCTGCGTGCAAATGAGATTGCCAGATCGAAGAATCTGAAGACCAAGGTCGGTCTTACTTTCCGCTATGCCCCGGCGGTTCAGTATATGTTTGAGCTTGTCCGGGAGGGTTTTATCGGGGATCCGTATGTTTTCAATGGATATGAGCAGAACTCCCAATGGATTGACCCCGACACTGCCATGGACAAGCGCAATCACAAGGTCAAACCATCAGATCCGTCGCCTTACGGTACGGATTTAACCAGGGAGGGGATAAAGGTTGGTTCGCTGGAAGGGTATGGGGCACCTACCATTGATATCGGCCTCGAGCTTGTCAACAGTGATTTGAAAATGGTTGTTGGGATATTGAGCAACATGGTTCCATACCGGCGGCGTACCAAACTGGATACCGAACGGGAACGAATAAACATTGACGATGCAGATATTTTTATCGGCGAGTGCGCTAATGGGGCACTGTACTCCATGCAGTCCAGCTATGTAACTGTCGGGAATTATCCGGGGATTGAAGCACATATCTACGGCTCAAAGGGCGCCCTCAAGGCGCGCCTGGTGGATGAATTTGGTGTCATCCAGACACTGCATGGAGCCAGGCCAGATGCGGTCGAATTTGTTCCAATGGAAATCCCAAAACGATACTTCCCGCCCGCTTATCAGGAAGGCCAACCCTGGGGAACAGTCTTTTATTCCTGCCTGGTCCATAACTTTTTGCAGGAAATTGTGGATGGTGGTGAAACCAATCAGGGTAATTTTCTCCAGAGTGCCCGCGTTCAGGAGATTATCAATGCAGTGACCCTCTCGCACCGCGAACACCGCTGGGTAAATTTACCGCTTTAAAACTGCAAGAACTGAAAAAGCAGCTGGCGATATTTCCGCCGGGAAAATTTTCTAGAACCCGGTGCCCGCCTGGTCACATGAAAATCGGTATATAAAAATCTGCTAGAAAGAAGGATCCATTCATGAACCAACCCGATTCGATAGAAACAACCTACGACCGGATATCAGAAGAATTTTTTGACATCTATTACACCTACCATCCCGTTCACGCCACCCGTCAGGGTCTTCATCAATATGATAACAGCCTTGGACATTACAGACGGGACGAAATTGAAGAAACACTGCGGAGGATGAAAGCCATTCAGGCACTGGTATCGAATATCGACCCTGCCACGATGGACCGGCTGCACGCCCTCGATCATCCGGTACTTACCACCCGCATAAAACGGGAAATCTATTGGGTTGAAACCTGGCGGTTTTGGGAAAATAACCCGCTTTTCTACAAAGATATCATTACGGAAGGACTGTTCAATCTCGTCAGCCGCAATTTTGCGCCGCTGGAAGAACGCTTGAAATCGGTGATAGCCCGGGAACTGGATGTACCGGCGGTGCTGCAGGCTGCCCGTGATAACCTGGTTAATCCACCCCTTGTTTACACAGACCAGGCCATCCGCTACATGAAAGGAGCCAGGCTTTTCTTTACCGAGATTCCAAAAGAGTTTGAACAGGTTTCAGACCCGTCCCTTTTGAATGAATTTCACCAGGCCAACCAGGGCGTTATTGATCAACTGGATAAATTCCTGATCTTCCTGCAGGATGATTTACTTCCGCGCTCACACGGAAATTTCGCAGTTGGTGAGGCTGGCATTCAGGCTATCCTCGATGCGGAAGAAATGATCGATGTGCCGGTGAGCAAAATCCTGGAGCGCCTCTATAACGACTACGAGCAGGCGAATGCAGACCTGGCGGCAATGATTAAAACGTTTGGTTCCGGTGTGACAGAAGAAGATATGGAAAAACGCATCCGGGAAAATCACCCTACCCGCCATGAGCTGATGCAGGTGGCTTCCAGTACCCTGGCTGAATTGCGCAATAATCTAACCCAATACGACCTGTTGACTGTACCGCCTGAAATGCCGGATGTGGTCATCAGCAGGATGCCGAGCTATGCCGGCGCCGGCGGGATGATGCTTACCCCTGGTCCTTTTGAGTATGTGGCCAAGGAAGCATATATGGCAATCAACCTGCCTCAGCCTGATTGGACGGAGGAGCAGGTGGAGGCACAATTGGGCGATTTCAATCCATATTCGATGCGCCTCCTTTTCGGACATGAAGCTTATCCTGGACATCACACCCAGTTCTACCTGGAAAAGCGGGTCCCGCTGCGTGCCAGTAAAGACCATGACTCGGATTCGAACTCCGACGGATGGGCAGAGTACGGCAAATATATGATGGTAAACGAAATCTACGGGAAGACAGACCCCCTATACTATTACGCTGCCCAGAAGGCAAAACGCGGAATGATTGTTTGCTCCATTGTAGGATTGGAAATCCACATGGGGCTGCGCACCCTGGAAGATGCAGCAGATTGGTTGGTTAATAAATCTGGCAGAACTCGCCAGGGCGCCTACCGTGTTTTAGATCGGGCAATCTATTACCCGACTCACCTGACATATTACATCGGCGGCGAAATGGTGCGCAAGCTGCATGATGATTACAAGGCGTTGAAGGGTAATAATTTCTCACTCAAAGAATTTAACGATCACTTTTTAACCTATGGCTTGATTCCGATAAAAATCATTCGCCAGGCCATGCTGGGAACCGCAGACGATGGCATATTATTCTGAAAGAGGGTTGCAATGAATTACGATTTAGAAGGCAAGGTGGTTATCATCACTGGCGCAGCTCGTGGAGTTGGGCGGGAAATGGTTCGGATGTTTATAGAACAGGGCACCAAGGTGGTTGCTGTAGACCGCGATGCGGAGGGTCTTGCTCAAACTTGTGCACCCTTTCCCGGTGTAATTTCGCTTGTAGAGGATATCAGCACACCCGAGGGTGCTGAAAGAATTGTGCAAACAGCGGTTAAGCACTTCGGTCATCTGGATGTGTGCGTAAACAATGCTGCCGTAGCCCCCCATACTGCATTACTGGACGAAAAGATGGAAGTTTGGGACAGGGTATATACCGTCAACTGCCGCGGAACATTCCTGATGACCCAGGCTGCGGGAAAAGCCATGGTCGCTGGCGGGCGCGGCGGAAGGATTATAAACTTCTCATCAGGAGCCAGCCTGCGGGGAGGCCCTGGTGCCGCCGCATACGCCTCCAGCCGTGCTGCAACCGAGAGCTTCTCCCGGGTTGCGGCAATCGAGCTGGCTCCCCATAACATCCTGGTCAACACGGTTAGCCCGGGTCTGATTGATACCCAGCCCAAGCCTCTGCCGCCAGAAATGGAGAAAGCTTTACAAGGACGAATTCCAGGCATGCCGCTGGCACGTCCAGGCACACCAGAAGAGGTAGGCCATGTTGTGTTATTTCTGGCTTCAGATGCGTCAAGTTTTATTACCGGGACAGTCATCCATGTGGACGGCGGTACAGGCATTGGCTCCCGTTTCTCAGGCTCCGTTGTAGATGACGATCCGCGCTACGATTGGGTCACCGGGCGGGATCATTCTGGATGATCTCCATTGAATAATCAGATTCTTCCCTAAATTTTGCTTAAATAAGGAGAAAAAATGAAGGAAAAACTGCGTGTGGGAGTGATTGGTGCAGGCCGCTGGTCAACAACTGCTCATTTGCCGGGCTTCACTCGTTCTCCGCTGTGCGAGGTTGTTGTTTTGTGTGACCTCGACCGTCGAAATGGCTGAGAAAAAGGCTGTGATGTTCAACATCCCGGAAGTTGTGACGGATTACGAAAAAGTGTTTTCACGGCGGGATATCGATATTGTGGATATTGTCACCCGCGACGACCATGGTGATAATCACGAGATCCTTACATTTGCCGCCCTGCAAGAAGGCAAGCATGTTCTGGTAGAAAAACCGGTGTCGCACAATTACAAGCGGGTTGAGGAAGCGCACCGTCTGGCTCAATCTAAAGGGGTAAAGACAAAGGTGGGGCTGACATTCCGTTACGCTCCAGCGGTGCAGTATATGTTTGAACTGGTGCGTGAGGGGTTTGTAGGCGATCCCTATATATTTAATGGCTACGAACAAAATTCACAGTGGCTTGACCCTGATAATCCAGCCGACAAGCGTATTCATAAAGTAAAACCGGTAGGTGAACCGGTGATGGGCAGCGATTTCACCCGAGAGGGTATTGAAGTTACTTCGCTTGAAGGATATGGAGCACCAACAATTGACATCGGTTTGGAACTTGTGGGCAGCGACCTGAAGGAGTTGGTGGGAGTTCTGGCTAATATGGTACCTTACCGCCGCCGTACCAATCTGGATACGGAACGCGAACGAATCAATATCGACGATGCGGATATATTCATTGGTGAATGCCAGAACGGCGCACTGTTCTCCCTGCAATCCAGCTTTGTCACTGTAGGCAACTATCCGGGCATAGAGGCACGCATCTATGGCTCAAAGGGTGCATTAATTGCCCGCCTGGTTTCTGAATTTGGCGTAATCCAGACCCTCAAAAAAGCCACTCCCGATGCGGTGGAATTTGTAAATGTTGATATCCCCCCGCGCTTCTACCCGCCTGGTTACCAGGAATCCGACCGTTGGGACACCGTATTTTATGGCTGCCTGGTGCAGAATTTCCTGGAGGAAATCGTCAACGGCGGTGATACCAACCAGGGTAACTTTGCTCAAAGCGCCCGGGTGCAGGAAATTATTAACGCCGCCGCACAGTCACACCGCCAGCACCGCTGGATTACTCTGCCATTGTAAATTGGAAAACTCAAAGGAAATGATGATGAAACGATTTGAAAATAAAGTAGCCGTGATTACCGGTGCCGGGGATGGAATCGGCCGGCAAATTGCTGAATCCTTTGCACAGGAAGGTGCCGCGGTGGTAATTGCCGAGATCAATGAGGTTTCAGGCAAGCAGGCGGAAGAGCAGATACAGGCAGCAGGCGGAAAAGCCCTGTTTGTGCCGGTGGATGTTTCGGATGAATCCCGTGTTGAAAAGATGGTCCAGACAGTTGTGGAGCAGCTGGGCCGCATTGATATTTTGATTAATAATGCGGGTGTGGTTGTGCACATGAAAATCGTGGATATGCCGCGCCAGGCCTGGGACCGCCAGCTTGCTGTCCAACTAACAGGCCCATTCCTGGTTTCCAAACATGTAGCCCGCCACATGATCTCCCGGGGAGGCGGGGGTAAGATTGTCAATATCTCGTCGGTTTCTGCCGTGATGGGCAGGCATAAAGCAGCCGCCCACTGTGCAGCCAAGGGTGGATTAACCATGTTGACCAAGGTACTGGCAATGGAATTAGGTGAGTATAAAGTCAATGTAAACGCAGTTGCCCCCGGTTTGATTGATGTACCGTCACAGAGGGCGGAAGAAAACATTTCTGCAGAATACAAGCGCAGTTATCTTAACGAGCTGCCATTAGGCAGAATTGGTGAGGTAGATGATATTTCTCATATGGTGATGTTCCTGTGCTCAGATGAAGCAAACTGGATCACCGGTCAATTAATGCTGGTAGACGGCGGTCTCATGGCAGGGCATTACTCTTTCAGAGGGCAGGGTGATTTTACCTTGTTGAATGGACACCAATAAAGATCCTTTGCAAAGGACGATTAATGATGAGTGGTGAACTCCAATATTACTACAATGCATTCTTGATAGACGGAAGCGGGCTGCCTGCATCCCACGAACCGGCGGCGATGGTGGTAGAAGGTCGTTGGATCCGCATGGTGGGAGCACAGTCAGAGCTTGCCTGCCCGGAAAACGCCAGGAAAATTGACCTTGCTGGGATGACTCTAATGCCGGGAATGGCTGACTGCCATGACCATCTGGCAGACCTGGAGGGAGGTATGCAGGTGCGGGCTGGCATTCCCCCCAGCCTGGCCGTCTTTCTTGCAGCTGATTCCTTCAAGAAAACGTTGTTGGGAGGCTTCACCGCCATACGCGACGCATCCGGCGTTGACCTGGGGATGAAGATGGCCGTTGAACGCGGTCTCATCCCGGGTCCGCGTTTGAAGATCAGTGTGGTTATACTTTCCCAATTTGGCGGGCACAATGATCATACTGAGGCGGCTGGGATCAATTCCCATTTTCCCTGGCTGCAGAGCATCCCTTCCGGAATTTGTGATGGGGTAGAAGAATGCCGCAGGAAGACCCGTGAGGTCATCCGCGCCGGTGCTGATTGGATAAAAATAGCAACCACTGGCGGTGTGGGAACCCCCATTGGAGGGCCTTTGATCCGGCAATTCTCACCCGAAGAAGTACAGGTCATCACCGATACTGCCCATGCAGCAGGTCTTCCTGTGATGAGCCACGCTTATGGTGGGGATGGCGTTAAAATTTGCCTGGATGCCGGTGTTGACAGTATTGAACATGGCGCCGCATTAGATGATCATCTCATCGAGCAGATGGTAAAACAAGGTACCTGGCTGGTGCCTACTTTTACCGTTCTACGCCGGGTGGTAGCCATCAGTGAGCAAAATCCGCTGGCTCTGCCTGACTATATGCCTCGCAAGGCGCGCATGCTGCTGGAGCATCAGGCTCATAGTTTTCGCAAGGCGCTCCAATCAGGGGTAAAGATAGCCCTGGGTACCGATGGCGGTGGGTTTGGCCACGGGAAAAATGCAGGCGAGTTACGTTATCTGGTGGAAGCCGGGATGACTCCCATGCAAGCCCTGGAAGCAGCCACTCGTATGGGGACAACCTGTATGGGATTCGGCGATGAGACTGGAGTGCTGCGCGCCGGGATGCTGGCCGATTTTCTGGTGGTGGATGGAAATCCACTGGAGGATGTAACCATCCTGGAAGATCGGAATCGCCTGCGGATGATCGTAAAAGATGGACAAAATTACAAGAATTCCCTTTAAATAGATGTGGTACCTTGTATAAAAATGAGCTGCATGGTTTTTGTGTTAAATAATTGGATTAAACAATTCGGGAGATAATCAATGATACTTGACGGCAAGGTAGCGATAGTCACCGGGGCAGCACGCGGCATTGGTTGGGGAATCAGTCGGGCGCTGGGTCTTGCAGGTGCAAAGGTATGTATCAGCGACATTAACGAGGAGGAATTAGCCCGCGCTGAGGCTGATCTTACGGCAGACGGTTCAGAGGTAATCGCTCTACATCTTGATGTGAGTGATTTGAACGCTTTTCATTCTGCTGTGAAAACGGTAACAGCCCGTTGGGGACGATTGGATGCAATTGTCCAGAATGCTGTCTTTATGCCCCTGGTCGAGTTTGAAGACACATCAGAAGATTTGTGGTGGCGCCAGCTGCATGTCAGCCTGGGCGGCATTTTTAATGCCACCCGTGCAGCATGGGATTTATATAAAGCCCAGGGCGGCGGACATATCATTGGGATCGCCAGCGGTTCGAGTGTGCGCGGCTTTAAGAGGGAAATGGGTTACTGCACAGGCAAACACGGGCAGGAAGGATTTGTAAAAGCAGTCAGTCTCGAAGCAGCAAAATATAACATTGCCATTAATACAATGAGTCCGGGTGCCACCATCAAACCGACCGACGTCACCTGGAAGGAATATGATGCACTCCCCCAGGTTGTAAAAGATAAATGGGCTGAACCAATCGAACTTGGAAAAGGCTTTGTGTGGCTAATCCATCAACTACCAGGCCGGTTTAGCGGATTCCGCTTTGATGCCGGTCCCATCGCCCTCACAGTTAATCGGGAGGGTTATGATTTTGAGTTCTCCCCCGAAAAAGTGACCATCTATCCGGACGATTTTAATATTAGAAAGAATTGGTACGACACCTATCCGGATTTTTACAAAGCCTGACGCCCCTCGTGTACTATAAATTTACAGGAAAATAGCGGATAAGGATGCAAACCGAATTACTGGCAAGCGTAGGACAAAAGCCTGTCATCAGAGGTAAACAGGCTGTTTGCTCCAGTTCACACCCAATTGTTACCGATACAATGATTCAGATAATGCGTAATGGCGGGAATGCCGTGGACGCAGCCATAGCAGGCTGCCTGGTGCAGGCTGTGGTTGAACCGCATATGACAAATCATGCCGGCAGCATAGCGTTCCTGTATTGGGAATCCAGTTCAGAACGAGCCTATCATTTAAATGGGCATGGTACCCTGGTTCCGGACCTGGCGCCTTTCCGCCCGGTTCCGCCCATTGGCATACGGTTTGCCATGCCGGGTTCAAATCCATGTGCAGCTATTCCAGGCTTTATCCCGGCATTGGGTGAGATGCACAGGCGGTTTGGCAGCACCCCATGGTCCAACCTGTGTGAGCCGGCAGTCGAGTGGGCTCAAAAAGGACATCCGGTTTCTTCTTTTGAATATGGCGTTTTACAGGAAGAACTGCGTTTCTACACATATTTCCCCTCTGGCCGGGAACATTTTACTCCCAACGGCTTCTTACCTGAAGTAGGGCATATCTTTCAATCCCCGGCGTTAGCGAAGACCATGCTTTTGTTGGCCAAAGAAGGTCCCGAATATTTTACAAATGGTCAGTGGGCAAGGAACTTTGTAGCGGCAGCCAGCCAGCTGGGTTGGCCAATAACCCTGAAAGATATGACAGCAATACCTCCCCGTTGGCAGGATCCTCTCCGTTATTCTCACGGGGGATATGAAATCCTCCAGCTGGGGCCACCCGAAAGAACAGGTGTATTCACCGCCTGTGTGCTTGGTGTGCTCTCGAACTTTAATATGAAGGGATTGGGCCACTACACTGAATCAGCTGAAGCGCTCTACCTGATGGCCCATGCTTTGAGACGCGCCCATTGGGAAGCAGGCTTGCTGTATGATCCCAGAGTTTTAATGTACCCCTGGATGCCTGGCTTTCCAGGGAATTCTTGAAGTCATTGGCTGAGATCATTTGGCACAGCCGTCCAAAGGTTGATCTGACCAACCATATCTTACTGACTTCGGGGAAACCTGCCCTGGCTGCCGCAGGGATGTACCCCTTTGAAGCCGGAAAACCTCACCAACCGGGTGGCAGCTGTGAGTTAAGTATTGTGGACACTCAAGGTAACTGGGTGCAGATGCTGAACACCTTACAGGGTGGAGGAATCCCGGGAATTGTGGTGGATGGAGTGCCTATGGTCGGGAGCCACATCCGTACAAATATGACTGCAGATATGTCCGGATGGTTTACCGGAGGCGGGCGCTACCGGTCGATTATTGGCAGCACCCTGGTTTTGCAGGATGGTTATCCCTGGCTGGGTTTAGGAACCCCGGGTAATGTGTACGGCACGATGCCCCAGGTGATATCCAATATCCTGGATTATGGTATGGACCCTTATGAGGCAGCCGTACAGCCCCGTATGGATCCCCTCCGCGATGATTATGTGCTGGAAATTGAAAGCCGTATTCCTGACAGGGTGGCTGCAGAGGTTGCAAAAATGGGGATTCAAATCGAACCGCTGCCCATGTATGACTACAATATGGGATCATTTCAAATGTGCTGGCGGGATAAGATTACCGGCCAGATGAACAGTTGTGCTGACCCGCGCCGTGCTGGTAAAGCCGATGGATTTTAAGATGGTGATGGAAAGGATGCTCCATATGTGAGCAGGAGGACGTATGGATGAACGAAAATTAAGGTGGGGTATTCTCAGCACAGCGAACATTGGCAGGGCTGCCTTTATACCTGCTGTCCAGGCATCTAAAAAGGGCGAAGTCACTGCCGTTGCCAGCCGGGATGCAAAGAATGGGGCAGAATTTGCTGCCCAGCTTGGAGTTCCCAGGTCTTATGGCAGCTACGAAGCCCTGCTGGAAGATCCAGATATAGATGCAGTATATATCCCCTTGCCAAACAGTCTGCATTATGAATGGACCATCAAAGCTGCCCTGGCGGGAAAGCATATTCTGTGCGAAAAACCTTTGGCACTCGATGCAATTCAATGCCAGGAGATGGATGCGGCAGCAAAAGAGAACGGCGTGCTGTTGATGGAAGCCTTTATGTACCGCTTTCACCCCCGCACCGAGAAGGTAATCGATCTGGTGCGGTCGGGTACCCTTGGGGATTTGCGAATGATCCAATCCAGTTTTACCTTTAAATTAACACGCCCTGATAATATCCGCTTGAATGCCGGTTTAGGGGGTGGAGCCTTGATGGATGTTGGTTCCTACTGCGTTAATATTTGCCGCACCCTGGTTGGCAGGCAGCCGGAGGAAGTTCAAGCCATTGCCAACTGGACCAATTCAGGGGTGGATGGTCAGATGATTGGCTGCCTGGTTTTTGCCAATGGCATCATGGCACAATTCGACTGCGCATTGACGATGACAAGACGTGAGTCTTATATCGCTGCAGGTACAAATGGATATATTGCTGCACCAGCAGCTTTCCTCCCTGGTAAAGGCGAAACATCATTGCATGAATTTCATGACCGTATCGAGACGCTGCACAAATTTTCTGGTTGTGATGAATATCAATTAATGATTGAACACTTTATGGATTGTATTCGGGAAAACAGTCAGCCGCGTTATTCCGCCGTGGAAGCTGCTGCAAATATGCGCGCAATTGAGGCTCTATACAAATCCGCACGGAATGGTGGGACCTGGCAGCCGGTTACATCGCTTTCGTGATCGAGATCGGCTTAAATGAAGGCTTGATTTTGCACCAGGAAAAATTCCGTAATATTCAAAAGAAATGTGATACGCACCAGTTTTGATTAAAACCCGGGATTGGTCATCCATTCAAATAACTTCATTTATAAGTATTTTATAAAAAGCGCCCTAAGTTAAAATGGATCTGGAAAATATGCAAAACTGTAAATAAGATCCGCCAGGGATTTTTCAAATTCCAATAACCCGCCAACTTTATCGTTCCCTTCAACTACCATGTACTCATCTGGTCCGGAGTGCCCGCTGGCATAACTGAAGCCTGTTGAACTCAAGGATTTTAATCCTAACATCTTGGAAAAAAAGCCTGTGGGTCCGCCAGATCCTCTACGAGGCCAAATAACTGGTTTTATATTCCATTCATCGAATACTCTCAGTGATGCCTTAAAAATATCGTCTGAGGTTGATATTGGAATCTCTGCTGATGAAGTTTCCAATGGAGTGATGGTTATATCAGAGAAACCGTGTGTATCCAAATGCCCACGGATTTTGTTCATAATATCAAAAGGATCCATATCATAAGGTAGCCGGATATCAATTGTACAAAAAGCCTCATGGGGAAGTGTCCATAATAAAGTGCCTGGTCCAGTGAATCCAGCCCTGATTCCATTAATGTTCATGGTGGGCGAATAAGAAAACCGCTTTATCAGATCCACCCCTCTTTCCTCATTAATAAATTGCTTAATACGGTAGCTGCCACCTAACGCAGGGATTGCATCAGCTTCCAAACCTTTGTATTTTTCCGCAAGGATATTAATTAATGCCAGGTCCTCTTCACCCGGTTTTTCAACCTTATCATAAAAGCCATCCACTAATACAATGTTCTTTTCATGGTCATACAGAGTGTTTAACGCTGATACTAACCTCCACACTGGATGATCAACGATGCACTGGGTTGAAGAGTGAATCGAGCCACCAACAGGTCCTTTTCCCCACAAGTCACCGGAACATTTTAACTCCAGATGCAAACACCCTTTATTACCTAAATAGATTGTTACATCTCCATTAATAGTCTGGCAGGTCTGTGGCACGAGCAAAGCATCTGATTTATTTAATTTACTTTCAAATTTATTAATTAAGAACGGTATTTGGTTACTCCCTAAGAACTCATCTCCTTCGATAATGAACATCAAGTTTAGTGGCAGTACACCTTCAATATCCAGCAGCGTTTCCAGCGTATTTAATAATGCTATCAAGCCCCCTTTATTTATTGCACCCCTGCCATACAGCACTTTTTTGAAAGGATCACGTTTCTCAACGATTCCTTCATAAGGAGGAACACTCCAATTATCACCAATCACGTTAGTATCGTAGTAACTATAAATTGCCAGTGTTTTTTCGGATTTCCCCTTGTAGTGTGCCCAGACCGCCGGAAAACCCGGGGTTTGGATTACTTCTGTCTCTGTAATTCCAATTTCACAGAAAATGTTCCTTAACAGATCGGCACACTCATAAACTCCGTTATTTTCAAGTGCAATACTTGGTTGAGTGATAAATCTCTTTATTCTTTGAAGATGATCTTTTTGTGAACCTTCCAATTCTTTATGCACTTTTTGGCGGTTATTTGAAATGTTCATCTTTTATCATTTTCCCTTATATTTGATGTCAGGTAGGGTCTAAAAAAAGTCAAATAATCGATACCTGAATATTTATAGTATTGAATTTTGAATGGAGGAAATATCATGAACACTTTCCATTTGAATGTAAATCATTTTAAAAATTCATAATATGAACATGGCCATATCTTTGCCCAAAATTGGCGAGCTTAAGATATGGTCAAACTTTTTGTCAACCACAAGTTCTCCATTTAATACTACAGCCATTACTCTGTCAAAAGAATTAATATCTGAAAGTGGATTGCCATCCAGGTAGATCATATCGGCTTTCATTCCAGGTAATAATTCACCGATATCATTAACTCCGATTGCTTTCGCTGCAACGCTCGTGGCAGAACGGATCAACTCCATTTGTGACAGCCCTGCTTTGGATAATAGCTTAAGACCAATTGCATAATCTCCGAATTCTCTAATTGCATCGGTACCCATGACAATCTTTACACCCATTTCTCTAAACCGGTTTGTATACTCCAGTTTCGTATCCAGCTTGTATTTTGCTGCTTTTAATTGATTTTCTTCGCTCGGTGACAACCCTGAAATATCCTTTTTATTTTCCAGGCTTTCGATTGCCCTGTAACCTGTTTGTATTGTTGGGCTTACAATCAGATCCTTTTTAGCAATCATATCTGCTGTCTTCTGGGAAAATTTCCTGGAACCATCCAACAATAGGAAGTTGAAATGTTCAATTTGATCTACACCAGCCTTGTGCCGCTCTTTCAACAGAATCTGCTGAGATACAATGGGCAGCTGCCTTTTTTCCAAATTCATGTATTTGTTCTACTGCTGTTCTCAATTCTTTGACACTGAAAGTTGGACGGGATGGATCTGTGCCAGCGGTGCCGCCACCACTTGCCATAATTTTCAAGAAATCTGCACCTTCCTTAACCAGTTGCCTTACAGCTATTCTTACCTCATCCGGTCCATCAGCTTCTTGCCCACACCACCAAAAATGCCCACCCGTTATCGTTAATGGCCTGCCGCATACAAGGATCCTTGGTGATAAAAATAATTTGGCTTCGCTTGCATTCTTGATCGCAAAACCTGCCTTGTTCCTTGCGCCGCAATCACGTAGTGTTGTCACACCTGCCCGTAAATGCAAATAGGCATTTTTGGGACCCCTGAGTATCAATAATTCATCTGGATCATTCTTGATGACATCTTCATAAGACCTTGGTGTGCCGAACATCAAATGGGTATGTACATCCACAAAACCAGGCATTAATGTCATACCCTTATTCTCATAAATTGGAATATTTTCAGACCAATTCACTGATCCTGACGGCATAATCTCTGAAATTTTCCCATTCTCTACAAGGACATCGACAGATTTCCTTGGTTCCTTGCCGGTACCATCTATCATGAGATCAGCACGAAAAATTTTCATTATTGCCACCTAAAAGACAGCATTCTCCAATAATAAGTGAAAGATATCAATACACAACTCTTTCTTTACAAAATCGAGAGGCATTTCCATCCGGCATGTCATAGCCGGATCAACCATCTGGCAAATACGAATATCCCCTACGAGGCTTACCAGGATTCCCATGTCAACAATGGATTCATTTGTAGCTTTGGACAAAAAAATGACCATTTGTTCGACAGCCTTCTTTGCAGCCTCATCAAGAGTTGGCGCGGTTGCTATCGTGGAGATTGCGTCAGTCGTTATCAAAAACGGTAATGGTATATCCAAATTTTTTAGTAAAGTTATTTTTATCCTGACTTTTCCCCCCGTTTCAATTCCAGAGCAACCGACCTCGCCATCCCCCTGAGCAGAATGTAGATCCCCTAAGGCCAGATTTCCACCATTTATAGTTACAGGAAGGAGTAATGTAGCGCCTTCTTTTATTTCTTTACAATCCAAATTACCGCCATGATCACCGGGCCATCCTGCATTGATTTTATTTCTCGGGGTCGTACCAATACAACCAATCATCGGGTTTATTGGGTGCTTATATTTTTGTTCGTAAATAAAATAATTATCTACTACAGGTATTATTCGGCTCTCCGCCCCGTCAACAATATCGCATATGGCGCCTTTTCCTTGTGATGCCATTGCCCATCCTTGATCATCAACCTCTAATTTAAGAATTTCGATCATTAATATATCACCGCTTTTAGCCTCCGAAACAGCAATCGGACCAGCCAAAGCCATACCTGGGCTGTAATTATTAAATTCTTCTCGAAATTTTTCGGGTGTTGTTATGACTCTCCTGTTTACATGCCCCCTCGAACTGCACATAACATCGATATCAACGATATCCCCGGAATTCACTTTTATCAGATGCTCTTTTTTAGGGTCAAATTCAATTACATATTGGTGTCTTGATATGTGGTTTATTTGATTATTTTTCATGACCTGCTTCTATTCTTAATAGTATTTATTAAATATCATTCATCAGGTATTTTTTTCGCCATCTTTATCAATAACAATATTGCCGTCAAGGACAACAGTTGATACGGTTTTAATATTTGAAATATCATCCAACGGGTCTCTCTCAAGATACACAAAATCTGCCGCATACCCCGGTTTTATCAAGCCTGTATTTTCACCTTGCCCAATTCCCTCTGCAGCCAGGTGTGTGGCGGCGTTAATGGTATCTAAAACCGATAATCCGGCTTGATTAAGTAATTCCAATCCAATTGAGTAATCGCCAAATGTGCTTGTGGCATCACTTCCTGCAATGATCTTTGCACCCATTTGATGTAATTGATTGACGATAAATAATTTTGATTCTAATTTATAAGATAAATCGTCTAATATTTTTTTATCATCAGCAGAAATTCGCTCAGCCCTTGATTTCAATTCCTGAAGCTTACGGTAACCTGTTTGGATAGTCGGGCAAACATATAATTGTTGCTTAATAAGTTGATCAGCAATCTTGAAATTAAATGTTCGTTTTCCATTTGGCATTAGGAAATTGATATGATCAATAACATCTATACCAGCAGTGACAGCCCTTCTTATACTTTCTGTACACAGGCAGTGTGCCTCAGTTAATTTTCCTGAACCATGGGATTCCTCGACAATTGCAATTAATTCCTCTGTCGTATACGTTGGACGTGTCATATCGGAATTGGGTGTACCACCACCTCCGCTTGCGATGACCTTAATAAAATCAGCCCCCTCTTTCACCAGCTTTCTGACTGATTTCTTCACACCAGTAACACCATCAGCTTCCTCTCCAAAAAAATAAAAATGGCCGCCAGTTATTGTAATCGGACGTCCACAAACATGAATTTTCGGAGTCACATAGATTTCACTATCTAAAGCTTGTTTGATTGCAAATCCAATATTTCCAAAAGAACCGCTATCCCGAACAAAAGTAACCCCTGCCCGCAGATGTTTATATGCATTCTTAAATGAACGGACAAGAATTTCACCGATTGGATCATTGTTAATGACTTCGAGATAATTGCTTGAGCCTGAGCCGAACATCAAATGGGTATGCGTGTCTATCATACCGGGTATCACAACATACCCTGGTTTGTAATAATCAAAAGAAGATTCCATTAATCTATCAAATGCACAAACTTCTTTAATAATGCCATTTTCAACCACAATAGCTGTGTTTGTTAGGGGTTTATTGCCGCTGCCGTCAATTAATTTATCAGTTCTATAAATTTTTAAAGGCATAATTTTCCATGTTATTCGGAATAGTGTTACAGGCTTGTCGAAGGATTTAATGGCTGATAATCTAAAAAATATCCAATATAAATTATTATACGGGATGTGTGCATATTTACTCTATAATATAATAGGGTAATAAAAGCAGCGCTGAAATTTCCGATATCTATCAATCATTTGGTTTATTAATACCGGGTTACCGGATCCCGGATATCACCAAATAGGATCAATAAAGCATTTCTTGGAAAATTCAGGATCGGTCTATCAGAATAAATACGAAGTGGCTGCCAAAATATGGAAATTTTTTGGGTTTGGAAGAAAACACCGGCAAATCATGTTCACAAATTTCCCAACAAAGTTGGCGAAAAATAATAACTGGATTTACCCATCATTTGCGAAAGGCTAAGAGATCCTAAATAGTCATTAATGTACCTTAAGTTGGGTTTTCGTCCATTCGTTCCAGCAACAAAGAAAAATCATCTGATCCAATCGAACAAGAATGGGTGAGGATTCTTCGATATATTTGGTTTTGCATGGATTGCACGGTATTGGAAGTTGGTTTTTGGTGACTAATTTCGAATGAGGGTATAATCGCACTTTGTGGAATAGCAACGAATATTCCAATTGGATTTATTGACTGAATCTCATAGATGGATGGAGGAGCTTGCAGGAATGTCATCAATAATGAATCCAAACGCACCGATTGGAATTTTCGACTCTGGATTGGGAGGATTAGCAGTACTGCGTGAAGTAAACCGCCTGCTGCCTGCTGAAGATTGCCTCTTTGTTGGCGACACTCTGCGCCAGCCTTACGGACCTCGGACAATTGAAGAAGTCCGCCAGTATTCAATAGAAATTACGGGTTATTTAATCGAAAAGGGCGCCAAGTTGATATTGATTGCCTGCAACACAGCCTCCATTGCAGGCGGTGATGCTGCACAGGCTTGTTTTCCGGATGTTCCGGTGATCGGCATGATTCAACCGGGGGTTAAGGCAGCGTTGCGAGCCACCCGCAATAAGCGTTTAGGGGTATGGGGAACCGAGATCACCATTGCCAGCAAGGCTTACGACCAGATGATCGTAGATTTCGATCCACAGGCTGAAGTAGTCGGTGTGGCTTGCTCCACGCTGCTGCGGCTGGCAGAAAAGGGGAAAATCAGCGATCGTCCGTATTTAAGGAAACTGGCAGCACAAGATTTCAAGGATATTGCAGAATTCAAGGCGGACACTTTAATCCTGGGCTGCACTGATTTCACCTGTGTCCGGGATATTATCGATGAGGTAGTGGGGAACCGGGCTGTGGTGGTAGACCCGGCTGAAGAAGTGGTGCATGAGGCGGCTCGGGTAATGAATGAACAAGGCGGACTGAATCCTGGGATGGCAAGGGCAGCATCCACAAAATTCTTTATCACCGGGGATGATAAAGAAAATTTCTCTGGTTTTGGTGCGAAATTCCTGAATGTCCCCATGATTGATGTCACTCAAATTCCACTGGCAGATGTGCAAAAAGCAGCTGGATGTGCCTGAAAAAATCTTCCATCCTTTAAAGAGGTGACCGAATGTACGAATTATCTCAGCGAGTTATAAATCTTAAGCTTTCGGCGACGGATGAAATTGATAACACCGTAAAGAAAATGCAGCGGGCGGGAATCACGGATATTATTTCGTTTGGGGGTGGAGAACCCTGCTTTGACACCCCTCTGACTGTTCAGGATGCTGCAATCGCCGGGCTGCGGGCCGGTAAGACAAAATACGAACCTACCGCCGGGGATTTTGAACTGCGGGAAGAGATTAGTAAAAAATTTAAGGTTCATAACCAAATAATCGCAGGTGTAGATGATATTCTCGTTACTCCTGGTGGAAAATTTGCGGTTTTTATGGCTTGCCAGGCTTTACTTCAACCGGGTGACAAAGTGATGGTGCTGGAACCTGCCTGGGTGTCATACGTATCGAATGCTGAGCTGGCAGGCGCAGAAGTGATCCATATCCCTTCTTATGAGGAAGATGGATTTCAGCCTGACCTGGATCTGATCCGCAACAAGATGGATAAGTCGGTAAGATTTATTGTGATGAATTCGCCAAACAACCCCACTGGCGCGGTTTATGCCCCCCATACAATCCGGGAGATTGCAAAGATTGCACAGCAGTATGGATCTTTAATCTTATCGGATGAAATCTATGAAGATATCCTCTACCAGGGTGAACGTTATAGCCCGGGATCCGAATTCGATAATGTCATTACGATTAATGGTTTTTCAAAAACCTATGCCATGACTGGCTGGCGTCTGGGGTACGTGACTGCCCCGCGCGAGATCATTGATGGGATGATCAAGATCTATCAGCAGTCTGCCACCTGTGTTACTGCTTTTGCCCAGTCTGGAGCGATTGATGCTCTAAGGAACCCGAAAGCGGCAGCTGATTCCCGGGTGATGATCCAGGGGTATCGTGAACGCGGAGAATTAATTTCTGAATTGATCCAGGAATCAGGTTTCTTCAGGGGTTTTGTTCCGCAGGGTGCATTCTATGCATTTCCTTCTTATACCTTTGATCGGTCTTCTTTAGAAGTCGCCAATCTGCTGCTTGAAAAAGCCCATGTAGCAACCGTTCCGGGTTCAGCGTTTGGTGATTGCGGTGAGAAGCATATCCGGTTTTCTTACTCTACTAGCAAAGAAAATATTATTGAAGGCTTCCGTCGGATGGACCAAATCGCGGAACAGCTTGCCTGAGGAGTTAATTATGGCAGAACAAGATAAGCATGGACGATTATTAACCGGAACACATTTTATGATGGGAAATTTCGCCGTGGTTGAAGGTGCGTTGGCCGCTGGCTGTGACTTTTTTGCTGGTTACCCGATTACCCCGGCTAACGAAATTTCCGAACAAATGGCCCAGCGCATGGCAGAGGTCGGAGGGGCTTTCCTGCAAGGGGAAGATGAGTTGTGCTCCATATATGCGGTAACTGGAGCATCCCTGGCCGGGGCTAAAGCCATGACAGCCACAGCCAGTGCGGGTTACAACTACATGCAGGAAGGAATTGAGTACGCTGTTGCGGGTGAAATTCCCTGCGTGATCGTGAATGTACAGAGATGCCGCGGTGAAAATTATGCCACCCAGGCAGATGTAATGCAGGCGCGATGGGGTGCGGCGGGTGACCATGAAATGGTTGTCCTGGCGCCATCTTCTGTTCAAGAATTGTTTGATTTTACAGTACGTGCCTTTAACCTGGCGGAGAAATACCGCACACCGGTGATCGTCCTTTCTGAGACGACCATTGCTTTGATGCGTGAAAACCTGGTTATTCCGGAACCTGACCAGTTGGAGATTATCAACCGGGTTAAACCATCCGTGCCGCGGGAACAATTTGTACCATTCGCAGCTGCACCGGATGGGGTACCGCCACTGCCCAGTTTTGGCGATGGTTACCGCATCCTGCACTCCATAAACCCGCATGACGTGGATGGGGATATTCATTGGAAACCGGATGTTTTTGAACAGATGGTACAGCGCATCACCAACAAGATTACATCCCACTACGATGATATTGTCCGGACAAAATCTTTCTCCTTGGATGACGCCAGGATAGGTCTGGTCGCTTATGGAAGCGAGAGCCGCCCGGCACTTGAAGCGGTTGAGACCATGCGGGAAAAAGGACTGAAAGCCGGTTTGTTGAAGCTTGGAAACCATCTGGCCGGTGCCGGAACGCGAAATCAAGATGCTTGCGAACCAGTGTGACCTGCTCTTTGCAGTAGAAATGAATATTGGAAAATATGCCGCTGAGATTGAGAGGGTAAGTTGTGGTGCCTGCGAGGTAGTCCGCATCACGAAAAACCGCGGTCTGGTCCATACTACCAGGGAAATCCTTGGGGAAATAGAAAAGAAACTGGGCCGCTCGCTCCAGTAATTTACGAAGCGAAGCGCTTGATTGGCAAATAGTGACTTGGAGGAAACATGGCGGAAGTTGTAAATCCATTAAGAAAATATCTACGTAAGGACAGCCTGCCGCATTTCTTCTGTGCTGGCTGCGGATCTGCACAGGTATTGAACTTTTTTGTACAGGCGGCAGACGCCATCAATTTAGATTTTGATAATTTAGTTACCATTGGCGGAGTAGGCTGCACGGCTCGCATTCCGGTATATCTTGATACAGAGACGCTGCATGGCATCCATGGGCGCACTCTCCCGTGGGCAACCGGTATAAAACTGCATAATCCTGAATTAAAAGTGGTTATTTTTGCGGGCGACGGTGATGCAGCCTCGATTGGTGGCAATCACCTCATCCATGCAGCACGCCGCAACCTGGATGTGACCATGATTATGGTAAATAACCTGACATTCGGGATGACTGGCGGCCAGGTAGGGCCGACTACACTGCGCAATCTTAAAACGACAACCACCCCTTATGGTAATCTGGAAGACTCTTTCGATGTTTGCAGGCTGGTGGTTGCGGCGGGAGGAACTTATGTTGCCCGAGCCTCCACCTTCCGTCCAAGGTTGGCAATTAATGCGATAAAAAAAGCTTTGCAGCACAAGGGCTTTTCATTTGTTGAAATTATCAGCCAGTGCCCAACAAATTTTGGCCGTAAAGCAATCGGCAGTGGTGATCCGGTAAATGGGGTGAAATGGATCGAGGAAAATTCACTTACCATGAAACAGGCCAGTGAACTTCCTGAGGAGCAGCTTGGGGATAAATTCGTTTTGGGAACCTTTGCAGATATCTCCCGCCCTGTTTTCATAGGAGGGTCAATTTTCCCAAGAGAGGAAGAGGAATAATGCACAAAGATCGAGTGACAATCCAGTTTTGCGGATTTGGGGGACAGGGGATCATTCTATCATCTGTAATTTTTGGAACAACTGCGGTCCTCCACTCTGGAATGAACGCAGTTCAAACCCAGTCTTACGGTTCTGAATCCCGCGGGGGCGAATGCCAGGCTGAGTTGATCCTTTCCCAGAAGCCAATTACCTCTCCCCTGGCTGATCAATTGGATATCCTGGTGGCCATGTCGCAGCCGGCTCTCAACCAGTATCTCAAACGCCTGAAACCCGGCGGTACATTAATTTTTGATCCTGAATATGTGACCCGGCCAGACCGGATAGATATTCAGGAGATTTCGATCCCTGCGACTGCGGAGGCTGGCAAATTGGGGAATAAACTTGTCGCCAACATGTTCGTGTTGGGTTTTATCCAGCAGCTTACCGGGTTAATCTCCAACGAGGCTTTATGCGAAGTTATCAGTAAGAATGTCCCTTTGAAATATGTGGAACTTAATCAAAAAGCAGCCCGAAATGGGATGGCGTTGGCAAAGGAAATGAATGTGAAGATGGAGGCTTAGGATATGCGGCTTTTAGAATTTCAAGCAAAACAACTTTTTGCGGAGTATGGCATACCCATTCCAAAGGGCATTCTAATTACTTCAATAGAAGATGCTGCCAGGGTGGTGCCCCCGGCGGTGTTAAAAGCACAGGTGGTCGTCGGCGGGCGGGGCAAGTCGGGTGGTATCCGGGCAGTGGAAACTGTTGAAGAGGCAGTCTCTGGGGTACGAGATCTGCTGCAGATGAACATCAAAGGATACCCGGTTTCTGCCCTGCTGGCTGAAGAAAAGATTCAGATCAAGCATGAGTACTACTTGGCTGTGCTTTATGACAAAAAGACAAATTCTCCTATCATCATGGCAAGCGCAGCTGGTGGTGTAGATATCGAACAGGTTTCACGTGAGAACCCGGAAAAAATTATCCTCAAGAAAATTGACACATTTATAGGACTGCAAAAATATACCCCGCGTTATATGGCGATAAAGCTGGGTATTGAGGATGTGGATGGGTTTATTGCCATCGTCGAGCACCTCTATGCCATTTTATTGGAATGTGACGCAACCCTGGTGGAGATCAATCCTTTGGTCGAAACCCAGAACGGATTGCTGGCTCTGGATGCAAAGGTTATTCTGGATGACAGGTCTGAATTCCGGCATGCGGAAATGTTTGCAAGAATTCGCAAGGAACAGAGAGATCTCAATAAAAAACCGAAAACCGAAGCAGAGCGTCTGGCTGAAGAACGCGAGATCACCTACGTCCCGCTCGATGGGAATATCGCTATGATCGCAGATGGTGCAGGGACCGGAATGCTTACCCTGGACCTGATCCGGGATGAAGGAGGATATGCTGCCAACTTCTGCGAGATGGGTGGACTGGCAAACACAAAGATCATGAATGAATCCATTGAAGTTGTTCTGGCGAACCCAAAGGCAATTGTGCTGTTGATCACCCTGATTGGTGGTCTCACCCGCATGGATGAAATTGCCGATGGAATAGCGCAATATGTCCGGTCACATGGCAGGATAGTCCCATTGGTGGTGCGAATGTGTGGCACCCAGGAGGAAGTTGGCAAAGCAACGCTGCATGGGATTGGAATTGAGCCCTTTGAAGATTTGGCGAAAGCAGTAAAAGCTGCAGTTGCCATTGCAAGGACGGTGTAACAATGGCTATTTTGATCGACAAAAATACCAGGGTCTTAATCCAGGGCATTACCGGTAATGTGGGCAATTTTCAAACCAAAGTGATGAAAGATTACGGTACCCAAATTGTGGCGGGCATCACCCCGGGAAAAGGCGGCACAACCACCCACGGTATCCCGGTCTATAATTTTGTGGCTGAAGCCGTGGCTGATCATCAGATTGATGCGGCATTTGGTTTTGTTCCGGGACGATTTACAAAAGACGCTGCCTTTGAAGTACTGGAAGCTGGTATTCCATTTGTGGTGATTACAACTGAGAGTGTCCCCAGCCGGGATATGATCCAGATCATTCATTATGCGGCTCAAAAAAATGCGCGTGTTATCGGGCCGGACACTGCTGGCGTGATTTCTCCCGGAAAATGCAAACTGGGTGTACATCCTAACAGGATGTTCATGGAAGGAAATGTTGGGGTCATCTCGAAAAGCGGTGCGTTATCTTATGAGGTTTGTAAAAACCTGACCGAAAATGGCGTTGGACAATCAACGGTGGTGGGTATTGGCGGCGGTCCTTTCTGGGGAATGACACAGCCCGCTGTTCTTAAATTATTCGAGGAAGACCCCGAGACGAAAGCCATTGTTATGCTGGGTGAAGTTGGCGGAACAATGGAATCGGAAGCTGCTGAGTATATAAAGCACCATGTTACCAAACCGGTCATCGCATTAATTGTTGGCCGTTACGCACCTGAAGGAGCCCAAATGGGTCACGCAGGAGCGATCATAGAAGGAAAAGAAGGCACAGCAGCCAGTAAGATAAAAGTATTGGAAGAATCCGGGGTGCGGATTGCATATCGCCCGGCCGATATTCCATTGATTATTAAGTCACTCGGAGTGTTGTAATGAAGAAGTATCTTGTGATTATCGATGATAAGATCTGCAAGGGTTGCGGTTTGTGCGTTTTTTATTGTCCCAAAAATGTTTTAAAACTGGCAGACAAAATGAACCAGAAGGGTTACAACATCGCTGAAGTGATTAACCTGGATGATTGTATCGGCTGCCGTCTGTGTGATATAGCCTGTCCTGATTTCGCTATTTATGTACAGGAGGAAAAATAGAATAATCTTAATCAGGCTGACAACTATGTTCGATTGGTATTGCCGGGAACTGCTTTTAGTGTAAAGGCAAATGATGCCCAATGCCATAATTTTCTGGAGCTATAGTGACTATCATAATGGCCTAAATAAGCTTGTTGCCAGACCTATCCTCGAGATTGAAACAGGACTTAATGGATAGTATTTCTTATCCTTTTGTGAAAGTGGACAATTTGAAAAATGAGATGAATGCGGCTGTAGAAAATGTGTGCATCCTTCAGATTGTTTATTTTTTTATATTTGGGGATAGATTGGCATAAGAAAAGATCCCTGTTACTCAAGGAGGAACACTGAAACTCCAGGATATTTCCAGAGTATTACGTAAAAAATATAATGAATGGGTAAGATTCGAGGAAATGAGGGAAGGATAACCATGCCATTGATAGATTGGTTTAAGAGGATCGCCTATGTGAGCGATTTTGAAGATAAAGAAATCGCTGATGAGCTGCTGAACACCATTATAAGTGCGGCGATGCCGGCACCTTCCACGGCAGACGTGCAGCCCTGGGAAATTATCGCCGTCCGCTCCAAAACACAAAAGCAAGCCATCGCAGCAGCCATGTTGGATTCACACCTGCGTGTGAATACTGGTGGAGAAATTAGGCGCCATTGGCTTGTTGACGCTCCCCTGGTGCTGGTGGTTTGCCTCGACCATATCCGGGCAAAAGTAAGGTTCGGGGAAAGAGGCGAGAAGGTTTTCGGCATCCAGGATACTGGTTTCTGCATTCAAAATATCCGCCTGGTGGCATTGGAGAATGGAATTCAGAGCTGCCTGATCCGCGAGTTTCCCCCGCACAAAGTGGCAAAATTATTGGATCTGCCCGGCCATATTGAGCCCCTGATTTTAATTGCGATGGGTTTCTCTTCTATTGAACCCAAGGAGATGCCTCACCTTGAACTGGAAGATTACTTACACTATGAGAAATGGTAAAAAGGAAGGAGGGACAACATAGACGTTCTTGATGCTATTTACAAGCGGCGCAGCATCCGCTGTTATACGGATCAACCGGTGCCGGATAAGCTTCTGTATCAGATTTTAGAAGCAGGAACCCAGGCGCCCAGTGCCGGCAATATGCAAGCCTGGGAGTTTGTGATCATTAAAGATCCAGAGGCGCGGAGGAAACTGGTAGATACTACCGATGCCGGTAATACGGCCCGGGCAGGCATTTACACACAGGAGTGGATTATGCAGGCTCCCGTTGTAGTCATCGTCTGCTATGATGTAAAAAGGATGACAGGACGTTATGGTCGGAAAGGGCGAACGTTGTTGACCATCATGGATTGTATGTTGTGTGTCGAAAACATCTGCCTGGCTGCCACCCATTTTGGCCTGGGTACCTGTTGTGTGGTTGGGTTTGACCCCAAAAAATTGAAGGAGCAGCTGCCAATCCCGAAGGAAATAACCCCCCTGTTGCTGGTCCCCTTAGGCTACCCTGCCCAGGGAGATCCTTCGCCGCCTTTCCGCATTCCTGTGAAGGAATTGGTCCGTAAGGTTATATAAATGGGTGTAAAGGTGGGAAACTCACCAGCAAACCAACGGGAACAGTCTACCCGGAATTAATAGGTAAGCCATATTAATATATAGTGAAGGGAACCCATGGAAACATTATTGAAAGTTGGAAAAATTCAAAAAGAAGATGCGGATTTAATCGTGCTTGGTTTATTGGAAGATCAGGCCGGCTTGGGGAAGGCAGCAGCCGAAATTGATCAGGCATTAGGTGGCCAGATTACACAAATCATCTCCGATGGCGATTTCAAGGGTAAATCCAAACAGCTGTCTCTGTTGTACAGCAGTGGGAAATTGGCTGTCAAACGGATCTTGCTTGTTGGATTGGGAAAGGAGAGCAAGCTCAATCCTGAAAGTATCCGCGTGGCTGCAGGTACCAGTGCCAAACGGGCGCTCGAACTGGGGGTGAAGAAATTTGCCATTGAAGTATTAGGAGCAGACCATGAAAAGGTCAACCTGGCAGATGCAGTACAGGCAGTTGTAGAAGGTGCCGGGCTCGCATTATATGAATTCACTTCGCTGAAATCAGAAACTGATGATAAGAAAAATAAGATCGATGGAATCACCATCGTAATCCCTGAAACCGTAAACCTTAAAGAAGCTGAAGCCGGTCTGGCAGCTGGTAAGGCAATCGTGGCTGGAACCAGTCTCGCCCGCGATTTGGTGAACTGGCCTGGCAACTACGCAACTCCCACCTTTTTGGCGAAGCAGGCAGAGGAACTGGCTGAAACCACTTCCCTGACCTGCCAGATTTTTGATGAAGCCGCCATGCAGGACCTGGGAATGGGGGGGCTGCTCGGAGTTTCAGCGGGGAGCGTTCAGCCCGCCCGGTTCATTGTTTTGGAACACAATGCCAACAGCATTGGCCTGGATACAATTGTCCTGGTTGGCAAAGGCGTTACCTTTGATTCGGGAGGGATTTCGATTAAACCTGCCGATGATATGGACCGGATGCGCAGTGATATGGCAGGTGGTGCAGCTGTAATGGGTGCCATGCTGGCAGTATCCATGCTGGCACTGCCAATCCATGTTGTTGCCCTTGTGCCAGCCACCGAAAATATGCCTGACGGAAGAGCATTAAAACCCGGCGATATCTTGCGGATGATGAATGGGAAAACAGTTGAGGTGATCAACACCGATGCGGAAGGCCGCCTTATCCTGGGAGATGCATTGTGCTACGCCGCCCGCTATAACCCCGGGGCAGTAGTCGATATTGCCACACTTACTGGTGCCCGGACAGTCGCCTTGGGGGACCAGGCAATTGGCTTGTTCACCAATGATGACGATCTATTTAAGCGGTTTGAAGCGGCAGGCCAAATGACCTGGGAACGGGTTTGGCGGCTGCCCCTCTTTGAGGAATACGCCGATAATCTAAAAAGCTTTGCTGCAGACATGAAACACACCGGCGGTAAGGGCGGCGGTGCCTGTGTTGCGGCAGCCTTCTTAAATAAATTTGTCACCTACCCCTGGGTGCATCTGGATGTGGCTGGTTTGGTCTCAAGCGAAACCGAGAAGCCCTACACGCCGCGCTGGGCAACTGGATTAGGTGCCCGGATAATCACCCAATTCCTGAGGGATTGGACCGTGAAATAGGCAGGCATTTCTTTGGACAAATTTCTGATCAATCCCAAAAAAGTGGAGATGATTTTATATCACGCTTATCTCTGGGGTTGACCAGAATATGCACGAAGTGTCATCAAATTAATTAAGCAAGTCCTGGCTGAGATGCGCTCAGAGTTTGTCCTGCAAGAAATGAGATACTTGTTTATTGAAAGCATCGATTAATTAAAAAGAATTCCGGGAGGAATAATCCGTGACTGCAAATGGCGAGAAATTAAATCTATTGGTTGCAACCTATATGGAACCCGAACATATCGATAAGATCCGCCAGGTGGATGAAAGGTTGAATGTTATCTATGAACCTCACTTGCTGCCTGTCCCACGCTTTGTCGGTGACCACCTCGGTCATCCCCTGTCCCGCACCCCGGAACAGGAAGAACGTTGGCTGAATTTATTAGCTAACGCGGATATCATGCTGGATTTTGATAAAACCCACACAAAAGATTTGCCCGAACTGGCCCGCCGTGTGCGGTGGATCCAATCCACCAGTACCGGAATTGGTCAGTTTGTTCACGATCTGGAATATGAAAAGCGGATGCCGGACACTGTCTTCACAGTCGCCGGGATTCATGCCCGGCCGCTGGCTGAGTTTACCATCATGGCTTTACTCATGCATTATAAACTCGTAAATTTAATGATTAAACAGAAACAGGAAAAAATCTTTGACCGCTTTACCGGAACAGATGCTGAAGGGCGCACCATGGCTATTCTAGGAATGGGTAGAAATGGTACGGAAGTGGCAAAGATGGCCCGTGCCATGGGAATGCGTGTGCTCGGGTTGGATTTGCTATCTAAATCAGAGGAAGTTGACAAATTTTACAAACGCGAAGAGTTGGATGAAATGCTGGCTGAGGCAGAGGTTCTGGTGTTAGCCATGCCGGGAACTCCGCTCACCCTGAATATGATTGGTGCACATGAGCTGGCCTTATTAAAACATGGCGCTTTCCTGGTTAATATTTCCCGCGGCAGCATTGTGGATGAAACGGCTTTAATAGCTGCACTCCGATCCGGGCAATTGAGCGGTGCCGCACTGGATGTTTTTCGACAGGAACCCCTGCCCAAAGACAGCCCATTCTGGGATATGGAGAATGTGTTGATCTGTCCGCATGCTGCCAGCATCAGTGACCGCGAAAACGGCCGTATTACCGAATTATTTTGCGATAACCTGCGCCGTTATCTGGATGGCAAACCGCTGCGCAATATTTTGAATACCGAACTGCTCTATTAATGACTGGTTTGCCTGCAAATCCTGGTCTGAAAAGAAACCAGGACAAAGGGAGATAAAAAATGGTAAACGATAACCTTCGAGTGGGCTTGGTTGGAGCCGGCAACTGGGCTGGAACAGCGCATCTGCCAGCCTTTACCAGCCATGCTAATATCAATATGGTCGGGATTACCGATATCAATCCGGAAAATATGCGCTCACTTTCAGAAAAATTTGGGGTACCCGCTTACGCCGACCTGAACCAGATGCTTGCAGGGGCAGACCTTGACGTGTTGGATGTGGTTACCTCGCGTGGGATGCATTACGAGCCGGTAATGACAGGTTTGGCGCACAATTTGGCCATTCTGTGCGAAAAGCCTTTAGGACACAATATCCACGAGTCTCGCCAGCTGTATCAAGAAGCGCGTAAAAGAAAACTGGTCACCCACATGGGGTTTACTTTCCGCTATAGTCCGGCTGTGAAATATATGAGGGATCTAATCCGGGATGGTTATTTGGGTGAGGTCTACCACTTTCAAGGATTCGAGCAAAATGCCCAGTTGGTGAACCCGGATACACCGCTGCCGCGCATTGGCTTCAGTCGATTGACAGACAGTGGTGCCCTTCACGGATATGGCTCGCATCTGCTGGACCTTGTCCGCTGGATCCTGGGGGAGTTCGAATCAGTGATAGGAAATATGGCAACCTATATCAAAGAGCGCCCCGTTTTGGGAGAAAATGCGCGTCTGCTGGTAGATGTCGATGATAGCACGGTCGTCCTTGGCCAAATGAAGAGCGGTGTTCAGGCCATGATGCAGTTCAGTAAAATCGCCATGGGATACGGGCCGGGTGTGGAAATGCGAATTTTTGGCAGTAAGGCTGCCTTATGGGTACGGCTTGTAGAATCACCTCAAGGCTATGAGCAGCTTCTGGTTGCCGATCTGGCGGACCAAAATTTTCGGCCGCTCCCGTTACCCGCAAGCTATCAAAAAGGTCACGACCCAAGTTTGAATTGGCCGCAGAATTATTACCATGCCCTGGTTAGCCATTTTATTTCACGGGTGCGTGAACACGATCTCACGGAGGGTTCCAGCGATTTTCTGGATGGTTTACACGCCCAGGAGCTGCTGGAGGCAATTGAACGGTCGCATTTCGAGCAGCGCTGGGTAACTTTGAAAGAGGTTTCAGGATAATCAAAGGGCGGCTGCATGAGTCGCCCATATTTTTGCATTTTATTACTTATCCGTTCCAGATTCCCTGATATCCCCCAATAAAATTCTAAATTACATTAATCGGAACGGTGGACAGCGTCATTATTTAGAACCTCTTGCTGATGTGTATCTTGCATCCCTATGATTGGTTCTTATCGGCATCAGATAAATCCTATTGTAAACTGGGGGAGCCCTTCAATCCGCTGCCTGTGAGGGGAATAACAACAACATCATCTGGTTTGACGAGATGATCCAGGTATTTTAAAGCAGCGACCGCTGTGGCACTGGTTGGCTCAATGTAAAAGCCATGCAATGCCATTTCCTGCCTGGCCGCCCGAATTTCGTCTTCTTCTACCATCACACACGTCCCGTTTGATTCCCGGACAGCCTGGAGAAGTCGTCTGCCGCGCACCGGCTGGGCAATCGCCAGGCCTTCCGCCAGGCTGGTGCCGAGCGGTTCCACACCGGGTACTGTGTCCATACCTGCATCGTAAGCGCGGCATAACGGTGCCAGCAGGGCTGCCTGGACACCCACCATGCGGGGTATCTTTTGGATGAGACCTGCCTCAAACAGGCGTTTGAAGCCCAACCAGACGCCCAACAGGTGAACCCCCTGTCCAACCGGTACAACATACCAATCCGGGGCACGGTAACCTAGCTGCTCCCACAGCTCATATGCTACCGACTGCTGGCCAAGCAGGAAACCTGGGTGGAAAGAGTGCGAGGCAAAAACAACATTTTTTGTTTCCACCGCTTCGATTGCTGCCAGTTTGGCATTTACACGGGGGCCAGCGATGGGGTTTACATTGGCCCCATAAACCGCGATTTGAGCTTGCTTGGCAGGTGAGGCATGAGCGGGTACAAAAATCTCAGCCTTCATCCCCGCCCGGGCGGCGAAAGCCGCTACCGAAGCCCCGGCATTACCGGAGGAATCCTCGGCGATATGGGTGACACCCTGGTGCAGAAGAATATTGATCATTAATTCTGTGCCCCGGTCTTTAAAGGAGGCTGTAGGCGCAAAATACTCGGGTTTTACCAGTACGGAACGGTCGTTAAGAACCAGGGGTAATAGAGGTGTCCAACCGGCGCCCATCACAATTTTTGGCATTTCGAAATCCAGCCCATAAAGATGTTTATAGCGCCAGATCGAAGTGACTCCTGTATCAATCATGGTTGGATCGAAAGTGTCCTGTAAGACGGTTTCCCAGGCGCCGCCGCATTGGCAGCGCCAGGTCTGTGGCATTAGGGTTGCGTTGGTTCCACAATCGGGACAAAAGATCTTCATTAAAAAGTACCACCTGTAGGAATTGATTTTGGAAATACTTCAAGTTTTGGATACAAAAAGTATGGTTAGATGTGGATAATTACCCCGATTATAAGTCATTTCTATTCATCCATTAAGTTTATGGGATCAAACTGGTTTTCAATAGATTCGTCTGTAAAATTTCAATGTGTAATCAAGAAATTATTTGTTTGAACCACCGGGCATGCAGTGGGATGAACCTCAATATTCTTTGTTATTGATATCTATACGCATATCTGATGTTCGTCTATTATGACCTGCAAAATCAGGGAAGCAATATTTTTACAATTACGGATATTTTTTCTGTGTTGAAATCATCTTCATCTTGCAAGGTGCCACCGGTGTGTAATGGTTCTCTTACTGGAGATGGTGAACTTAATTATCACGTGTTCCTTACAATGTTATAAAATATATGAGTCATCACTTTTTTATAAAGAACGCCAAACAAATATTGGTATTTTTGATATCCTGGTCATTGGGGAGGTTAATTGGATCAAACCGACGTGTTCGGATTGCCTTGTATTGATAAAAATGAAATTTGCTAAACCGTAACTATCTCTCTACGCTGATAACCTGTATATTCCGTTTGCACCATATAAAATTTCCAATGCTTTTTAGGAGAATGATATGAAAACAATGTACGAATCCCTGGTATGGCATGAAGTCAAGTTGACGGGGCATGCCGCTGCCCGCACGATTCCCCTGGTTTACGGTGAAATCGGTTCCGGAGGTAAACGCGTAACCCTGGTCGCCGGAACGCATGGGGATGAAGGTCCATGGTCTGCCCTTGCAATTAAAGAGCTGCTGCAGCACCCATTCAGCGAGTTAAAAGGCCGTATTCGGGTGATCTTTACCGCCAATGCACTGGCCGCAGAAGTGAACGCCCGTAATTCATGGATCGATTCTCCCAATTCATTTGATCTGGACAGCTGTTTCCCTGGTAACCCCAATGGCTCGCATTCTGAGCGGGTAGCCGCTGCGTTGACCCCACTTTTGACCGACAGTGACGTGATTCTGGACCTGCATGGCGGTGGAAGTTGGTGTGTAAATGCCTTTGTTAAACGCTTCGAAGGGTCAGAAAGCATCGCCGTGGATATGGAAGCGCCATTTATCTCAAACGCACCCAATAAGCCAGGGGGCCTGACCAGCTATGCGAAAACATTGGGCATCCAGGTAACAAACATTGAAATTGGCGGACGCTCGAAGGATGAGATGCTCTGGTGCGGACGGATTGCCAGAGGGATGGAACGTGTCCTGTACAATCTTGGGGTGCTTGAGTTGGCTGCCCCTCCGGATCCGGCGAGAAAAGCCATCGAGGTCGGTAAAACACAGGCGCTGCGTTCCCGCATGGGTGGTATTTTTGTTCCTACGCTGCGTGAAGAAGCAGTGGGTACAATTGTTCCAGGTGGTACGGAGATGGGAAAGATTCTGGATCTTCACACGCTGGAAGAGCTGGAAGTTTTCGCCGCACCATATACGGAGACAGCCATGATGCTGCTGCGGCCTGATATTTGTGTTGTTGAAGGCTCTGCTCTGATTTACGTTGTTGCCCAACCGGGGGTGTAAAGGCCGGGGAATACCATCTCCTATATGGTATTAAACAATCTTGTGACTTGATTACAGGTGATCCCGGTGTGATTTGCCTGCCTTCCCGAAAGATATCGGGGGGATGGGCTGGTTAGGCCGGGATCACCTTTTTAATGGCCACGGTGATATTCAAAAAGGTATTCACAATCCTGATTTCATTCTTGTAAATTGATAAAATTGGATTAGAATATTATTAATAGAACCTATATTCTAATAACAACCAGGGAGAAAAAATCATGGCATACCAATGCGAGCTGCTGCAAAAAGAAGCCCAGCCGGTGCTTTCCATCCGTACCCGTACTTCGGTCAGCGGATTGAAAAATTTTTTAGGCGAGGCATACGAGTCAATCATGCTGTATGCTGCTGAACTTGGAGGGGAATTTGCCGGCCCCCCCTATGCTGCCTACTACAATATGGACATGCAAGACCTGGATGTGGAAGCTGGTTTTCCTGTAACAAAGAAATTACCCGCAAAAGGTAAAATCCAGTCCAACGAAATTCCTGCCGGGTATTATGCAGCCACACTGCACATCGGTTCTTACCCGGAAGCGGAAAAGGCTTACGCTGAGTTAAGTGAATGGGTGAAAAAAAATGGGCACCAACCCACCGGGTTGGTTTATGAATTTTACCTCAACGACCCCGGTGAAATTCCTGAAGACCAGCTCCAGGAGCAAATTCTTTACCAGTTAAAATAACACATTGGGTTCAACTATCGCAGAAATCTCAATTGCTATCCAGGATATGGGGTAGATTCTTTCCATTACCCCATATTCCAGGCTTCCAAACTTAGAGCATTAATAACACATGACTTAATTTCCATCCTGGCTGCCGCATCCTGGTCAATCCTTTCTTTATTGCAATGGTGCAGTTATTTATATCAGGAAGTGTAGATCAGCCGGCAGGATGGATAAACACCATATCCGCCGGTATCTCACCCCGGGCATATCATTTTTTTTGCGAAGATAGACATTGCCAAATATTCTTGCTCTGGCAAAATCAGGTGACTTCTCGAAGAATTCTTTACATCTGTCCAGGCAGTTGTTGGTTTTCTTACCAGAGCCCCCCTTGATCCATTTATACATCCATTTTTACACCCTGTATTGACAGGTATTTCTTCCATCACTATAATTGTCTACAATAGACAGAAAATCCGGGGGATAACACTTAATCAATGACAGGGAGATGGAATATGGATACCAGTGCAATCGAACGGCGCCGTTCAGAGAAAATCCAGATCGCAGAAGTTGGAATTCGTACAAAACTGATGGAAATTGCTGCGACACTCAGCGATGTAATCGCACTCGGACGGGGTGATCCCGATTTGGATACCCCGGACCACGTGATTGAAGCTGCAAAAAGGGCTATGGAGACCCGGCAAACCCATTATACGCATATCCGCGGCACGATTGAGCTTCGGCAGGCAATCGCCGATAAGCTCAAACGTGAGAACAACCTGGAGTACAACCCGGAAAATGAAATTCTGGTCACGGTGGGTGCCGAAGAAGCTGTTTTCCTGGCCTTATACGGACTGCTTAATTCCGGAGATGAAGTACTTGTTCCCTCACCGCGCTATTCATCCTATGATGAGGCAGTTCACATGTGGGGTGGCAGGACTGTTGTTGTTCCTACAAGGCAGGAGGATGATTTTAACTTTACCGCTGAGGCAATACGAAAATCCATCACACCAAGGACAAAAATACTTTCCCTCGTTAACCCGGGCAATCCCATCGGTATTCTTTCTCCGGATGAGCTGCATGAAATCTCCAAAGTTGTCGTGGACCATGACCTGATTGTGATCAGCGATGAAATTTACGAGAAATTCATCTTTGATGGCACTCCCCATTTGAGCATGGCAGCGATTCCGGGAATGCGCCAGCGCACCATCACCGTCAACGGACCATCAAAAACCTATGCCATGACGGGTTGGCGCTGCGGCTACCTGGCTGCCCCTGCCCCGTTCTGCGAAATGCTCACCGAGGCAGCCCACACGATCTCCATCTGCTGCCCGTCTATCACCCAGGCTGCCGCCATCGCCGCTTTAACCGGACCGCAGGATGTGGTTGAAAAATCGCGCCAAATTTACAACGAACGCCGGCTTTATATGTCAAACCAGCTTGATCAAATGGGCTTGTCCTACGTTCCTCCCCGGGCGGGATTCTATCTCTTTACGGATGTAACCAGCCTCGGCATGACCCCGGATGAATTCTGCATCCGCTTATTAAAAGAAGCCGGGGTGTTAATCTTCCCGGGCAGGCTCTTTAATGATGCCACCAACCGCTACGTTCGCCTTTCCCTGCTGGCACCAACCGAGAGGATTAAGGTTGCTGCCGGGCGCATGAAGGATTTCATCGCAAAACTTTAACCAATTCTAACCAGGGAATCACAAACCAACACCTCCTTGCCCGGTTTCAAATCAGTGGACCGGGCAAGAATTTAAACAGGCTGCAACTTGATTAGAGATTCTGTTTTTAAAAAAGCGGCTCAATACAGGTATTTTCTTATCTGCCTGCTGTGTGTGCTATTTATGGGGATAGGAGATGGCGGTTTCCTGGTCATTGTAGTTGGCTACCTTGAATCCCAGGATCTTTCCCTATCGCTCATTGGATTCATCATGGCATTTCTCTCAACAATAGAGGGAATCTCCAGCATATTAACCGGATTTCTTTATCAAGGTCATCACGAAAAAAGGCTCATCCAGGTTGGTGCTCTACTGGTTTCAATAAGCTGTTTCCTTTTTGTCACCGAACCAGAAGGATTATTTATCTGGCTGGCAATTGCTGTAAACTCCGTGGGGGTAGGGATCCTGACCGTGATGATATACACAACTGCCCAAAAGCATCTGCCAAAAAATACCAGTACAGGGTTTGCTGTGGGGTTGTATACATCCAGCATTGCCCTGGGTATGGCCATCGGCTCGCTTATGGTCGGTTATCTAACGGATACATACGGATACCCGACTGCCTTTGCAGTGTGCGGGTTAATGATTCTGGGCATCATTCTTAGCGCTTCCAGGCTGCCACCCGATGTTAAAATCGGCCAAATGCCTTTACCATCACCAATTGCCTTTCACAAATTACGGGAAATTTTTAATCTAAAACTGATTAACACACCTGTAGTCCTAATTGGGATGGCAACTGCCTTCACCATGGCGAGCTCAATAGCAATTTTTTCAACCTATTTTCCATTATATGGGTTGAGTTCTGGCCTTACCTACACTACCATAGGAGCCATGATGGGTTTGGAGAATTTTCTATCCGGTATCATCCGGCCGTTTTGCGGTTATTTAATTACCGGTGATACAACGGGAAAAGTTAATGCTGCCGGGGTGATTTCCCTAACCCTGGCAATTACATTATTGCCTTTCAGCGGACTCCTCTGGGGACTTACCCTGCTGGTAGTTATAGTCGGGTTCGCTTTTGGTGTAAGCAGGGTAACCAGTATGACGCTTGTCGTCGAGGGAGAAAAAATACCTTCAGATATCAGCAAACGCCTCAGCCTTTATAACTCCTTGATGACAATAGGGCATATTATTGGCCCGATCATAGCCGGTGTTGTGGCGGGCAGATTCGGGATTCCCATGGCTCTGGCAATAGTACCCGGATCACTTTTCAGTGTCTATATCATTGCCAGGATAGCGATTTCCAGATCTACAGGGTCCGGGTATATTTTACAAAAGCAGTAAACCATGGATTGCAGTCAGAATTTGTATTTCTTTATACCCGGAAAATTAACAAGAATGGATTCGTACAGATTGTTGATCACGTGAGGAGACATTAAGGCATGATACAAGGCGATGGGTTTAATGAAAATAACCAGCCGGCTGTCCTGCGCTTATTCCACTGAGGGTAAGATTCGGGCAGCTATCCTGCAGGGTTTGTTGATGCCCGGCGAACGCATCATTGAGTCAAAAATTTCTGAACAATTAGGAATAAGCAGGACCCCCATCCGGGAGGTATTATCTGCCCTGGAACAGGAAGGACTGGTTACCTCCCAGCCTCGCCGCGGGTATTTCGTGGTAGATTTTAACGAAAAGGATATCCTTGAGATATACAGTTTTCGGATTTTGCTGGAAAAAAATGCCATCAAACGTGCCATCCCGGTATTGGAAAACAGCCATTATGATTATTTGCAGCAGATGATCTTCCATATGGAGCATACTGAAAACCAGGCGGATGGGGTTGGGTTGCTGGCTCAATATGATATGGCATTTCACGATACATTCTTCCTGCTGGCAGACCACAAACGGTTGCAGAATGCCTGGCAGGCGATTAGATCCCAAACCATGATCTTAATGGGTATTACCAGTAAAACACATTTTACCCAGCCCAAGCAGCCGCACCAAATCCACCAGGAAATATTAAACCAGATCAGGCAGCAAAATATGGATAAAATAGAAGGGGTATTAATTTCCCACATTGAAGATGCAAAACAACGTGCCCTGGCTGCATTGCAATCGATACGGAGTATGGGGTAAATCATGAACATACTGATTACTGGTGGTTTAGGTTTTGTAGGCATCAATTTAGTTCGCCGGTTCGCACAGGACCTTCCGCAGGCGCATGTCATCGCCGCCGATATCCTGCCGCTAACTGCTGAGGTAGATTCTTTCCTGGCCCCTTACCGTGACCGTATAACCATCCACGCCCTGGATGTGAGGGACAGGAATGCGCTGATTGGTCTCTGCGCAGCAGAAAATGTGACACACCTTGTCCATGCCGCTGCCATTACTCCCACAATCCAGAAGGAAATGCAGCAGCCGGAATTAATAATCGATGTCAACCTGGGGAGTGCTGTAAATGCTTTATATGCCCTGTCAGCCATAAAGAGCATTGAAAAATTAATCCTCTGCAGCAGTACCGGTGTATACCTCCCGACACCGCCACCGGATGGGGGAAATGTCGGCGAAGATTCCCCGCTGTCACTCAACAACCTCTATGCCATCACCAAATATTCCGCTGAGCTTCTCGGACAGCGCATGCAGGAATTAAACGGTAAACCGGTCGCATCCGTGCGTTTTGCTTCCGTATATGGCAGCATGGAAAGACCCACCGGGGCACGCCAGCACATGAGCCTGATGTACCGCTTAAAAATGGCCCTCAAAGGCAAACAGACTGTTCGTGTTTCTGGACCGGATATTACCCGGGATTGGATCCATACCAGCGACATTGCCCGTGCACTCCTGAATCTTTTGCAAGCCCCTGGCTGGAATTTCCCGGTTTATAATTTGGGTTCCGGAAAGACCACATCCCTGTCCGGCCTTGTGTCCGCTTTCTCCTCTCATGGGCTTGATATTGATTGGGCAGATAATCCTGGGGAAGCCAGCCTGGTATTTAGCGAAAATGATTACCGGGGAGCTCTGGATATCAGCCGGATAAAACGGGACGCTAATTTTTTACCGCAAATTGACCCGGTTATACATCTGCGAGATTATCTTAATGAACCTTAATGATAAAAAGGAGCCAGGATTTTTATGAATACACCCGTACGATTTATCCAGGTAGGCATGGGGGTGAGAGGCGAGCAGTGGGCAAAGGTGGTTGGGGAAGATCCCCGCACATGCAACGTAGCCTATGTCCGCCAGCGCGTTGACCTTGCCAGGCAAACGCTGTTGGATTGGGGTCAGCCTGAAACCCCCTGCTTCAGCAGCCTGGAAGAAGCCTTTGCCTCTGTTGAAGCCGATGCAGTGAATCTGGTAACCCCGCCGGAAGTCCACCACGAGCAAACCTTGACAGCCTTCAAAAACGGCTGCCATGTTCTCTGTGAAAAGCCCCTCTCAGAAGTGCTTCCGGAAAGTATCGACATGGTCCGCAAGGCTGAACAAGCCAACTTGAAATTAATGGTCGGTCATAATTTCCGCTACCTGGCTTCCAGCCAGATGCTCCGCCAGCTAATCCGCGATAAAACCTACGGAGTACCCGGTTTTGCGAACTTTAATTACATTCGCAACCGCGATGGCAACCGCAAGGACCTGAACAAGTATCCCCTGATCATGAAACAACCCATGCTGTTGGAACAGTCCGTCCACCACTTTGACCTGATCCGCTACTGCTACGAGGATGAGATCATCTCAGTCAAAGCAGATACCTGGCGCCCCAATTGGAGCACTTACGAGGATGACTGTTGTGTTTCTGCCCTTTTTGAATTAAAGAGCGGTATGCACGTTAATTACCTTGGCACATGGACCTCCGGGTGGAACCGTTTTTGTTTTGAATGGCGCACCGACTGCGACGGCGGTGTCATCATCCAGAAAAAGCAGTTCAGCGATTTGTATGCCGCCAGGATGGACCCGGCCCTTGCTTTGACTGGTCATCGTTTTAAAGAAGGCGATGATGTGGAACCGCTGCAGGAAATTCCCCTGGAACCCTGCATTGCTTTTGTGGATGATACCCGCGGTCTTTTAAGGGAATTTATCGACGCCATTATCCTTGGCACCCCGTTGATCACCAGCGGAAAGGATCACCTGAAAACGCTGGGAGTCACCCTCGCATGCGTGGAATCTGCGGAAACCCAGCAGAAGGTTACCATGCGTGAGTTTTATAAGCGCCAGGGCATTCCGGAAGCCTGGATATAACCCATTAACTGGAGGAAAAAATGACTGAAGATAATAAATTTGTCGGAATTCAAATAAGCCCGATCAGTGTTGTTGATGAAGGCGTCGAGAATATCCTGGACCTTTTTAGCAACCGTTTCGGCATCAACGTTCTGCTTGTTGGTACCATATCCTGGCTGGGACTAAAAGTCGGCCGGCGTATCTCCTGGAAACTTGAGGGCTGGCCGGATCACGGGGTAAAGGAAGACTTCTCCTTGAGCGGTGGGTCCTATATCGCCCATCATCCCGAATATTATAAAAACACCAGGGTCAGCAACTTCCGGGCAAAAGACGCCCAGCTGGAGGGAAAAGACATCCTGGATATGATCATCCCGGAAGCACGCCGGAAGGGTATGAAAATCTATCCGGAAGTAATGGAGCCATTGTTCAAATATGCCGGTCATGGATCAGCGACGGCGGTAAATATCCCCAATATGCCGCAAATGCTTGAGGTGGATGTCTTCAATCGCATTGGCAGCGAGCCATGCATCAATAACCCGGATTATCGCGGCTGGTGGCATTCGATATTTGAGGATTACTGCCGAAGTTATGATATCGATGGGGTCATGTGGTGCAACGAACGCCGCAGCCCGATGGATAATGTACTTTCCGGGATGGTGCCGAACTGCTTCTGCAAGTACTGCCGCCAGGAAGCCATGCAGCAGGGCATCGATATCGAAGCTGTTAAGCGGGGGTTTAAATCCCTGCATGAATTTGTCCAGCAAGCCCGTGCCGGGCAAACTTTTGTTGATGGCTATCTCGTCGAGTTTATGCGCCGTCTTTACTTCCATCCGGAAGTGCTGTTGTGGGAACGCTACTGGGTGGAACGAAATAAAGACATGGACCGCGAACTCTACGGTATCACCAAGTGGTGCAACCCGGATTTGAAGTTCGGGCTCAATGTCTGGAACCGGAACCACTTTAACCCGCTGCGCAAAGCCCAATGGCCGTGGGCAGAAATGGCAACCTGGTCAGACTGGGTCAAACCGATTACCTACCAGCACCAATCCGGCCTGATTTACCATAACGAGATGAGTGACCTGCACAAAGCGGTACTACGTGATTTCACTCCCCAGGAACTGACCCCCATGATGTATAAAATGCTCGGCTTGAATGAAGCCGGCTGGGATGAGGTAGTCCAGAAAGGAATGGATCCGGATACCTACGTTTTCGGTCAATGCCAGGATGCCGTCAGGGGTGTGGAAGGAAAAGTGGATGTGTACATGGGTATCGGCGTGGATGCCCCTCGTAACAAAGCCGAACAGGCTGTTTGCACACCGGATATTGTCCGCAGAAGTGTACTGGCAACGTTCCGCGCTGGTGGTAAGGGTATTGTATATTCTCCTTCTTATGCCGGCATGAACCTGGGAAACCTCGATGGCGGTGCCCAGGCATTGAAAGAATTGGGATTATTTTAAGAACCATAGATACGATACCATGGCATCCAACACAGAAAACCGGCAGGACGCCCTGCGCAGTGTGCAGTTCCTTGAAGATCAGACCCATTATCCAGATCAACGCTCTATTAATGATCGTCTGATTGAGGAACTGCACCTTAAGCCGGGTGAAATGTGGCTTGAGGTGGGCAGCGGCAGCGGTGCTCTCTGCCGCCAGGCGGTAAACCATCTGGGTTCTTGCGGTTGCATTGTTGGAATGGATTCTTCCTTCTTCTACATCCCCCAGGCCATCCGCTATGCCCAAATGCAGGATCTTCAGGATGGCATCCGCTTCCTGGCAGGTGGCGGAGCACAAATTCCCTTTCCAGCCGGAACCTTTAACGGAGCTTTTGCTGCCCGGCTTTTGCTGAACGTAGACCAACCGGATGCCATTGTTTCAGAAATGGTAAGGGTCGTGAAACCCGGCTGCGCAATTGTCCTGATGGACTGGGATTTTGAAACCATAACCGTCAACCATTCCCGGGTGGAATTAACCCGAAAGATCCTCCACTGGCGTGCCGATCACTACGGCAGTAATTCCTGGAGCGGGCGCCAGTTATACAGGCGTTTGAAGAAAGCCGGACTCAAGGAAATTCAGATTCTCCCGCTGGTTTCGTACGGTCTGGATGACAAATCCGCTATGTACTATGCCCTGACCCGGGCAGCCCAGGCTGCACTAAACGGCGGAGGTATCACAGATTCGGAGCATCAATCCTGGATGAGTGAGCTTGAACAAACAGCTGCCGAAGGGGATTTCTTTGCCAGTATCAACTACTTCATCGTGTCCGGGCAAAAACAAGCCGGATGATGAGCAAATAAGGATATTTAGAAAACTTTTTATAGACTGATTATCCAAAAACCAATAATAAAGGTACACTGTCATGGTAACGGCCAATTTTTACCTGTTCAGAAAATTATCCCTGCTGCCCCGTGTCTGCCTGGACTGAGAGGAATTCAGAGAGATGGCGCTTATCCAACTCCCTTATGGCACTGCCTTCCAGACGATTGATGTTCCACCATCCAACCTGAAAGGGATATTTGCCCCCAATAAAATTTTACCCTGTGCGGATGTCCCTGGTGAGTTGAACCTGGTGGTATCCCAACCATTACGATCCTTGCTCCTGTCTTCCCCTGCGAGACATGGCGGGAAAGTCATCATCCTGGTGGATGATCAGACCCGTACAACCCCTGCTCACCTGGTCCTCCCCGCTGTACTGGCTGAACTGGAAA
Organism: uncultured Chloroflexia bacterium; assembly: GCA_963841845.1. Classification (GTDB taxonomy): domain Bacteria; phylum Chloroflexota; class Anaerolineae; order Anaerolineales; family Anaerolineaceae; genus CAVVGZ01. The sequence continues at coordinate 12,077 of CAWJEG010000008.1, read as the reverse complement.
GAGCCGGAATAAAAGGCGACGACATCACCATCCTGGTCACCCATGGTACCCATCGCCAGGCAACCGAAAAGGAAGTCCGCAAAAAAGTTGGCGACCGGGTCTATGAGGGATACCGGATTTTGCAGCACGATTGCCAGCAGGAAAGCCAGCAGGTTTTTGTGGGTTTAACCAGCCGTGGGACCCCGCTCTGGTTTAACCGGGAGGTGATGGGGGCGAATTTTCGAATCGGAATCGGGCACATTGGCCCCAGTCCATTTGCCGGATATTCGGGTGGGGGTAAATTGATTCTGCCCGGGATAGCCTCCCTGGACACCATCAATGCGAACCACTCCCTTGTTCCGCTTGGTTTCCGGCAGTTTGCAAGCAATGACATCCCCTGCCGGATGGATATCGATGAAGCTGCCAGATTCGTTCCTTTTGATTTCCTGATCGATATCGTCCAATGCCAGGATGGTTCCATAGCCAAAATATTCGCCGGTTCTGTGGATCAGGTTTACCAGGAAGGGTTGGTCTTTGCCCGCCAGGTATTTGAGGTTCCCCATGAAGGCCTGGCTGATATTGCCATAACCTCTGCCTATCCATACGACTATGACCTGTACCAGGGTGTACGGGCCATAGAATTTGGGGATGCTGCTGTAAAAAAAGGCGGTGCGATCCTGGCGGTTGCCGCCTGTCCGGATGGGATTGGCGGGGACGAATTTTTCAGCCTGCTCACCGCCCCTGCAGGGGACGCAGATTTCTATCTGAGAAAGATTACCCGCCGCCAGGGCAAGGTGACGTATAATGTAATTGCCTATGCACTGGCACGTATTAGAGCAGAAAAACAAATTTTCATGCTCACAGATGGTATTGATCCAGCTGATTTAAGAAGGATTGGCATCATTCCAGTAGACTCCCTTCAGGATACCATATCCCAGTTGCTGGACAGATTTGGAGATTCGGCATCCGTATCCGTTTTTCCTTCTGGATCATCAACCATCCCGATTAATGATTCTGGCGGAGACCCCACTTGATAAATTATGCAGCAATCAATGGACCGACTCGGACAAACTCAATTAATTAAAATGAGAATCCGGGTGACAAAAGAATGTTCATAATACTTCTTACGAATGAAGGATCACATTTGTTTAATCAATCCTCTGAAAATGCATTGCATGCCTCTATATGCCCTATAAAGCTGCCATTAATAAAATCCTTTCATGGAATCCTGTGAGGAAAAACGGTGGCCTGGATTTTTTTGAGGGATTCCAGTTTTTTTGATAAGGAAATTGTATAATAATTTTATGATGCAGTAATGTTTGTTGGTTTGAAAACCACAAGCTTTATAAATCAAGCAGCAAAAAAATCTATATTCAATATTTGGAGGAACTATGCCCGAACCACCTGCCTGGCGTTTTCAAAATATCACCAAACCATTATTTGATTTTGAGTCCAAACACTTCATCCTCAAGGGACGCGTCCTTACCGCAGTGGGAGACCAGGTCATCGAGAATGGTTTCGTGGAGATCGACGGTCAAAAAATTAAGGCTGTTGGAAAAGTGGAAGAGCTGGGCTCCGATTCGGTCGAAACCATCGAAACCGGCGGTACCATCCTGCCAGGCCTGATCAACAGCCATCTGCACCTCGCCTGGGACGGCATCCACGACCTGGCTCACCAGGCGCTGAATGACACCCCCGAAGTCAGCGCCTATAAATGTGCCGGCAATATGTTGATCAACCTGCGCGCCGGCGTAACCACCGTACGTGACCTGGGCATGAATAAGACCAGCTATACGGCCAAACAGGTCGTTGAACAGGGCATTTTCCCGGGTCCGCGTGTGCTGATCTGCGGGGAAGCCATTGTCCAAACCGGCGGGCATACCTACTGGTGCTGCCATGAGGCTTCCGGTCCGGATGAAATGCGCCGTGCCGTCCGTGAACAGGTGCGCAACAATGCTGATCTGATCAAGATCATGGCCTGCCATGACCTCCTCGAGTTCACCGATGCAGAATTGGAGGCTGTGATCGATGAAACCCATCGCAACGGCCTGTACATCACCGCCCACGCCACTTTTGAGAAAGCCATCCGCCGTGTGGTGGATTTCGGCATCGATATGATCGAACATGGCGGAAAGATGACCCCCGAGACCATCCAGCTCCTGGCAGACAAAAAGATCCCCATCGTGACCACCTTTTCTGCCCTGGTACAGCAGGCCAACGCCGATGTCGCCCGCAAGTACAGGATACCAGAATGGAAAATCCTGGAACGCCAGAAAGCAGTTGCCAATACCGCCAGCTTCGACAGTCTGGTGGATGCAGCTAAAGCAGGCGTCACCATCGTATTTGGCACAGACGCCGGCAGTCCCGCCGTCGGCCATGAGGTCATTGTCCCTGAAATGAAATTTATGGTGAAACTGGGGTTGGTAGATGGGAGCTACGGTGCCATTCGCAGCGCCACCAGCGTTGCCGCCTTGGTTAACCGCCTTGGAGACAAAGTCGGCACATTGGAAGCCGGTAAGCTGGCAGATGTCATCGTCGTGGATGGCAATCCATTGGAAGACCTGGAGTATCTTAAAAATGTCAAACGGACCTACCGGGATGGAAGGCAGCTGGTTTAGATCCGCTGAACAAACCGATGGGTAAATTGTTTGGAAAGGAGTCACGCCGGGGAAAATTTACCGTATCCCAAAAAAATATTGACTAAATTTTTCAATTTCAAAAGGAGAGAAGTAAAATGAAATCCAGATTTCTAGTTTTGTTTAGCCTGTTTATCATCCTGAGTATGCTCTTCGCCGCCTGTGCACCAGCCCCGGCGCCTGTTGAAGAAGCGCCGGCAATGGAGGAAGCGGCTCCCACAGAACCGCCAGCGGCAGAAATGCCGGCAACAGAAGCCCCGGCAGCGGCCGAGGCACCCACAGAAGCACCCGCGGAACCTGAAATGGTTAAGGGTGGCGATCTCGTGATCGCAACTGTCGCTGACAGTGAACCTGCCTCTTTTGACGGCCACATCGACCCCTACCAGTCCACCTGGCTCTTCGACTCCTTTGTGGCTGATTCATTGATTGTCCAGGCTCCGGATGGAACCTACCAGCCCGCCCTGGCCACCGAATGGACGCAGTCCGAGGACGGCCTTTCCTGGACATTCATGCTGCGTGACGATGTCACCTTCCAGGACGGCACCCCTTTCAATGCCGAAGCCGTCAAGTACAACTTCGAGCGTGTAAAATCCGAAGAAGTCGCCTCCGCCCAGCTGGGTGATGATGTGGGACCGATCACATCCATCGATGTCATCGATGAATACACCGTAAAAATCAACCACGAAACACCCTGGGCTGCCTTCCAGGATGCCATCCGGCGCATGCCGCTGTGGTCCCCCACCGCTGCTGAAGAATGGGGTGTTGCCGAGTTTGACAAGCACCTCGTTGGTACCGGCCCCTTCCTCTTCACCGAGTGGGTGCCCAATGACCACGTCACCTTTACCCGCTGGGAGGATTACGGCGGCTGGAACCCTGTCCAGATGCATGAAGGACCTGCATATTTGAACACCGTCACTATTAAATTCATTGGCGAGGATGCCGTCCTTGGCAGCATGGTGGATACCGGCGATGCCCACATTGTGCAGGAACTGCCCGCAGCATATGTAGCAGATTACCAGGACAATCCAAATGCAGGTTTTCTAGTCGGCTACCAGGCAGGCACCGGCTTGCAGATGGTGATGAATACAACAAGTGCCCCGTTGGACCAGATCCAGGTGCGCCAGGCGCTGCAATATGCCACCGACCGCGAAACCCTCAATGACCTTCTCTATGATGGTCTTTATCTCACCAATTATGGACCGCTCAATAAAGTCCATCCATGCTACTGGGATGGTGATGAGGCTGTTTATCCTTACGATCCTGAGAAAGCCAAGGCGCTCCTGGAAGAAGCCGGCTGGAAGGATGAGGACGGTGACGGTGTCCGCGAAGCCCACGGCGTGCCTGGTGTGGAAGACGGCCAACCACTGGACATCCGCTTCACCGTTCTGCACCACCAGGAAATTGGTGAAGGACTGCAGCAGCAATGGAAGGATGTCGGCATCAATGTGCTGGTCGAGATTGTGGCTGGACCGATTCAGCTCGATATGGTCCAGAAACGCGACTTCGACCTGATGTACGAGCGCCAGCGCAGTCCGGATCCCCGCATCCTCGACCAGATCTGGAACTCCAAGTACGCCGTTCCCGGCGGCTGGGCCTGGACTGGCTGGGTCAATCCCGAACTGGATGCCATCCTCGAGCAGGTTGCCAGTGCCCCGGACTTTGATGTACGCTGTGAGCAAGCCAAGGTAGCCCAGCAAATGATCATGGAATACGCACCTCAACTGGGTACTTTGAGCCAGCCTGTATTCTACGCTGTCAGTAATTCCGTTAAAGATTTCACAATGGGAATTGAGGGCAACTGGTTCTTCCTCAACGATACTTATATCGAGCAGTAAAATCCACCAGGATAGTAAATGGAGGCACGCAACCGTGCCTCCATTTATAACTGGCATCATTTGGAGGAGTAATTCGTGCTTGGATACATCAGAAACCGCCTGATCCAGCTCATCCCGGTATTATTGATTGTTTCAGTTATCATCTTCTTTATCATGCATGCCCTTCCCGGCGATCCTGCCATGCTCATGCTGATGGGCGCCGAGGGAGGCTCGGTTACACCGGAACGTATCGCTGAGCTGCGCACCCATATGGGACTCGATGATCCCCTTTATGTACAGTATTTCCGCTTTATGGCCGGGGCAGTGCGCGGCGACCTGGGGGAATCCATCCGCCTGCGCTCTCCGGTTACGGATATTATCATGGAAAGATTTGGTTCCACCATGCAGCTCAGCCTGGTGGGTCTGGGTTTTTCGGTCATTTTTGGACTGGTTCTGGGCATTTTAGCAGCTCTCAAACCAAACAGCTGGATTGACTTCTTCAGCATGGTCTTCGCCTATATTGGTGTATCCATGCCCATCTTCTGGCTGGGGCTGCTGCTCATCCTGCTATTCTCTTTCCAGTTGGACTGGTTCCCGCCTGCAGGCGGGGAAGGCTGGAAAGCAATCGTCCTGCCCGGCATCACCATCGGCCTGGCTTCTGCCGGCATTATCAGCCGCCTGACCCGTTCCGGGTTAATCGAGGTGTTCAACGAGGACTATATCCGGACGGCACGTGCCAAGGGTATTGAGGAATGGAAATTAATTTCCCGTCATGCCATGAAGAATGCCCTCATCCCGGTGGTGACCATCGTGGGTTTGCAGTTTGGCAGCATGATGGCCGGGGCAGTGGTCACGGAAACCGTTTTCAGCCGGCCGGGTTTGGGGCGCCTGATCGTCAGCGCCATCCTCTGGAAGGATTATCCCCTTGTCCAGGGGACGGTCCTCTTCCTTGCCCTCCTGTATGTAGGAGCTAATTTACTGGTGGATATCTCCTACGCTTATATTGACCCGCGCATTCATTACAACCAATAAGTACTTCAGGTGAGGGACTTAAGTGGAAAATCCAGGCATATATCAAAATCAGCAGGAAACAAGTGTTACGGTAAAAGAAGAAGAGCCGCATCCCGTTTGGCTTTTACCTGTTTTTTCGCAATAAAGGGGCCGTAATTGGCCTGGTGTTCCTGGTTTTCTGGGTACTGGTGGCCATTTTTGCCGACCAGGTCGCCCCCTATGACCCGCTGGACAGGGTTAGTAAAGCCCGCCAGGCACCGTCTGCAGATTTCTGGTTTGGAACCGATAAATTGGGGCGCGATGTTTTCAGCCGGGTTTTGTACGGCGGACGGATTTCTTTAACCCTCGGGATTATCAGCGTATCCATTGGATTAATTATCGGAACAACACTGGGATTATTTTCCGGTTTCAATGGCGGCAGAACCGATTCGGTTGTCATGCGCTCGATGGATGCCATGCTGGCTTTCCCGGGCATGCTGCTGGCTCTGGTGGTCATCGCAGCTCTGGGTCCCAGCATCCGCAACGTGATGCTTGCCGTTGGTATCTCCACTGTCCCTATATATGCTCGCCTGGTACGCGGCATGGTGCTTTCCATTAAAGAATCCCCCTATATCGATGCTGCCCGGCTGGTGGGAGCCTCCTCCTACCATATCATGTCCAGGCATATTCTCCCCAATGCCCTTTCGCCGATCATCGTGCTTTCCACCCTGCAGGTCGGCAGCGCCATCCTGGTCGGTTCCGGCCTCAGTTTCCTCGGCCTGGGCGCCCAGCCGCCCACCCCGGAGTGGGGTTTAATGACCGCTGAAGGGCGTGAGGTGCTCGGTAAAGCCTGGTGGATTTCCACCTTCTCCGGCCTGGCAATTCTCAGCGTGGTCATGGCCACCAACCTGATCGGTGACGGGCTGCGTGCCGGCCTTGACCCGCGTCTAAAAATTGATTAATAAAAAAATTCAACACTTTTTGGATGGAATGATGAGATATTTAATTAAAACCGGGACTGCAATTACCAATCAGAAATCTACAAAGTGTTCGCCAGCAGCAGGGGGTCCTGGTGGAAGATGGCCTCATTTCCGCTGTAGGTGCCTGGGAGGATTTCCCACTTCCCACGGATCGCTGCAAGTGATCGATCTCTCGCAGTACACCCTCATGCCGGGATTTGTGGATGCCCACACCCACGTCGTTCACAGCGGAGATCCCTCCGAAAACTGGGGCGGCGGTCCGGTTACCGAAAGCCCGGCTGATACGGCATTCATCGCCGCCCGCAATGCCCGCCGGCATATTGAGATGGGGGTGACCACCATCCGTGACCTGGGGGCGCGTGATTGGGTGGATCTTGCCCTGCGCCAGGCCATCCAGCGTGGCTGGCAGGTTGGCCCGCGCATGCTGGTCGCCGGACACGGCATTACCACCAGCGGCGGCCACATGGACCCGCGCCCCTACCTGCGCCCCGGGATTCCATTGGAAGCCACGGGATTCATGGGAGCCATCGCAGACTCTGTTGATGAAGCCCGCCGGGCAGTGCGCCTGCAGCTGGCTGCCGGAGTCGATGTGATTAAAATAAACGCCACCATCAGCGAGTACGTGCGCGGCCTGGGGGGCAGGTATACCCAGGAACTCACCTTTGAACAGATGGAGGTCATCTGCCAGCTGGCTCACGAGGCTATGCGCAGGGTGACCGCACACTGCCACGGCGGCAAGGGTGTCGATGATGCCATCCGTGCCGGCGTGGATTCCCTGGAGCACGGGCGCTTCCTCACCAACGAACAAATGGACGAAATGGCCATAAAAGGCGTTTTCCTGATCCCCACCCTCAGCCCGGAAGCAGCGCTCGGTGGATGCCGGCCGCATCCCGGAGAACGAAGCCTACCGCATCTGGCGCGAAAAAGCCCTGGCTGCCATGTATGATGCCGTAAACCGGGCAAAAGCGCACGGGGTGCAGATAGCCGCCGGCTCAGATGCCGGCATGCAGGATGTCCCCCACGGCTGTGTCGCCTATGAAGCCTATCACCTGGGCATCGGCGGGTTGAACACCCTGGAATGCATTCAAGCCATGACCTCCACGGCGGCTGCCGCCCTCGGTCTTGGAGGAGAAATCGGCACCATAGCCCCCGGCTTGCGTGCCGACCTGGTGGCGGTTAATGGCGACCCCATCCAGGATTTTAAAATCCTGCAAAACCAGGAATCCGTCAACCTGGTCATCAAAGACGGCGCCATCCTCGTCGACCGCCGCTGAACTTTACATCTCCTCTCCCCCCGGAGAGGCTCTCTTCAGGCAGGGTGAGGGACATTGACTGACAACACCCTAACTCTGTTAATATTCAGGACTTTTAAGGATTTGCTTTACCTGGGGGATTATTAAAAGGCGATTCTCACCCGCTCATCGCTGCCCAGCTCGGCATACAGGGCATCCACCTGCTGGCGGCTTTCGGCAATAAAGGTCACGGATACGGAAATGTATTTTTCCCCGCTGCTCGGGCGCGTGCGGAAATCATCGCTGGTCAGCTGCGGGACATGGCGCGTGACCACATCCATCACAAACCCCGTGAAATCATTTTCATCCCTGCCGATCACCTTGACCGGGTACTCGCAGGGGAAGTTCAGTTCATAATTCTTCCAAATTTGTCATGATATTTATCACAAATTCCCATCATTTTTATAAGAACATCCAAAGCCGGCTTAATAAAAAAGCAAGCATCACTGCAAGCCATCAATTACTCCACGGTCTGCCGCCCTGCGGTCATGTCCAATCTGCAACCGTGCAGATTATAGCATGATCGCAATTAGTGGGCAATTTCTCACCCTTTTAGCAGAGACACGATCCGGTGTGGTTCATGGATAAATTCCTCCGGCGTGTCACTCCAGTATTTTCCAGAATGAATCCTTGCGGGTAATCTTACCCTGCGCGAATTCCAGCAGGTCAACACCGCGCACTTCAATGTGTTGCCCTGACCTGGCAGTGCCGGTGAGGGTCCATTCAGAGACTCCAAAATCACCACAGACCCAGTGCTTATCTTCTCCATAATGAACATCGGGAATCCCCTCAAATCGTTTTGCCAGGCCAGCACGAACCTCATCCTTCCCGGCATACCGATCGCCCTCGGTTTAGCCCCTCTCGGCATGTAGAAGACGCAGTCATCAGCAAAAAAGCCCATGATAGAATCCAGATCGTGCCGATTGAATGCTTCCAGGAATTCCTTCAATAATTGATGAGTCACATGCTCAGGCATTATGGACCTCCATAAATGATTCTTTTTTCAGCAATATTATTTGCCTTTTTTGCAATCTATTCCAGTCAGTATTCCAACTGGAGCATAATTTTCTATGAGGTGATATCGATTCATGGTTTGCATGGTAAATTTCACCTGTCATGATCGCCCTTCCATCATAATGCTTGCAATTTATTATAGCCCGGATAAATCCGATTTCCATTTTGGGTATTTTTTGTTATTTGCGAAATATTGAGGCTGGTCCTTAAACAAAAAAGCACTTAGAATGGACTTTTTGTATGCCTGGCCGGATACGCCTGCCCTCCTTCGATGGGGCGTGCCACCAAATGGTTTTTTTAAATAAAAAGTGGGCCCGGCAGGATTCATATACATATCCCTCGATGGGGCGTGCGACCAATTAGATTTTCCTTTTAAATGAAAAGTGGGCCCGGCAGGATTCATATACATATCCCTCGATGGGGCGTGCGACCAATTAGATTTTCCTTTTAAATGAAAAGTGGGCCCGGCAGGATTCATATACATATCCCTCGATGGGGCGTGCCACCAAATGGTTTTTTTAAATAAAAAGTGGGCCCGGCAGGATTCATATACATATCCCTCGATGGGGCGTGCCACCAATTGGTTTTTTTAAATAAAAAGTGGGCCCGGCAGGATTCGAACCTGCGACCAAGCGGTTATGAGCCGCGTGCTCTGCCGCTGAGCTACGGGCCCCCTAGGGGAAATTTAATACCACATATTTCAGCCTGTTATTATAGCTTTGTGGTCTCCTTTCTATATATAGAGGTTGTTTAGTTTAACGAACTGTGGGGGCATAACGATTTCCCGGTCGAATGTTTTTTTACCTCTGCCTGGCTCCGTTACAACCTTATCGCAATTATACCATTTATGGAAATTGAAATTAGCAAATCAGATAAAATACAGTTATAAGAATTTTAACGACGGGGAGATAAAATGCCTGCACCTGAGACGAACTAGCCTATGTCCAATGCGCCTAAAGACTACTATAAAATATTACGGGTTGACCCAGCAGCAGAGAAGGAAATTATCGATGCCGCATACAAACGCCTGGCGTTAATGTACCATCCGGATCTTGATAAATCTCCAAATGCAACACGTAAATTCCAGGAAATCAATGATGCATATGAAATCCTCAGAAGATACGATAAACGCGCCCGGTATGATCAAGAAAGGGAATTCTTACAATACTCTAAACAGCCTGAACAGCACTATAGTAATAATCAACAAAAAACAGATTATGCATCCAGACAAAATAAATCAAATCAACAATCTAACGACTATGCAGCTAGGCAAAAACCATCAAATCAGAAAGAAAGCAAAAAAGCTAGCGATCCAAATAATAAGCACTCACAATTAAGAATATTTTTTGCATTAGGTGCCATCTTATTGCTGATATTGATTTCTTGTGGATTGTTGTCGTTATTAGGGGATACGAAAGAGCAGCCTTCTGTAATGGATGTTAAGGCAAATCAAGCAGAGAGAACAAGACGTGCTATTGAAAAGGAAAAAACAAGTGCTGCTATATCATCCCCAAGGAAGACCTCAACACCTACCTTTACATCAACTCCAGAGAATTTACCTATTCTAACGCATGTCAGGGAAGCTGATGGGATGGTAGAAGTGTATGTGCCGGAGGGGGAATTTGAAATGGGATCAAATCCAACGTATAAGGTGATTTGGATGGCTATTGAGATCAAGACCAAACTGAGGTAACTAATAAGATGTATAGAAGTTGTGTCGCGGCCGGGGGATGTACTGTGCCGTATTCTTTTTGGAATTATTATGGAACCACTTTATATTATGAGAATGAACAATATTCAAATTATCCGGTGATTTGGATTAAATGGGAACAAGCTAATGATTACTGTAGTTGGGTTGGTGTTAGTCTACCTACTGAAGCAGAGTGGGAGAAGGCAGCCCGTGGAACAGATGGACGTCCACACCCTTGGGGAAACCAAGAACCAAATCCAAATTTGGAATTTTCGATACCTACAAAATCGATACAACCGAGGGTGCCGGTCCTTTTCCAGATGGAGCAAGCCCATATGGCGTTTATGATATGGGTGGAAATGTAGATGAGTGGGTATTGGATTGGTACGGTACAGATTATTACTTATATTCACCCTATAAAAATCCATTAGGACCTGCCTCGGGGGATGGTCATGTGTTACGTGGTAAATCCGATATTACTTATCGGAGCTTTTATGTTGATAAGGAGTATGAGCCTGGGTATGAGTTTGAAACTTATATCCTAGGTCAAACCGGCTTTCGTTGTGCATCGTCATCAAAGGTTGGGACTGGTGCAACCCAGATCGAACCTGAGGGAGTAAATGGGAAAAACCCCTTATCAATAACGTCATCGAACTCAGCCACAAGAGATATATATTCAAGCGAAATGCGTACACGAGAGATCGATGGTATGGTGGAAATGTTTATTCCTGAGGGGGTCTTCACTATGGGGAGTACTGCGAGCAATACACTGGATGAGTGTGAAACATTACTAGACAGTTGCCAAATAGAAATGTTTAGAGATGAAGAACCTGAGCATGATGTGTATTTACAAGGATTTTGGATGGATCAAACCGAGGTAACTAACGGTATGTATGCGAAATGTGTTGGGGAAGGTTCCTGTAAATCGCCAAGCAAGACAACATCCTTCTCAGGTAGTGCTTTTCATGACGATGTACAATACTCAAATCATCCAGTTATTAATGTAAACTGGAACCAAGCACAAGATTACTGTAAATGGGCTGAAAGGCGATTACCCTCAGAAGCAGAGTGGGAAAAGGCATCTGGTGGTTCGGATGGGAATAAATATCCCTGGGGAAATACCTTTATTATTAATGCTGCAAATATCTGTGATAGCTTATGTCCAATGGATTGGAAGAACGTTCACCCGACGGATATCAAGAAACTGCGCCGGTAGGTAGTTTCCCTCAAGGGAAAAGTCAATACGGCCTAATGGATATGGCTGGAAATGTTTGGGAATGGACAAGCTCCCCTACCTACCTTACCCTTACGATGCTGAAGAAGGTCGAGAAATAATTGATGCCGAAGGGAAACGTTCACTTAGAGGTGGTGGATAGGGGAAGTCTATTTTTTGACACTTTATCAAGCTCTCGCGGATATGATGATCCTAACATGACAGGCAACAGCCTAGGATTTCGCTGCGCCTCATCAGAGTAGTGTTTAGGGTCTGGTTTCTAATTACCTACAGAGGGAACCGGGGGGAAAAAGTCTACATGACCTTGAAGGGGTAAAAAAATATTTAAGTTGGGATATATAGGAAAGCATCGATCCATATAAAGACCGGTGGGAGCTTTGTTCCAGGGTGCTGTCAAGAAGGGATGTAATCGAGCGACTTTCAACGCCTTGGTGAGAGTGGGCCAGAT